>NZ_JAOASO010000144.1 GCF_030158645.1 Hydrogenophaga sp. | reverse complement strand
CGTGGTAGGCCATGGTCTCCAGCGTCACGCCGGCGGTGCTGGCCAGGCCCTGGCAGACCATGCCCAGCGAGTCGCCCACCAGGATGCACTCGACGCCGGCGGCGTCGGCCACGGCAGCGAAGGTGGCGTCGTAGGCGGTGAGCATGGTGATCTTCTCGCCGCGTTCGCGCATTTCAGCCAGGCGCGGCAGGCTCACCGGCTTGCGCTGGGGCAGGGGTGAAGCCGTGGGCAGCGTGCCGTAAGGGGTGGCCATGGGCGCAGAGGGGGTGGGGGTGCTCATTCGTGGGTCCCGCGTGTTTCAGGGGTGGGTGAGAATGCGGGACTATAGACCATCCCGGTATGCTTGCGGCCCATGAAACACCTCTCCGATTTCACCCTGGATGACCTGCGCGAACTGGCCTTGCACGACGTGTCGCGGGCCCTTGCGGAAGACGTGGGCGCTGGCGACCTGACGGCTGCGCTCGTCGACCCCGCGCGACCGGCACGGGCACGCATTCTGGCCCGCGAGGCAGCGGTGATCTGCGGCACGCCGTGGGTTGAGGCGGCGGTGCTCGCCACCGATCCGCAGGCCCGACTGACCTGGCATGTGAGCGAGGGCCAGCGCTGTGCGGCCGACCAAACCGTGCTCACCATCGAAGGCCGTGCACAGCCGCTGCTCACCGCAGAGCGCACCGCGCTCAACTTCCTGCAGTTGCTGTCTGCCGTGGCCACCAAGACCGCGGTGTTCGTGGACGCGGTGGCCGGCACGCGCGCGCAGATCGTGGACACGCGCAAGACCTTGCCGGGGCTGCGGCTGGCGCAAAAGTACGCGGTGAAGACCGGCGGCGGCGTGAACCACCGCATCGGTCTGTACGACGCGGTGCTCATCAAGGAGAACCACATCGCTGCGGCGGGGGGCGTCGCACAGGTGTTGCAGCGCGTGCGCGAGACGGCGCCTCAGGCGCGGTTTGTCGAGATCGAGGTGGAAACCCTGGCCCAGCTCGACGAGGCGCTGGCCTGTGGCGCCACCATGGTCTTGCTGGACAACATGGACATCCCCACCTTGCAGGAAGCGGTGAAGCGCAACGCGGGCCGTGCGGTGCTGGAGATCTCGGGGGGTGTGAACCTGCAGACCGTGCGAGCGCTGGCCGAGACCGGCGTGGACCGCATCTCCATCGGAGCCCTCACCAAAGACGTGAAGGCGATCGACTTTTCCATGCGATTCGAGGCGCTCTGAAGCCTCCCGAAAGACCCACCATGAACACCGAAGCCAACGTCATCGATGTCGAATACGAGCAACCCGCCTGCCCGACGCAGCACGCCTGGGCGCGAGTGCCGGTGGAGCCTGGGCCGAAACAACGCGCGGAGTTGAAGGACAAGATCCGCCGCCTGCTCAAAGAGCGCAACGCGGTGATGGTCTCGCACTACTACGTGCACCCGGATCTGCAGGACCTCGCCATCGAAACCGGCGGCATCGTGAGCGACTCGCTGGAGATGGCGCGCTTCGGCCGCGACCACGCGGCGCAGACCCTCATCGTCTCGGGCGTGCGCTTCATGGGTGAGACGGCCAAGATCCTGAGCCCCGAAAAGACCGTGCTCATGCCCGACCTCGATGCGAACTGCTCGCTCGACCTGGGTTGTCCCATCGACGAGTTCAGCGCCTTCTGCGACGCGCACCCGGACCGCACGGTGGTGGTCTACGCCAACACCAGCGCGGCGGTGAAGGCGCGTTCGGACTGGCTGGTCACGTCCAGCTGCGCGCTCGACATCGTGAGCGCCCTGAAGGAAAAGGGCCACAAGATTTTGTGGGCGCCCGACAAGCACCTGGGCGGCTACATCCAGCGCGAGACCGGTGCCGACATGGTGATGTGGGGCGGCGCCTGCATCGTGCACGACGAGTTCAAGGCCTTCGAGCTGCAGGCGCTGAAAAAAGAGCATCCCCAAGCCAAGGTGCTGGTGCACCCGGAAAGCCCGGCCGACGTGATCGCGCTGGCCGACGCCGTGGGTTCCACCTCGGCCATCCTGCGCGCGGCGCGCGAGATGGACGCGCCCGAGTTCATCGTGGCCACCGACAACGGCATGATGCACATGCTGCGCCAGCAGAACCCGGGCAAGGTGTTCATCGAAGCGCCCACCGCCGGCAACAGCGCCACCTGCAAGAGCTGCGCGCACTGCCCGTGGATGGCAATGAACGGGCTGGCTGGTGTGGCCCAGGTTCTGGAAAAAGGACTCAATGAAATCCACGTCGACCCGGCATTGATTCCCCGGGCGCGCTTGCCCATCGACCGCATGCTGGCGTTCACCGGCGCGCAGCGCAGCGGTCAGAACCCCGGCGCGCTGGTGCCCAATATCGGCGCGGCTTGATGATTCCGCTCGGGCTGAGATCACATCCCGTTCGGGCTGAGCTCGTATTCCGTTCGGGCTGAGCTTGTCGAAGGCCCGGCCCAAATGCTGGTGAGCCCTTCGACAAGCTCAGGGCGAACGGGGTGGTTGGTTCAGCGCGCTGGAGGCACGAGAATGGTTGGCTTGGCCACCGGCAGCATGTCCGGGTAATCGCGGCTGAAGTGCAGGCCGCGGCTTTCGCGCCGCAGCATGGCCGACATCACGATCAGGTCGGCCACCTGCACCAGGTTGCGCAGTTCCAGCAGGTCGCGCGTGACGTGGAACTGCGAATAGAACTCCTGGATCTCGCCCTGCAGCAGCGAGATGCGGTGCGCTGCACGCTCCAGGCGTTTGTTGGTGCGCACGATGCCCACGTAGTCCCACATGAAGCGGCGCAGTTCATCCCAGTTGTGCGAGATCACCACCTGCTCGTCGGCGTCGGTCACGCGGCTGTCGTCCCACAGCGGCATGGCGGGCGTGTCGACCACGGGCACCGAGCGGATCGCATTCACCGCGCCTTGCGCGAACACCATGCACTCCACCAGCGAGTTGCTGGCCAGCCGGTTGGCGCCATGCAGACCGGTGCAGGTCGTCTCACCCACCGCATAGAGGCCGGCGATGTCGGTGCGGCCGCCCAGGTCGGTCACCAGGCCGCCGCAGGTGTAGTGCGCTGCCGGCACCACGGGAATCGGCTCTTTCGTGATGTCGATGCCCAGTTCGGCGCAGCGCGCCAGGATGTTCGGAAAGTGCTCTTGCAGAAATTCGGGGGGTTGGTGCGAGATGTCGAGGTACACGCAGTCCAGGCCGTGCTTCTTCATTTCGAAGTCGATCGCGCGCGCCACCACGTCGCGCGGCGCCAGTTCGGCGCGCGGGTCGTGGTCGGGCATGAAGCGGTGGCTGCCCAAGTGCGGCGGAAGTTTGAGCAGACCGCCTTCGCCGCGCACGGCCTCGGTGATCAGGAAGCTCTTGGCGTGCGGGTGGTAGAGGCAGGTCGGGTGGAACTGGATGAATTCCATGTTGCCCACCTGGCAACCGGCGCGCCAGCCCGCGGCGATGCCGTCGCCGGTGGCGGTGTCGGGGTTGGTGGTGTAGAGGTAGACCTTGCCCGCGCCGCCCGTGGCCAGCACGGTGTGGGCGGCGCTGAAGGTCACGACCTCGTCGCGCACGGTATCCAGCACGTAAGCGCCGAAGCAGCGCTCGGCCACCTGGCGGGCCGGGTCGTGGCTCGGCAGTTTGCGGTCGGTGATCAGGTCGACCAGCATGTGGTGCTCGAAGACCTGGATGGCGGGCGTGTTGCGCACGCGCTCGATCAGCGTGGCCTGCACCGCCGCGCCGGTGGCGTCGGCGGCGTGCACGATGCGCCGGTGGCTGTGGCCGCCTTCTCGCGTGAGGTGCAGTTCGCCGTGCTCCAGCGAGAAGGGCACACCCAGCTCCTGCAGCCAGGCGATGGCCGCTGGCGCGTTCTCCACCGTGAACTGCGTGGCCTCCAGGTCGCACAGGCCAGCGCCGGCCACCAGGGTGTCGTCCACGTGCGAGGCCAGGCTGTCGCCCTCGGCCAGCACCGCTGCAATGCCGCCTTGCGCCCAGTTGCTGGAGCCGTCGAGCAGGGCTCGCTTGGTGATCACCGCCACACGGTGCGTGGTGGACAGGTGCAGCGCAGCGGTCAGCCCGGCCAGGCCGCTGCCGATGATGAGGACGTCGAAGCGGTGAAGGTCGGTCATGTGTGGAAAAAACTAGCTTGGCGTGTAGGCCAGGCGAACATAAATAGGGGCAAAAGCTTCGGCCTGGGTCAGTTCGATGAGCGTCTCTTTGGCCAGCTCCAGCATGGCGATGAAGGTGACCACCAGCACGGGCGAGCCTTTTTCGGGATCGAAGAGTTCACCGAATTCGACAAACTTGCGACCCTGCAGGCGGCGCAGCACGATGCTCATGTGTTCGCGCACCGAGAGCTCTTCGCGGCTGATCTTGTGATGTTGCACGAGTCTGGCGCGCTTGAGGATGTCGCGCCACGCGCTCTGCAGGTCGATGGCACTCACGTCGGGAAAGCGCGGCGCCAGCGCCTGCTCCACGTACACCTGGGCGCGCAGGAAATCGCGGCCGTACTGCGGCGCTTCGGTCAGGCGCTGGGCGGCGAGTTTCATCTGCTCGTATTCGAGCAGGCGGCGCACCAGCTCGGCGCGCGGGTCTTCGGCTTCTTCGCCCTCGGCCGTCTTCTTGGGCGGCAGCAACATGCGCGACTTGATCTCGATCAGCATGGCCGCCATCAGCAGGTACTCGGCCGCCAGCTCCAGGTTGCTGTTGCGGATCTCGTCGACGTACGTGAGGTACTGGCGGGTCACCGCCGCCATCGGTATGTCGAGGATGTTGAAGTTCTGCTTGCGGATCAAATACAGCAGCAGGTCCAGCGGGCCTTCAAAGGCTTCCAGAAAGATCTGCAGCGCGTCCGGCGGGATGTACAGGTCCCTCGGCATGGCGAACAGGGGTTCGCCGTACAAGCGCGCCAGCGCCACGTGGTCCACCACGGTGGGCAGCACCGCGTCGAGGCCCTGGGGTGCCTCGTCGAGTGTGTGGACCTCGTTGCCCATGTCGCTGTCGGTGATCGCCGCCGGATCAGCGGTGGTCCGAACCGGTCTGGTACACGTAGGACTGCTGGGGCACCCGGGCGGTTTCGGCTTCCGCCTGGAAATTGCGGTCGATGGCCTTGTCCCACAGGAGCGAGCGGCCCTGGCGCTGCGACTGCTCCAGGCCCGGCTTGTCGGCCTTGAGCTGCTCGATGAACAGCGTGGCGTCGGACTTGTAGTCGGGGCGGCGGAAGAAGGACATGGTGTTCGGAGCCTGGTGCGGAGGAAAGGAGCGAGTTTACCGGTCGGTGCCCGGGCCCGGGTGACCCGGGGTCACTCGCAGGTGTTCAGGCGTGCTGCGAAGCCGGAGCGTTCAATCAGCGAACGCGGCTGCGGGTGCAACCCCACCATGCCCAGATGCCCGCCGCGCTTGTGCACCGCCTTGTGCAGCTGCTCCAGCGCATCGAGCCCGGTGGTGTCCAGCGAAATCATCTGGCTGGCGTCCAGCATCACGTTGAGCGGCGCGGAGGAGCGCTCCACTTCGGCCACGATGGGGTCGATCTTGGCCACGGCGCCGAAGAACAGCGAGCCGTACAGCTTGTAGGTCGTTTGGTGCTCGGTGCGGGCCACCGACTCGGCGCGGAAGATCTCGCTCTGGCGGCGCACGAACAGCACCACCGCAAGCACCAGGCCGAGCTCGACCGCCACCGTGAGGTCAAACACGATGGTGACGAAGAAGGTGGACAGCATCATCAACCGGTAGTGGTTGCTGAAGTGTTTGAGTCGCGCGAATTCGCGCCATTCGCCCATGTTCCAGGCCACGAACAGCAGCACGCCGGCCAGCACCGACAAGGGGATGTGGTACGCCAGCGGGGCGGCGAGCAAGACCACGGCGGCCAGCGTGAGGGCGTGCACCATGCCCGCCACCGGCGAGGCCGCGCCCGAGCGGATGTTGGTCACCGTGCGCGCGATGGTGCCGGTGGCCGGCATGCCGCCGAAGAAAGGCACGACCGCGTTGGCGATGCCCTGCGCCATGAGCTCCTGGTTGGGGTCGTGTTTGGGCGCGTCGCCCAGCTGGTCGGCCACGCGTGCGCACAGCAGCGATTCGATGGCGCCCAGCAGCGCGATGGTGAGCGTGGGTGTGACCAGCAGGCGCACGGTTTCCCACGAAAAATCGGGCAGCTCGAACACCGGCAGGCCCTGCGGAATGCCGCCAAAGCGGGTGCCCACGGTTTCCACCGGCAGGCTGAGTGCCCAGGCCAGGAGCGAGAGCGTCACGAGTGCGATCACCGGACCGGGAATGCGCGACGTGGCCTTGAGCGCGCTCACCGTTTCGATCGCTTCAAGCTGGCGGCGAAACTGCGAATCCACCGCCCACAGGCGCGGCCACACCACCAGGCCGAGCACACACAGGCCGCCGAGTCCAAGCGCGAACGGGTTGAGGCTGTGGAGGTGGCTGGTGATGGCGCCGATCTGGCCGAAGAAGCTCGCCGGCATCTTGTCGATGTCCAGACCCAGCAGGTCGCGCACCTGCGAGAGCGCGATCAGCACCGCAATGCCGTTGGTGAACCCGATCACCACCGTGACCGGCACGTAGCGCACGAGGGTGCCGAGGCGAAACAATCCCAGCAGGAACAGCAGCACGCCCGCGCTGGCGGTGGAGATCAGCAGGTTGGCCACGCCGTAGCGTTCGACGATGCCGTAGACGATGACGATGAAGGCACCCGCCGGGCCGCCAATCTGCATCGAGGTGCCGCCCAGGGCCGAAATCAGGAAGCCCGCGATGATGGCCGTCCACAGACCCGCTTCAGGCTGCAGGCCGCTGGCAATTGCAAAGGCCATGGCCAGTGGCAGCGCCACGATGCCCACCGTGGCGCCAGCGCCCACATCGCGCACCAGTTTTTCCCGGTTGTAGCCCCGGATGTCCTGCAGCAACCGTGGACGGAACGGTGCGAGGGGTGGCAATCCTTGAAACATGGGACATGTTACCTTTGGCAACGGTTCGCGAAGCTGACAGCCAGGACCTCCAGCAGGGGGGGCTTACACTGGATTTTTCACCCTGAAGAAGGTGGTCCGCATGCGTGGTTTGAATGGTGTCATTCGCCGAGGATTCTGGGTTGCCCTGCTCGCTGTGGCGTCGCTGCTGGTGGCGTGTGATGCCAAGAACATCAGCGAGCTCGAAGAGGGTGTGTCCACCGAAGCCGACGTGCGCGAACGCTTCGGCGCACCCGAGGCGGTGTGGGACGGCGAAGACGGCGCTCAGATCTACGAATACAACCGGCAGCCCGAGGGCCATGTGAACTACATGATCACCATCGGCGCAGACGGGCGCATGTCGGCGCTGCGCCAGGTGCTCACCGAACGCAACTTCGCACGGGTGTTGCCCGGCATGCCCATGGAAGAAGTTCGCCGCATGCTCGGCAAGCCGATGAAGATCACCACCTACGATCTCAAGCGCGAGACACACTACGACTGGCGCTACATGGAGGGCAGCAACCGGATCGACTCCCGGGTGTTCACCGCGGTGTTCGATCCGGATCTGCGCGTCGTCAGAACGATGTCGGTGTCCGATCCGGAGCTTGAGCGGAATCGATGACTACCTGACGCGCATGCCGGGTTGGGCGCCTGGCCAGGGGTTCAGGATGTGGATGCCCGGCTCGGCCGTTTCGTCCGCATGGCTGGCGGCCAGCACCATGCCTTCGCTGACGCCGAACTTCATCTTGCGCGGTGCCAGGTTGGCCACCATCACGGTGAGCTTGCCCACCAGGTCTTCGGGTGCGTAGGCGCTGGCGATGCCGCTGAACACATTGCGCGTCTTGCCCTCGCCCACATCCAGCGTGAGGCGCAGCAGCTTGGTCGAGCCTTCCACCGCTTCGCAGTTGACGATCTGCGCGATGCGCAGGTCGATCTTGCTGAAATCGTCGATGCCGATGGTGTCGGCAATCGGTTCGCCGCCGGGCACCGTGGCCGGCACGGCCGGTGCTGGTGGTGGCTCGAACAGGGCTTCCAGTTGCTTCACATCCACCCGCTGCATGAGGTGCTGGTAGGCGTTGATGGTGTGACCAGCGCCGAGCAGCGTTGAAGCGTCGCTGAACTGCAGGGGCTGGACCTGCAGGAAGGCCTCCACCTGCACGGCCAGCGCAGGCAGCACGGGCTTGAGGTAGAGCGTGAGCAGGCGGAAGGCTTCGATGCAGGCGGTGCACACGTCGTGCAGGCGGCCGTCCATGCCTTCCTGTTTGGCCAGCTCCCAGGGTTTGTTCTGGTCCACGTAAGCGTTCACCCGGTCGGCCAGCAGCATCACCTCGCGCAGCGCCTTGCCGTACTCGCGCTCGGCGAAGAGTGCGGCGATGGTGGGCGCGGCGGTCTGCAGGTGGTCGATCAGGTTGTCGCCATCGGCCGAGACTTCGCCGAGCTGGCCCTCGAAGCGCTTGGCGATGAAGCCGGCCGCGCGCGAGGCGATGTTGATGTACTTGCCGATCAGGTCGCTGTTGACGCGCGCCAGGAAGTCGTCGGCGTTGAAATCCACGTCCTCGTTGCGGCTGCTCAGTTTGGCGGCCAGGTAGTAGCGCAGCCATTCCGGGTTCATGCCCAGGCCCAGGTATTTCAGCGGGTCCAGGCCGGTGCCGCGGCTCTTGCTCATCTTCTCGCCGTTGTTGATGGTGAGGAAGCCGTGCACGAACACCGCGTTGGGCACCTTGCGGCCGCTGAAGTGCAGCATGGCGGGCCAGAACAGCGTGTGGAAGGTGATGATGTCCTTGCCGATGAAGTGAAACTGCTCGGTGGTGGGGTCGGCCATGAAGGCGTCGAAATCCAGGCCCTTCTGGCCGAACCAGTTCTTCAGCGACGCCAGGTAGCCCACGGGCGCGTCCAGCCACACATAGAAGTATTTGCCCGGTGCATCGGGGATCTCGATGCCGAAATAGGGCGCGTCGCGGCTGATGTCCCAGTCGCCCATCTTGGGCTTGCCGTCTTCACCCGGCTCGATCCACTCGCTGATCTTGTTGAGCACCTCGGGCTGCACCGCGCCGCTTTGGGTCCACTGGTCCAGAAAGGCCAGGCAGCGCGGGTCGGAGAGCTTGAAGAAGAAGTGCTCCGACTGTTTGAGCACCGGCTTGGCGCCCGAGAGTGCTGAGTACGGGTTGATCAGATCGGTGGGGCTGTAGACCTTGCTGCAGACCTCGCAGTTGTCGCCGTATTGGTCTTTCGCGTGGCAGTTCGGGCACTCGCCCTTGATGAAGCGGTCGGGCAGGAACATGTTCTTCTCGGGGTCGAAGAACTGTTCGATGGTGCGGGTCTCGATCAGGCCGTTGGCCTTGAGGTCGCGGTAGATCTGCTGCGCGAGTTCGTGGTTTTCGGGCGCGTCGGTGCTGTGCCAGTTGTCAAAGGCGATGTGAAAGCCGTCGAGGTAGGGCTTGCGACCCGCGGCGATGTCGGCCACGAACTGCTGCGGCGTCTTGCCGGCCTTGTCGGCCGCGATCATGATCGGCGCGCCGTGCGCGTCGTCGGCGCAGACAAAGTGGACCTCGTGGCCCTGCATGCGCTGGAACCGCACCCAGATGTCGGCCTGGATGTATTCCATGATGTGGCCGATGTGGAAATGCCCGTTGGCGTAGGGCAGGGCGGTGGTGACGAACAGGCGTCGCTGGCTCATGGGATGGGCTTTCTGCTGGGGAACCCGTGATTTTAGGCCGCGGGCGTGACGGATGTCCTCATGGCGATTGTGTGAATGACCCCGGTCAGGGTGGGGCGTTAGACTTCAGCCCGATTGCGAAACCCGATACCCCCACCCCCTCTGGAGCCAGTTCCCCATGTCCGTTGATTCCCAGGCGCTGCTGACCGCGCTGCAAGCCGTCATCGATCCGAACACCGGACGCGACTTCGTCACCAGCAAGGCGCTGAAGAACCTGCAAACCACCGACGGCGATGTGTCGTTCGACGTCGAGCTGGGTTATCCGGCCAAGAGCCAGATGCCGGCGTTTCGCAAGGCCTTGATCACCGCCGCCAAATCGGTGGCGGGCGTGGACAACGTGTCGGTCAACATGACCATGAAGATCACGGCGCACGCGGTGCAGCGTGGCGTGCAGGTCATGCCGAACGTGAAGAACATCATTGCCGTGGCCTCGGGCAAGGGTGGCGTGGGCAAGAGCACCACGGCGGTCAACCTGGCGCTGGCACTCTCCGCCGAAGGTGCGAAAGTCGGCATCCTGGACGCCGACATCTACGGCCCCAGCCAGCCCATGATGATGGGCGTCGAGGGTCGCCCCGAGAGCGCGGACGGCCAGACCATGGAGCCGCTGGAAAACTACGGCGTGCAGGTGATCTCGATCGGCTTTCTGATCGACCGCGACGAAGCCATGATCTGGCGCGGCCCGATGGCCACGCAGGCGCTGGAGCAGCTGCTGCGCCAGACCAACTGGAAAGACCTCGACTATCTGATCGTCGACATGCCCCCGGGCACCGGCGACATCCAGCTCACCCTGAGCCAGCGCGTGCCGCTCACCGGCGCGGTGATCGTGACCACGCCGCAGGACATCGCCCTGCTGGACGCGCGCAAGGGCATCAAGATGTTCGAGAAGGTGGGCGTGCCCATCCTGGGCATCGTGGAAAACATGGCGGTGCACGTGTGCGAGAAGTGCGGCCACACCGAGCACATCTTCGGCGTGGACGGCGGCAAGAACATGGCCGCCGAGTACGGCATGGACTACCTGGGCGCGCTGCCCCTGAACATGAGCATCCGCGTGCAGGCCGACAGCGGCATGCCCAGCGTGGTGGCCGATCCGGACGGCGAGATCGCTGCACTGTACAAATCGGTGGCGCGCCAGCTGGCGATCAAGATCGCGGCCAAGGCCAAAGACTTCTCCAGCAAGTTTCCCAGCATCAAGATCTCCAAGGAAACCTGAAGCGGCACCCGGTCCGCTTCACCCCGAAAGCCGGCTTCGCGCCGGCTTTTTTGTGTCCGTGTTTTCGTCGAACTACTACCGATGCGGTATGGCGCAGCCGTTCGGTTTGGGATGTGATGCCGCATACCCCCTGGAGCTTATGTTGCCCTACGCGTCCTACCAGATTCGTTGCATGACCCGTGACCACCTGTCCACCGCCATGCGCTGGGCTGCGCGCGAGGGCTGGAACCCCGGTTTGCACGACCTCGATCCCCTTTACAACGTCGATCCGCAGGGCTTTTTCATGGGCTGGCTCGGCGAGGGGCCGGTGGCGTCGATTTCGTGCGTTCGCCAAGGAGGCAACCACGCTTTCCTCGGTCTGTACATCGTCGATCCCTTGCTCCGTGGACACGGTCTGGGCAAGGCGATCTGGAGCGCTTCGCTCGAGCATGTCAAAGGCTGCGTCGTGGGCCTGGACGGTGTGGTCGCACAGCAGGACAACTACCGCAGATCCGGCTTCGAGCTGGCCTGGCACAACATGCGCTTCAAGGGCTGGGGGCGCGAGGCGCAAGGGGCTCCCCAGGGGCGCGTGGTTCCGCTGTCGGCCCTGCCTCTGGAGGCCCTGGTCGCTTACGACAAGGCGTTCCATCCGGCGCCGCGCCCCGCCTTTCTCCGGGCCTGGATCCACCTGCCGCAGAGCCATGCGCTGGGATGGTGGGAAGGCGGAGAGTTGCGGGGCTACGGGGTGCTGCGGGCATGCCGGGAGGGCCACAAACTCGCGCCGCTGTGTGCCGACACACCGGCCGTTGCCCATTCCTTGTTCGAGGCCCTGTGTTCGAGGGTGCCGGTGACCGAGCCCGTTTTCATGGATGTGCCCGATGGCAATGCGGTGGCCGTCGATCTGGCGCTGCATCAGGGCATGGAGGCGACGTTTCCCACAGCGCGCATGTACCGTGGCCCGGCGCCGCAGCTGGCGATCTCCCGCCTGTACGGGCTGACCACCCTGGAAGTGGGTTGACGCCGCCGACGGGCCTCAGCCTTGGGGCGTCTCGCGTTCGCGCAGCCGGAAGCGCTGGATCTTGCCGGTGGCCGTCTTGGGCAGTTCGGGCAGGAATTCGATGAAGCGCGGGTATTTGTAGGGCGCGAGCTTTTCTTTCACGAAGGCCTGCAATTCGGCCTCGGTGGCTTGCGCGCCGTTTTTGAGCACCACGAAGGCCTTGGTCTTGGTCAGGCCGTCGGCATCCAGCTTGCCGATCACCGCGGCTTCCAGCACCGCCGGGTGTTGCACCAGTGTGGCTTCCACCTCGAAAGGGCTCACGTAGATGCCGCTGACTTTCAACATGTCGTCGTTGCGCCCGGCGTAGGTGCAGTAGCCGTCCAGATCGCGGGTGTACTTGTCGCCGGCCTTGGTCCAGCCGCCCTGGAAGGTGTCGCGCGTCTTGGCGCGGTTGTTCCAGTACATCAGCGCAGCGCTCGGCCCCTTGATGAAAAGGTCGCCGATCTCGCCGTCGGGCACAGGCTGGCCGTCTTCGCCGCGCAGCTCGATCTCGTAGCCCGGTACCGGTTTGCCGGTGGTGCCGTAGCGCACATCGCCCGGGCGGTTGGAGAGGAACACGTGCAGCATCTCGGTGGAGCCGATGCCGTCGATGATTTCCACGCCGAAGTGGTTCGTCCAGCGCTGACCGATGTCTTGCGGCAGCGCTTCACCGGCGGAGGAGCACAGGCGCAGCGCCACCTCGCTTTTCTTCGGCAGGTCGGGGTTGGCGAGCATGCCGCCGTATCCCGTGGGGGCACCGTAGAACACGGTGGGTTTTTGTTTGGTGAATCGCTTGAAACAGGCCTGCGGCGTGGGCCGCTCGGCCATCAGCACGACGCTCGCGCCCACGCTGAGCGGGAAGGTCAGCGCGTTGCCCAGGCCGTAGGCAAAGAACAACTTGGCGGCGGAGAACACGACGTCGCTCTCGCGCAGGCCGAGCACGCCCTTGCCGTACAGCTCGGCGGTCCAGTACAGGTTGGCCTGGGTGTGCACCGTGCCCTTGGGCGCACCGGTGGAGCCGCTGGAAAAGAGCCAGAAGGCGGGCTCGTCGCCATGGGTGTCGGCCGCCTGCGCGGGCTGGCTGGCGGCCACGAGCGCGCTGAAGTTGTGTGCGCCCGCAGGCAGCGGGTCGGTGGTGCGCGAGACGATCAGGTGCTGCACTTCCGTGGTCTGCGAAGCCAGCGCGGTCTGCAGCGTGGGCAGCAAGGCGGCAGACACGATGACCGCCTGCGCTCGGCTGTTGCCTAGCATGTAGGCGTAGTCTTGTGCGGTCAGCAGGGTGTTCACCGCCACCGGCACCACGCCCGCGTGCAGCGCGCCGAGAAAGGCCACCACCCAGTCGCTGCAGTCGTGCATGAGCAGCAGCACGCGCTCCTCGCGCCGCAGGCCCAGCGCCGCGAGTGCTCCGGCAAAGCGCTGCACCTGGTCGGCGAGCTGGCCATAGCTGAGCTGGCCCTGGTCGTCGATCAGGGCGGTCTTGCTGGCGCGGGTGGTGTTGAGCGCGAGCAGATGGCGCGCGAAGTTGAAGCGCTCGGGCGGTGGTGCGACGTGGGGCGTGGTCATGGGTTTGTCTCCTCTGCGGGAATGGGCATCAGACTTTGAACGGTACGGCAGAGGCGGCCAGCGCGTCCAGCGCGGCGCTGCTGGCTTGCACCGCGCTGCGGCGGTGGTAGAAGCCCAGCGCGCGCAAGCCGCCGAGTTCCTCGCCGCCGCCAGCGCGGCCCGGACCGCCGTGCAGCGACATCGGCATCACATTGCCGTGGCCGCTGTGGCTGGTCGCCACGTCGGGCGAGATGGCGTGCACACGGCCGTGGGCCGAGCCGAGTTCGAGCGCGGCGGCGGCGATGAAGGCCGGGTCGGTGCTGTAGACCGAGCAGACCAGCGAGCCTTCGCCACGGCGGATCAGCTCGTAGGCCTGTTCCAGACTGTCGTAGGCCATGAGCGTGGCCACCGGGCCAAACACCTCCAGCTCGTGCAGCACCTTCGCCTTGGCGGGTTCGCGCGAGCCCAGCAGCACCGGCGACACGCAGGCAGAGGACGCGTCGGCATCCACCAAGGCAGCGCTGCCGCCGTCGAACAGCACCTCGGCCTCGGTTCGCAGCTTGGCAATGCCTTCGATCACGCTGGCTTTCTGTTCCTGGCTCACCAGCGCGCCCATGCGCACGGCCTCGTTGCGCGGATTGCCGACGGTGGTTTTGGCGAGCTTGGCGCCAATCGCCTGGGCCACGGCATCAAAGAGCGCGCGTGGCACGAACACGCGGCGAATGGCTGTGCATTTCTGGCCGCTCTTGACCGTCACTTCGCGAACGACCTCGCTCACCAAGAGGCCGAAGGATTCGCTGTCGGTTGTGGCGGTCGGGTCGAGCAGGGCGCTGTTGAGGCTGTCCGCTTCAATGTTGCAACGCACCGACCGCTCGGCCACGGCGGGGTGGCTGCGGATGATGCGCGCCGTCTCGGCCGAGCCGGTGAACGACACCACGTCGAACGGCTGCAACTGATCCATCAACCCGGCGGATGAGCCGCAGACCACCGACAGGGCGCCCGGCGGCAGGATGCCCGCGTCGATCACGTCCTTGACCATGCGCTGGGTGAGCCAGGCGGTGGCGGTGGCGGGCTTCACGATCACCGGCACGCCCGAGAGCAGGGCGGGCGCGGCCTTTTCCCACAGGCCCCAGCTCGGGAAGTTGAAGGCGTTGATGAACAGCGCCACACCGCGCGTGGGGCTCAGGATGTGCTGGGTCTGGAACACCGGGTCCTTGCCCATGCGGATGCGCTCGCCATCCAGCAACGCGTGTGCAGGGCCCAGGGCCTCGCCCTGCTTGGCGTAGTAGCCCAGCGTGAAGATGCCGCCGTCGATGTCGACCGCCGAGTCCTTGGTGGTGGTGCCGCAGTTGGCGGTGGCGATCTCGTCGTAGGCGTCGCGGTTGGCTTGCAGCACTTTGACGATGGCGCCCAGGCAGGCAGCGCGTTCGCCATAGCTCAGGGCGCGCAAGGCAGCACCGCCCTGCTCGCGGGCGAAATCGAAGCCGGCGGCCAGATCGAGGCCGGCGCTGCTCACGCGCACAAGTTCGGTGCCGAGCACCGGGTCGAACAACGGTGTGCCCGCGCCGGTGCCGGTCACCCATTGGCCGCCGAGGTGGTTGGGGAGCAGGGGAGAAGTGGTCATGGTGGGTGAATTGGGATGGGCGAACCGCCGAGGCTGTTCGCGGATGGAGAATGGCGCTATAAATGCACTATCTTGCGTGCGTGAAGATGTGCATTAAAGTGCATGTTGGCGCGCTTGGCAAGCCCCCGGCGGGTTTTTCCCGAGCCCGATGAAACCGTTTGAAAGTTCAGGCACACCATGGATGCTGCCGATTCCGGCCTGATGGCCGCCGCCCGCCCTGTCGATCCCGCCCCGGTGGATGAGGAGGCGAGAAACCCCTTTTTGGTGGCACTGGGCGAGCGCGTTCGCACCTTGCGCTCGCGCCGTGGCATGACGCGCAAGGCCGTGGCTGTGGCGGCCGATGTGTCCGAGCGGCACCTCGCCAACCTCGAATACGGCACCGGCAACGCCTCCATTCTGGTGCTGCTGCAGGTGGCGCAGGCGCTGCACTGCTCGCTGGCCGAATTGCTGGGTGACGTGAGCACAAGCTCACCCGAATGGCTGTTGATCCGCGAACTGCTGGAGGGGCGGGGCGAAGCCGATCTGCGGCGTGTGCGCGTGGCCATTGGCGGGCTGCTGGGCGGGGGTGCAGTGCCCGGCGGCGACCCGGGCCGCAGCTCGCGCATTGCCTTGATTGGCCTGCGCGGCGCGGGCAAATCCACGCTGGGTCAGCGCCTGGCCGACGACCTGGGCTTTGCCTTCATCGAGCTCAGCCGCGAGATTGAAAAGTTCGCCGGCTGCAGCATCAACGAAATCCACTCGCTCTACGGCACGCCGGCCTACCGCCGCTACGAGCGCCGCGCACTTGAAGAAGCCATCCAGATCTACCCCGAGGTGGTGATTGCCACGCCCGGGGGTCTGGTGTCGGACGCGGCCAACTTCAACCTGCTGCTCTCGCACTGCACCACCGTGTGGCTGCAGGCCGACCCGGCCGACCACATGGGCCGGGTGGCCGCGCAGGGCGACATGCGTCCCATGGCGGCCAGCCGCGAGGCCATGGAAGATTTGAAGCGCATCCTGGCGGGGCGCTCGGCCTTCTATTCCAAGGCCGACATGAGCTTCAACACGAGCGCTTACAGCCTGGAAGACGCGTTCCAGGCGTTGCGGAGCCAGGTTCGCGAGCAATTGGGCCTGGTTACAAAACATGCATGAAAGTGCATTGACCGTTTTGATCTTGTGAATTATTATTCACCTTGTTGGGCTCCCGCCGGCAGTTGAATGCCGGTTTGTGGGGGCTTCGATCCGCCCGCAGCCCCGAGGAGACCCCTTCA
Source organism: Hydrogenophaga sp. (assembly GCF_030158645.1). Classification (GTDB taxonomy): domain Bacteria; phylum Pseudomonadota; class Gammaproteobacteria; order Burkholderiales; family Burkholderiaceae_C; genus Hydrogenophaga. Next base: position 95,811 of record NZ_JAOASO010000144.1, on the reverse strand, counting down.
TGAGTGAAACCGCCTTCGCCACCGCGCCCGCCGCAGCCGCACCCGCTGCTGCCGCGCCCGCCACCGTCGACTACCGCACCGAACCCAGCCAGTACCGCCACTGGAAGCTGTCGTTCGACGGTGCCGTGGCCACGCTGTCCATCGACATCAACGAAGACGCCGGCATCCGCCCCGGCTACAAGCTCAAGCTCAACAGCTACGACCTGGGTGTGGACATCGAACTGCACGACGCGCTCAACCGCGTGCGCTTCGAGCACCCCGAGGTGCGCACCGTGATCGTCACCAGCGCCAAGGACCGCGTGTTCTGCTCCGGCGCCAACATCTTCATGCTCGGGGTCTCCAGCCACGCCTGGAAGGTGAACTTCTGCAAGTTCACCAACGAAACGCGCAACGGCATCGAAGACTCCTCCAAACACAGCGGCCTGAAGTTCGTGGCCGCGCTCAACGGCGCCTGCGCCGGCGGCGGCTACGAGCTGGCCCTGGCCTGCGACGAGATCGTGCTGGTCGACGACCGCTCTTCCGCCGTGTCGCTGCCCGAGGTGCCGTTGCTCGGCGTGTTGCCCGGCACCGGCGGCCTGACCCGCGTGACCGACAAGCGCCATGTGCGCCACGACCTGGCCGACATCTTCTGCACCACCACCGAAGGCGTGCGCGGCCAGAAGGCAAAGGAGTGGCGCCTCGTCGACGACATCGCCAAACCGGCGCAGTTCGCGGCCAAGGTGCAGGAGCGTGCGTTGCAACTGGCGGCGCAGAGCGACCGGCCGGCGGGCGGCAAGGGCGTGGCGCTGACGCCGCTGGAGCGCTCGATCGAGACCGACGCGTTGCGCTATCCGAACGTGAACATCGAGATAGCCCGCGCGCAACGCACCGCGACCTTCACCGTCAAGGGCCCGCAAGGCGCGCAGCCGAACGACATCGCAGGCATCGAAGCCGCCGGCGCCGCCTGGTACCCGCTGCAGATGGCGCGCGAACTCGACGACGCCATCCTGAACCTGCGCACCAACGAACTCGACATCGGCACCTGGCTGCTCAAGACCGAAGGCGACGCCGCCGCCGTGCTGGCCAGCGACGCCGTGATGCTGGCGAACAAGGACCACTGGCTGGTGCGCGAGACGCTGGGCCTGATGCGCCGCACCTTTGCGCGGCTCGACGTGTCCTCGCGCAGCCTGTTTGCGCTCATTGAACCTGGCTCGTGCTTCGCGGGCTGCTTCGCCGAGCTGGCCTTCTGTGCCGACCGCGCCTACATGCTGGCCCTGCCGGACGACGCCGACAAGGCGCCCAAGCTGCAGCTCGACGGCTTCAACTTCGGCGTGCTGCCCATGGTCAACGACCAGTCGCGCCTGCAGCGCCGGTTTTACGAAGAAGCCGGCCCGATGGCCGCTGCGCACGCCGCCATCGGCCAGGCGCTGGACGCCGACGCTGCGCTGGCACTCGGCCTGGTGACGGCCGCACCCGACGACATCGACTGGGATGACGAAGTGCGCATGGCACTGGAAGAGCGCGCGTCCATGTCGCCCGACGCCCTGACCGGCCTGGAAGCCAACCTGCGGTTTGCGCAGAAGGAAAACATGGCCACGCGCATCTTCGGCCGGCTCACCGCCTGGCAGAACTGGATCTTCATCCGCCCCAACGCCGTGGGCGAAAAGGGTGCGCTGAAGGTCTATGGAAAAGGCGACAAAGCCGCTTTTGATTTCAATCGCGTCTAAGGTCGCGACTCACAGTTTCCAAAACGTTGTGCGGTGGGTATCCCGGTGGAGCCTGCAGCAACCGCAACAGACTCCACCGTTGAACTGCCCATTGGAGAGACAGCCATGTCCAGCATCAACTACAGCGACAAGATCCCGAACAACGTCAACCTGAGCGAAGACCGCACCCTGCAGCGCGCGCTCGAAGGCTGGCAGCCCAACTTCATCAACTGGTGGGACGACGTCGGCCCCGAAGGCTCGACCGACCACGAGGTGTACCTGCGCACCGCCGTGAGCGTGGACCCGCAAGGCTGGGCCCAGTTCGGCCACGTGAAGATGCGCGACTACCGCTGGGGCATCTTCCTGAACCCGGGCGATGCCGAGCGCGAGATCCACTTTGGCGACCACAAGGGCGAAAAGGCCTGGCAGGACGTGCCCGGTGAACACCGCGCCAACCTGCGCCGCATCATCGTCACCCAAGGCGACACCGAGCCAGCGTCGGTGGAGCAGCAGCGCCACCTGGGCCTGACCGCGCCCAGCATGTACGACCTGCGCAACCTGTTCCAGATCAACGTGGAAGAAGGCCGCCACCTGTGGGCCATGGTCTACCTGTTGCACAAACACTTTGGCCGCGATGGCCGCGAAGAAGCCGACGCGCTGCTGCAGCGCACCTCGGGCGATGCCGACAACCCGCGCATCCTGGGTGCGTTCAACGAGAAGACGCCCGACTGGCTGGCCTTCTTCATGTTCACCTACTTCACCGACCGCGACGGCAAGTTCCAGCTCTCCGCGCTGGCCGAGAGCGCGTTCGATCCGCTGGCCCGCACGACCAAGTTCATGCTGACCGAAGAAGCCCACCACATGTTCGTGGGCGAGAGCGGCATCTCGCGCGTGCTGACCCGCACCGCGCAGGTGATGAACGAGCTCAAGACCGACGACCCGGCCCTGGTGCGCGCGGCCGGCTGTATCGACATCGGCACCATCCAGCGCTACCTGAACTTCCACTACAGCGTGACCATCGACCTGTTCGGCGCCGACCAGTCGAGCAACGCCGCCATCTTCTACAGCTCGGGCCTCAAGGGCCGTTTCGAAGAAGGCAAACGCGGCGACGACCACGTGCTCAAGGGCCAGACCTACAAGGTGCTCGAAGTGCACAACGGCCAGATCGTCGAGAAGGACGTGCCGATGCTCAACGCGCTCAACGAGGTGCTGCGCGACGACTACATCCGCGACTCCGTGGCCGGCGTGGGCCGCTGGAACCGCGTGCTGGAAAAGGCCGGCATCCCGAACCGCCTGGTGGCGCCGCACAAGGCGTTCAACCGCCAGATCGGTGCCCTGGCCGGCGTGAAGACCACGCCCGAAGGCAAGGTGATCACGGACGCCGAATGGACCGCCCGCAAGGACGAGTGGCTGCCGACCCCGGGCGACTTCGCGTTCGTGGCGTCGCTCATGGGCCGCGTGACCGATCCGGGCAAGTTCGCCGGCTGGATCGCACCGCCGGTGATGGGCATCAACCGCCAGCCGGTGGATTTCGAATACGTCCGGTTCAATTGAGCCACCCCCGCGCCGCGCCTGCGGCGCGTCACCCCCTCAAGGGGGCGATGCCTGCGGCCTGGCCAAGCCCGTTCCGCGGCATCCTTGAATGAGGCCCGCACTCGCTGCCGGGCTTTGTCCGTTTTGGAGACCTTCATGAACGCCATTGCCGAAGTCGCTGTCATCAAACAGCACCTGATCGATCCCGAGATCTGCATCCGCTGCAACACCTGCGAGGCGATCTGCCCGGTGGGTGCGATCACGCACGACAACGTCAATTACGTGGTCGACGCCTCGAAGTGCAACCTGTGCATGGACTGCATCTCGCCATGCCCCACCGGGTCCATCGACAACTGGCGCACCATGCCGCGCCTGCGCGCCTACACGCCCGAAGAGCAGCTCACCTGGAACGAGCTTCCGCCAGAACTGCCGCCCGAAGAGCTGGAAGGTCTGGCCCCACTGGAAGGAGGCTCCGTTCGGGCTGAGCTTGTCGAAGCCCCTGCCAACGCTGCCACCGGAGAACAAACCTTCGTTGCCAGCAGCTATGGCGCCACGCTCCCACCGTGGTCGGCCGCGCACGCGTACACCAACCTCTACGGTCCCAAGGCGGTGCAGAAAACGGTGACCGCCACGGTGGTCGGCAATGTGCGCGTGACCGAAGTCGGCAAGACCGCCGGCAGCGACTACGACACGCACCACATCGTGCTGGATTTCGGCGCCATGCCGTTTCCGGTGCTGGAAGGCCAGAGCATCGGTGTCGTGCCACCCGGTGTCGACGACATCGGCCGCACGCACCATGCGCGCCAATACTCGATCGCCAGCCCGCGCAATGGTGAGCGCCCGGGCTACAACAACCTGTCGTTGACCATCAAGCGCGTGCTGGCCGACCACGACGGCGAACCGGTGCGGGGCGTGGCCAGCAACTTCATGTGCGACCTCCAGGTCGGCGACCAGGTGGAGGTGATCGGGCCGTTCGGCACCAGCTTCCTCATGCCCAACCACCCCAAGAGCAACATCGTGATGATTTGCACCGGGACTGGCAGCGCGCCCATGCGCGCCATGACCGAGTGGCGCCGGCGCCTGCGGGCCTCGGCAGAACGCAGCGCCGCCGGGCAGCCCCAAGGCGCTGCAGCCCCCTCGGGGGGCAGCGACCCGCGCAGCGGCGGAGCGTGGGGGCCCAAGTTCGAGGGCGGCAAGCTCATGCTGTTCTTCGGCGCGCGCTCGCAGGAAGAGCTGCCGTACTTCGGCCCGCTGCAGAACCTGCCCAAGGACTTCATCGACACCAACTTCGCCTTCAGCCGCACACCGGGCGCACCCAAGCGTTATGTGCAGGACGCCATGCGCGAGCGCGCCGCCGATCTGGCGGTGCTGCTGCAGGACCCGAACACCTACTTCTACGTGTGCGGCCTCAAGAGCATGGAAGAGGGCGTGGTGCTGGCTTTGCGCGATGTGGCGCAAGGCGCGGGTCTGGACTGGGACACCATCGGCGCCTCGTTGAAGCGAGAAGGTCGCCTCCATCTCGAAACCTATTGACTTACCCAGCGGGGTGCCGAAGCATGGATAGGTCTGCCATAGCTGCCAACCGCGCGTGGTGAAGCGGGTGCCCACGTCCCGTGCGCAGGCGGGATGCCGTACATTCCTGCCTTCGTATGAACAACCCCCATACCCCTGCCCCCACCCGCAGCCGACCCGCCATCGAGGTCGATGTGGTGATGCGGCGCGAGCCGGTGAGCGGCCCCATGAGTCGCTGGCAGCCGTTTCGCTGGGTGCTCGCCGACGTGTTGCTGCGCGGCAGCCCCGATGAGACCGGGCCCGAGGGCGAGGAGCACGACCACGAGCCGCAGGCGGTCGAACCCGTCGAAGCTGCCACGGGGGCCGCGAACGGCGACACCACCCACTGGCTGTTCCCGCGTTTTCGCGTGATGCTGTTCCGCGACGATGCCGAAGGTTACTTCCTCAACCTGAGCAGCCCGAACCCCTGCTTCTGGGTGTTCTGGCGTGCGGACGAAGCCCGCCTGCTTGATGGTGAACCCATGGCCGTGCCGCAGATCGTCACGCTGAGCTACCACGACGCCGGCCGCTGGCTCGACGCGCAGGAGCGCGTGGACCAGGTGCCCGCCGCCCCCGAGGTGGTGGACTGGATGCGCGGCTTCGTGGATGCGACCTACCAGCCCGAGCCCAAGCGCCGCCAGCGCCCCGAAAGCTTCAAACCCCTGACGGACCGTTTCGGTCAGCCGGTGCGCATCAGCACCGAAAAACTGCGCGGCGGTGGACAGCCGCCGAGACCGTGACCATGGCCACGAACGACGACGACAACTTTTTCTCGCGCTGGTCGCGCCGCAAGGTGCAGGTGCGCACCGGTGAGCCACTGCCGCCCGAGCCCCCGGCCCCGGTGGTGGTGGCGACGCCCGTTACCGTGGCCGCGCCGGTGGCTCCCGTTGCTCCCGCGGTGGAGCCGCCTGAGGCGCCCCCGGCCCTCACGCTCGACGATGTGGCGCGCCTCACACCCGACTCCGACTACTCCGCCTTTGTGGCCAGGAGCGTGTCGCCCGACGTGCGCAATGCCGCGGTGAAAAAGCTCTTCACCGACCCGCACTACAACATCATGGACGGGCTGGACATCTACATCGATGACTACTCCCAGCCCAGCCCACTCTCGGCCGCCGACATGGCCAAGATGGTGGGTGCGCAGTTCCTCAAGCTGGTGGACGACCCCAACGAGGTGAAGCCCGCCACCGCCGCGACTCCGCAGCCGACCACAGCGCCACAGGCCGAGCCTCCCACCGAGGTGGCCGAAGCCGGGCCAGCGGCCGAAGACACCTTGCCAGACGACAACAACGACCCCCCCGTCCCCGAGACACCGGACCCCCACGATGACCACGCTGATCTGCAATTGCAACCAGACCATGCCCCTGAACCCGAAGGTTCTGGGCGAGGCCCTGGATGAAGACCTGACCCTGCACACCACGCTGTGCCGCCGCGACGCGCCCGCCTTCCAGCGCGCCACGCGCAGCAACGACGACCTGGTGGTTGCCTGCACGCAGGAAAGCCGCCTGTTCACCGAACTCTCCGAGCAGACCGAAGGCGCGGTGTCGCTCGAAGTTCGCCCCATCAAGTTCGTCAACATCCGCGAAACCGGTGGCTGGGGCCGTGAAGCCAAGGACGCCACACCCAAGATGGCCGCGCTGCTGGCCGCCGCCCGCCTGCCCGACGCCGAGCCGGTGCCCACCGTCACTTACAAGAGCGCGGGCCGCCTGTTGATCATCGGCGCGCTGCAAGACGCCGAGCGCGTGGCGGACCTCGTGTCCGACACGCTGGAGGTGAGCATCCTGTCCACGGGTGGCACGGGCATGCAGACCCGCCGCTACCCGGTGATCGCGGGTGCCGTGGGCGAGGTGCGCGGTTGGCTCGGCGCGTTCACGGTGGCCTGGACCACGAACAACCCGATCGACCTGGACCTCTGCACGCGCTGCAACGCCTGCGTCGCCGCCTGCCCCGAAGGCGCCATCGGCCTGGATTACCAGATCGACATGGACAAGTGCCAGAGCCACCGCGCCTGCGTGAAAGCCTGCGACGCGGTGGGCGCCATCAACTTCCAGCGCGATGCGCAAGAGCACAGCGAGACCTTTGACATGGTGCTGGACCTGCGGGCCGCGCCGGCCTTCGCTCAGCACGCGCACCCCCAAGGCTATTTCCACCTGGCCTCCGGCATCGACAACGCCGCCGGCATGGCCACGGTGCTCAAGCTGCGCGAACTGGTGGGCGAGTTCGAAAAGCCCAAGTTCTTCACTTACAAGCAAAAGCTCTGCGCGCACGGCCGCAACGAAACCGTGGGCTGTAACGCCTGTGTCGAGGTTTGCTCGGCGTTGGCCATCAGCAGCGAGATCAAGCGCAACCAGATCGTCGTCAATCCCAACCTGTGCGTGGGCTGCGGCGCCTGCACCACCGTGTGCCCCACCGGTGCGCTGTCGTACGCCTACCCGCGCGCCAGCGAGCAGGGCGTGAAGCTGCGCACCTTGCTGGCCACCTACGCCAAGGCCGGCGGCCAGAATGCCGCGCTGCTGCTGCACAGCCAGGAAGCCGGCGCCACGCTGGTGAACGACCTGGGCCGCGCCGCGTCGATGGACAAGGCGTTTCGCGGCGTGCCCGCACGCGTGATCCCGCTGCCGCTGTGGCACACGGCGTCCATCGGCCTGGACGTGTGGCTCTCGGCCTTCGCCTACGGCGCTTCGCAGGTCTGGGTGCTCATGACCGGCGAAGAAGCGCCGCAGTACCGCGAAGCCGTGCGCGATCAGATGGCGGTGGCGCAAGCCTTGGTGAATGGCCTCGGTTACAGCGGACACCACTTCCGCCTGATCGAAGCCAGTGAGGTCCAGGCACTGGACGCCGCCTTGGTGTCGGCGCCCGCGCAAACCGTCAAACGCCGCGCCACCTTCGCCATCCAGGCCGAGAAACGCGCCACGGTGGAGCTGGCCATCGACCACCTGTTGCAGGACAGCGCCGCCCAGCGTCCGGCCATGGAAGCCATCGCGCTGCCCGGCGCCTCGCTGCTCGGCACCATCAACGTCAACAAGGACACCTGCACGCTGTGCCTGAGCTGTGTGAGCGCCTGCCCGGCCAGCGCGCTGCAGGACAACACCGAGCGCCCACAACTGCGCTTCATCGAGAAGAACTGCGTGCAGTGCGGCCTGTGCGCCAGCACCTGCCCGGAAGACGCCATCACCCTGCAGCCGCGCCTGCTGATCGGCGAGCAGCGCAAGCAGCTGCGCGTGCTCAACGAGGCCCAGCCCTACCACTGCATCCGCTGCGCCAAGCCCTTCGGCACGCTCAAGGGCATTGAAGTGATGCTTGGCAAGCTCTCGGGCCACGCCATGTTCCAGGGCGAAGCGCTGGAGCGCCTGAAGATGTGCGGTGACTGCCGTGTGGTGGACCTGTACTCCAATCCGGGTGAGTCCCGCATCACCGACCTGTGAAGCCATCGACGCCATGAACAACAGCATTCCCATCACATCCGCCCTGGACGAAGAAACCGCCCGTGCCGAGGTCTACGGCCTGCTGGCCGCGCTGTACTACGCGCCCCCCTCCAGTGAACTCCTGGCCCAACTGCGCGTGGCCGTGACCGAAGCGCCCGCCGCCGGGGGATTTCTGGAAGAGCCCTGGCGCGACGTGGTGGCCATGTCGCGCGGGATGGACGATGCCGTCATCGCCGCCGAGTACAACGCGCTGTTTGGCGGTGTGGGCAAGCCCGAGATCTACCTGTTCGGCTCGCACTACCTCAGCGGCTTTTTGAACGAGAAGCCCTTGGCCGCGCTGCGCACCGACCTGGCCGCCCTTGGCCTGGGCCGCGACGACACCATGTCCGAAACCGAAGACCACGTGGCCTACCTCTGCGAGGTGATGCGCTACCTGATCGCGGGCGACGATGTGGAGGTGGCCAACCTCACGCAACAGCAAAAGTTCTTCACCACCCACCTGCAGCCCTGGGTGATGCGCATGTGCGACGACATCGCCGCGCACCCCAAGGCCCGCTTCTATGCCACCTTGGCGGCGTTCACCCGCGCTTTTGTGGGCGTGGAGGCGCAGGGCTTCGACATGCTGGCCTGAGCCGGCTTTCGTCTTGTTTCAATGCCCCCCGGGCCGCCCGTCGTTCGTCGGCGTGGCCGCAGGGGCCAGCGGCTCGGTGGACAAGCGCACGGTGAAAACCGCGCCAAGCCCATCGTCACGGTTCGCCGCCGAGATGCTGCCGCCGTAGCGCTCCACCAGCCCCTGGCTGATCCACAGTCCCAGTCCGTTGCCGTCGTTCTTGGTCGTGAAGAAGGGGCGGAACAAACGCTCCCGCGCCTCTGCGGTCAAGCCGTGGCCGGAATCTTCCACCCGCAGCAGGGTGCCGCCCGCGTGCACGCCATGGGGGCCATCGGGCACCCAGTCCTCGGTGACCAGTTTCAGCACACCGCCTTGCGGCATGGCCTGAATGGCGTTGATCAGCAGGTTGATGATCACCTGTTGCAACTCCTGCCGGTTGCAGCCCACCCGGCGCGTGCCCCGCAGCTCGCGCTGCACCTCGATGTGGGTCTGGCTTAGCAGATGGCCCACCAGCACCAGGCAGTCGTTGACCGTGCGGTTGAGGTCGAGCGATTCCACGTAGCCCGCGTACTCGGTGGGCCGCGCGTACTGCAGCAGCTGCGTGACGATCAGGCGCATGCGCTCGACCTGTTCGTCAAGCAGTTGCAGCTCGCCGCGCACGGGTTGGGCGTGCGCACCCAGGGTCTCGCGCATCAGGTCGAGGTTGCCCTGCATCACCGCGATCGGGTTGTTGATCTCGTGTGCGATGCTGGCGGTGAGCTGGCCGATCGCTGCGAGTTTTTCGCTCTTCACCAGTTGTTGCTGAGCCATCTGCAGCGAGGCGTTGCTGGCCTCCAGCTCTTGCGTGCGTTCGGCCACCTTGTGGTCCAGCTCTTCGCCCCAGCGCTGCAGCGCGGCGGTTTTGTCGTCGATCACGTCCAGCAGTTCGTCAAGGTGGCCCGCCAGCGCGCCGAGCTCGTCGCGCGCGGCGAGTTCGCCCACGCGCGCCCCGGACTGTCCTTCTTCGACCAGCTGCATGGTGCGGTTCATGCGCTGCACGGGCTGGAAGATGCTGCGCGCCCAGCGCAGAGAGAACCAGGCCGAAAGCGCCATCACGCCCAGAAAGATCAGGCCCATCAGGGCCAGCATGGCGTGGCGCACCAGCCGGAACGGCGCCTCGGTGAAGCCCACGTACAGCATCCCGATGCGTGCGCCGGTCGCGTCCTGCAGGGGCGTGTAGGCCGAGACGTACCAGTCGTTCACCACAAAAGCGCGGTCCAGCCAGGTGTTGCCGCGGCCCAGCACCGCGTCGCGCACCGCTTGGGACACCCGGGTACCGATGGCGCGCTGGTCCTGGAACAGGCGCACGTTGGTGGTGATGCGCACGTCGTCCATGAACAGCGTGGCCGTGCCCTGGCTGCCGAAGGGCAGGGCACCGTCGGGATAGACGATGCGGTTGATGTGGTCGATGAAGTCGAGGTTCTGGTTGAGCAGCAGACCACCGGCCAGCACCGCGATGGTCTGGCCCTTCGCGTCCAGCACCGGGTGGGTCGACAGCATCACCATGGCGCGGTGCTCGGCTTCGCGGGTGGCGGGCGCGGCGTTGCGCGTGGCCACCAGTGGAATGCGCAGGCGCTGCGAAAGGTGTGGCGCCAATGCATCGAGTGCTTCCGGTTCCAGCAGCAGCAGGCGGGCCTGTGCGCCCTGGGTGCGAGCAGGCTGCAGCGCCGTACCGAGCGCTGCCGGCATGCGGGGAATGGGCGCTGTGGCGTCGGCCCGGCTGAGCCCGGTGGGCACGGCCCGCGCCAGCGACTGGCCTTGCGCGTTGTAGAGCAGCAGGAAGTCGAGGCCGAGCCGCTCGCGCGCCAAGGCGAGCTGTTCGTTCAGCCCATTGCGGTCGGAGGCGGGCGGCGTCTGCAAGGCGGCATAGAGCGCCTGCGAACCGGCCACCCCCAGCGTGCCCGAGCCCACTTCGCTCAGCACCTGTTCAAAGTAGCCGTGCGCCACCGCCAGGTCGCTGCGCACCTTGGTGATCAGCAGTCGGTCATAGGCGACGTTGCCCCACAGCAGCAACAGCAAGGCCATCAGCGGAAACGCCACCAGCAAGGGCAGCAACGCCATGGCCAGCAGCTTGTTGCGGACCGAGCTGGCCAGCCAGCGGGGCGTGCGCCAGAGGGTCACGCGTGGTTCCATTCGGCCACGCGCCGCTCCAGGGTGCGGCGCGACACACCCAGCAGCTGCGCCGCGCGCGTCTTGTCGCCCTGCACGGAGTCGAGCACGCTGAGGATGTGCAGCTTTTCCATGGCATGCAGGTCGGTGGGTGCCGCGCTGGTCTCGTTGCGGCGGGTTTCGCCTGGGTACAGGGCCGAGACGTTGAGCGAACCAAGGATCAGCGAGCGCTCGATCAGGTTGCGCAGCTCGCGCACATTGCCCGGCCAGTCGTACTGCGCGAGAAAGTCCATCTCTTGCGCGCTGATGGTCAGCGGCTCCACGCCGAGCGAGGGCGCGAGCTGCGCCATGAAGTGCGCGACGAGTTCGGGGATGTCCTGCTTGTGCGCGCGCAGCGGTGCGAGGTTCAGGTCCACCACCCGCAGGCGGAAGAACAGGTCTTTGCGGAAGCGGCCAGCGTCCACCTCGGCGCTGAGCTGGCGGTTGGTGGCCGCGATGATGCGCAGGTTCAGCGGCACCAGCTGTTCGCTGCCCACCGGGCGGATCTTCAGGTCTTCAATGGCGCGCAGCAGGGTCGCCTGGATGGGCAGCGGGAGCTCGGCGATCTCGTCCAGGAACAGCGTGCCGCCCTGAGCGTAGTGAAACAGGCCGTCGCGCGCTCGGGTGGCACCGGTGAACGCACCTTTGGCGTGGCCGAAGAGTTCGCTCTCGATCAGCTCGGGCGACACCGCCGCGCAGTTGACCGGCACAAACGGCCCGCTGGCGCGGCTGCTCTGCGCGTGCAGCTCGCGCGCCACCAGCTCTTTGCCGGTGCCCGACTCACCTTGCAGCAACACGGTGCTGTTCACCGGTGCCACGCGTGCAATGGAGGCGCGCAGGTGCTGCAGGTCGGGCGACTGGCCCACCAGCGCGGTGCCACGCCCCGGGGGCTGCGCCACCGCGCGGCGCAGCACGAAGTTCTCGCGCCGCAGGCGCGAGCGCTCGTAGCAGTGCTTCACCGCGTTCAGGATCTGCGGTACCCGAAACGGTTTGAGGATGAAGTCGGATGCGCCCGCGCGCAGCGCTTCAATGGCGGTGTCCAGATCGGCAAAGGCGGTGATCAGGATGACCTCGCCGGTGAAGCCTTGTTCGCGCAGCTCCTTGAGCCACACCACACCGCTTTTGCCAGGCAGCGAGATGTCCAGAATGATCAGGTCGACGTGGTGACCGCGCAGCCACTGCGCGCCGTCTTCGGCGCTGGTGGCACTCATCACGAAGTGGCAGCGCGGTGCCAGCGTCTTCACCAGAAAGTTCAGCATGCCCTGTTCGTCGTCGACGATCAGGATGGACCAGTCGGGCCAGCCTTCCAGGGTTTTGTCGGGCCCGGAGGGCAGAAATGAGGTGTCCACCCGGCCGGATTCTACGGACGTGCCCTACGAAAACAGTGGGGTATTGGCGCAAACCCCACGCTGGTGCGGGGTGTTGAGCGGCGCGCCTTTGTCTGGTGCGTGCGACAACTTGTCGCGACGGGCCGCGACAAGTTGACCGCGAATGCCCGCGGGGTTGCGCGCCGTCATGCGGGTAATCCCGTGGTTGGCGGCCCGCACCCCCGCACCATCGTGAGTGTGCTCAAGGTTGGCTGTCCCGAGCGTGCTCCGCAGCCCCGCCCCGGCATCGAAACCTTTGGCTTATGGCACGCTTCTGGCTATCAAAAAAGCAGCAAGCAGTCATGCTGCGGTGCCGCACGAGGAGGCCGTGGATCGCCCGGTCCGAAACACGTCTGGCTACGTATGAACCACCTTGCAACCCGCATCGGCTGGGGTTAGATTCCACGTATGCAAAAGGCCCGCACGTTGTGTTGGCGGGCGCCTTTCAACCTGGAGATCTGCATGACCAAGCCCTCCCGCCCGACCGCAGGTGATGAACGAACCGGCCTGAACCGTCGAACCCTGTTCGCCGGTGCGTCCACGGTCGGTGCACTCGCCGCCGCGGCAGCCCTCATTCCCCGCGCTCCCGTCGAAGAAACCGCCGCGATCGAAGCCAAGCCAGCCCCCACCAAAGGCGGCGGCTACAGCCTGACCGATCACGTCAAGCAGTATTACCAGACCACCCGCATCTGAGCGGAGCCCCGATTCTTGAATCCCCACGTTCTCGTTCGTTCGCTGCCCTGCACCGGGGCACAAGCCGCTGACCAGGCGAATCTCCAAGCGACTCCTCAGGAGGCAAAACCATGCTGCTGACCAAAAAATCATCCTCCACGGGTGGACACGCCTCGCGCGTGCATTCCACCTTCGTCCACAACCTGCAGCGCGGCCTGTCCTCGGCCCTGCCCACCATGGACCGCCGCGCATTCCTGCGCCGCTCCGGCATGGGCGTGGGCGTGGGCCTGGCCGCTTCGCAGCTCGTGCTGGTGAAAAAAGCCAAGGCCGCTGAAGGCAAGTCCATCGACGGCACCGGCAAGATCGAAGTCAAACGCACCATCTGCACGCACTGCTCGGTGGGTTGCGCCACCGACGCGATCGTGGAAAACGGCGTCTGGGTCCGTCAGGAGCCGGTGTTCGACTCCCCCATCAATCTCGGCGCCCATTGCGCCAAAGGTGCGGCCCTGCGCGAGCACGGCCATGGCGAGTACCGCCTGCGCTACCCGATGAAGCTGGTCAACGGCAAGTACGAGCGCATCAGCTGGGACGTGGCGCTGAATGAAATCACCGCCCGCATGAAAGAGCTGCGCGAGGCCAGCGGCCCCGACTCGGTCTACTTCGTGGGTTCCTCCAAGCACAACAACGAGCAGGCCTACCTGCTGCGCAAGTTCGTGAGCTTCTGGGGCACCAACAACTGCGACCACCAGGCCCGCATTTGCCACTCCACCACGGTGGCCGGTGTGGCGAACACCTGGGGTTACGGCGCCATGACCAACTCGTACAACGACATGCAGAACAGCAAGTGCGCGTTGTACATCGGGTCGAACGCCGCCGAAGCGCACCCGGTGTCCATGCTGCACATGCTGCACGCCAAGGAAAACGGCTGCAAGATGATCGTGGTCGACCCGCGTTTCACCCGCACCGCGGCCAAAGCCGACGAGTACGTGCGCATCCGCTCCGGTACCGACATTCCGTTCCTGTTTGGTGTGTTGCACCACATCTTCAAGAACGGCTGGGAAGACAAGAAGTACATCAACGACCGCGTCTACGGCATGGACGCCGTCAAGGCCGATGTGCTGGCCAAGTGGACACCGGACAAGGTCGAAGAGGCCTGCGGCGTCAAGGAAGACCAGATGTTCAAGGTCGCCAAGATGCTGCACGACAACAACCCCGGCACCATCGTCTGGTGCATGGGCCAGACCCAGCACACGATCGGCAACGCGATGGTGCGCGCCTCGTGCATCCTGCAGCTCGCGCTCGGCAACATCGGCGTGAGCGGCGGCGGCGCGAACATCTTCCGCGGCCACGACAACGTGCAGGGCGCGACCGACGTCGGCCCCAACCCCGACTCGCTGCCCGGCTACTATGGCCTGGCCGAAGGTTCGTGGAAGCATTTCGCCAACGCCTGGGGTGTGGACTTCGAGTGGATCAAAAAGCAATTCGCCAGCCCTGCCATGATGGGCAAGAACGGCATCACCGTGTCCCGCTGGATCGACGGTGTGCTCGAGAAAAATGAACTCATCGACCAAGACAGCAACCTGCGCGGCGTCTTCTACTGGGGCCATGCGCCCAACTCGCAGACCCGCGGTCTGGAGATGAAGCGCGCCATGGACAAGCTGGACTTGCTGGTGGTGGTGGACCCTTACCCATCGGCCACAGCCGCCATGGCCGCCATGCCAGGCAAAGCCGAAGACCTGAACCCCAACCGCGCCGTGTACCTGTTGCCCGCCGCCACGCAATTCGAGACCAGCGGTTCGTGCACCGCGTCCAACCGTTCGCTGCAGTGGCGCGAGAAGGTCATCGAGCCGCTGTGGGAGAGCCGCAGCGACCACATGATCATGCACCAGTTCGCTGAAAAACTCGGCTTCGCCAACGAGCTCAGCAAGAACTACAAGATGCAGCAGGTCAAGGGCATGGACGAGCCCGTGCCCGAGGACATCCTGCGCGAGATCAACAAGTCGGTCTGGACCATCGGCTACACCGGCCAGAGCCCGGAGCGCCTGAAGGCCCACATGCGCAACATGAACGCCTTCGACGTGAAGACGCTCAAGGCCAAAGGCAAGGTTGTCGACAAGGAAACCGGCTACGACATGACCGGCGACTACTTCGGTCTGCCATGGCCCTGCTACGGCACGCCCGAGATCAAGCACCCCGGTTCGCCCAACCTGTACGACACCTCCAAGCACGTCATGGACGGCGGCGGCAACTTCCGCGCCAACTTCGGCGTGGAGCGCGACGGCAAGAGCCTGCTGGCCGAAGACGGCTCGCACTCGGTGGGTTCGGAAATCACCACCGGCTACCCCGAGTTCGACCACGTGCTGCTCAAGAAGCTGGGCTGGTGGGCCGACCTCTCCGAGGCCGAGCAGAAAGCCGCCGAAGGCAAGAACTGGAAGACCGACCCGACGGGCGCCATCATTCGCGTGGCCATGGCCCACGGCTGCCACCCGTTCGGCAACGCCAAGGCCCGTGCCGTGGTGTGGAACTTCCCCGACGCGATTCCGCAGCACCGCGAACCGATCTACGGCATCCGCCCCGACATGGTGGCCAAGTACCCCAGCCACGACGACCAGAAGACCCGCTGGCGCCTGCCCATCCTGTACAAGTCGCTGCAGGCGAAGAACGTCGAAGAGAAGCTGCACGAGAAATTCCCGCTGATCATGACCTCGGGCCGCCTTGTCGAGTACGAGGGTGGTGGCGAGGAAACCCGCTCCAACCCCTGGCTGGCCGAGCTGCAACAGGAAATGTTCGTGGAACTCAACCCGGCCACGGCGGCTGCTCGCGGTATTCGCAACGGCGAGCGTGTGTGGGTGAGCAGCCCGACCGGTGCGCGCATCAACGTGCAGGCGCTGGTGACCCCGCGGGTGAGCGAAGACACGGTGTTCCTGCCGTTCCACTTCTCCGGCCGCTGGCAAGGCGAAGACATGAAGCCCTACTACCCCGACGGCGCGATGCCGGTGGTGCGTGGTGAGGCGGTCAACACCGCCACCACCTACGGCTACGACATCGTCACGATGATGCAGGAAACCAAGACCACGATCTGCAATGTGGAGCGTGCGTAAGCACCGGCCCCACGGCACCAGGAGAAAAACATGGCAAGAATGAAATTCATCTGTGATGCAGAGCGCTGCATCGAATGCAACGGTTGCGTGACCGCCTGCAAGAACGAACACGAGGTGCCGTGGGGCGTGAACCGCCGCCGCGTGGTCACCCTCAACGACGGTGTGCCCGGCGAGAAATCCATCTCGGTGGCCTGCATGCACTGCAGCGACGCGCCCTGCATGGCGGTGTGCCCGGTGAACTGCTTCTACCGCACCGACGAAGGTGTGGTGCTGCACGACAAGGACGTCTGCATCGGCTGCGGCTACTGCTCGTACGCCTGCCCGTTCGGCGCACCGCAGTTCCCGTCGCAAGGCACCTTTGGTGTGCGCGGCAAGATGGACAAGTGCACCTTCTGCGCCGGTGGCCCCGAGGCCCACGGCAGCCAGGACGAGTTCGAGAAATACGGCCGCAACCGCCTTGCCGAAGGCAAGCTGCCGGCCTGCGCCGAGATGTGCTCGACCAAAGCCCTGCTCGCCGGCGACGGCGACGTGGTGGCCGACATCTTCCGCAACCGCGTGCTGCAGCGTGGCAAGGGCGCCGAGGTCTGGGGCTGGGGCACCGCCTACGGCACCGCTCAAGGGACCAAATCATGAGCCAGCGTTTCATCTTCTCCATCGCAGCCGCAACGCTGACGCTGGGCCTGGTGGCCTGCGGCGACCAGCCGCAGGAAATGAACGGCGCGGGTGTCAAGCAAGACGGCGCTCCTTACACCGGCGTGGGCAAGAGCCAGTACGTTCAAAGCGGCTGGAGCACCGGCGACAAAGCCAGCTGGGAGCAGCAGCTCAAGGCGCGTGCGCAGTACGGCCAGAACGACTACACCCGCATGTCCAAGTGACGAGGAACGCTGTATGCAACGGTTTTTGACCGCTGGCTTGCGCCAGCTCGCATCGCCCGCTGTGCTGGCGGCAGCCTTGTTTGCGCTCAGCGCGGGTGTGGCCAGCGCTCAGGCGGTGGCTCCCGCCGCGACGCAGGACGATCTGGCACCGCCCGCCGTGACCGCACCCGCAGCCACCCAGCAAGGCGGCATCCGTGGCGCCAACATCTTCGAGATCGCGCCCGACGCTTCCACCGATCCCAAGTACAGCGAGCAGACCAACGCCGAACGAGGCAAGGTCCAGCCTGGCAACAACGCGCCCATGTGGCGCGATGTGGGCAAGGGTGTCACGGGCTACTCCAGCCTGCCGTACCCCGAATCGGGCAACATGATTCAGGGTTTTGTGCAGTACCCCGGATCCAGCCTCACCAACGCCGGTGAAGCGTGGCGCCAGGTGCGCAACGACTGGATCATCCCCTACGGTGGTTCGCTGTTGCTGATCGCGTTGGTTGCGCTGGCGCTGTTTTACTTTGGCAAGGGCACGATCAAGCTGCACGGCAGCGAGACCGGCCGGGTCATCGAGCGCTTCACGTATGTGGAACGCGCGGCCCACTGGGTCAACGCCATCACGTTTGTGGTGCTGGCTGTGTCCGGCGTGGTCATGGCGTTCGGCAAGTTCTTCCTGCTGCCCATCATGGGCAGCACGCTGTTCGGCTGGCTGACCTACGCGCTGAAAAACATGCACAACTTTTCAGGCCCGCTGTTCGCCGTGTCGTTGGTGGTGGTGTTCTTCACCTTCCTCAAAGACAACTGGCCGACCAAGGAAGATATCACCTGGGTCCTGAAGGCGGGTGGTCTCTTCGGTGGTTCGGAAGTGCCTTCGCACCGGTTCAACGCGGGCGAAAAAGTGGTGTTCTGGGGCGGCGTTTTCTTCCTCGGGTTGATCGTCGTGGGCTCCGGTGTGTTCCTGGACAAAATCGTGCCGGCGGTGGAGTACACCCGCGCCAACATGCAGGTGGCGCACATGATCCACGGCGTGGCCACCGTCCTGATGATGGCCATGTTCCTGGGCCACATCTACATGGGCACCATCGGCATGGAAGGCGCCTACAAGGCCATGAAAACCGGCTATGTGGACGAGACCTGGGCCAAGGAGCACCACGAGCTCTGGTACGACGACATCAAGGCCGGCAAGATTCCCGCGCACCGCACGGCAGCCGCTGCCGCCGCGAGCGACGCGCCCCGGGCCGCCTGACAGTCCCCTCCCTTTTCTGAGACAAGGAAACTCCATGAAACGCAGCCTTCTGTGCCTCTCGATGCTGCTGGCGACGTCCGCCTTTGCCAAGCTCCCCGCACCCGTGTTGACCGACGAAGCCAAAGCCAAGGCCGAAGAAGCCAAGGCGAAGACAGCCTGGGCCGCCAAGGTCGATGGCTACAAACTGTGCCTGTCGATGGACCGCGCCGCCGGCAATTTCTTCAAGACGGCGGCCTCCACCGGCAAGTCGGTCAAGCCCGCCGCGGCGCTGCCCGCTTGCGCGGACCCCGGTCCGTTCACCTACGTGGCGGCCGCGGCCACCGCGGTGGCCAAACCGCTGGAAGCCGCGGGCGCCCATTCGCCGTCCAACACGGCGGCCAGCCCACCCAGCGGCAAGGCGCCGGTGGCTGCCACCACGGGCAAGTGATTCGCCACGACCTCGGCGTTTCCTGTTTTGCCTGCGTTTGAAAGGGCCGCACCCTCGGGTGCCGGCCCTTTGACTTTGTTGCCTTTGAACTTGCTGTAGTCTGCTCCCATGCCTTTGCCCCACCTCACCCAGGCCCGTGCACCGCTGACCCGCGAAGTCGAGGTCATGAACCAGCATGGCGAGCGCGAGTCAATTTTCATCCCGGCCGAGCGAGACCTCACGGTCTATGTGGACAAGCGCGAGCTGGTCACGCTCATGACGCTGGGCGCGCACCCCGAGTGGCTGGTGCTGGGGTATTTGCTCAACCAGCGCCTGATCGCCTCGGTGGACGACATCGAGTCGATCACCGTGGACTGGGAGGTGGGCGCGGCTTCGGTGAAAACGCGGCACGGCATTGACCACATCGAGGAGCGCACCTCCAAGCGCGTGGTCACCACCGGCTGCGGACAGGGCAGCGTGTTCGGCAACCTCATGGACGAGATCGACAGCATCCAGCTGCCGGCCGACATGGTGCTGCGCCAGTCGCAGCTCTACGCCATCGTCAACGCGATCCGCCTCAAGGAGAGCACCTACAAGTCGGCCGGGTCGGTGCACGCGTGTGCGCTGTTCCTGGCTGAAAACCTGCAGTTGTTTGTGGAAGACGTGGGCCGCCACAACGCGGTGGACACCATCGCGGGATGGATGCCGCTGCAAACCGACCTGCCCGCAGGCGACAAGATCTTCTACACCACCGGCCGCCTCACGAGCGAGATGGTCATCAAATCCGCGCAGATGGGGGTGGCGGTGGTGGTGTCGCGCAGCGGCATCACGCAAATGGGCCTGGACGTGGCGCAGCGCGTCGGCTTGTGCGCCATCGGCCGGGCCACCAACAAGCATTTCCTGTGTTACACGCACCCCGAGCGGTTGGTGCTGGATGCCGTGCCGCCCCCGGCACCGGTGGTGCGGGAACGGGCCGCCAGCGCGTCCTGACCGCCCTCACGCGGCGTACGCCCGGGGGTTCGGGCATAAACTCGGTTCACTTTTTTTGCCGAGAACTTTCCCATGAGCCGAGACGTCCACGTCATTGACCACCCCCTGGTGCAGCACAAGCTCACGCTGATGCGCCGCAAGGACACCAGCACCAAGAGCTTCCGCGAGCTCGTGCACGAGCTCAGCGCCTTGCTCGCCTACGAGATCACGCGCGACATGCCGATGCAGACCATCGAGATCGAAACCCCGCTGGAAAAAATGCAGTCGCGCGTGATCGACGGCAAGAAGGTCGTGCTCGCCTCCATCCTGCGGGCCGGCAACGGTTTCCTGGACGGCATGCTGCAGGTGATCCCGGGCGCGCGCGTCGGCCACATCGGCCTGTACCGCGACCCGGCCACGCTGAAGGCGGTGGAGTATTACTTCAAGATGCCGCAAGACATGCACGAGCGCGACGTGATCGTGCTCGACCCGATGCTGGCCACCGGCAATTCGGCCGTGGCGGCGGTCGACCGGCTCAAAAAGACCGGCCCGCGCTCAATCCGTTTTGTCTGCTTGGTCACCTGCCCCGAAGGCATCAAGACTTTCCACGACGCGCACCCCGACGTGCCGATCTACACCCCCTCGGTGGACCGTGGCTTGAATGAGCACGGGTACATCGTTCCGGGACTCGGAGACGCAGGCGATCGAATTTTTGGAACCAAGTAGTGCTCCCCCCGCGCCGCGCCTGCGGCGCGTCACCCCTCAGGGGCAACGCCTGCGGTCTGGCAAAGCCATTTCCGCGGCGTTCTGAACCAATGCACTTCGCGCCGGTCGGACGTGTGGCTTTTGTGGATGCGATAAGGTTCTCCGAATGAGTACACCCACCACCTCCCTGCCCATCCGCTTCTGGACCCTGGGCTGGTCATCCCTCACCCGCGACTGGCGCGCTGGTGAGCTGCGTTTGCTGATGTTGGCGGTGACGCTCGCGGTGGCGGCCTTGTCGGCGGTGGGCTTTTTTGCCGACCGTCTGCAGGGTGGCCTGTCGCGCGACGCGCGTGCGCTCATCGGTGGCGACGTGGTGATCAGCAGCGACAACACGCCACCACCCGCGTTCGAGGCGCAAGCCCGTGAACTCGGTTTGACCGTGGTGCAGACGCTGGGTTTTCCCACCATGGGCCGAGCGCGCGACGAAGAGGGCGGAGCCGCCCGGCTGGTGGCTTTGAAATCCGTGGGCGAGGGCTACCCGCTGCGCGGCAGCCTGCGCGTGGCCGAGTCGCCCACCGCCGTCGATGCGCCCACGCGCGAGATTCCCGCGCCGGGCACCGCCTGGGTTGATGCCGCGCTGCTGGTGTCCTTGAACCTGCAAATGGGCCAGCCGCTGCTGCTGGGCGACTCCTCGTTCACCATCACCCGCGTCATCGTGGTCGAGCCCGACCGGGGCGCCGGTTTCATGAGTTTCGCGCCGCGCGTGATGATCAACAACGCGGATTTGCCCGCCACCGGTCTGGTGCAGCCCGCCAGCCGCCTCAACTACCGCCTCGCCGTGGTCGGTGACGAAGCCCGCGTGGCCCGTTTCAACCAGTGGGCGCAGACCGAGGTGGCCAAGCCCGGCGTGCGCGGCATCCGGCTGGAGTCGCTCGAAGGCGGGCGGCCCGAGATGCAGCAGACGCTGGAGCGCGCCGAAAAATTCCTCAATCTGGTGGCGCTGCTGGCCGCGCTCTTGTGCGCCGTGGCCGTGGCCATCGCCGCGCGCGGCTTCGCGCAGCGGCACCTGGACGACTGCGCCATGCTGCGCGTGCTGGGTCTCTCGCAAGGCACGATGGCACGCGCCTATACGCTGGAGTTCGCGCTCGTCGGCCTGTTCGCCAGCGCGCTGGGTGTCGCCATCGGCTACGCGGTGCACCATGTGTTCGTGGTGCTGCTCGCGGGCCTGGTGGAAGCCAGCCTGCCGCCGCCCGGCATCACCCCGGTGCTGCTCGGTCTGGGCATGGGCCTCACGCTCATGATGGCCTTTGGCTTGCCCCCGGTGTTGCAGCTGGCCAAGGTGCCGCCGCTGCGCGTGATCCGCCGTGACGTGGGCCAGCTCAAGCCCGCCACGCTGGCCGTGCTGGCGCTGGGCATGGCCGGCTTTGCCGCGCTGCTGCTGGCCGCCAGCCGCGACCTGCTGCTGGGCGGCATTGCAGTGGGTGGTTTTGCCGCCGCCGTGCTGCTGTTCGCCGCCGCGAGTTACGCCGCCGTGCGCCTGCTGCGCGCCAGCGTGAACGAAGCCACCGCGCCGAGAGCCCTCGTCATGGCCACGCGCCAGCTGTCGGCCCGCCCCGCCTACGCCGTGGTGCAGATCAGCGCACTCTCGGTCGGCCTGCTCGCGCTGGTGCTGCTGGTGCTGCTGCGCACCGACCTCATTGCCAGCTGGCGCAACGCCACGCCGCCCGATGCGCCCAACCGCTTCGTGATCAATGTGCAGCCCGAGCAAGGCGCCGAGTTCCAGCAGGCGCTGCGCACCGCCGGTGTGGAGCGCTTCGACTGGTACCCCATGATCCGGGGCCGGCTGGTCAGCGTCAACGGTGCGGCCGTGAAGCCCGAGGACTACACCGACGACCGCGCTGCCCGCCTGGTGGACCGGGAGTTCAACCTCTCCAACACCGCCACGCGACCCGAGAACAACCCCGTGGTGGCTGGCCGCTGGACCGACAACGAGGCCGGTGCCGTGAGCGTGGAAGAAGGCCTGGCGGAAACCCTGGGCCTCAAGCTCGGCGACCGCCTCGGCTTCGACATCGGCGGCCAGGTCACGGAAGGCCGCATCACCAGCCTGCGCAAGGTGGACTGGGGTTCCCTGCGGGTCAACTTCTTCGTGGTGTTTCCGGTGGCCAACGTGCCCAACGTGCCGGTGAGCTTCATCAGCGCTTTCCGCGCGCCCGACGGCGCGAGCGCCGCCGGTGCCAGTTTCGACAACACGCTGGTGCGCCAGTTTCCCAACATCACCAACGTCGACATGAGCCAGACCATCGCGCAGGTGCAGCGCGTGCTCGGTCAGGTGATCAGCGCGGTGGAGTTCCTGTTCGCCTTCACGCTGGCCGCGGGCCTGGTGGTGCTGCTGGCCGCCATCACCGCCACCCGCGGTGAGCGGGAGCGCGAATTCGCCATCCTGCGCGCCGTGGGCGCGGGCTCCGCGCTGCTGCGCCAGGTGCAGCGCATCGAGCTGCTGGGCGTGGGCCTGCTGGCGGGCTTCCTCGCTTCCAGCGTGGCCGTGGCGGTGGGCTGGGCGTTGGCACGCTACGTGTTCCAGTTCTCCTGGACCGCCTCGCCCTGGGTGCCGCTGGGCGGCGCGCTGGCCGGGGCCGTGCTGGCGCTGGTGGCTGGCTGGTGGGGGCTGCGCAGCGTGTTGCGCACCCCCGTGGTGGAAACCTTGCGCAAGGCCGCAGCATGACGACCGACATTCAAGAGCCCGCACCGTTCGCCACGCCGTTCGAATGGATCGGTGGCGAAGACCGAGTGCGCGCCCTGGTCGACCGCTTCTACGACCTCATGGACATCGAGCCCGGCTACGCCGAGTTGCGCGCCGCCCACGGCAACACGCTGGAAGACGCGCGCCAGAAACTGTTCTGGTTCCTCTGTGGCTGGCTCGGCGGCCCGCAGCTCTACACCGAGCAGTTCGGCCACCCCCGCCTGCGCATGCGCCACATGCCGTTTGCCATCGGTGTGCAGGAGCGCGACCAGTGGCTGGCCTGCATGGACCAGGCGATGGGTGAAACGGGCGTGGACCCGGTGCTGCGCGCGCGGCTCAAGACCAGCTTTTTCCAGACGGCGGACTGGATGCGGAATTCGCCGGCGTAGCCTCCCGGTGGTGTCCGTCGGCGGGGCGCGCGGTGCGAGGGTCGTGCCTTACCTGGAGGGCTGCTTCAGGAAGAAGACCCAGGCAAAGAACAACATGAACACCAGGTCGTTGGCGCCGTAGATGCTGAAGAACACGCCCGCCCACACATCCTTGGCGTAGAGATCGTCGAGGCTGTTCGCCGACAGCCACTGGAACCAGACAACGACATAGACAAGTTTCTCCAGCGCGAATGCACCGGCGATCCATCGGACGCCCGATGTGACGGTCGCAGCGCCCAGGTAAGCCAGGCCCCACACCACAATCATCAGAAGCCCGAAGTTCGACATCACCACCGGGTCGGCCTCGTTGATGGCCGTGTTGGTGAAAGCCCGCGAAAAGACGAGCACGCCGCCGATGTTCATGAGCCCGGCTGCGACAAAGCCGATGTTCTTCCAACGTTCGTTCATGCCGACCTTTCAAGGCGTTCAGCCTCTGGATTGAAAACACCGCCCAACAGGGCGGTGACGAAGCGAAGCGCCATGGCGGGGAGTTCACCCCGACCGCAACAACACCACCAGCGCCCCGGCCCCACCCTCGGCCGGTCGCGCTTGCACAAACGCCATCACCTCGCTCTTCTGGATCAGCCAGCGCAGCACGCGGTTCTTGAGCACCGGCATGCGCCCCGGAGAGCCCAGGCCCTTGCCGTGCACCACGCGCACGCAGCGCAGACCTTGCTGGTGGGCCTCGCGGATGAAGCGGCCCAGGGCTTCGCGGGCTTCATCGGTGCGCAGACCGTGGAGATCAATCTGGCGCTGGATGCTCCAGCTGCCATCGCGCAGTTTGCGCATCACGTCCGGCCCGATGCCCGGGCAGCGGTAGCTCAGCATGTCGTCGGTGTGCAGCAGGGTCTCGATGTCGAACTCGTCGCTGAGCGCTTCGCGCATCACCGAGGCCTCGTCGAGCTGGCGCTGCACAGGCAGAGGCTCCACCGGCACCGGGCGCGGTTCGATGCGGCCGGGATCCACGATGGGCTGCACCGGCCCCACGGCCAGTGCAAACAGGCGGCGCTCGCGTTCGCGCTGCAGCTCGGCCTGGCGCGCGGCTTCGCGCCGCGCCGCTTCGGCCGCCGCACGCTCGGCCATCACGCGTTTGAGCGTTTTCAGATCGGCCAGCGTGTTGACTTTCATGCGGCGATTGTGACGGAGCGCCCTCACCACCCACCGGGGCGCCGCGATCAACCCTGCGGTGTCAGATGAGGCCCATTTCGGCCATGGACGCAGCCTGGTTGCGCGTGACGATGAAGTGGTCCAGCACCTTCACGTCCACCAGCGCCAGCGCCGACTTCAAGGTGGCGGTCAAGGCTTCATCGGCGCGCGAGGGCAGGGCGGTGCCACTGGGGTGGTTGTGGGCCAGCACCACGGCCGCCGCGTGGTGGTGCAGGGCGCGCAGCACCACTTCGCGCGGGTACACGCTGGTTTGCGTCAGGGTGCCGCGAAACAGTTCTTCGAGCGCGACCAGCCGGTTTTGTGAATCGAGAAACATCACCGCAAACACCTCGTGCTGCCGTCCACCCAGTTGCAGTTGCAGGTATTCGCGCACCGCCTGTGGGTTCTCCATCAGGGTTTTCTCCTGCAGGCGCTGCGTGAGCGCACGGCGGGCGAGTTCGAGAACCGCCAGCACCTCGGCTCGTTTGGCCGGGCCCAGGCCCTTGATCTGCTTGAGCGCTTCGGCGCTGGAGTGCAGCAAACCGGCCATCCCGCCAAAGTGCTCCAGCAGCTCCTGCGCGAGCTGCACCACGTGTTTGCCGCGGATGCCGGTGCGCAGCAGCAACGCCAGCAGTTCCACGTCGCTGAGTGCTGCCGGCCCGCGCGCCAGCAGTTTTTCGCGCGGTCGCGCATCCATCGGCAGGCTCTTGAGCCCGACCACGACAAGGCCATCCATGTGCGTTTCTCCCTGTTGCAGGCCGTGTTTTTACAATACCTGCTCCATCCCACCCGCAGCGCCCCGTTCTCCGCCGTTTGCGCCACACTGCTGCCCATGATCCCCCACGCTCCCATGCCCCAAGTCCAAGAAGGCTCTTTCCTCACCCTGCACTACCGCATGTCTGGTCCGCAGGGGCAGGTGATCATCGACACCTTTGCCGGCAAACCGGCCACGCTGAGCCTGGGCATGGGTGAACTGTCGCCCGCGATCGAGCAGCGCCTGATGGGTCTGGAAGAGGGCGCCCGCACCGTCATCGAACTCGCGGCCGGCGAGGCCTTCGGCGATCGCCAGCCCGAAATGGTGCAGTGGGTGGCGCGCAAGCTGCTCAACGAGCTGGGCGATCCGCATGAACAGTACGTGGCCGGCGATGTGGTGCAGTTCCCCACGCCCGACGGGCTGGGCACGTACGCCGGTGCGGCGCTGCAGGTGCGGGAAGATGGCGCGGTGCTGTTCGACTTCAACCATCCGCTGGCAGGTCAGCCGGTGCGTTTCGAAGTGCAACTGATTGGAGTGCTCTGATGCCCAAGTCCCAGGAAATCGTGTTGGCCGAGCCTCGCGGCTTTTGCGCGGGCGTGGACCGCGCCATCGAGATCGTCGAGCGCGCGCTCACCAAGTTTGGCCGGCCGATCTATGTGCGGCACGAGATCGTGCACAACACCTACGTGGTCAACGACCTCAAGGCCAAGGGCGCGATCTTCATCGAAGAGCTCGCCGATGTGCCTGCGGGTGCCACGCTGGTGTTTTCGGCCCATGGCGTGAGCAAGGCGATCCAGGAAGAAGCGAAGGAGCGCGGTTTCAACATCTTCGACGCCACCTGCCCGCTGGTGACCAAGGTGCATGTGGAGGTGGCCAAGCTGCACCGCGAAGGCTTCGAGTTCATCATGATCGGCCACAAGGGACACCCCGAGGTGGAGGGCACCATGGGCCAGCTCGACCGCGGCATCCACCTGGTGGAAGACGTGGAAGACGTGGCGCGTGTGTCGCCCGCGCAAACCGCCAAGCTCGCGGTGGTGACGCAGACCACGCTGTCGGTGGACGACGCGGCCGAGATCCTGAGCGCGGTGAAGGCCCGCTTTCCGCAGGTGCGCGAACCCAAGCAGCAAGACATTTGTTATGCCACGCAGAACCGGCAAGACGCGGTCAAGCTGCTGAGCCCGCAGGTCGACATCGTGATCGTGGTGGGCAGCCCCACCAGCTCCAACAGCAACCGCCTGCGCGAGGTCGCCATCAAGCTCGGCACGGAGAGCTACATGGTCGACAGCGCCGACGAACTGCAGGCCGACTGGTTCGAAGGCAAGCACCGGGTGGGCCTGACCGCCGGCGCCTCGGCGCCCGAGATCCTGGTGCGCCAGGTGATCGAGCGCATCAAGGCGCTGGGTGCGATTTCCGTGCGCACCATGGACGGCCTGACGGAAACCATCAAGTTCCCGCTGCCCAAGGGCCTGAAGATGGACGGCGAAGACGCCGCGCCGCTGCAGCACCTGCGCTGAGCGCCGGGGCAACGCTCCCCCAAACCTACAATCGCCGCATGCTAGACATCGTTCAACTGAGAAAAGACCTCCCCGGGGTCGTGGCGCGGCTTGAAACGCGCAAGAGCCCACAGCCGTTTCTGGATGTGGCCGCCTACCAGGCCCTGGAGACCGAGCGCAAGACGCTGCAGACCCGCACCGAAGAGCTGCAAAGCCAACGCAATTCGCTGAGCAAACAGATCGGCATGCTCAAGGGCAAGGGCCAGCACGCCGAGGCCGACGCCGTGATGGCGCAGGTGGGCGCGCTCAAGACCGAGCTGGACGCTTCGGCCACCCGGCTGGAAGTGATCCAGGCCGAGCTGCACACCCTGCTGCAAGCCGTGCCCAACCTGCCGCACGAGAGCGTGCCGGTGGGCAGCGACGAACATGGCAACGTGGAGCTGCGCCGTTGGGGTACCCCGCGCGTGTTCGACTTCGACGTGCGCGACCACGTGGATGTGGGCACCCCGCTCGGGCTGGATTTTGAAACCGGCACCAAGCTGGCCGGTTCCCGCTTCACCTTCATGCGCGGCCCCATCGCGCGCCTGCACCGGGCACTTGCGCAGTTCATGCTCGACGTGCAGACCCAGGAGCACGGCTACACCGAGTGCTACACGCCCTACATCGTCAACGCCGACACCCTGCGTGGTACCGGCCAGCTGCCCAAGTTCGAAGGCGATCTGTTCGCGGTGAAGAAGGGCGGCCAGGAAGGCGAGGCCGTGCCCGACATGCAGGCGCTCTACCTCATCCCCACCAGCGAAGTGACGCTGACCAACGTGGTGCGCGACACCGTGGTGGCCGAGGCCGAGCTGCCCATCAAGCTCACCGCGCACACGCCGTGCTTCCGGTCCGAAGCCGGCAGCGCCGGGCGCGACACGCGCGGCATGATCCGCCAGCACCAGTTCGACAAGGTCGAGATGGTGCAGATCGTGCACCCC
The DNA here is from genome assembly GCF_030158645.1 of Hydrogenophaga sp. Taxonomy (GTDB): domain Bacteria; phylum Pseudomonadota; class Gammaproteobacteria; order Burkholderiales; family Burkholderiaceae_C; genus Hydrogenophaga. Next base: position 67,956 of record NZ_JAOASO010000144.1, on the reverse strand, counting down.
GACACAAGCTACGAAGCACTTGATGCCATGACCGGCCACGCCGAAGCCGTGCTGCAGAAGCTGGGCCTGCCGTACCGCGTGTTGGCGCTGTGCACCGGCGACATGGGCTTTGGCGCCACCCGCACGCACGACCTCGAGGTGTGGGTGCCCGCCCAGGGCACCTACCGCGAGATCAGCTCGGTCTCCAACTGCGAAGCTTTCCAGGCCCGCCGCCTGCAGGCGCGATTCAAGAACGCACAAGGCAAGAACGAACTGGTGCACACGCTCAACGGTTCGGGTCTGGCGGTCGGGCGCGCGTTGGTGGCGGTGCTGGAGAACTTCCAGAACGCCGACGGCAGCGTGACCGTGCCGGCGGTGCTGCGTCCTTACATGGGCGGGCTGGAGCGCTTGATCCCGGCCTGACACTGGAAGGTGCCGGTCGAAGAACGGGCCGGGAGGCGTCCGTGATGCCCATCCGCTCCTGGTGCTGCCGGTGGCGACTCAGTCCAGCAGCAGCGGGATGAACTGGCGTTCTCCATCCCGATCCACCAGCAGGGCTGCGTTCAAGGGGCGCTCGCGCAGCTGCAGACGCACGTCTTCCAGCGTGTGCACGGGCCTGAGATTGATGGACAGCAGCGCGTCACCTGCGCGCAGGCCGGCTTGCGCTGTGAGCCCGCTCACCTGTTCCACCCACAGTCCACCCACCACGCCCAGCACGCTGCGCTCCTGAGCGGTCAGGATTCGCAATTGCCAGCCCAGTTCAACCCGGGCCTGCGCAGCACCCGCTTGGCCGATCGGGTTCTCAAGCGCCAGGTCCATCGCCTGGTCCAGCCGGACGGTGAGGTCCGTGGCCTGCTGGTCCCGCCACACCGTGAGTCGCACCCGTTCGCCCGGCGCTGTCAGGCCCAGGTGGCTGGTGAGTTCGCCCGCCTGGCCCAGGGGTTCACCGTTGAAGGCAATGATGACGTCGCCCGCGCGCAGGCCTCCCTGGTCTGCCGCGCTCCCCGCATCGGTGGCGGCCACCAGCGCGCCTCGCGGACGATCCAGTCCAAAGGCGCTGGCCAGCGTGAGGTCCAGGTTCTGGATCGTCACGCCCAGATAGCCGTGAAGCATCCGTCCATGGGCGACGATCTGGTCCTTGACCCGCAGTGCCACGTCGATGGGCACCGCAAACGACAGGCCTTCGTAGCCGCCCGACAGGGTGTAGATCTGCGAGTTGATGCCCACCACCGAGGCGCTGGCATCGAGCAGCGGTCCGCCCGAGTGGCCTGGGTTGACGGAGGCGTCGGTCTGGATGTGCGGTACCGCAGCCAAACCCGGCAGGGCGCGGCCCAAGGCGCTGACGATGCCTTGCGAGACGCTCTGCTCCAGCCCGAACGGCGACCCGATGACCACCACCGGGTCGCCCACCTGCAAACGGCTGGACCGGCCCAGTCGCACCACCGGCAAGGCTTGGGCATTCACGCGCAGCACGGCCACATCGGTGGTCGGGTCGCTGCCCACCAGCTGGGCCTGGAACTGGCGCCGGTCGCTCAGGCGCACGGTGATGCGTCGCGCGCCTTCGATCACGTGTGCACTGGTGAGCAGCAGTCCGTCGCTGCTGATGATGAACCCCGAGCCCTGAGCGCGAAAGGGCAGCGCGTCCATGGGCGGCCATGCGGGCGCGTTGTCGCCGGGTGTCCAGACCGAAGCCGGGGGGATGCGCATGCCGACCACGTCGACGCCGACCACCGCCGGTCCGGCCAGTTCCACGATGGCGCGGTGATTGGGAGCGAGTCCACCCGGCAGCGCCGGCGCCGCTGCGGTGGGCTCGGCGGCTGGCACCGCCAACGCGCAGGCCAGCAGCGCCAGCGCGGCGAGATGCTTGGCGGCTTTTTTCATGGTTCGGTCGGTGTGGCCCGCCCGGCCATGACGTCAGTGGACGGGCATGCCCGGTTCATGCAATTCCCGCAACTCACGCAGCCGGCGCTCGAGTGTTCCTGCGTCCAGGCTGGTGAAGTCGGCGTCGTGCGTCCATTTCAGACGGTAGTCCACACCCCGGTTCAGGCAATGCTGGATCTCGTTCAGCAGCGGACTGGAGGCGATCAGCCAGAAGGTCTCGTACTCGCCGTCGACCACGCCTTCCTCCAGCCGCTGGGCGAGTTCGTGGGCGAATGGGTGGTCGCGCTGGAGGGCGTTGCCCCGGGTACAAGCCTCGGGGCCGTCCATGGTCTCCAGCGCCACCAGGGGATCGCCCACACCGTCGCGGCAGAAGAAGCGGGCGCGTGACCCGTTGGCAACCAGAATCCACTGCTTTCTCATGACGTGTCCTTGGGTGTTCAGGGCACCCAATCTACGACCCACGAGAACCCCCACGCTTGAGTGCGATCAATGCGGGGGCACGCAGGCGCTGCCGGTGGCGCCACGCCCAGGGGCGTGACCAGCTGCGCCGGCATTGAGCACGCTCAAGCGCGCCGCGCGCTGTCCCCCACAGACTGGGCTATCCGCCGCGCGCCGCGACGTTGCTGGACCTTCACCATGCACACAAGCTCTCTGAAACGTTCGTTGCCCATGGTGCTGGCCGCCTTGGCGCTGGTGGCCTGCCAGACCCCCGTGACACAGGAGCAAAGCGGCATGGTGATCGGCGGCCTGCTCGGTGGCGTGGTGGGCTCCCAGTTCGGCCACGGCAGCGGTCGCACCGCGGCGGTGATCCTGGGCACGCTCACCGGCGTGGCCGTGGGCGGCGCGGTGGGTCGTTCCATGGCCGAGCGCGACCGCTACCTGACCGCACAGACGCTGGAGACGGTGCGCACCGGTGTGCCCAGCCAGTGGGTCAACCCGGACACCGGGTACCGCTACACCGTGGTACCCACACGCACCTACGGCAGCGAGGACGGCCCTTGCCGCGAATACCAGGTGAACGCCGTCATCGGCGGGCGCGTTGAGCAGATGTGGGGCACGGCCTGCCGTCAGCCCGATGGCAGCTGGCGCGCTCAACCATGACGGTCCGGAGCGAACCATGTTCGGCGCTTCATCGCCGTCGATGGCTTGACCACGGCACGCGTGAACGGGAGCAACCCGGTGTACGGCGCGACCCTTGCGCCCCCGGTCCTGGAGGACGTCGACAGTTCGCCCGTGCCGCTGCGGCTGATGACGTGATGTGTGGGTGGTCATGAAAGGAATGGCACCATGAACCGTATCCTGGTCGTTTATTACTCCGGCAGTGGGCACACCGAATTCGTCGCCCGGCAGATCGCGTCTCGCTGCCACGCGGACCTGGAACGCATCCAGGACCGCCAACCGCGCCGGGGGGTGGTCGGCTATCTGCGGTCGTCGCTCGAAGCGCTGTTGGGCTTGCACCCGGCCATCGAACAGGGGCGCCACCGCCCGGGCGACTACGACCTGGTGATTGTGGGCACGCCCGTGTGGTTCTGGGGCGTGGCCAGTCCCGTTCGAACCTGGGTGAGGCGACATCACGCGGCGCTGACCCACGTGGCGCTGTTCTGCACCTGTGGCGGCTCCGGCCAAGCCAAGGCGCTGGACGATCTGGAGCGCTTGTGCGGGCACCCGGCGCTGACCCGGCTGGCGCTGACCGAACGTGTGGTGCCCCAATGCCAGCGCGATCCGGCGCTGCGGCGCTTTCTGCTGGAACTCAAACGGGTGCCTTCGGTGTCCGTCTCGCTGCCTCCGTTGCAGGACCAGGCTCCCGCCTGAACCGCTATCTCGATGGAGCGTTCTGTCGGGGGTGACGCGATGGTCGCGGGTGGGAGCGTCAATCTCACTCACACCGCGCAGGTGGCTGGGCGCGCCGAGCTCCTGGCTGGGGTGTGGTGGTGGGCGGCCGGGTCGAATGCACCTGCCCGCAAAACGTGGCGGAGGCCCCATTGACCGTGACCTCGATGGCCTTGGTCTCGCGCTCGGCCTGGTGACCCAACGCCTGCTCCATGCGCCCGGCGAGGTTCGAGGGCGTGCAGGTGGTCTTGAGCGTGATGCGGTCGGTGCCATCGCGCACACCCGTGATGGGGCGCACCATCTGTTCGGCAACGCCGCTGTGCGACGAATCCACCGCCGGCTCCGATGCGAGTTCGGCCTACACGCCCATCTCGTGTTGTGCATCGGTCTTCATGGTGTGTATCGCCTCACGCGCCCCATGGTCCGTGCCCGCGCACGCGCCTGCAAAACCCACCCGCCTTCACACGTCGACAACGGTTCGGGCGCCTAGGGTTTCCATGGGGTCTCGCGGCCGTTGTCGGCGTCTTGTCGCTGCAGGGACAAGTCATGCCCTGGGCGGTCGATAGGATGCCTTCACCTTCAGGGCCATCAGACGGTGATCTGAGCCCCGATGGTGGCGCCCACCGGCAAGGCTGGGCGCTGGTGACTCTGGTCATTGTTCCCTGCGGTCTTTTCGACGCAGGGCTGTGCTGGTCGTTCAAAAAATTCTGGAGACAAGTGATGAGACGGAACAAACTGTTGGTGAAGCTGTCGGCGGTGGCTGCGGCGATGTTGCTGGGGACTGGCCTGTCCACTCAGGTGCAAGCGCAGGAAACTTTCCGGGTCGGTATTGTCAGCTTCCTTTCGGGCCAGGCGGCGGACAGCTTCGGCATCCCGGCTGTGAACGGAGCCAAGCTGCTGGTCGAGGCTTTCAACAACGGCCAGGCGCCGGCACCCTACAACAACAAGGGTTTCGGCGGGATGCGCATCGAGGCCATCTACGTGGACGAGGCCGGTGGTGCGACCAAGCAGGTGCAGGAACTGCGCAACCTGTACGACCGCGAGAAAGTGGATGCCGTGGTGGGTTACGTGGGTTCGGGCGACTGCCTGGCCGTGGCGCCCGTGGCCGAGGAAATGAAGCGTTTCCTCATCCTGTACGACTGCGGCACCCCCCGTATTTTTGAAGAGCGCGATTACAGCTATGTCTTCCGCACGGCCGCACACGCCGCGATGGACAACGTCTCGCTCGGTCGCTATCTGAAGGCCAAGAACGCCAAGGTCGAGACCATCAACTACATCAATCAGGACTACGCCTGGGGTCACGATTCGCTCAAGGATTTCCAGCTCAGCGCAGAGCAGCTGTTCCCGCAGGCCAAGACGGGCCAGGACCTGCGCCCCAAGTTCGGTGCTGGCCAGTACGGCACGGAGATCTCGTCGCTGCTGTCCTCGCCCGCCAGCGTCACGCACTCCAGTCTCTGGGGTGGCGACCTGCAGTCGTTCATCCTGCAAGCGGGCCCGCGCGGTGTCATGCGCCGCTCGCAACTGGTCCTGTCGGCGGGCGATCACGTGCTGCCGGGTCTGGGCGAGAAGATGCCCGATGGCGTGATCCTCGGTGCTCGCGGTGCTTACGGCCTGATGTCACCCGACACCCCCTTGAACCGCTGGTGGTTCAAGCTGTACGAGGACCGCGAGAAAGTCATCCCCGTGCAGGCGCCCTACCGCATGGCGCAAAGCCTGATGGGCTTGAAGCTGGCGGTTGAAAAGGCGATGGCCGCCAACGGTGGCAAGAAGCCCAACCCCGAGCAGCTCGCGGCAGCCCTGCGCGGCTCCTCATGGGAGTCCCCTGCCGGCATGATCCGCATGGTCAATGGCAAAGGCCAACAGGCCATCCAGGACACCGCCATCGGCACCACCAAGTACAACCCCGAGAAGAAGCGGGTGGATCTGGTGGACATCATGCGATTCCCCGCCGAGTGCGTGAATCCGCCCGCCGACATGAAGACCGAAGACTGGATCAAGAGCGGCTTCAAGGGCGCCAAGTGCTGACCCGCGTCGTTTAACGACCTTTCACGATCGTCTGCGCCGTGCCCCTCTGTTTGCAGAGGGGCATGGTCCAACACGCGAGTTGTCCCGGCCGGCATCGATGGTGCTGCGTCCGGTTCCAGCGGTCCTCCACCTGGAGCGGAATCCCACATGCTTGCACTCACCATCCTTTTTGACGGCATCATTTATGCCTCCTGGCTCTTCATCGTGGCCCTGGGGCTGACGCTGATCTTTGGCGTCCTGAAAATCCTGAACATTGCCCACGGCAGCTTTTACGCGGTCGGGGCTTACGTCACCGCATCGTTTGTGTCCTGGTCGGTGGGTGCCGGCATGTCACCGGCCTGGTCCCTGCTGTTCATGCTGCTGGCGGCCCTGGCCGTGTCGCTCCTGCTTGCGCCCCTGGTGGAGCGGCTGTTGCTGCGCTCTTTCTATGGACGCGATGAAGTGCTGCTGGTGCTGGTCACCTATGCGCTGTTCCTGATCCTGGAGGACGTGACCAAGCTGATCTGGGGCGCGGTCCCGTACTACGTGACCGAACCCTACATGCTGTTCGGCGTGCTCGATATCGGGCTCATGTCTTACGTGGGCTACGACTTCGTCCTGATCGGCTTCGCCATCGTCTGTGGCCTGGGTGTCTGGTGGGGCCTGAACCGCACCCGCACCGGCAAGATCGTGCTGGCGGTGATCCACAGCAACGAGATCGCGGCCAGCATGGGCATCAACGTGGCGAAGGTCTGCACCCTCGCTTTCATGTTCGGCATCTTCCTGGCATCGCTGGCTGGTGCGCTGACGTCGCCCATGATCTCCGTCCAGCCGGGTCTGGCCTCGGGTGTGATCATCGTTTCGTTTGCGGTGGTGATCATTGGTGGCCTGGGCAGCATCGAGGGTGCGGCGATCGGTGCCGTGATCGTCGGTCTGGCGCGTGCACTGGCGGTTCACACCTGGCCTGCGGCAGAACTCTTCAGCATCTACATCGCCATGGCCATCGTGCTCATGTTTCGGCCCGAGGGTCTGTTTCATCGCATCCAGGCGAGGAAGATCTGATGACCAACAGCTTGAAAAAAACGCTTCTGATCGGCACGGCGCTGACCGTGCTGTTTCTGGCAGCCGGCCTGGCCATGCCCAAGTGGCTGCTCTTCTTGTCGACCATGGCGCTGTCGCACGGTCTGGTGTCCCTGGGCATCGTGCTGTTGATGCGCATCGGTGTGGTGTCTTTCGGCCAGGGCTTTGTGTTTGCCGTGGGCGGCTATGCCAGCGCCATGGCCGCCAACCACCTGGGCATCACCGATGCCTTCCTGATGGTCCTCATCGGCGGCGGGGCCGCGGTCCTGTGCGCACTGCCGTTCGCACCGCTGTTGTCGCGTTACCGGGGCATCTTCTTTGCGATGTTGACGCTGGCCATCTCGATGGTGCTCTACGGCATCCTGGTGAAGACGGAAGCCCTGGGTGGCTCGGATGGCTTCAATGTCAGCCGACCCACGCTGTTTGGCCAAAGCATCGCGTCCGAGCAATCCAACTGGCTGCTGTACAGCGTGGCGGTGCTGGTGGTGGGCGTGCTGGCCACCCTGGCCCGCATCTACGTGGACTCGGTGCGCGGCCTGGTTTCGCTGGCGATCCGTGAAAACGAACTCCGGGTGGAGTACCTGGGTGCATCGGTGTCGCAGGCGGTGGCGCTCAACTACCTGCTGGCTTCGTTCATGGGGGGTGTCGGTGGTGCACTCACGCTCATGTCGCTCGGCCACATCGAACCCAACTTCGCCTACTGGACGACGTCGGGTGAGTTTGTGTTTGTCGCCATCCTGGCGGGGCACCACAGCATGCTCGCGGTGTTCGTGGGTTCGTTCGTCGTCGAGGTGGTGCGTTCCTTCTCGAACCTGTATTTCCCCAACACCTGGCAATTGGCTATGGGCCTGTTTTTGCTGGTCGTCATCCGCTTCCTGCCCCTGGGACTCGGGAGTCTCTGGACGAACCGACGCAAAAAGAAGACCACCGGCCAGGAAGGAGGCTCCGCATGACGACCGCCAAGACCCAGACGATGCTGTCGGCACGGGGCCTGATGAAGTCCTTTGGCGCCGTGACCGCCGCCGACAACGTCAACATCGACATCCCCACCGGCCAGCGGGTCAGTCTGATCGGCAGCAACGGCGCAGGCAAGACCACGTTCGTCAACATGGTGACGGGCTACCTCAAGCCGGACGCCGGAACGATCGAACTCGATGGCCAGTCCATCGCGGGCCTGGGACCGAGGCGGATCACCGGATTGGGTGTGGCGCGCTCGTTCCAGATTCCGCAACTGGCGCTGGACATGAGCGCCCTGGACAACATGCTCGTGGCCGCCGCCTGCAACGATGGGCATCAGTCGTTCTGGCGACCGGCCCACGCGTCCGACCGGATCGACCGCGCCATGGCGATGCTGTCCAAGTTCAGTCTCGAGGAGCACGCCCACCGACGGGTGTCGGAATTGCCCGGCGGTGTTCGCAAGTTGCTGGACATTGCCATGGCATTGACCGGCAGACCCAAGCTGCTGCTGCTCGACGAGCCCACCAGCGGCGTGTCGGTGGACGAAAAATTTCCCATGATGGACACCATCAGCGCGGCCCTGGCGAGCGAGCGGGTGACCGTTCTGTTCGTCGAGCACGACATGGAAATCGTCACGCGGTATTCGGACCGGGTGATCGCGTTCTACAGCGGTCGCGTGATTGCCGATGACCCACCGTCGACCGTGCTGGACGATCCCCAGGTCCAGCGCTACGTCACGGGTTCGATCAAGCGAGGGCACTGACATGCTGACAATCGATTCGGTGCACGTCACCATCCAGTCCGTCCAGGCCCTGCGGGGCTTCTCCCTGGAGGTCCCCGTGGGCCAGATGGTGGGCCTGGTCGGGCGCAACGGGGCGGGCAAGACCACCTTGCTGCGCACGGTCATGGGCCACCTGAAGCCCACGCAGGGCCGGCTCCTGTGGGACGGCAAGGACCTGGCAACGATGCCGCCCCACGCGCGTGCCGCCCTGGGCATTGGTTACATGCCTGAAGACCGCGGTCTCGTGCCCGAGCTGACGGTGGAGGAGAACATCCTGATTCCCGTCTGGGTGTCGTCCAGCCTGCAGCCGCAGGCGTGTCTCGAGATGGTGTACCGGGTGCTGCCCGAGCTCAAGGACATGAAGGACCGCCGCGCCTTGTTGCTGTCGGGCGGCCAGCAGAAGCTGGTGGCCCTGGCCCGCGCACTGGCGGTCGGCACACGCCTGCTGTTGCTCGACGAGCCGTTTGAAGGGGTGGCACCCGCCTTGTCACAACGCCTCTCGGACGTGATCTTCGGCTTGCGCGGCAAAGACATGACCGTGGTGATCGCGCAGTCTGAACTCAATCACGCAGCCTCCATGCTCGACCAGGAAGTGGTGATCGAGCGGGGATCCAACGCAGCGCCTCGTCGCGCGGTGGCATGACCACCGACGCCTTCGCTGCAGAAGCCGACCCGGGCTTGCAGGGCCTCTGGGCCGGCATTCAGGTGCCGGCGCGGCGCCGGGAAGCCCACTTTGGTGACCGCGTGCTGCCGTGTTTTCCGGACCGATGGGGCAGTCTGCATGCCATGCTGGAAGCCACGGTGGCGCGCCACGGTGAGCGTTTGGCGATGGTCTTTGAAGCGCAGCGCTGGACCTGGCGTGAACTCGCCGAACGTTCGGCCTGTGCGGCCAGCGGATTTTTGAAACTGGGCCTGCAGCCCGGCGACCGGGTGGTTCTGTACCAGAGCAACCACCCGAGCTTTGTGATGGCCATGTTGGCACTGCAACAGCTGGGTGCGGTGGCCGTGGCCGTGGGGCCACGCGAACAAAAAGAAGGCCTGGCCTGGATCATCCAGCACTGCGGCGCGCGAGGCGTGGTGTGTGACAGCCACCTGCTTGAACGCTTGCCCGGTGCGACCGATGCGCCCGCCTTGCAGTGGGTGGTCTCGGTCGATGTCCCGGCCGAGTTGGAGACCGACCAACAGCGCCCCCGGGCTGGCCTCGCGGATGCGGATCAGCGGTTTCGTGGCGGGTTTGACGGGTTGCTCCTGGAGCCACCGTGCGGCCACGTCCAGCCTGTGCACGAGGAGGACACGGCCATCGTGCTCTACACCTCGGGCACCACCGGGCGTCCCAAAGGGGCGATGCTGACCCACTTCAACGTCGTGCACTCGGTCCGGCATTTCATCGGTTGCATGGCGCTGACCGAGTCCGACCGATCCATGCTGGCGGTTCCGGTGACCCACGTCACAGGCCTGATTGCCAACCTCATGGCGGTCGTGGGGGCGGGTGCCGCACTGCTGGTGCTGCCGACCTTCAAGGCAACGCGTTTCCTGCAACTGGCCGCCAGGGAAGGGATGACCCACACCCTGATGGTGCCGGCCATGTACAAGCTCCTGCTGCTCGATCCCCACTTCAGCGAGTTCAAGCTCCCGAACTGGCGCATCGGCGGCTTTGGTGGTGCGCCCATGCCCACCTCGACCATCGACGATCTGGCGAAGTGCCTTCCCGGCCTGCAACTGCTGAACGCCTACGGTGCCACCGAAACCACCTCGCCCACCACCCTGATGCCCATCGGCCAGACCCGTGCGCACGCCGACACGGTGGGCATCCCCTTGCCCTGCGCGGCGGTGGTGGTGATGGACGAGCAGGGGTGTGAACTGCCCGCTGGCGAAGTGGGGGAACTCTGGATCAGCGGGCCCATGGTGGTCAAAGGCTACTGGAACGATGCGGCCGCCACTGCCCGCGAGTTCACTGCGGGGTGGTGGCACTCCGGCGACCTCGGTTGTGTCGACGCAGAGGGTTACGTCCGGGTTCTGGACCGCAAGAAGGACATGATCAACCGGGGCGGTTACAAGGTCTTCAGCACCGAGGTCGAGAACGTGCTGCTGCAGATGCCCGGCGTCATCGAAGCCGCCGTTGTGGGTGTGCCCTGTCCCGTCCTGGGTGAACGCGTGCACGCCCATGTGCACACGCAGCGCCTTGATCTGGCTGTGGGGGAGCTGAAGGCTTTCTGCGCCGAGCGCCTGGCCGATTACAAGGTGCCAGAGCACCTGACCCTGAGCCCCACACCCCTGCCGCGCAACCCCAACGGCAAGCTGATGAAGCGGCAATTGCGAACCACGCCGGGTGCGCCGTGTGACGGACAGCACACCGAGGCTCGATAAGCGTCGAATCTGCGCAAAACACCCCTCAAGCCCACCCGGGCCGGGTCGATCTCTACGGGCAACAAGGCGGCCACTTGAGCCGGTTTGCATGACCCAGCCCCACCCCACCCCATCCCCCTGGCCGACGCTGTCGGCGTTGAACATCGGCCGCGCGCGGGTGCTGGGGTGCTTGTTGCTCGGCCTTGCAACCGGGAGCGGCGTGCGGGCCGCAGGATGGAGCGACGCTGACTGGGCGCTTGCCGTGCCATCGGCCCGCTCGACCAGCCTGATCGAGATCCGGCAGGGATCCGACCTCTCCGGCCGGATGCGGGGCCTCAAGGGCCAGGGCTTTGAATCGTCGGGTGGCGATCGCGTGGACTTTGCCGCCTGGTACAGCACCCGCTGGACCGACGTTCGGATCGCCTGGATGACCCAGCTCACCCGCGACACCGGCCTCATCTGGGGCGTGGGCACGGGCGAGCAGGGCGTCAAGTACCGCATCTCGCCCAGCTTCAAGCTCGGCCTCATTCACCAGGCGCGCCTTGGCCGCCGCACCACGTTCACGCTGCGCGCCACCACCACGCTGGGCGGCCGTTTGCGCGAGCGCCCCTGCACCGCCGACTACGGCGACATCGGTGGTGTGCAGGCGGTGAACTGCCGCCTGGCCGCGTCCGAACTCGAGCCGACCGAGACGCTGCGCTACCTGTTCAACGACACCGCCCGTGACCAGCGGCAGGTGTCGGTCCTGTTCTCCCACGCGTTCTGACCAGTCCAACCCAGCAGAAAGACCCCCATGAAACACCCCGCCACACTCGCCGTGGCCCTTTGCGGCGCCCTCGGTGCCACTGCCGTCTTCGCCCAGGACGGCGAAGCCACCATCGACACCGCGCTGGCGGCCTCGGCCGCCACGCCCGGGTGGATGAGCACCGAGGTTGGTGACGCATGGACCAAGGGCTACAAGGGTCAAGGGGTGACCATCACCGTGGTCGACGACTTTCGCAGTGCCTCGTTGTTGAACGGCAAGCTGGGCACCGCCAGCCAGCGGCTGCGCCACGGCCAGTGGACCGCCATGGAGGCCGGCATGATCGCGCCGCTGGCCAGTGTGGCCACGCAGGACTTCACCAGCGGCACCGCGGTGAAGCTCAGCAAGGGCCTCAACGTGCTCAACCTGAGCTACGGCATGATGGCCGCCGCCGGCTACAGCGCCAGCCAGATTCGCTGGAGCGCGCAGGAAAATTCCATCATCACCTACGCCAAGAACGGCACCGCCGTGATCTCCAAGGCCGCCGGCAACGACGGCATCGCCGTGCTCGGTCGCAACGCCCGCGGCCAGACCGACTACCTCAACCTCGCGCTCAAGGGCGCCCCGACCGCCATTTACGTGGGTGCGCTCAACACCAACGGCACCAAGGCCGCGCCCGCCACGCTGGCGTCTTACTCCAACACCGCCGGCACCGACACGGCGGTGCAGAAGCAGTTCCTGGTGGTCGGTGTGGAAGGCGCCCAGACCGGCCTGTACGGCACCTCGTTCGCGGCCCCCGTGATCACCGGTTACGCCGCGGTGCTGGGCAGCAAGTTCACCAAGGCGACGCCGGTGCAGATCACCAACCAGCTGCTCAACACCGCGCGCCAGGACACCATCAAGGGCTACAAGGTCCAGCTGCATGGCCGTGGCGAGGCCAGCCTCACGCGCGCGCTCGCGCCTGTGACCATCCGGTAAGTCAGTGCCGGTGCGCGAGCGGCGGCGGCCATCGCGTCCCGCTGCGCCTGCGCGCTCTCCCGCCGTCTGAACACTCCCCCGGCGGCGCGGTGACGCTGTCCTGCGCCTGCGGCAGCGAACCCGGTGCACACCGCCGGGTCTCCCAACCCCTTCCTTCCCCTCGCATGCACTGGTGCGGCCTGCCTCCTCGGGCCAGGGCCCGGCGATTCCGCGCCGGATTCGAGGCGGACGGGGGCGTGGACGCAAGTCGCCGTGAACGGCACCGGTGGGGGCCCGCAGCCAGCCACCGAGGGAATTTCGCACAAGCTGGCGCTTCATTTGTTCAAGACAAAAGGAATTCCGCCGAAACGCCTATGACTCAACACCTTAGGAGTTCCCCATGCGCCAGAACCTTCCTGTCACGCAACGCGAATACGACTTCCCGGAGAACGCCACACTTCTGTCCACGACAAACGTGGACAGTCACGTCGCCTACGCCAACGAGTCTTTCCTGGCGGTCAGCGGCTTCACCGCCGAAGAAATCGTGGGTCAACCACACAACCTGGTTCGTCACCCCGACATGCCCCGTGAAGCGTTTGCCGACATGTGGGCCACCCTCAAAGCGGGCCAGAGCTGGACGGCGCTGGTGAAAAACCGCCGCAAGGATGGGGACCATTACTGGGTTCGGGCCAATGCGACGCCGGTGGTTCGCGAGGGGCGGCTGGTGGGCTACATGTCGGTGCGCACCAAACCCTCGCGCACGGAAGTGCAGGCCGCCGAGAACCTGTACGGCCGTTTCGTCAGAGGAGAGCAAGGCTCTCTGGCCTTTCACAAGGGGCTCATCGTGCGCACCGGCGCGGCACGCCTCTTGTCGTGGACGCAAACAGCGTCGCTGCGCGCCCGCGTGCTCTGTCCCATGGTGATGGCGTTCTGTGCGATCACCGCGTCGGTGTTCTACCTCCTGCCCACGTCGGATGCCGTGGTGCAGAGCGCCCAGGTGGCCGTCATGTTGGCGGCGCTGGGGTGGTGGCTGGAGCGGCAAATCGTGGCGCCGTTGCAGCGCGTGGTGCGCCAGGCGCAATCGGTGGCCGCCGGTCAGCCCGGCAGCAACTAACAGCTGGATCGGGTGGACGAAATCGGCATGCTGATGCGCACGGTCAACCAGTCCGGCTTGAACCTTCGGGCCTTGCTGGACGATGTCAGCGTCCAGATCGACGGCGTGAGCAACGTCAGCCGCGAAATCAGCGAAGGCAACCGGGATCTCAGTGTGCGCACCGAGCAAGCCGCCTCCAACCTGGAGGAAACCGCTGCGTCCATGGAGCAGATGACCGCCACCGTCAACACCACCAGTGAAACCGCCGTGCAGGCCAGCACGATGGCCGAAAAAGCCAGTGAGGCCGCACGGGCCGGTGGCCTGATCGTGAACGACGTGGTGAAGACCATGGACGAAATCAGCACGAGTTCACGGCGCATCACCGACATCATTTCGGTGATCGATGGCATTGCTTTCCAGACCAACATCCTGGCGCTCAATGCAGCGGTGGAAGCCGCGCGCGCAGGAGAACAGGGCCGGGGATTTGCCGTCGTGGCGGGCGAAGTTCGCAACCTGGCCCAGCGCAGCGCGCAGGCAGCCAAGGAAATCAAGACCTTGATCACGGACAGTTCGGAGCGGGTCGAGAACGGACAAGCGCTCACCGCGGAGGCGGGTCGCGCCATGGAATCCATCCTGAGGGAAGCCCAATCGGTCACCCGCATGATCACCGACATCAGCCGCTCAGCCCGGGAGCAGAGCACGGGCATCGGTCAGGTCAATGCCGCGGTGAGCCAGCTCGACCAGATGACGCAACAGAACGCCTCCATGGTGGAGCAGTCCAGCGAGGCTTCCAAATCGCTGGGCAGTCGTGCTCAACGACTGGCTCAGGCCGTCAAGGTGTTCCGGTGACTGTGCGCGGCTGACCGGCCGCACGTTCGAACTGGCCCGCGAAGCGCCCAACCCGAATCCAGCGGTTGACGCTTGGCCAGAAGCCCATGCGGGCCGAACAACCGCAGCGGACGCAAGCCAACCGGGCGTTCGTCTACATTGAGCTCCGGTGCGTCCCAACCCGCCCGGCACCCTTTCCGCCAAGGAGCTCCCATGCCCTGCGACAGTTCCCTTCTTGATTCGGCCCTGGTGGCCAAGGTGGGCCTGCGCCGCCGCTGCTTGCTGGCGGCGCCCTTTTGTGCGTGTCTTCTGGCCTTGCCGCGCAAGGCCGCAACCCAACCTTCAGCAGGAAACGCACCGTCTGCGGTCCCTGCCGCCTGGCGGCCGCTGCGGCTGGGAACCTCGACGCCCGGCGGGGGCTTCTCGCAGTACGACGAGCTCTTGCAGACCGTGTTGAACCGGCGCCAGGGCCGGGACTGGCTGCACGCGCGGCCCACCCGCGGCACGGTCGACAATCTCGACCTCCTGCAGCGCGGCGAACTGGACATGGCCCTGATCCAGGGCACGTCCGCCGACGAAGTGCTTCAGAAAGGGCCCGCGGGCGGCCTTTGCATCCTGTATGCGATGTACCCGAGCCCCGGCATGCTGGCTGTGCCCAGAGCGTCCGCAGCGAGACGCCTTGAAGACCTGGCCGGCAAACCCGTCGTCTTCGGCGTGCGGACCAGCGGGCTCGTCGCGCTGGCCCGTCAGGTGTTCACGGGCATCGGGTTGGACATCGACCGTGATTTCAAGGCCATCTATGTCGAACGCGCCGCCGATTCACCCCGCATCGTGCTGACCGGCGAAGCGGATGCGCTGTGGGGCGCGGGTGAGGGCTGGCCTGGGTTCGTGCAGGTGGCCCAGTCGCCGGGTGGGGCTCGCTTCATCGGGCCGTCGCCAGCGCAGATTCCCGGCATCCTCGCCCGCTATCCATTGCTCAAGGGGATGGAGGTCCCGGCCCAGTCCTACCCGGGCATCGAGTCGCCGTTGCCCACGGTCGGATCGGTGAACCTGATCCTGGCCCGCGCAGACCTCGACGACGCTCGCGCCGCCGCCTTCGTCGAGGCCATGCAGCAGGCGGGCCCGGAACTGACGGCGGCCCTTCCCCAGGCGCACTTCAGCACGCTGGCCAACACCCTGGCGAGCGCACCGGCGCGCGAACTGTTGCACCGAGTACTGAGAGACTGAGCGCTTCCAGGGGGCCAACGCCGACGCCGTGGGTATCGCAGATCCCGCGGCATTTGTTCCGCTCCATGCACTGACGCACACGGACCCGGGTCTGCGCGTCGCGGATCCAAGCCACAGACCTCATGTGCCGTGTGACGGCACGACCCGTGTGCCGGCGCGCCGCATCAGAATGCCGGCCACGTCTTCCAGTGCCCCGATGCCGGCCATGCCGCCGCCGTGGTTCACGAAATCGCACGCGGCCTGCACCTTGGGGCCCATGGAGCCGGCGGCAAAGTCGAGCGCGGCGAGTTCATCAGGGGTCACGTCGCCCAGCGCGTGCTGGGCCGGTGTGCCCCAGCCGGTGTACACGGCGGGCACGTCGGTCAACATGAGGAAGGCGTCGGCCTGCAGTTCTGCGGCCAGAAGGCCGCTGGCGTGGTCCTTGTCGATCACCGCTTCCACGCCGACGCAGGTCCCGTCGGTCAGCTGCGCCACCGGTATGCCGCCTCCGCCTGCGCAGATCACGGTCACGCCCTGGTCCACCAGCAGGCGGATCACCTCGATCTCCAGGATGCGAACCGGCCGGGGTGATGGCACCACGCGCCGCCAGGCATCGCCGTCGGGTGCGATGGACCAGCCGCGTTGTTCGGCCAGCCGTTTGGCATCGGCCTCGCTGTAGACCGAACCCACCGGCTTGCTCGGCGCGGCAAACGCCGGGTCGTCTGGGTCCACCTGCACCTGCGTCAGCAGCGTCGCAAAACGCGCACCGCCCTCAAAGGCGTTGTCCAGCTCCTGCTGCAGCACGTAGCCGATCATCCCTTCGGTTTCGGCACCCAGCACGTCCAGCGGAAAGGCGGCCTGGCCGGCGGCCTCGCCCTGCAGCGCGAGCAAACCCACCTGCGGTCCGTTGCCGTGGGTGATGACCAGCTGATGTCCATCGGCCATGAGCTGGGCGAGGGCCACCGCGGCGCGGCGGATGTTGGCGCGCTGCGTGGCCGCGCTCACCGGTTCACCGCGCCGCAACAGTGCGTTGCCACCCAGGGCCACCACGACGCGGGCCATCTCAACCGCCCAGGGTGGCGACCAGCACCGCCTTGATGGTGTGCATGCGGTTCTCCGCCTGGTCGAACACGATGGAGGCCGGGCTCTCGAACACCTCGTCGGTGACTTCCATGGCGGTGATGCCGTGCAGCCGCTCGATCTGTGCGCCCACTTCGGTCTCGGTGTTGTGAAAGGCGGGCAGGCAGTGCATGAAGCGCACGCGCGGGTTACCGGTGAGCGCCATCGCCGCGGCGTTCACCTGGTAGGGCAGCAGCAGGCGGATGCGGTCGGCCCAGACCGATTCCGGCTCGCCCATCGAGACCCACACGTCGGTGTACAGAAAGTCGCAGCCCTTCACACCGGCGGCCACGTCTTCGGTCAACAGCATGCGCGCCCCGCTGTCGCGGGCCAGGGCCTGGGCTTCATCGATGATGGTCTGGTCGGGCCACAGCGAGGCGGGCCCGCACAGGCGCACGTCCATGCCCAGCTTGGCCGCCCCGATCAGCAGCGAGTCGCCCATGTTGTTGCCGGCATCGCCCAGAAAACAGAAGGCGATCTCGCGCAGCGGCTTCTCGCAGTGCTCGCGCATGGTCAACAGGTCGGCCAGGATCTGCGTCGGGTGAAACTGGTCGGTCAGGCCGTTGTAGACCGGCACGCCCGACCACTTCGCCAGCGTCTCCACCACCGCCTGACCGAAGCCCCGGTACTCGATGGCGTCGTACACCCGCCCCAGCACACGCGCCGTGTCCTTGATGGATTCCTTGTGGCCGATGTGGCTGCCCGAGGGGCCGAGGTAGGTGACGGTGGCGCCCTGGTCGTGCGCCGCCACCTCGAAGCCCACGCGCGTGCGGGTGGAGTCCTTCTCGAAGATCAGTGCGATCTCCTTGCCGCGCAGCATCGGCTGCTCGGTGCCGGCGTACTTGGCGGCCTTCAGGTCGGCGGCGAGCTTGAGCAGAAAGCCGATCTCGTCCGCTGTGAAGTCGCGCAGGGTCAGCAGGCTTCGGTTCTTTAAGTTGAATGCCATGGTTTTTTCTTTCAAGCGTCGCGAGAGATGGGGCAGGTCATGCAGTGGCCGCCGCCCCGGCCGCGGCCGAGTTCGCTGCCGCGGATGGTGATGACTTCGATGCCGGCCTTGCGCAGCAAGGTGTTGGTGTGGGTGTTGCGGTCGTAGCCGACCACCACGCCCGGCTCCAGGGCCACCACGTTGTTGCCGTCGTCCCACTGTTCGCGCGCCTGCTCGTAGCTGTCACCGCCGGTGGGAATGACGCGCAGCTCCTTCAGCCCAAGGCATTGCGCCACCACCTCGAACAGCGACTGGCTCTCGCGCCGGTGGTCGATGCCCCCGCGTTCGGTCGGGTACAGGCTGTGGCAGACGACCTGGTTCGCGACGCCCACGAAGCTGGTCACGGTGTCGCGGTCGCAGAACGAAAACACGGTGTCCAGGTGCATGGCCGCGCGGGACTGCGGCATCTGGCAGGCCACCACGCGCTGCACGGCACCGGCCGCAAACAGGGCCTGGGCCAGCTGCCCCACCGCCTGTGGTGTGGTGCGTTCGCCCATGCCGATCAACACCACGCCGTGACCGATCGGCATGATGTCGCCGCCCTCCAGCGTGGCCGGGCCATGGTCCACGTCGGGGTCGCCCCACCACACCGGAAAACCGGCCTGCGCAAACAGCGGGTGGTGCCGGTACACCGCCGCGGTCAGCAGCGTTTCCTGGCGGCGCGCGGCCCAGTGCATGGGGTTGAGGGTGACGCCGCCGTAGATCCAGGCGCTGGTGTCGCGGGTGAACAGCATGTTGGGCAGCGGCGGCAGCACGAAGCCGTCGGCCCCCAGGTAGGGCCCGAACATGCCGGCGGGCTTGAACGGCAGGTCGTGCACCGCCACACCGCCGATGAGGTAGCGTGCCAGCGCTTCGGCGGGCAGGTCCCACAGCCAGCCCTTGAGCTCGTCGAGCATGCCGACGCCCACGTGGTCGGGCGTGATTCTGCGTTGCAGCACCCATTCGCGCGCCGCCGGGATGGCCAGGGTGTCGGCGAGCAACTCGCCCATCTCCAGCACCTCGACGCCGCGGTCCTGCAGCTTGGAGACGAAGTCGAAATGGTCGGTGCGGGCCTGCTGCACCCAGAACACGTCGTCGAACAGCAGCCCGTCGCAGTTGGCTGGCGTCAGGCGTTCGTGCGCCAGGCCGGGCGCGCTCACCAGCACCCGTCGCAGCTTGCCCACTTCGGAATACACGCCCAGCCGCACTGCACCGGCATCGGTGGCGCTGACGGCGTTCACAGCAGCACCGCCGCGCTCAGGCTGGCCATGCTGAGCACGGTCAGCATCAGCATCAGCGGCCAGATGAAACGCACCCAGCGCTGGTAGGGCACCCGGCCAATGGCCAGCGCGCCCACCACCACGGCGTAGGTGGGTGTGACCAGGTTGGTGATGCCGATCGCGGTCTGGAAGGCGGTCACGGCCAGGTTCCGCGGCACGCCGGCGAAGTCGGAGAGCGGCGCCAGGATGGGCATGCTCAGCACCGCCAGCCCGGAGGTGGACGGCACCAGCAGGCTGAGCAGGCCTTCGGTGGCGAACAGGGCGTTGACAAACGCCACGTCGGGCATGCCGGTGATCCAGCCTTCGAAGGTGTGCAGGATGGTGTCGGTGATCTTGCCCTGGTCCATGATGACCACGATGCCGCGCGCCAGCCCGATCACCAGGGCCACGCCCAGCAGGTCGCGCGCGCCGTCGACAAAGGCGGTGGTGAAGGGTTTTTCGCCCAGCCAGGCCACCAGGCCCACCGCGATCGAAGAGGCCAGGAACAGGGCCGACATCTCGGCCATCCACCAGCCTTGCGATGCCACGCCCCAGACCATGGCGGCGAAGGTGGCGCCGAACATCAACAGGATGAGCATCTGCCGGGTGGTGAGCACCGATGCGCTATGGTCCTCGCGGTTGCGCAGGAAATGCGCCTCGTTGGACGCCTTGAGGTCGGCCACCAGCGAGGACGCCGGGTCCTTGCGCACCCGTTCGGCGTAGCGCATCACATAAGCCACGCAGATCAACCAGCCGAGCGCGAGGATCACCAGCCGCAGGGCGAGGCCCTGGGTGAAGGGAATGCCGGCCGCGTTGGAAGCGATGGCGGTGGAGAACGGGTTGATGGTGGACCCGATCACGCCGATGCCCGCACCCACCATGATCACGGCCACGCCGGTGAGCGCGTCGTAGCCCACCGCGATCATCAGCGGAATCAGCAGCACATAAAACGCCAGCGTTTCCTCGGCCATGCCGTAGGTGCTGCCGCCGGCGGCAAACAACAGCATCAGGGCGGGGATCATCCATTTCTCGCGGCCCTTGAGGCGCAGCATCACGCGCTCGATGCCGGTGTTGATGGCGCCCGTGGCGTTCACCACACCCAGAAAACCGCCGATGACGAGCACGAACAGCGACACGTCGATGGCGTTGGCCATGCCCGTGCTCTGGTTGTAGAAGCCGGTGATGGGCGCCAGCAACACGTCGAACACACCTTGTTGCGCGGGCTCCACCACCTGGTAGGTGCCGGGCACCGGCGCGTCCTTGCCCAAAGCCTCATTGGCCACGCGCTGGTATTGGCCAGCGGGCAGGATCCAGGTGAGCACGGCCATCAGGACGATCAGCGCAAAGAGGATGGTGTACGCGGTGGGAAACCGGTCCTGAACGCTGGGCGCTTCGGGGGCGGTTGCCACGGGGTTTGCGGGATCCTTCATGGTCTCTGCCTCCTGCGACGCAGATGCGAATCCAGCCAGGATGGCAAGGAACTCACGGTGCATCGCCTTGCATGGTGGACCCCGCATGCCCCCTGACCCTTGATCTGTGTCAATGCAGCGGGTCACGCGAGGGCTCGGTCCGCCGCGCCGGCTCGCGCCGCCCTTGCTTGCGCTGGCGTTGAGTTGAATCAATGACAGGACAGTCTGTCCGTAAAAGATGGGATGCCCTGGAGTTGCTCACCGCGTCCGGCTGTGCCGTGACGCGCGGCCAGGAATCCGTGGGTGCCTGTGTCGACGACACGGTCATCACCACCCGGGTGAAGAGCCGCTTTGCCGACAACAAGACGGTGGACGCGACCAGCATCCGGGTCGAAACCCTCAACGGCGCCGTCATGTTGTCGGGTTTCGCAAAAAGCGCCGCCGAAAAATCCACCGCCGAATCCCTCGCCCGTCGGGTCAACGGCGTGAAGGCTGTCCGCAACGAAATTGCCGTTCGGCCTTGAGCGGGTGCGCTCCACACGGGCGCCTGGTTCACGAAGGGGTGAAGCTCTGATCGATTTGTTCTCGATCACACGACCGCACCAAACAGGGACCCCACCGCCGCGGTGATGCCCATGGCCAGAGCGCCCCAGAAAAACACGCGCCAGGCGCCGGCGAGCACCCGGGCACCGCCCACCTGCGCGGCAACAGCACCCAGCAGGGCCAGGAAGGCGAGCGAAAGCCCGGTGACCCAGGCAATCACGCCCCGCTCGGGGGCCAGGGCGGTCACGGCCAGCGGAAGCAGGGCGCCCAGGGCGAAGCTGGCCGCAGAGGCCAGCGCCGCTTGAATCGGGCGGGCCAGGTGGGCGTCGAAGATGCCGAGCTCGTCGCGCCCATGGGCACCGATCGCGTCATGCGCCATCAGCTGTGCGGCCACCTGCTGCGCCAGGTCGGGCCCCAGCCCCCGGCCCACGTAGATCGACGCCAACTCGCGTTGCTCCGCCACCGGGTCCGCCGCGAGTTCCGCTTTCTCGCGCCGCAGGTCGGCGGCCTCGGTGTCCGCCTGTGAATGCACCGACACGTACTCGCCCGCGGCCATCGACATCGCCCCCGCCACCAGCCCCGCCACGCCTGTGATCAGGACGTTGCTGTGGCTCGATCCGGCGGCGGCCACGCCGACCACCAGGCTGGCGGTGGAGACGATGCCATCGTTGGCACCCAGCACCGCAGCGCGCAACCAGCCGATGCGGTCCGTCCGGTGGCGTTCGGTGTGGCTGTGCAGGGATCTCATGGTCATGTCCATTCGGTTGCCGTTGGATGGGTTGTGAGGAACATGGCAGGTGCGACGCGGTGACTAGGGAGCGCCTGCACCGGGCGCCCGCAGGCTCGGTGGAACTTTGGACGCCGTTGCAAGGGGTGTCTCAAAACGGTAGATGCGCTCGTTCAGGAAGCGTGCCACGTCGGTCACATCGTCTTCGCTCCACGCCAGCCTGGCCATGCCCTGCCACTTGACGACCTCGGCCTTGAGGCTGGTCCAGTCCGTCACGGCCTTCGCAGAGCGCCAGTGGATCTGTTCCGAATGGCAGGCGCTGCAATGCGCGGTGTACAGCAACTCACCGCGACCCTGGGCCGTGGCAGGACCTGCCAGCGCCGCCGCGACGAGCAAGGTGGACACCCGCGAGCTGCACGCCAGGGACACAAGGAAACTCCTTCGCTTCACGTCAGCCGGGGTCGGGCGATCGCGGTTGAGCTGCCAGCCATTGTGGCCACTCCCATCGTCGAACCATTGACGCTGCGCAACAAAGATGCGGTTCATTGCCCGCGCGTGGCCGCAGAATGCGAAGTCTCCCGGTGGCATTGAGCATGCTCCAGGAAGCGCCTTCAGCCGCGAACACACTGCGGCGGAGGAACCCACCCGAGCAGAACGCTCAGCCAGAAAGGCGGGACATGCCGACCAGCCAAGCCGCCCGGGCCGACGTCCCACCCGGCCCCCCCATTGAAACGCCCGTGCCGGCGGTGGATCTTGACCGGGGTCTTTCCACATTCCAGGCAGCGCAACGCCTGGCGCAAGAGGGTCCCAATGCCTTGCCCGGTGGTCAGCGGCGTAACCTGCTGTCGATGGTCTGGGCCACCGTGCGCGAGCCGATGTTCCTGTTGCTGCTCGCAGCGGGCACCCTGTACTTGGCCTTCGGTGACCTGCGGGAGGGACTCACGCTCTTCGGGTTCGTGGTGGTCACCGTGGGGCTCACGCTGTACCAGGAGGGCAAGACCGAGCGCGCCATCGAAGCGCTGCGCGATCTCACGAGCCCGCGCGCCCTGGTCCTGCGCGACGGTCGGCCCTTGCGCATCGCCGGGCGAGACGTGGTGCGCGGCGACCTGCTCAAGCTGAGCGAAGGCGACCGGGTTCCGGCCGATGCGCTGCTGGTGTCTGCCGACGGCGTGAGGGCCGATGAATCGCTGCTGACCGGCGAGGCCGTTCCGGTGGGCAAGCGGGTGGCCCGGGCCGATGAACGCGCTGCATCGGGGAAGGCGTCCGGCGCCACGCGCCAGGTGCCGGGCGGTGACGATCTGCCCTGGGTGTACGCGGGCACGCTGATCGTGCAGGGCCATGCGCTCGCCTGGGTCACCGCCACCGGCGAGCGCAGCGAGATCGGCCGCATCGGTGCATCGCTCGGTGCCGTGGCGAGTGAGCGATCGCCACTGCAGAAACAGACGGCCCGGCTGGTGCGCCACCTCGCCTTGCTGGCGCTGGTGCTCAGCCTGCTGCTGGTCCTGGCGCACGGCGTGATCCAGGGCGACTGGCTGCAGGCGCTGCTGGCGGGCATTGCCCTGGCCATGGCCTTGCTGCCCGAGGAATACCCGGTGGTGCTGACGGTGTTTCCGGCGCTGGGTGCACGCCGGTTGTCCCGGGAGGGCGTGCTCACCCGGCGCATCAACGCCATCGAGACGCTGGGCGCCACCACGGTGCTGTGCACCGACAAGACGGGAACGCTGACGGAGAACCGCATGACGGTGACGCACCTGGTCGCCGGTGGTCTCGGTCTGACCGAAAGCCTGGCGCTGGACACGCTGGCCGACAGCCGGTTGCCCGAGGCCTTCCACCCGCTGTTGGAACTCGCGATCCTGGCCAGCGTGGTCGATCCCTTCGACCCGATGGAGAAAGCTTTCCATCAGCTGGGGGAGCGCTTTCTCACGGACACCGAACACCTGCATCACGACTGGCGCCTGGTGCGCACCTACGCGCTCAGCCCGGCGCTGCGGGCCATGTCGCACGTGTGGGCCGCGCCGGGTGATGGCCTCCAGACCGTCGCCGCCAAGGGTGCACCGGAGGCGGTGATGGACCTGTGCCACCTCGACGATGCGCAGAGAGCCCGCATCGGCGGCGCAGTGGAGTTGCTGGCGGCCCAGGGCCTGCGGGTGCTGGCCGTGGCGCGCGGATCGTTTGCAGGCCAGGACTGGCCAGCGGAAGAACACGGATTCGACGTCGAGTTTGTCGGTTTGCTCGGTCTGGCCGATCCGGTGCGCGCCGAGGTGCCCGCCGCCGTGGCCGAGTGCCGCGCCGCTGGCATCCGGGTGGTGATGATCACCGGCGATTACCCGGCCACGGCGCGGGTGATCGCGCGTCAGGCCGGACTGGCCGTGCGCGACGGGGATGTGCTGACCGGCGACGAGATCGCGGGACTGGGCGACGGGGCACTGCGCGAGCGCCTGGCCACCGTCAGCGTTTGCGCCCGCATCGCGCCCGAGCAGAAGCTGCGCATCGTGCAGGCACTGAAGGCCCGAGGCGAGATTGTCGCGATGACGGGCGACGGCGTGAACGACGCCCCGGCGTTGCGCGCAGCCCATGTGGGGGTGGCCATGGGCCAGCGCGGCACCGACGTGGCCCGCGAGTCGGCTTCGCTGGTGCTGATCGACGACAACTTCGCGTCCCTCGTCGCCGCTGTTCGGCTGGGTCGCCGGATTTTCGACAACCTGCGCAAGGCCATGTCCTACATCCTGGCGGTGCACGTGCCCATCGCCGGCATGGCGATGCTGCCGGTGTTGCTGGGTTGGCCGGCCTTGCTGTACCCGATGCACATCGCCCTGCTCGAACTCATCATCGATCCGGCCTGCTCGGTCGCCTTCGAGAACGAGCCGGCAGAAGACGACGTGATGCAGCGCCCGCCGCGGGATGCGAGCGCCCCCCTGTTTGGCGGCACCACCCTCATCCTCGCGCTGGTTCAGGGGTTGGGTGTGCTGGCCGTCGTCATGGCCGCATTTGCATGGGCCAGTGCGCGCATCCCCGAGCCCGAGGCCCGTGCTTTTGCGTTTGCCACCCTGGTCGTGGCCAACCTCGCCCTGATCCTCTCCAACCGTTCGAGCACCCGCTCGCTGTGGGCGACGCTGCGCACGCCCAACCGCACGCTGTGGGCTGTGCTGGGTCTGGCCAGTGGTTTGTTGCTGGCGGCGCTCTACGTTCCCTGGGCGGTGGGGGTGCTGCGCTTCGCGCCGCTGCCTGTCCACGAGCTGGCCGCTGCCTGCGGCTTGGGTTTGCTGAGCGTGTGGTGGTTTGAAGGCATCAAGTGGGCCCGTCGAAAGCCGTCAACGTGACGGGGTTGAGGAACGGCCAAACCGACCCAGCCCCAGCTCCACCAGGCCCTCGGCTCGGCGAAGCAGGAACAGCACCTCCAGCCCCATGCGCTGCGCCATGGCCAGACCTTCGTCGGGGCCCGCCACCAGCAAGGCCGTGGCCCAGGCGTCTGCTTGCATGCCGGTGCGCGCCAGCACCGTGACCGACGCCACGGCGTTGTTCACCGGCGCGCGGCGGCGCGGGTCCATGGTGTGGGCCAGGCGCGCATCGCCCACTTGCAGACAGCGCCGGTAGTCGCCCGAGGTGGCCAAGGCCAGGTCCTCCAGCTCGATGACACCACGCACCGCACGGTGGCCTTCCTCGGGTTGCTCCAGCGCCACCGCCCAGGGCACGCCGTTGGCCTGCGCACCCACGGTGCGCAGCTCCCCGTCCAACGCGGCCAGTGCGTGCCGCACACCGTGCTGTTGCAGCACAGCCACCATGCGGTCCACCGCGTAGCCCTTGGCAATGCCGCACAGGTCGACTTGCAAGGGCGCGCGCTTGCGGGCACGGCGCGCGGGCCGTTCCAACTCGATGCCTTCGTGCACCGTGCGTGGTCTGGTCTGGCGCGTGGCGGTGATGGCCGCCGCGTCGGGTGTGTCGCGCACCGCGCCGAAGCCCCAGGCATCGACCAGGTCCCCCACGCACGGGTCGAAGGCACCCGCGCTCCGGCGCTGGACATCGAGCGCACAGTCCAGCACCGCCAGCAGGTCGGCGGGCAGGTCCACCCAGGCGTCCACAGGCGCGCGGTTCAGGCGCAGGAGGTCGCTGTTCGGCTTCCAGGGGGACATCTGCCCGTCCACCCGCTCCACCGCAGCGGCGAGGTCCTGGCGCAAGGCTTCCCGGTCCAGGGAGAGGTCAGCGTCGATCGTGGCCGACCAACGCGTGCCCATGGCCGGACCGTGCAGGGTGGTGCGCTGGCCAGTCACCGCTGTTTCAGAAGACATCTTCGGCATAACGCTCGCTGGCTTTGAGCTTGGCCACGCTCAGTTGCAGCGGCGCCAGCACCGCGTCCAGCGCCTCGGCCACGCCCTGCGCCATGGCGCGGCCGCCGCAAACGCGCACGATCGCGCCCTGTGAGGCCCAGTCACGCAGTTGCTCGGCGTCGCGTCGCAGAGCGTCCTGCACGTAGCCGCCGCCATCGGGCACGCGCGAGAACGCCGTGTGCAGCGTGGCCAGGCGGCCTTCAACGAGCCAGCGCTGGATGTCGGGGCCAAAGTAAAAGTCCCGCGCCGGGTCGCGCCCGCCAAAGTACAGGTGCATGGGTGTGCGTCGGTCGTTGCGGCGGATGAAGCCGGCCAACGGTGCCACGCCGGTGCCCGCCCCGATCAGCAGCACCGGCCGCCGCGTTCGCGGCAATGCAAAACCCGGGTTGGACCGGATGAAGGCGGTGGTGCTGTCCCCCAGCTGGAGGCCCAGCAAATGCGTGGAGCACAGACCGCCCGCCATCTGACGCACGCAGATTTCCAGGAAGCCGTCTTCCTGGCCCGAGGCCAGCGAGTAGTAACGCGGCACGGCCGAACCCGGCGGCACGATGCCCACGAGATCGCCCGCTGCAAACCGCGCCAGGCCGTGCCCGCGCAGGCGTGCGCCCAGGGTCTGTGCCGGCCAGGCAAATCGCAGGATCGCCGTGGCCGGCCCGGCCCCACCGTTGTAGTCCCGGCGCGCTGTGAGCGTGAGCGGTGTGGTGGGCGGCGTGCACGGCACATGCTCGAGCACCAAGGGCTCACCCATGGCTTGAGCCAGTGCAATGCCCCAGCGGGCGAACTGCTGGCCCGATTGCTGGTGGATGCATTCGAGGGGCAGCAGCGCGGGCCATCCCTGGGTGCGCAGCGTCTCATCGAGCGCCTGGGCAAACGCGCAGAAGGCGGGGAACTGCCGGTCGCCAAAGCCCAGCACCGTCACCGGCACGGCGCCAGCCTTGAGCCTGGCGATGTGCGCCAGGGCATGGCTGGCGTGCGCCGGGGCCTGGCCTTCGCCGTAGGTGGCGGCCAGCACGAACACCTGCCGCGTGGCGGCCGTGGTTTGAAAGTTCTCCAGCGCGCTGGTGTGCACGCGGTGGCCGACCTGGCTCAGCGCGTCTTGCAGCGTTTGGGCAAAGGCCCAGGTGCTGCCGCCTTCGCTGGCCACGTAGATGAGCACGTCGGCCTGCGCCAGCGGGGCATTGCCCGTGATGTGGGGCGCCAGCCGGCGAGCCTGCCACCAGATCACAACGCCCGACAGCCAGAACAGCAGCACGCTGGCGCCCACGCACCCCAGCACCACGGCCCAGGGCCAGGCCGCTTCGCCCGTGTGCAGCACCACGGCGAGGTCGTACGTGCGTTGCGCGAGGGTGGCGTCCTGCCAGGCCAGCATCTGGCCGGAATACCGGTCGATCCAGCCTTGACCTTGGGCGGTGGTGACCTTCCAGGTGTCTTGCGGATCGCTGGCGCTCGGAATGTTCAGCTTGCGCAGATCCGGCATGGCCACACCTTGCAGCGCGGCCAGTTGGGCGGCGGGCAGCGCGGTCTGACCAGTGACTTGAGAAAGCACGTCGGGTTCGGCCCGGGTGTCCAGCGCGACCAGCCCCAGGGTCGATGCGCTCATGGTCAGCGCCGTGAGCGACGTCAGGCACAAAACGGCGAGCACCACGCGACCCGCGACCACATGGATGCGCTGCGCCAGCGAGCCGCGCACCCGCGCCGCCAGCCGCCGCCAGCCGCCCATGCGGCGCAGCAGCAGCATCAGGGCAGAAGCGCACAGCAAGGCCATGGTCAGCGCAATGCCCGCGGCACCCCAACGACCGGCGTCGCCCAGCAGCAGCGAGCGGTGCAGGTTTTTCACCCAGCGCGGCAGCGCCGAGGCTTGCCAGGCACCCAGCACCCGGCCAGCGGCCGGATCCACGTAAGACGCTTGTGGCTGGTCACCCGCAAAGCTGAACACCACGATGGCACCCGAGGGCAGACGACGAATTTCTTCTGCACCGGGTACGGTGCGTGTGACGCGCTCCACCAGCGTGGCCACCGGCAGATCGCGCGGTGCGGCGGGTGCCTGCCAAGCCTGTTGCACCGGGTCGATCGCCAGCAGGGCGCCGCTGACACCCAGCACCACGGCCAGGGTGCCCACGGTCAGGCCCAGCCAGCGGTGGAGGGCTTTCCAGCTCATGCGAGCGCCTTCACTTGAGCTCGAAGGTCGCGGACTGGATGTACTGCTTGCCGGGCTGTGGCTTGCCCACGTTGGCGGTGGACAGCGGTATGCGGACTTCCGACGGGCTGTCGCGCATGTCTTCTGCCGCGGCGTCAATGCGGATCTCATAGCCCGCGTCGATCAGCGCGTCGGCCAGCTCGGCGGTGACCTTGAGTGTTCGCCCCGCGCCCACGCTGGCGCCGGTGACGCCGTCCAGCCGCTTGGTGTCGCCGGCCGAGAGGCGGTTCCAGTCGGACAAGTGCTGGTGGTATTTGGCCTTGCCGCCAGCGACCCACAGCGTGCGCACATAGGCGCCCTTGGCATCGGTCAGGTAGGCCGCGATGTAGGCGCCGTCGCCGCCGTAGTTCTTGAGCTGGGCGGTCAGCGTGAGGGGGCGGCTGTGTGCCAGGGCGGGCAGGGCCAGCGCGCAAGCGGTGGCCACAATCGTCAAAAGGGGTCTGGACATGGTGGTGCTCCGGTGGGGGTGGTGGTCATTCGGCCTTGCGATCGCGATCGCGATCACGGTCTCGTTGGTGGTCTTCCTGCTTGAGCTTCAAGACCTTCAGGGTCTCCGGATCAATCCGGGCCTTGAAGGTGCGGCCCAGGGCATCGGTGCCGCGCACTTCGTAGCAACCGTCGTCGATCTTCAGCCGCTGGATCTGCCAGCCCTGGGCGGCGGCCATCTGATGCACGGCGTCGCGTGACTGCCAGCGATTCAGCGGCGCATCGCAGTCATCGTCGGCCAGAGCTGGCAACGCGGCCCAGCTGAGTGACAGCGCCAGCAAGCCATGTCGAAGACAGGGGGAGTGTTTCATGGGACGTTCTTTCAAGGCGGGTCAGCGTGTGACATGCCTGCATTGTGGAAATGCATGCGTGCATGCAGGCTGAACGGCGCGTTCATCTTCTGTTCATGGCCCCAAAGGCACGGCGCCGATGGATGGTCTGGACGCCTTCGCCGAGAGCCACAGGGAGCGGTGGACCGCACTCAGGTTTGCGGCGCTTTCTCCAGGGCGCGGGTTCAAGGCGTCAAGAATCGGTCAAACAAGGAAGGGCTGCCGGTCCGTGCCTTCAGTGTGGGCCCGAGCCTGGGTGCCCGGTTTGACATGGATCATGGGGCGCTTCTTCCTGACCTTCGCCAGGGATGGCCGATCGGGGCCGGACCCGCTGGTTTTGTGGAGGCAGCGACGGCGTGCGTGCTGTCGCTCGACCGCTCAAGGTGGAGGAGCGCTGAGTGGCGTGTGCTGCCGGCCCAGGCTGGGTTCAAGGAAACAGTCCCCGCCGCAGACGGTCCCCGGGCATGGGGTCTAAACCGGCATCCCGCCTTTTGAGGGGTGCGGCAGCAGGGGGCCTGTCATGCCGACTCCATCACTCGTGCGATCCGTTCGCTTCACACGCGGTGTCCCTCTCAATCAAGCGCTCAATCGTGCGGCACAGCTCTTCCACGGTGTTGGGCTTGTAGATCAGTTCACTCACGCCCGCCTTCGGTGCCAGCTCACGAAGTTCATCGCTGATGTAGCCGGAGGCGATTGCAACGGAGAGCGTCGGCTGAAGCGATTTGATCGCTCTGGCAAGCCCAAGGCCTGACATCCCGGGCATGTTGTAGTCGGTGATGCACAACGTGAAGACCAACGCATTCGAGCGCAGGACGTTCAGGGCTTCGTCCGGGCTGAAGCAGGTGGTGACCCGGTACCCGTTGCGCTCGAGAAAGCGTTGCACCAGAAACGCCATGGCTTCGTCGTCATCCACGTACAGGATTTGCGAAGCGTTGGCGACCTTTGCCTTGAATGGCTCCGCTGCTGCCAGTGTCGCTGGCACCGATGCATCCAACGAATCGGCTTCGTCCATGGCGGGTAACCAGACCGAGAACGTGGTGCCTTGGCCCTGTGTGCTCTTGACCCTGAGCGCTGCGTTGTGCTCGCGCAGAATGCCGTGCACCACCGCGAGCCCAAGCCCCGTGCCACTTCCCACCGCTTTTGTTGTGAAGAAGGGCTCGAATATTCTGGACAGGGTCTGCGGTGTCATACCGACCCCGTTGTCGCTCACACGGATGCACAAGCTGACGTTCGAGGATTGCAGATCGGTCGGTATCACGTCGATTTCGTCCGGGTCGCAGGGCAGTGGCAAGCCTTCGAACCTGCTCACGTGCACCCAAACCTTGCCGAGCGAGCGCCCCTCCAACGCTTGCGCCGCGTTGCCCGTCAAATTGAGGAAGACTTGCTCGATTTGCGTCGCGTTCCCCCAAACCTTGGGAAGCTCTCCGTCGGCGTGAATCACCAACTCCGCTTCTGGCGGGAGAGCGGTTCGGAGCATGTGTCGCGCCTCGTGCAGCAGCGCTGCCACGGCGACGGGCGCTCGGGTGTTGTCTTGCCGGCGGCTGAAGGTCAGGATTTGTTGCACCAGGTCACGTGCTCGCCGGCCCGATTTGCGAATCTCCAGGAGGCTCACGCTGGAGTCCGACTCCGGCGGCGTGTCCTCGAGCGCCATCTCCACATTGCCCAGAATGGCCGCGACGATGTTGTTGAAATCGTGCGCGATGCCGCCGGCCATCGTGCCCAAGGCCTCCATCTTCTGGGATTCGCGCAGCTGATGCTCGAGCGCAAGCTGTTCACGCTCAGCCTTCAGTTCGTCCTCAACCGAGCGGAGAACAAACACGGTGCCCCGGTTCGCGCCCGACTCGCTGGTCAGCGCTGAAGTGGACACCTGCACCATGCTGGCTTTCCCGCTCCGCCCCACCAGTTGCAGCCGCCTGCCGTCGAGATGGCCTTCCGGGAGTGGCACGTTGACGGCAACTTGTTCCTTCCGGTCTGAACTCCCCACCGCGACCAGTTGAATCACCTCGCCGATCAATCGGCCCATTGAAAGGGCCCTGGGCCAGCCGGTCAGTTCGGCAGCCACCTGGTTCATGAACAGCACGCAGCCATCCAAGTCGATGGCAATGACGCCCTCGGCGATGCCCAGCAACACCGTTTCCAGCCATTCGCTCTGCCGCCTCATGTCCGCTTCTGCGGCCTGTCTTCTTGCGATTTCGAGCTTCAAGGCTTGAATCTGCTGGTTGAGAACCGCGAACTGGTTTTTCCCCAAACCTTGTTCCACCAGCCTGCACCACAGCAAGGCGGGTTCCCCGCAAGAAGCCGGGCTCAGCAGCGCAATGTCACACCGGCAGGTGACCTCACCCGCGTCGCCGGTGCGCAACCGCAATCGCGCCGGCGTCGAAATCGTGCTGCGCAAGCCCTGCCGAATGAGCTCTTCACAGCGCGTCGGCTCATCGACGACCAGGGTCGAGATCTTTTCGCCAACCGGCACTGTCGCCAGGTTTCCCATCAGGCGAAGGGCGGCCTTGTTGGCGTGTTTCAGCACACCACGATCGTCAACCAGCCAGTGCGCATCGGGATGCGCCTCGAACATCTGCACACAGAGCTGAGGAGAGAAGCTCATCGGAGATGTGCCCTCAAATGCGAAAGTATTCGCGCCCGTCCTCAGCGTCAGCTTCTGCACCTGGCTTCAAGTGGAGCACCACCTGGCACGTGGTCGAGCCTTTGGCGATCGTTTTTTGCAGCACCACCTTGGCTCGACCGAGGTTCTGCGCGGCGATCGTCCCAAAGACGTTCGACGTCATCATGCAAAGTGAGGAGCGCCCCAACACCTTGTCGCCGAATGGGCAGGCACGATTGCCCAGCACGATTTTGGTGTCGTCCGCCTCGATGACATAGAAGTCGCCGTGGATGCGGCGTTTGAGATCGATCAGCACCGCCGTGACCTGCTCTCTGTCCATTTGGGATGAGCCAAGCACAGCGCGGTATTCCGCTTCAATCCACTCGCCCACACGCTGACCCACCACGCTGATGAATCCAGAAGCGTCGTCAAGCCCGACCACATTTTCCAGTGTGCCGGACAGCTCGCGAAGCAGCGCACGCAGGAAGATGTCTCTGTCGAGCTGGATGTCGGCCGAACTGAGCAGCGGAGGGGGAAAGGGGGTCGAGCTCATGCGAAAAAGTCGTAACGATTCAAACAGACACCGAGGCTTTACACGGACTTGACTGTGAGGCAGGCCGCAACCTCCGACAAGAAATGCGGCAATCCCACCAACGGTGTAGGGCTATTGCTTGGGTGGGTCGGGCGATGTCGAGGTGGCATCAGACGATCGCCGCCCACGGCGATGAGGTCGGCTGATTGGAGTCCCGCGATGCTTCATTGGCCGCGTGCAATTCCGCGACCATCAACTCCGTGAGAGGACCGAGAAACCGAAGCCTCCCGAACCCAGCGTGAACACGGGCGCCCCGCCAACAAAAAAGCCCCTGCGTAACAGGGGCTTCTGGACTTGCTGGCGGAGAGGGTGGGATTCGAACCCACGGTACCTTGCGGTACGCCTGATTTCGAGTCAGGTACATTCGACCACTCTGCCACCTCTCCGGTGTCGGTCTTCATCGTTAGCCAGCGAGTATAGCAGGCGCTCGAGTGCTCGAGGTCGGCCCGCGCGGCGCACAAAGCCGGTGAGACAATGCCTCACCGCCGCTCTTCACTGCCCATGCTCGTCGACACCCAACCCGCGACTTACCAACACGTGCCGGCATCGCCAGAGGTGCGTGACCACTGGGTCAATTCGCAGCTCATTGGCGTGTTGATGGATGGCATGGGGCCTTCGCTGATCGTGGCCACGCTGTCTCTGCCATTGCTCATCTACATGATGGCGGGGGAGGTCAACACGGTGGGACTGCTGGTCTGGGCGGTCCTCATGCTGGCCATGCTGGTGTACCGGTATCGGCTGATCGGCATTTACCGCCTGCGTTACGACAGCCTGGAAGGGCCGCAACGCATCACCTTCATCAACCGCTACCACTGGACGTGGGCCGCCGTGGCCTTTCTATGGGGGGGACCGGTGTTGTTGAGCTACCAGCAGGCGCCAGCCGCCACCCAGTTTGTGTGCGCGCTGGTGGTGCTGGGGCAGGGTCTGCTCACGCTCACTTCGTTCAGCTCGTACCTGCCGGTGTACCGCACCTATGCCAACGCCCTCATGCTCTCGGTGTTTCTGAGCCTGGTGGGTATCACGATCTTCTCTTCTCAGCCTGTCGGTGCAACGCAGACCGGGTTGGTGCTGATGGCGCTCCTGGTGGCTTTCTGGGGTTTGCTCGTCATGACCGGCACACGCATGCACCGGGTCCACCATGCCAGTTTTGAGTTGCAGTTTTCCAATCAGGAGCTGATCGATTCCCTGACCTTGCAGACCCGCGCCTCGTTGCGTGCCGTGGCCACCAAAAACCGTTTTCTGGCCTCTGCAGCGCACGACCTCCGCCAGCCCGTGCATGCGTTGAGCCTGTACGCCGACTGGTTGGCCACCGAGCCCGAAATGGCGCGCGACATCGCGCCGCGCATCCTGCAGTCCACCCGGGCGATCAACGAGCTCTTTGATTCGTTGTTCGATCTCACGCGCATCGACGCGGGCAATTACAAGGTGCGTCTGCAGCACGTGGACGTGATCAAGCTGTTTGCCGATCTGTCGCTGCAGTTCGAGCCGGTGGCGGTGGGGAAGTCGCTGCGACTTCGCACCCACACCCGCCCCATCACGCTGTGGTCGGACCCGGTGGTGTTGCGACGCATTCTGGGCAACCTGGTCTCCAATGCGCTGCGGCACACCCACCAGGGCGGCGTCTTGCTCGCCTTGCGGCAGCGCGAAGACATGCTGGTGTTCGAGGTCTGGGACACCGGCGTGGGCATCGCGCGCGAACACCAACAGGCGATCTTCCAGGAGTTCTTCCGGGTGTCCCAGCACCAGGGCACCGAGGACAGCCTCGGACTCGGCCTGACGATCGTGTCGAAACTGGCGTCGTTGATGGGCTATCAGCTGGCCCTGACTTCGGAAGCGAATCGGGGCAGCGTGTTCCGGGTGATGTTGCCGGCGTTCACCCAGCAGGAGGGCACCGGGTTGCCCGAACCCACGGTGGTGCGCGGTCCGGCCTGATCACAGGCCGCTCGCGCTCCGTGGCTTCAAAGGTCCAGCAGGCCGGCGGTGCGGGCGAGGTGGCTGGCTTGTGAGCGGCTCTTGACGTTGAGCCGGCGGAACAGGCGCCACAAGTGCACCTTGACCGTGTGCTCGCTGATTTGCAGTTGTTCGGCGATGTCGCGGTTGCTCAGGCCGCGGTCGAGCATGACCAGCAGCTGTTTCTGGCGCTTGGAGAGTTTGTCCGGAATGGTGGGTGCGTTTTCGTCTTCCACTTCGTCGGTCAGGAACTCGCGCAGCACCTTGGCGATTTGCGCCGCGCCGGCCGATTTCTCCACGTACGCGTCGGCACCGGCTTCGCGGGCCAGGTCTTCGTAGTCGGACGACGGCGATGCGGACAGCACGATCAACGAGGTATCGGGCAACATCTGGCGCACTTCTCTCACACCGGAGACGCCGTTGGTGTCGGGCAACTTGAGGTCCAGACAGACCAGTTCGGGTTCGCCGTGTTCGGCAATGGCCTTGCTCACCGACGCCAGCCGTTCGAGTTCAATCACCTGGGTCGAGGCCCGTAGGCGGCGAAGCAGCATGACGACGGCTTCACGCATGAGCGGGTGGTCGTCAATAACAAAAATACTCATATCGGGCTGTGCTGGTAATAAATGGTGTCAACCAAAGAGCATATCGACTCGTCGGACCGTTGGCGATGCCGCCCAGGGCAGAAAAAGTCCCGGCGTGGGACTTGCCGCACGGTATGAAGCGCTCAGGCACCCGACGGCTGAATACCCCACATGGTACGCGCATGAAAGCCGAGATGTTACCCAAAGGAGCGCAGCGGTCGGCCAGCACCGCCTCAAGGGGCTCCCCATCAGGCGTCACGTTCGCTGAACCAGCGCAATGCGGCCCGCACGTCACCCGCCTCGCCGAGGATGGTCAGCTGGGTTGCGAGTGCCTCCAGCGCCGCAGGGCCTTCGCGCTGCAGGCGTGTCACGACCTGCGCCGCATCGCGCGGCACGGCGAAGCCGGTGCTCTGCAGCAGCAACTCGCCGTGTGCGCCCATCAGTTTGAAATAGAACAGACCGTCATGTTCCCGGTACTGCTTGAAGGCGGGCGCCGCTGTTTTGCTGCCTTTGGTGGCAGCCGGCGTTGTGGCCACCTGCAGGGGGCGCAAGCCGACGGCGTGTCGCAGCCTTGCGGTGAACGGTGTGGCGATGGCGCGTGCCTTTTCAGCACCGGCCTTGAGCGTGCGTTCGATCCGTTCGGGTTCCTGGATCAGTTCGTCGTAAACCATGCGCAGCGGCGCAATTTCCCGGTCCAGCCGCTCGAACAACGCCTGCTTGGCTTCTCCCCAGGCAATACCGTCGGCATAGGCACTGGCCAGCGCGGCCGTCTCGTCAGCCGAGGCAAAGGCCTGGTAAAGCTGGAACAGCGCCGAACCTTCGGTGGACTTGGGCTCGCCCGGTGCGCGCGAGTCGGTCACGATGCCCATGATGAGCTTCTTCAACTGATCGCGCGGCGCAAACAACGGGATGGTGTTGTCGTAGCTCTTGCTCATCTTGCGGCCATCGAGCCCGGGCAGCGTGGCCACGTGCTCTTCAATGGCGGCTTCGGGCAGCGTGAAGTGCTCGCCGTAGAGGTGGTTGAAGCTGGCCGCGATGTCGCGCGCCATTTCAATGTGCTGGATCTGATCGCGCCCCACCGGCACTTGGTGCGCGTTGAACATCAGGATGTCGGCCGCCATCAGCACCGGGTACATGAAGAGACCCGCCGTGACGCCGGCGTCCGGGTCCTCGTTGGCGGCGTTGTTCTTGTCGACCGAGGCTTTGTAGGCGTGCGCGCGGTTGAGCACGCCCTTGCCGGTCACACAGGTGAGAAACCAGGTGAGTTCGGGGATCTCGGGAATGTCGGACTGGCGGTAGAAGGTGACCTTGTCGGGATCGAGCCCGCAGGCGAGCCAGGTGGCGGCGATCTCCAGCGTCGAGCGCTGCACGCGCGCGGGCTCGCCCACCTTGATGAGCGCGTGGTAGTCGGCCAGGAAGTAAAAGCTCTCGACCTCGGCCAGGCGGCTGGCGCGCACGGTGGGGCGCACGGCGCCCACGTAGTTGCCCAGGTGGGGTGTGCCGGAGGTGGTGATGCCGGTGAGGACGCGTTGGGTTTTCATGGTCGGGTTCAGAGGATCAGCATGCGCAGGGGCGTGAGCAGCACCTGGATGGCGCTTTCGGTCAGCATCATCAGCGGGCGCAGCCAGAGGTTGCCCACCACACCGCTGATGACCAGCGCCATCACGATGAAGAAGCCCCATGGCTCCACGCGCGAGACCAGCTCCGCCTGGCGCATGGGCAGCAGGCCCACCAGGATGCGGCCGCCGTCCAGCGGGGGCAGGGGAAAGAGGTTGAAGGCGAACATGACCAGGTTCACCAGCACGCCTGCGCGGCACATTTCCAGGAAGAACGGCTCCTGCACGCTCAAGGCGGCCAGCACATAGAGAAGGATGGTCCAGACAATCGCCTGGAACAGGTTGGCACCCGGTCCCGCGAGGGCCACCCACACCATGTCGCGCTTGGGGTTGCGCAGCCGCCCGAAATTGACCGGCACCGGCTTGGCGTAGCCGAACAGGAAAGCGCCGGCGGTGGCGAAGTACAGCAGGAGCGGCATCGCGATCGTGCCGACCGGGTCGATGTGTTTGACCGGGTTGAGCGTGATGCGCCCCATGAGTTCGGCCGTGCGGTCGCCGAAGTGTTTGGCCGCGTACCCGTGCGCCGCCTCGTGCAGCGTGATGGCGAACAACACCGGAATGGCGTAGAGAGCAACGGTTTGAACGATCTGGGCGAAATCCATGGGGGTGCGCTCGGGGCAAACGCGTATTGTCCCAGAGTGGACGCTGGCTCCGCCGGGCGGGCTCAGAGCCCGAGCGGGCCGAGGGCGCCCTGGCCTGCGCGCACCACCTCGGGCTCGCCGCCGCTGCCCATGGGGGTGAGGTCGATCACCGTGGTGGGCTCCAGCGCACAGGCGCCCGCGTCGATGACGCCGGCCAGTTCGTGCTGCAGGTGTTCGCGGATGTCGTGCGCGTCGTTCAGTGGCCCGCTCTGGCCCGGCAGGATCAGCGTGGTGGAGAGCAGCGGCGCGCCGTGCAGACCCAGCAGTTCCAGCAGGGTTTTGTGTTCGGGCACACGCAGGCCGATGGTTTTGCGTGAGGGGTGGCTCAGGCGCCGCGGCACTTCCTTGCTGGCCTCCAGGATGAAGGTGTAAGGCCCGGGCGTGGCGAGCTTCAGCAGCCGGTACTGGCGGTTGTCCACCCGCGCGTAGCTGGCGAGTTCGCTCAGGTCGCGGCAGATCAGCGTGAGGTGGTGCTTGTCGTCCACCTGGCGGATGCGGCGCAGGCGGTCGGCGGCGGTTTTGTCGTCGAGGTGGCAGACCAGCGCGTAGCTCGAATCGGTGGGCACGGCCAGCACGCCGCCGCGCTCGAGCAGCTGCACCGCCTGTTTGAGCAGCCGCGGTTGGGGGTTGTCGGGGTGGACTTCAAACAACTGGGACATGGCGATGGCCGTTCAGGCTTCGGGCTGCTCCACCGGCAGGCGCCGGTCGCGCGCGGTGAGCCAGCTGGCGGTGGCGCCGCAGAGCACGATCATCGCAATGCCGATGAGCTCCAGCTGGCCCGGCACATGGCCGAACACCACCCAACCGCAAAACATGGCGAAACCGATCTGGCCATAGAGGTAGGGCGTGAGGGTGGAAGCCTGCGTGCGCTTGAACGCCAGAATCAACAGGAAATGGCCGACCGTGCCCATGAGACCGATGAGGCACAGCAGGGCGAAGGTGGCCACATCGGGGATGGCCTTCCACACAAAAGGCAGGGCCAGGCTGGCCACCAGCGCGCCCACCCAGCCGGTGTAGAAGTGCATGGTCATGGGGTCTTCGGTGCGCGCCATCTTGCTGGTGAGGATCTGGAACCAGGCGTAGGTGAACACCATGACCAGCGGCAACAGGCTGGCCCATCCGATCACGTCACCGCCCGGTTGCACCACCAGCAAGGCACCGGCAAAGCCGCCACACACCAGCGCCCAGCGCAGGGGCGGCACGCGCTCGCCCAGAAACAATGCGGCCAGCAGCGTGACCACCAGCGGCGTGATCATGACGATGGCGGTGAATTCGCCCACCGGCATGTACTGCAGTGCCAAGAACGAAATCGCGCTGATCGCCAGCAGCAAAGTGCCGCGCAGCACCTGGAAGCGCGGGTGCTCGGTCTTCACAAGGCTGCGCCCGCGCAACGGCAGCATGACGGCCGTGACCAGCACCGCGTGGAATGCATAACGGAACCACACGGCCATGAGCACCGGCACAAAGGCCCCGACGTATTTGACGGTGGTGTCCAGCACCGCAAAACAGGCGGTGGCCAGGACCAGAAACGCGATGCCCAGTGCGGCCTGTGCGGGCGCGTAGCGCGGCGGCACCGTGGTCACTGCAGGATGCGCGATTGCAGCAGCTCCCATACCGGTGTGACGCTGCCGGGCAGGTCCGGCAGTTTGCCCATGTCGGTGTGGCTCTCTTCGGGGCTGTGGAAATCGCTGCCGCGCGAAGCAACGAGGTCAAATTCCTGGCAGTAGCCGGCGTATTTGACGTAGTCGGCCTGGTTGTGCGCGCCGGTCATCACCTCCACGCCCTGGCCGCCGTGGCTCTTGAACTCGGTGAACAGCGCGAACTCTTCGTTGGGTGTGAGCTTGTAGCGGCCCGGGTGCGCGATCACCGCCACCCCGCCGGCCTGCGTGATCCAGCCCACCGCATCGGCCAGCTTGGCCCAGCGGTGCGGCACGAAGCCGGGCTTGCCTTCGGTGATGTACTTGCGGAACACGTCGTTGGTGTCCTTGCTCACGCCGATCTCGACCAGGTAGCGCGCGAAGTGCGAGCGCGAGATCAGCTCGGGGTTGCCGACGTATTTCAGCGCGCCTTCGTACACGCCCTTGATGCCCACGCGGGCGAGGTCGTCGCTCATGTCGCGTGCGCGCTGCTCGCGCCCACCGCGGGTGGCCCGCAGGCCGGCCAGCAAACCGGGGTGGGTGTGGTCCATGCCCAGGCCGACGATGTGCACCGTGATGCCCAGGAAGGTCACCGAGATCTCGACCCCGGTGAGGTAGCTCATGCCCACGTCGCGCGCCGCCGCGATGGCGCGGTCTTGTCCACCCAGTTCATCGTGGTCGGTCAGGGCCCACAGCTCCACGCCGTTGGCCTGCGCGCGCTGCGCCAGTGCCTCGGGCGTGAGGGTGCCGTCGGAGACGACGGAGTGGCAGTGCAGGTCGGCGTTGGTCAGTGTGTTCACGGATCCATTCTAGGTTTTACCCGTTCACCCTGTGTTCCTGAGGCCTGCCGCAATGCCGTTGATGGAAATGTGGATGCCGCGACGCACCTTGTCGTCGGTGTGGGCCCGGTTCTCGTCCGCCCGGTAGCGCCGCACCAGCTCCACCTGCAGGTGGTGCAGCGGGTCAATGTAGGGAAAGCGGTGGCGCATGGAGCGCTGCAGCGCGGCGTTGTTCACCAGCCGCTGCTTTTCGCCGGTGATCAGCGCCAGCGCGTCGGCGGTGCGGTGCCATTCGGCTTCGATCGCGGTGAACACCTGTTTTCGCAGGCGCTTGTCGGGCACGAGTTCGGAATACAGCGAGGCGAGCGCCAGATCGCTCTTGGCCAGCACCATGTCCATGTTGGAGAGCAGGGTGCTGAAGAACGGCCACTGCTTCACCATTTTCTGCAGCAGCGCCTTTTGCGCCTCCACGCCCTTGGGGCCGTCGCGGTGCAGAAAGGTGTGCACCGCCGTGCCAAAGCCGTACCAGCCCGGCAGCGTGAGGCGGCACTGGCCCCAGCTGAACCCCCAGGGAATCGCGCGCAGGTCTTCGATCTTCTGCGTGGCCTTGCGCGAGGCCGGGCGCGAGCCGATGTTGAGCTCGGCGATTTCCCGGATGGGCGTGGCGGCAAAGAAGTATTCGGCGAAACGCGGGGTGTCGTACACCAGCGCGCGGTAGGCCGCCATGCTGGCACGCGAGAGCTCGTCGGCGGCGGCCAGAAAGGCCTTGGGCGCGTTGCGCGTGGGCTGCAGCAGCGTGGCTTCCAGCGTGGCCGCCACCAGGGTCTCCAGGTTGCGCCGGCCGATCTCGGGATTGGCGTATTTGGAGCCGATCACCTCGCCCTGTTCCGTCAGGCGGATCTGGCCGCGCACCGTGCCGGGTGGCTGCGCGAGGATGGCCTGGTAGCTCGGACCGCCGCCGCGCCCCACGGTGCCACCCCTGCCGTGGAACATCCTGAGCTGGATCGGGGTCGGGCTGCCTTGATTCAGCGCATCGAACAGTTCGACCAGCGCGGTCTCGGCCCGGTACAGCTCCCAGTTGCTGGTGAAGATGCCGCCGTCCTTGTTGCTGTCGGAGTAGCCGAGCATGATGTCCTGCTCGCCGTAGCCATCGGCCGCGCCGCGCTCGACCATGGCGCGCACGCCGGGCAGGGCCAGGTACTCACGCATGATGGGCGCGGCATTGCCCAGGTCTTCAATGGTCTCGAACAGCGGCACCACGATCAGGTCGCACACGGCATCCTCGATCAGGGTGCCGCGCATCAGGCCGGTCTCTTTCTGCAGCAGCAACACTTCCAGCAGGTCGCTCACCGTTTCGGTGTGGCTGATGATGGCGTGGCGAATGGCCTGTGCGCCCAGGCGTTCGCGGCCCGTGCGTGCGCCCTCGAAGATGGCCAGCTCGCCCAGCGTGTGCGCCGAATAGGTGACGCCGGGCACTCGCAGGGGTCGGGCGTCGTTGAGCTGGCGCAGCAGCACGGCCCGTTTGCCGGCTTCGTCCAGCTGCGAATACCGTGGCTCGATGCGTGCGGTGGCGAGCAGTTCGGCCACCACCTCTTCGTGTTTGTCCGAGCTTTGCCGCAGGTCCACCGTGGCAAGGTGAAAACCGAACACCTGCACCGCGCGCATGAGCGGCCGCAACCGGGCGCGCGCCAGCGCTTCGCCGTGGTGCGACTGAAGGGATGCCTCGATGGTGCGCAAATCGGCCAGCAACTCGGCGGCACTGCTGTAGGCGTGCTGGGGCGCCACCGCGTGGCGGGCCGCTTCGCCACCGGTGAGGTCTTTCAGCGTGGCCGCGAGGCGTGCGTACATGCCGGTGAGGGCACGGCGGTAGGGCTCGTCCTGGCGGTGGGCGTTGGTGTCGGGAGACCGCTCGGCCAGGGCCTGCATGGCCGGGCTGACGCGGGTGAGCATGGCCGACACCGACAGCTCGGCGCCCAGATAGTGCAGCTGCGTGAGGTGGTGGCGCAGCACCATGTCGGCCTGGCTGTGCAGCGCGAGTTCGAGCGTTTGCGCGGTCACGTTGGGGTTGCCGTCGCGGTCGCCGCCAATCCATTGGCCCATGCGCAGGAACGGTGCGATCACCGCGCTCTCGCCAGGGTCACCCAGGCCTTCTTCGAGCTCGCGGTACAGGCGCGGGATCTGCGTGAGGAAGGTGGCCTCGTAGTAAGTCAGTGCGTTTTCGATCTCGTCGGCCACGGTGAGTTTGGTGAAGCGCAGCAGTCGCGTCTGCCAGAGCTGGGTGACGCGGGCGCGGATCTGCGCCTCGATGTCGGCGCGCTCGCGCGGCAGGCGTTCCTGTTCGTCGCGCTCGCCCAGCAGGCGCGCAATGGCGCGTTCGGCATCCAGGATGCTCTTGCGCTGCACCTCGGTGGGGTGCGCGGTGAGCACCGGCGAGATGTGGCTGTGCGCCAGCGTGCCGACGATCGCA
The DNA here is from genome assembly GCF_030158645.1 of Hydrogenophaga sp. GTDB lineage: Bacteria > Pseudomonadota > Gammaproteobacteria > Burkholderiales > Burkholderiaceae_C > Hydrogenophaga. The sequence goes on along the minus strand of NZ_JAOASO010000144.1, from coordinate 26,052 downwards.
CCCGGCGCGATGCCCGCCTCGCGCAGGCGCTGCAGCGTGCGCGCCAGGCTGCCTTCTTGCAGGTCGCCGGCACGCTCATGCACAGCTCGCCGGCGGATGTGGTGTCGGTCCTCGGCCAGGTTGGCCAGGTGGCTGAAGTAGGTGAAGGCGCGGATCACGCTCACCGTCTGGTCGCCGCTGAGGCCCTTGAGCAGTTTCTTCAGCGCCTTGTCCGCCGACTGGTCGTCGTGTCGGCGAAACGCCACCGAGAGCTGGCGGATTTTTTCAATCAGTTCAAAAGCCGCCACGCCTTCCTGTTCCCGGATCACATCGCCCAGGATGCGACCGAGCAGGCGGATGTCGTCGATGAGCGGCTGGTCCTTGTCGGCGCGGCTGGTGGAGCGGGTGCGAACGGGCGTTCTGCTCATGGTGTGGTGGGGAAGGAGTGGCCTGCCGACTGGGCCGGGTGATCTGGGGAAAACCCGGTGGAAGGGCCATGCTAGCATCCAAAAACACCCTGCCCGGTTACGAACCGGGTACCAAATGTCGCGGCTGGTGCCGCCCTTGTTCGCCCTTGAATTCCATGCCCACTTCCACTTCCCTGGCCATCACCATCGCCACCCGCGAGAGCCGCCTGGCGCTGTGGCAGGCCGAACACGTCAAGGCCCTGCTTGAAGGCCTGGGTCACCGCGTGACGCTGCTGGGCATGACCACCCTGGGCGACCAGATCCTGGACCGCAGCCTGTCCAAAGTCGGCGGCAAGGGACTGTTCGTCAAGGAACTCGAAGTGGCGCTGGAAGAGGGTCGGGCCGACATCGCGGTGCATTCGCTCAAGGACGTCCCCATGCAATTGCCGGAAGGCTTTGCGCTGGCTTGCGTGATGGAGCGCGAAGACCCGCGCGACGCCTGGGTGTCGCCGCACTGCGCCGGCCTGGCCGAGCTGCCGGCGAACGCGGTGGTGGGCACCTCCAGCCTGCGCCGCCTGGTGCTGCTGCGCGAATCACTGGACCGGCTGGGCCGCGGCGACGTGCGCATCGAACCGCTGCGCGGCAACCTCGACACGCGCCTGCGCAAGCTCGACGAAGGCCAGTACCACGCCATCGTGCTGGCGGCGGCCGGTCTCAAGCGTCTGGGACTGGGCGAGCGCATCCGCCACATTTTCGAGCCGGCCGATTCGTTGCCCGCAGCGGGCCAGGGCGCCCTGGGCATCGAAGTGCGCGCCGACCGGCAAGACCTCATCGACGCCCTCGCACCACTCGCGCACACCGCGAGCTGGCAACGCGTGGCGGCCGAGCGCACGGTTTCGCGCGCCATGGGCGGCAGCTGCTCCATGCCGCTGGCGGCTTATGCGGACTGGCAGGCCGATGGCACGCTGCGCCTGGAAGCCGCCTGGGGCGATCCCGAGGGCCGACAGGCCGTGGTGCGCGTCAACGGCCAAGCCCGCGTGCAAACCCTGGCCGAGGCCGAGGCGCTGGGCCAGCGCGTGGCCGCCGACCTGCGCGCGGCCGGCGCCACACCGCCGCCCGTGGAGGCCTGAGGCCTTGATGGACACCACCGCCCGGCGGCCCGAACCTGGCCGGGTGGCGCGGCTGATCGTCACGCGGCCGGCGACTGAGGCGGCGCACTGGGTGCAGGTGCTGCACGCCCATGGCTGGCCGGCCCATGCCGTGCCGTTGATCGACATTGGTGAACCCACTTCGCCCGAAGCCAGGGCCGCGCTGCAGGCCTGGCGGGCCGACTGGCAGCGGGCCGATGCCCTCATGTTCGTGAGCGGCGCGGCCGTGAGCCACTTTTTTGCCGAGGGCGCCCTCGCGCGCCCGGTGGAGCCGGTCAACACCCGCTTCTGGGCACCCGGCCCCGGCACTGCGCGCCTGCTGGCCCAGGCGCTGACCACGCTGGGTGTGGAGGTCGATCGCATCGATTCGCCAGCCGAGGACGCGGACCAGTTCGATTCCGAGCACCTCTGGCCGGTGGTGGCGCCGCAGGTGCATGCTGGCAGCCGCATCCTGATCGTGCGCGGTCTCTCGGTGGACGCGCCGCCCGGTGGCGGGCCGGTGGCCGGCAACGGGCGCGACTGGTTGATCCGCCAATGCGAGGCCGCGGGCGCCCGGGTGGAAGGTTGCGTCGCCTATGAGCGCCGTCCGCCGGTGCTGGCCGAGGGCGATGCGCAGCGCATGCTTGAAGCCGCCAAGGCCGGCAGCGTGTGGCTGTTCAGCAGCTCCGAGGCGCTGGCCGCATTGCGCGTGTTGCAACCCCAGGCGCACTGGGGCGCCGCGACGGCACTGGCCACACACCCGCGCATCGCTCAGGCCGCGCGCGAGACCGGCTTTGGCCGTGTGATCGAATCACGCCCGAGCCTGAACGACGTGTTGCGCGCCCTAGAATCGGAACGGTTTGCACCATGAGTTCCAACCAACCCCTCCCACCCCCCACCGACACCGCCCCACCGGCGGTGACGGCCAGCGCGGCCGCGCCAGCGCCCTCACCGGTGCGCCGCGCCGGGCAAGGTCTGGTGTGGGCGGCGCTGGTGCTGGCGGCGATCGCGCTCGTGTTCACCGGCATGCTCTGGCAAAAGCTCGGCTTCACGCAACAAGAGCTGGCCCGCCGCGTGCAGGACAGCGGTGCCCAGGCGGTGGAAGCCCGCACGCTGGCCGCGCAGGCCGAAGCACTGGCGCAGGAACTGCAGGGTCGCCTGACGGTGGCCGAGGTGCGCCTGTCCGAGGTGAGCCTGCAGCGCAGCCAGCTCGAAGAACTGATGCTGGCACTCTCGCGTTCGCGCGACGACAACCTGGTGCAGGACCTGGAGTCGGCCGTGAAGTTGGCGCAGCAGCAGTCCCTGCTCACCGGGAGCACGCAACCCATGGTGGCGGCCCTGCGCGCGGCGGACCAGCGCATCGCGCGCGCCGCCCAGCCGCGGCTCAACCCGGTGCAGCGCGCCATCGCACGCGACATCGACCGCATTCAGGCCGCGCCACTGGCCGACATCCCGTCGCTGGTGCTGCGGCTGGACGAGCTGGCCCGGCAGGTGGACGAGTGGCCGGTGCTCAATCAGGTGGGGCACCAAAAGCCCGCACCCGCTGCCAAGGCCGCAACGGTGAAGCCCGTGCCGCCCGAAGCGAGCGAGCCCGTGGTGGTCACCGAGCCGGTGCCCCCCGCAGACGCGGCAGCCGAAGAGGGCGGTCTCAGCGCCGGCTGGGGCCGCGTCTCCGGTTGGTGGAGCGCGCTGTGGTCGCGCACCTGGGCCGAAGTCACGCGCAGCGGCCGCGAACTGGTTCGTGTGAGCCGCATTGATCGCCCCGAAGCCGCGCTGCTCGCGCCCGAACAGGCTTTTTTCCTGCGCGAGAACCTCAAGCTCAAACTGCTCAACGCGCGGCTCGGCCTGCTGGCCCGCCAGTGGACCACCAGCCAGGCCGACCTGCTGGCGGTGGAGGTGGCGATCACACGCTACTTCGACACCAGCGTGCCGCAGGTGGCCAACGCGCAAACCCTGGTGGCCCGTTTGCGCCGCGACCTGGTCGCCACCGACGTGCCGCGCCCCGACGAAACCCTGGCTGCGCTGGCCGCCGCCGCGGGAGGCCGTTGATGCGCAGCCGCCAGCGGGGTGCGATGCGCAGCGTGTTCTGGCTGCTGGGCCTGGCGGCGTTGGCGGTCGCGCTGGCGCTGCTGGTCGGGCACAACGCCAGCACGGTGACGCTGTTCTGGCCACCTTACCGGTTCGACGTGTCCTTCAATCTGGTTCTGTTCTGCCTCATCGCGGGCTTCTTGCTGCTGCACGCTGCGCTGCTGGCCATCGGCGCCATCCGCGACCTGCCCATGCGCGCCCAGCGCTGGCGCAGCCAGCAGGTTGAACGCTCGGTGGTGGGCTCGGTCATGGACGCGCTGGCACACCAGCTCGCCGGGCGGTTTGTGCGCGCGCAATCCGCGGCACAGCACGCCCTGGACCAGCTCAAATCGGTGGCACCTGGCCAGTGGCCTCGGCGCGACCAGTTGCAGGTGCTGGCGCACCTGTTGGTGGCCGAGAGCGCGCAGTCGCTGCAAAACCGCGAACGGCGCGACGAAAACCTGCAGGCCGCCCTCGACCCGGCCTTGTCCAAAGGCGCACCCGACGCGTCCGAAGGTGCTTTGTTGCGTGCGGTGCGTTGGGCCGTGGAAGACCGCGACGTGGACGCCGCGCGCAGCCGCCTGGCCGAGCTGCCGCAGGGCGCGGGCCGTCGCATCCAGGCGCTGCGCCTGAAGCTGCGCGTGGCGCGTCTGGGCGGCGCCACGTCCGAAGCCCTGGAGACCGCCCGCCTGCTCGCCAAACACAAGGCGTTTTCGCCCGACACGGCACGCAGCATCGTGCGCGGACTCGTTCTGGATGCGTTGCGCGATGCCCACGACATGGCCCAGCTCGAAGCGGTCTGGACCGGGCTGGATGCGGACGAAAGAACCATGCCCGAACTCGCGCTGGCCGCCGCACGGCGCGGCAACCAGTTGGTGCTCCAGCGCCGTGATGCAGAAGACGACGAAGTGCGCCGGGTTGCTGCGCGCCTGCGTTCCTGGCTCGAGCCGATGTGGCAACAGTTCGACGCGCTGGAGCCTGCCCAGCAGCGCCAGCTGGTGATGACCTTCGAACCCGGCTTGCCGCAACTCGACAGTGCCTGGCTCGCGCGGCTTGAACAACAGCAGCGGTCTTCTCCCAACAACGCCTTGCTGCAGTACCTGGCCGGTCAGGCCTGCCTGCAGCGCCAGCTTTGGGGCAAGGCCAGCCAGTTGCTCACGCAGGCCAGCCACGGCTTGAACGACCCCACGCTGTTGCGCCGCACCTGGCGTGCGCTGGCCCGTCTGGCCGAAGAGCGTGGTGACGAGGCGGCGGCGCAAGCCGCCTGGAAACAGGCAGCCTTGCTCGACTGAAGGTCTCGGCCGATCCACCAAAAAGAAAAGCGCCCGAGGGCGCTTTTCTTTTTGGTGGATGCACCGTCAGGCGATGTTGCGCCCGACGGTGTTGCCGGGTCAGCGTGCCTCGAAGGGCAGTTGCATGTCGCGCAGATCCTTGCGCGTTTCGACCAGCACCAGCGGGCCGTCGTCCAGCACCACCGCCGGCTTCGGCTCGCGCGGCACGTGCACGGGCTTGGGTTCGGCCGCGATCGCGGCTTGCACCTGGGCCACCTTGTCGGCGTTCGAGTTGACCCACTCCAGGCCGCTGGCCTGGGCCACCCGCTGCATGTCGTCCAGGGGCAGCGAGAAGCTGGCGACCTTGGGCAGACCGCGGGCCGCAGGGGCTTCGGTCACCACCGGTGCAGCGGTCTTCGGGGCAGGCGCGCGGGGGGCTGGGGCGTGTGCCGCAACCGGTGCCGGTGCGGCCACCGGCGCCATCGCGGCAGGTGCCGTCACCGGGGCCTGTGCGGCCTGTTCCATCACCGGCGCTGCCATGGGCGCCGCAACGGGCGCTGCCACCGGAGCGGGTGCGGCCGCAGGGGCTTCGCTCACCACCGGCGCAGTCGCTTCCACCGGCAGGCTGAAGTAGCTGCGCGTGGGGGCTTCGTCCACCGACGCTGGCGAGGCGGCCGCAAAGGCCGCTTCGCTCGCTGGCACCTCCGCGGGGGCTTCGCCTTCGACGCCCTCGGGGGCGCCGTTGGCTTCGCGCGGGCCGCGCTCGCGGCGGTCGCGGCCATAGCGGTCGCGGCTGCGGCGTTCGCGCGGGGCGCGTGGTGCGCCGTCGCCGCCTTCAGGCATCTCGCCTTCGCGGGGTGCTTCGGCGCTGTCGCCAGCGTCCTGGGCAGCGGGTACCGCATCGTTTTGAACAACCGGCGGCTGGCCTTCGGCGCCTTCGGCCGGGCGGCGGCGGTTCTCGCCACCCCGTCCGCCACGGCCCCGGCGCTGGTTGTCGCCGCCTTCGGAAGTTTCGCCCGGTGCGTTGACCGGCGTGCCGTTCACCAGTTCGGCTGGCGCTGCGCCCTCCACTGGAGCGGCATCGCGGCGGTTGTCGCGGCGACCATCGCCCCGGCGACCTTCACCCCGTTCGCCACGGCCTTCACCGCGACCCTCAGCGCGGGGTTCGCCGCGTGCCTCGTTGCGGCCTTCGCCACGCGGCTCACCGCGGCCTTCGCCACGGCGACCTTCGCCCCTGCCTTCCGCACGGCCCTCCGGGCGCCCTTCGACACGGCCTTCCGCGCGAGGCTCACGGCCTTCCACCGGACGGCCTTCGCGCGCACCATCACGACCACCGCGGCCGCCTTCGCGACCGCCTTCGCGTTGACCGCGACCTTCGGCGCCGCCACGCCCACCGCGGCTGCGGCCATCACGACCACCTTCGCGGCCGCCTTCACGCCCACCTTCACGCGGCCCACGGCCGTCGGCACGCTCTTCGCGCGCGCCGGGCTTGGCAGCGGGTGCGGCCACAGCGGGTTTGGGGGCCACGGTTGGCGCGGCGTCAGCACCGCCAAACAAGCTCTTGAGCCAGCCGAAGAAGCCTTTTTCAGCCGGTGCAGCGGCCACCGGTGCGGCCACCGGGGCTGCAACCGGCTTGGCCGCCACAGGCGCGGCCACGGGGGCCACCACCTCGGGGCGGGGCGCCGCCACAGGGGCGGGACCGTCGGGCAACACGCCCTTGATCACCGGTTCCTGCTTGTTGGTGCGTTCCTGGCTGCGGCGGGTGAAGCCGGTGGCCTCGTCCGGCTCATCGGCCAGTTTGTAGCTGGCGTCCAGGTTGTCCAGGCGCGGGTCGTCGTGCTTCAGGCGCTCGAGTTTGTAGTTGGGCGTGTCCAGCGACTTGTTGGGCACCAGCAGCACGTTGATGCGCTGCTTGAGTTCGATCTTGGTGATCTCGGTGCGCTTCTCGTTGAGCAGGAAGCTGGCCACTTCAACCGGCACCTGCACCAGCACGGCGGCCGTGCTGTCCTTGAGCGACTCTTCCTGGATGATGCGCAGGATCTGCAGCGCCGACGACTCGGTGTCGCGGATGTGGCCCGAGCCACCGCAGCGCGGGCAGGGGATGGACGAACCTTCGTTCAGCGCGGGCTTGAGGCGCTGGCGGCTCATTTCCAGCAGGCCGAACTTGCTGATGGCGCCGAACTGCACGCGGGCGCGGTCCTGGCGCAGCGCGTCGCGCAGGCGGTTTTCCACGTCGCGGCGGTTCTTCGACTCTTCCATGTCGATGAAGTCGATCACGATCAGGCCGCCCAGGTCGCGCAGGCGGGCTTGGCGCGCCACTTCGTCGGCGGCTTCCAGGTTGGTGCGGGTCGCGGTGTCTTCGATGTCGCCGCCCTTGATGGCGCGGGCCGAGTTCACGTCCACCGACACCAAGGCTTCGGTGTGGTCGATCACGATGGCGCCGCCCGAGGGCAGTTGCACGGTGCGGGCGTAGGCCGACTCGATCTGGTGCTCGATCTGGAAGCGGCTGAACAGCGGCGCGTCGTCGCGGTAGCGCTTGACCTTCGACGCCGTCTCCGGCATCACATGCGTCATGAACTGCTGCGCCTGGTCGTAGATGTCGTCGGTGTCGATCAGGATCTCGCCGACATCGGCGGTGAAGTAGTCGCGGATGGCGCGGATCACCAGCGACGACTCCTGGTAGATCAGGAAGGCGCCCTTGCCCGCCTTGGCCGCGCCGTCGATGGCGCTCCACAGCTTGAGCATGTAGTTCAGGTCCCACTGCAGCTCGGGTGCGCTGCGGCCGATGCCGGCGGTGCGGGCGATCAGGCTCATGCCCTTGGGGTACTCGAGCTGGTCGAGGTTCTCCTTGAGTTCCTCGCGGTCCTCGCCCTCGATGCGGCGCGACACGCCGCCGCCGCGCGGGTTGTTGGGCATCAGCACCAGGTAGCGGCCGGCCAGGCTCACGAAGGTGGTCAGCGCCGCGCCCTTGTTGCCGCGCTCCTCCTTCTCGACCTGCACCAGCAGCTCGGTGCCGTTGGAGATCACGTCCTGGATCTTCGCGTCGCGGACGGTCACGCCTTCCTTGAAGAACTGCTTGGAGATCTCCTTGAACGGCAGGAAGCCGTGGCGGTCCTCGCCGTAGTCGACGAAGCAGGCCTCCAGCGACGGCTCGACGCGGGTGACGACGGCCTTGTAGATGTTGCCCTTGCGCTGTTCGCGCCCTTCGATTTCGATTTCGTAGTCGAGCAGTTTTTGCCCGTCCACAATGGCCAGCCGGCGCTCTTCGGCCTGCGTGGCGTTGATCAGCATGCGTTTCATGATGCGATTTCCTTCGTTCAAACACACAAGGACGCCCGGGCTTGAGAGCCACAGGCGTCAACTCGCCGTGAACCAGCGGAAAAAGCGAACGGGGGAGGAATTGCCGGAGAGCCGTTGACCCGCGGTTCGGGGAAGGCGTTCGACACAGGCGGGCACCGGGGTGCCGCGTCGAACCGCCAGGTCAGGGCGTAGGCGCGCGGAGTTGGGTGAGCAGGGAAGGCTGGATGGCTGTCAACGACATGGATCTGGCCGGGTTATCTCTGTGTTCACTTTGTCCTCGACCAGCTTCATGTGGGAAGCTGATCGATTGGGGTATTCCGTAATCGGGTTCGCTGTTTTCATCAACCGGTTCGCCCGCAACGTCGACCGGACCTTGACCGCACCGGGAAGCCATGAACCATGGTCGAGGGTGCGGTGGGAGGTGCCGGGTGCTGCGGGTGGCAACCATCTCACGACGCGCTCCCGCTTTGTCGAGCCGGGAGGTCAGCGCCTTCAGTGCGTGCCTTAAACTCAAGGCAAATCAATCACTTACGGCGCGCGACGAGAGTGACGCATTATAGACAGCCAACCGTCGCCCCGGTGTCCTATTTCCCTTCGCTTTCCCCCTCGATTTCCCTTGCCTCAGCTCCCAACCTCCCCAGCCGCCGCCGTTCGGCACCTCACGGTGGACGACGAGTCGGCCGGTCAGCGCTTGGACAACTTCCTGATCCGGGAACTCAAGGGCGTTCCCAAGACCCACATCTACCGCATCATCCGCTCGGGTGAAGTGCGCCGAAACAAGGGTCGTGTGGGGGCGGATGACCGGGTACAAGCCGGTGATGTGTTGCGGATTCCGCCGATTCGCCTGTCCGAACGCGCAGAAGAGAAACAACAGAATCCAGCCCCGGCGCGCCAATTCCCGGTGGTGTTTGAGGACGACGCCTTTTTGGCCATCGACAAACCCGCCGGCGTCGCGGTGCACGGTGGCAGCGGCGTGAGTTTTGGTGTGATCGAACAGATGCGGCAAGCCCGTCCGGATGCCAAATTGCTCGAATTGGTGCACCGTCTGGACCGGGAAACGAGCGGCCTGTTGCTGATTGCCAAAAAGAAGAGTGCGCTCAAGGCAATGCAGGATCAATTTCGGGAGCGGGAGACGGGCAAGACCTATCTGGCCTTGGTCAAAGGCGCATGGCCTGCGCGTTTGAAGGTGCTCGATCAACCCCTGCACAAATACCTGCTGGCCGATGGCGAGCGGCGCGTGAAGGTGACAACCAAGGACGACCCGGACGGCATGCATTCGGTGACCTTGGTGAAGGTTGCCGCCCGAATTCCGGCGCCCGCCGGCTTGAGCGCCGAGTTGCCCGAGGGTCTGAGCCTTCTCGAGGTGACGATCAAGACCGGGCGAACCCACCAGATCCGCGTGCACCTCGCCAGCGCGGGTCATCCGATTGCAGGCGATGACAAATACGGCGATTTCGAACTGAACCGGCAATTGATGCGCAACGGATTGAAACGCATGTTTTTGCACGCCTGGCGACTGCGATTGAGTCACCCCGTCACCGGAAGTCCGATGGAGTTGAAAGCGGAGTTGCCTGCCGAACTCCAACCGTGGTCCGCCGGTGGGTCGAGAAAAGCCGATTAGAATGCGGCACTGCATCGGCAGTTTGTCATGGCACATTCCGATCGAATTCAACTTCTCTATAAGGAGCCAACAATGGCCAGCTATTCCGAACTCATGGCGCAAGCCCAAACCCTGATGGCGCAAGCCGAGCAGGCACGCAAAGACGAACTCGCTTCTGTGATCGCCGATATCAAGGCCAAGATGAAGCAATTCGGTATTTCGGTGGCCGATCTTGGCGGTTCGACCGGCGTCAAGAAGACGGGCAAATCAAAATCGGCAGCTGCGCCGAAGTACCGCGGCCCCAACGGCGAGCTGTGGGCGGGTGGCCCGGGCCGCAAGCCCGAGTGGGTGCGCGCCGTGCTGGCCTCCGGCAAGAGCGTTGACGACTACCTGATCTGAGTCCACCCCCGGTCTCCCGAAAACCCGCCGCCGGCGGGTTTTTTGTTTTTCGGCGCCCGCCCGCCAGCGCCCACCGCGGCTCGCTATCCTTGTGGCATGACCAAGATCCTTCTCGTGTGCATGGGCAACATCTGCCGCTCGCCGATGGCCGCCAGCGTGATGCACGCCGAGGTGCAGCGCCGCCAACTGAACGACCGGGTGGTGTTGGACTCGGCTGGGACTTACGGCGCGCACCGCGGCGAAAAGGCCGATCGCCGGGCCATCACGCTCGCCCAGGCGCGTGGTTACCACCACATCCTCAACGAGCGCTCGCGCAAGGTGAAGGACGAGGACTTCCAGCTGTTTGACCTCATCCTCGCCATGGACCGTGACAACCTGGCCAACCTGCGGCGAGTCTGTCCCCCCGAGCACCAGCACAAGCTGCACCTGTTTCTGGAGTACGCCGGTGTACCGGGCACATTCGAAGTGCCCGACCCCTATTACAGCAACGCCGAGGGTTTCGAGGTGGTGATGCGCCTGTGCGAGCAGGGCGCCGATGGCGTTCTCAAGCGCCTGACGCAGGCCGGTTGAACCGGCCCGACCTCAGCCTTTTTGCCAGATGACCTTCTTGCCCGAGGCCTCCCAGGCTTCGTAGTGGCGGGCATACAGGTCTTCGATGCGGTTGCGCTTGACCTTGAAGGTCGGGGTGATCACGTCGTTGTCCACCGTCCAGGCGGTGGTGACCACCACGATGCACTGCAACTGCTCGTGGGGATCGAGCGTCGCGTTGATGGTTTTGAGGTGTGCGGCCAGCGAGGTTTCGAGTTCGCTGCGGGCGGTGGCATCGGCCACCTTGGCAACCGCGTCTGCGTTGAGCATCACGATGCCCAGCGGCTGGCCGAGGTTGGCGCCGGTGACCACACAGGCTTCCACCCCCTCGTGCATCACCAGTTTGTCTTCGATCGGGGCGGGTGCCACGTACTTGCCCTTGCCGGTCTTGAACAGGTCCTTCACCCGGCCGGTGATCCGCAGCAGGCCTTGCTTGTCGATCGTGCCCTTGTCGCCGGTCTTGAGCCAGCCGTCGGCGGTGAAGCTCTCGGCGCTCTTCTCGGGCTCCTTGTAGTAGCCGAGCATCATGGCCTGGTTGCGCATCTGCACTTCGCCGGTCTCGGGGTCGATGCGGTGTTGCACGCCCTCGTAGGCCGGGCCCACAGTGCCTTGCTGATTCTTGCCGGGTTCGGTGATGTGGGAGAGCGCGAGGTTCTCCGTCATGCCGTAGCCTTCGTTGATGTTGAGGCCGAGCTTGCTGTACCACTGCAGCAGGGCGATCGGCATGGGTGCGGCGCCGCCGGCGGCGAACTTGCACTGATCCAGGCCGAGGGCTTTCATGACCTTCTTGCGAACGATGCCACCCAGGATCGGGATGCCGAGCAAGCGGTTGAGTTTGGCCGGCGGCATCTTGTGGTGGATGCCTTGCTGGAACTTGACCCACAGCCGCGGCACCGAGAAAAAGATGGTGGGCCGGGCGCGCTGCAGGTCGGCCGCAAAGGTGTCGAGCGACTCGGCGAAGAACACATGCATGCCCGTGCGCAACCAGCCGTGTTCGACCAGCATGCGCTCCACCACGTGGGCCAGCGGCAAATAAGACAGCATGCGGTCGCTGCCGGTCATGGGGATGCGCTTGAGGCCGGCGTCGAGCGCCCAGGCGAAGTTGTCAAAGGTGTGCATCACGCCCTTGGGCATGCCGGTGGTGCCCGAGGTGTAGATCAGCGTGGCAAGTTCTTCGCCGCCGCGCACGGGCTCGCCTTGCAGGGGTTGGCTGCGCTGGCAGATGGCGTCCCAACCCTCGCAGTTCTTCACCACGTCTGCCGGTGACAGTGCGTAGCTCATGCAGGGCAGGCCGGCGGGCACACCGGGCTTCATGCCCTCCCAGCCGTCGAGCTTGCCCACGAAGAGGGCCTTGGCTTCGCTGTGCGCCAGGATCTGGCGGATGGTTTCGGGCGCCAGGGTCGGGTAAAGCGGCACCGACACATAGCCCGCCATCCAGATGGCGAGGTCGCTCATCATCCACCAGGCACAGTTTTTGGACAGGATGGCGACCTTGGAGCCGGGCTCCCAGCCGTGCGATTTGAGGTGGGTGGCCATGCGGCGCACCTGATCGGCCACCTGCGCCCAGGTGAAATCCTGCACCGCGCCTTGGCCCATGGGCTGCGTGAGCGCCACGCGCGTGGGGGCGGTTTTTTCCCAGTGGTACAGGCGCTGCAGTGCCAGCAGGTCTGGCGCGATCTTGGTCATGAAGAAGGTCTCCGTTGTGGGTATGTCGGACGAATCTACCAAGGCTCCAGCCTTGTGTTTAGAGGGTTTCACCTGCAAGCACCGGCGCGGGTCAACCCGTGAAAGTCACGTCAAGCCTGGGCAGCGGTGAGGAGAAACGGGCGGTCCAGTGTTCACCCGGCGTTACCGGCCAGGCATCGGTCCATGTCCCGGTGGTGACCACATCGCCGGCCTGCAGGTCGGGCGCGCCGGGGCAGTCGCGCAGGGTCTGTGTGAAGTGCAGCAGCGCGCGCAGCGGGCTGTCCAGCACGTTCGAGCCCTGGCCTTCTTCCACCACCGCACCGCCCTTGAGCAGGCTCACGCGGGCTTGCGCGAGCAGTTCGTCCAGCGCTGCGGCGCCGTTTGCGAGATCGCGCACCGGCGTGCGACGGCCCACCAGCAGGCGAGCGTGCAATCCACCATCGGCCACCGTGTCGGGCGGCAAGAACTTCCAGTCCGGCAGGTGCGACTGAACGACCTCGAAGCCGGGTGCCACCCAGTCGATGGCCGCAAAAATCCCGTCGAGCGTGGCCTCGGGTGCGGGCGTGGCTTTCAGGCCGAACACCACCTCGGGCTCCAGCCTTGGCTGGCAGGTGTGGGCCAGCGACACGCTGCCCTCACCGTCGCACACCGTGAGCGTGCTGTCCCACACGCTGCCCCAGATGGGCGCGAACACGTTGTAGCGTGGCCAGATGCTCCGGTTGGTGAAGCCGATCTTGTAGCCGCGCGGTTGTTCGCCGCGCGCCATACGCAGCTGGCGCACCGCCAGTGCTTGCGCGTAAGCGGCGTCGAGCGAGAGGCCGGAGGGTTCAGGCCAGAGGCGGCCTTGGTCGATGTGGTCGAGCAATGCGTGGGGTGTCATGGTCGAGGTGATGAGCGAAGGGCTTTCATCATAGGCAGCCGCTATGCTGCAGGTCATGACCTCACACACGCTTGAAACCCTCGAACTCTTCACTGGCAGCAACCCCGCGGCCACGCCCGTGGCCAGCATCGTCGTGCTGCACGGCCTGGGCGCCGACGGCAACGACTTCGTGCCGATCGCACAAGAGCTCGATCTGGACGCCATCGGCCCGGTGCGTTTTGTGTTCCCCACGGCACCGGTGCGCCCGGTCACCCTCAACGGTGGTTACGAGATGCGCGCCTGGTACGACATCCATCCACCCATCGGCCAGTCGCGCCGGGAAGACGAGGCCGGTCTGCGCGAGTCCTGCGCCCTGGTGCAGGGCCTGCTGGACCGGGAGGCCGCGCGGGGCGTGCCGCCCGGGCGCACCGTGCTCATGGGTTTTTCGCAAGGCTGTGCCATGACGCTCATGGCCGGGCTGCGCGCGCCGCAACGCCTGGCCGGTCTGGTGGGGCTCTCGGGGTATCTGCCGTTGGCGGCCAGCACCGCCACCGAGCGCACCGAGGCGAACCGCGACGTGCCCATCTTTCTGGCGCACGGCAGCCAGGACCCGGTGGTGGTGGTGCAGCGCGGCACCGAATCGCGCGATGCCTTGAAGGCGCTGGGCTACCCGGTGGAGTGGCACACCTATGCCATGGAGCACTCAGTCTGCCCACAGGAGGTGGCCGATCTCAACACCTGGCTGGTGCGCGTGCTGGCCGCAAGCTGATGCCGGACGCCACCGGATTTTTCAGCGCCCGCTGGCGCGCCCAGGTGCCCATGCGCGTGCTGTTCTGGCGCGACATGGTGCTGGTGGGCACGCTGATCAATGTGCTGGCCACGGGCATTGCGCTGGCCATGGCGGCTTCCGGCGTCGACATGGCGTGGGCCGCCGCGGTGCATTTCACGCCGCTGCCTTACAACCTGTTCCTCGTGGGGGCGGTGTGGCGCCAGCCGGTCAGCCCGGTACAGCGCTGGGCCTCGGTGGGCTGGTTGGCGCTGGTCACCCTGGTGTGATCGAACCGCGCGCGAGGCGCCGAGCGCCCGAAATGGGTGGCCAAAGCCCGGTTCATCACGGTTTTGGGCGGTGACAGGCTCTTGAGAATTCAAGTCCGACGGGTTGCGACCGATACAGGCTTACATCCGCCGGATGCCCTTCAACCTTGTCCCATATGGAGTTCTCATGAAACTGAACCGCGCCCTCATGCTGGCCACGCTGGCCGTCTCTGCCTCCTTCGCCCACGCCAACGACCCCAAGGCCACCATCGCCGACCTCGACGGTCGCCTGACCAAGATCGGTGCACCGCGCGTCGAGGGCACCGACACCGTCGCCGGCAAGACCGTGCCCGCCCTGTTCTTCGGCGAGCGCAAGATCAACAACAACTTCGACGTGGTCGACGGCATCCGCAAGAGCCACCAGGCCACCGCCACCGTGTTCGTGAAAGAAGGCGACGAGTTCGTGCGCGTCAGCACCAACGTGCTCACGCCCGAAGGCAAACGCGGCGTGGGCACCCAGCTCGCCCGCAACGCCGCCTATGACTCCGTGAGCAAGGGCCAGCAGTTCTGCGGCCCCATCGACGTGCTCGGCACCGCCTTTGACGCCTGCTACAACCCGATCAAGGACGCCGGCGGCAAAGTGATCGGCGCCAGCTACATCGGTCACAAGAAGTGATGGCGGTGGCGCGATGAAAAAACTTCCCAATCCCTTTGGCTGGCTACGTCGTTTGACGGTGGGCCAGCAGCTCTTCGGCGCGTTTGCGTCCATCCTGGTGTTGACG
Source organism: Hydrogenophaga sp. (assembly GCF_030158645.1). GTDB lineage: Bacteria > Pseudomonadota > Gammaproteobacteria > Burkholderiales > Burkholderiaceae_C > Hydrogenophaga. Next base: position 10,952 of record NZ_JAOASO010000144.1, on the reverse strand, counting down.
GCTGCTCTGGGCGCCACCGCTCTGGTGGGACTGAAGAGCGTGGATGGCGAAGCCATCGCGCTGTCCCAGAAATGGCTCAAGGGCGTGGGCGCCCTGTCGGACGCCCGCGCGCTGGCGATCGAGTACCGCGAGTTCGAGGTCAAACACAGCCGCACCGACGACACCAGCTACCACGCCGAGTACGAAGACAAGATGAAGGAGGCCGGCAAGTCATTGCAGGCCTTGTTCGCGGGTTATCAGGGGCGCGTGTCGGGCGAGGAAGAGACGGCGCTGAACAACAAGCTGTCCACCGCCTGGACCGCCTACCTGCAGGCCAACGAAAAAGTCATCAAGCTCGGTCGCGACAAGCTGCAAGTGGACGCTGCCGATATTGCCGACGGACTGGCCAGCATGGCGTTTGACGAGGTGATCACGACTCTGACGGCGCTGCTCAAGTACAACTACGACGGCGGTGAAGCCTCTGCAACGCTGGTCACCACGGTCTACAACCAGGCCCGGTTTGCGGTCATGGGGCTGATCGGCCTGTCGCTGGTGATCGGCATCGGTCTGTCGATGATGATCACGCGCAACATGTTGCGGCAGCTCGGTGGTGAGCCGCGAACGGCCGTGAGCATTGCCCGCGCGGTGGCCGAGGGCGACCTGACGACACCCATCTACTTGAAGAAGGGCGACACCGACAGCTTGCTGGCCTGGTTGCAGACCATGCAGGAAGGTCTGTCCAAGGCCGTGACCGATGTGCGCCGCAGCTCCGACTACGTGTCGCACGCCAGTGGCGAGATCGCTTCGGGCAACCAGGACCTGTCGTCCCGCACCGAGCAGCAGGCCAGCGAGCTGCAGGAAACCGCGGCCACCATGGAGCAGCTGGGCACGACCGTGCGCCACAACGCCGACAACGCACGCCAGGCCAGCCAGCTGGCCCAGAGTGCCTCCAGCGTGGCGATCCAGGGTGGCGAGGTGGTGGGCCGCGTGGTGCAGACGATGAAGGGCATCAACGAGAGCAGCCGCAAGATCAGCGACATCATCGGTGTCATCGACGGCATCGCTTTCCAGACCAACATCCTGGCGCTCAACGCCGCCGTGGAAGCGGCGCGTGCGGGCGAACAGGGCCGGGGTTTTGCGGTCGTGGCTGGCGAGGTGCGCAACCTTGCCCAGCGCAGCGCCGAAGCCGCCAAGGAAATCAAGGGTCTGATCGGCGCCAGCGTGGACCGCGTCGAACAGGGTTCAGCGCTGGTCGACCAGGCCGGCACCACCATGCAGGAAGTGGTCGCCTCGATCCGCCGCGTGAGCGACATCGTGGGCGAGATCAGCGCCGCGAGCGCCGAGCAGAGTTCGGGCGTGGCGCAGGTCGGTCAGGCCATCACCCGCATGGACCAGGGCACACAGCAGAACGCCGCCTTGGTGGAGCAAAGCGCCGCCGCGGCCGACAGCCTCAAGCAGCAAGCGCTGCAACTGGTGGAGTCGGTGGCGGTGTTCAAGACCGGTGTGGCCCGCGCCTGATTTCCTCGCCGGCATCCAACCTGCAACCGCCTGCGCCAGTTCACTGGCCAGGCGGTTGTGCTTTTCACGACCGTGTGCGTTGCAGCGCGGTCAGGGTGTGTCGCGCAGCCAGTATCCGGGCTTGGCGTATATCTTTTTCAGGTGGTCGATGAAGAAGCGCACCTTGGCCGGCAGGTGCCGCTGCTGCGGGTACACCGCCAGGATGTCGTACTCGGGCAGGGCGAATTCGTCGAGCACGGTCACCAGTTCACCGCGTTGCAGCTGCAGCTGGATCTCCCAGGTGCTGCGCCAGCCCAGGCCCAGGCCCTCGCTGACCCAGCGGTGCAGCAGCTCGCCGTCGTTGCAGTCCAGGTTGCCCTCGGCGCGCACGGTCACGGTCTTGCCGTCCTGCAAGAAATACCAGCCACGCTGCTGACCGCCCTGCAGGTTGAAGGCCAGGCAGTTGTGCGCCTTCAGGTCCTCCAGCGTTCTGGGTTTGCCGTGCTTGCGAAAGTAGGCCGGTGTGCCGCACACCACGCGCTGGTTGGTCGCGAGCTTGATGGCCACGAAGTTGGGGTCGATCACGTTGCCGATGCGCAGGGCCATGTCGTAGCCCTCGCGCACCAGGTCCACCACGCGGTCGGTCAGGTTGAAGGAGATGCGCAGCTGCGGATTGGCTTTGAGGTAAGCGCTGGCGTGGGGGGCGACGTGCATGCGCCCGAACGCGGCCGGGGCCGACACCACCAGGTGGCCGCTGGCGCTGTGGCGTTGCGATGACACCGTGGCTTCTGCGGTGGCCCATTGCGCCAGCAGGCCGCGGCACTCGTCGAGAAAGGTGGCGCCCTGCTCGGTGAGCACCAGGCGGCGGGTCGAGCGGTGCATGAGCTGGGTGCCCAGGCGCTTTTCCAGCGCGTCGATGCGCCGGCCCATCATCACCGGTGTGATGCCCGCGTGCAGCGCGGCGGCAGCCAGGCTGCCGTGTTCCATCACCTGCACGAAAGCCTCGATTTCCTTGAAGCGGTCCATGGACGCATCGTAGTCCGTGAACGGTCCATTGCATACCTCAGGTACCGAATCAACGTACAGCCAGTGGCATTCTCAAAACCGGGTGCGCTCCCTAGCATCGGGCAGCGTTCAAAAACCAACCGGAGACAGACATGCCGAAGATGAAAGCCGCGATGGCCGCCGTGCTCGTGATGGAGAAGGAGGGGATCACCCAGGCCTTCGGTGTGCCGGGTGCCGCCATCAATCCGCTCTATGCCCAACTGCGCGAGCGCCAGACGATTGCCCATGTGCTGGCGCGCCATGTGGAGGGCGCCTCGCACATGGCCGAGGGCTACACCCGGGCCAAGGCGGGCAACATCGGCGTGTGCATCGGCACCAGCGGGCCGGCCGGCACCGACATGATCACCGGCCTGTATTCGGCCATCGCCGACAGCATCCCGATTCTGTGCATCACCGGCCAGGCGCCGCGTGCCCGCCTGTACAAGGAAGACTTTCAGGCGGTGGACATCGAGGCCATCAGCAAGCCGGTGACCAAGTGGAGCGTGACGGTGCGCGAGCCCGCCCTGGTGCCCCGCGCGTTCCAGCAGGCCTTTCACCTCATGCGCTCGGGCCGCCCCGGCCCGGTGCTGATCGACCTGCCGATCGACGTGCAGATGGCCGAGATCGAGTTCGACATCGACACCTACGAGCCGCTGCCGGTCTACAAACCGGCCGCCACCCGCAAGCAGATCGAGAAGGCGCTGGACATGCTGGCGGCGTCAGCCAAGCCGCTCATCGTGGCTGGCGGCGGCATCATCAACGCCGACGCGTCCGCTCTGCTGGTGGAGTTGGCCGAACTCACCGGCGTGCCGGTGATTCCCACCCTCATGGCCTGGGGCGCCATTCCTGACGACCACCCCCTCATGGCCGGCATGGTGGGTTTGCAGACCAGCCACCGTTACGGCAACGCCACCATGCTGGCGAGCGACTTTGTGCTGGGCATCGGCAACCGCTGGGCCAACCGCCACACGGGTTCGATCGAGGTCTACACCCAGGGCCGCAAGTTCGTGCACGTGGACATCGAGCCGACCCAGATCGGCCGGGTGTTCAACCCCGACCTGGGCATCGTCTCGGACGCGAAGATCGCGCTCGAACTCTTCGTGCAGGTGGCGCGCGAGCGCAAGGCCGCCGGTACCTTGAAGGACTACGGCACCTGGGCCGCCCGCTGCGCCGAGCGCAAGAAACTCATGCAGCGCAAGACCCATTTCGAGAACATGCCGATCAAGCCGCAGCGGGTGTACGAGGAGATGAACGCCGCCTTCGGCCGCGACACGGTGTACGTGTCCACCATCGGTCTCAGCCAGATTGCCGGCGCCCAGTTCCTGCACGTCTACGGACCGCGCCAGTGGATCAACTGCGGCCAGGCCGGTCCGCTGGGCTGGACGATTCCCGCCGCGCTGGGTGTGGTCGCCGCCGACCCCACCAAGACCGTGGTCGGCCTTTCGGGCGACTACGACTTCCAGTTCCTGGTGGAAGAACTCGCCGTGGGCGCACAGTTCCGACTGCCCTATGTGCAGGTGCTGGTGAACAACAGCTACCTGGGCCTGATCCGCCAGGCACAGCGCGGTTTCGAAATGGACTACTGCGTGCAGCTCGCGTTCGACAACCAGAACGTGGACGACCCGGCGCTCAAGGGCTATGGGGTGGACCACCGCGCGGTGGTGGAAGGACTGGGTTGCAAGGCGCTGCGCGTGACCGATCCGGCGAAGATCGGAGCCGCCCTGCGCGAGGCCCAGACCATGGCGCGCCAGTACAGTGTGCCGGTGGTCGTGGAAGTGATTCTGGAGAAGGTGACCAACATCGCCATGGGCACCGAAATCAACGCCATCAACGAGTTTGAAGACATCGAATGCCTGCACCCCGAGGGCCGCGAGGGCCTCGTGGCTGCCGGCTTGCTGGAATAACAAGGAAACCGACGTGCCCCGTTTTGCCGCCAACCTCTCCATGCTCTGGAACGAGCTGCCGTTCCTCGACCGTTTTGCCGCCGCTTCCAAAGCCGGGTTCAAGGCGGTCGAGTTCCTGTTTCCTTATGACTTTCCTGCGGAAGATATCGCCAACCGGTTGAAGGACAACCACCTCGACCTGGTGTTGCACAACCTGCCGCCGGGCGACTGGGCCGCGGGAGAGCGCGGCATGGCCTGTATTCCCGGGCGAGAAGACGAGTTCCGTGCAGGTGTTGCCAAAGCCGCCAGCTACGCACCGGTGATCGGCGTGCAGCGCTGGCACTGCATGGCCGGTCTGGTGCCGGCCGGCGTGAGCGAGGCGCAGGCCCGCGCCACCTGGGTGGGCAATGTGCGCTTTGCGGCGCTGGAGGCGAAGAAGCTCGGCATCCCGCTGCTCATCGAGCCCATCAACCGCTTCGACATGCCGGGCTACTTCGTCAACCGGCCGCGCCAGGCCATCGAACTGATGGATGAAGTGGGTTCTGACAACGTGTTCCTCCAGTACGACATCTACCACGCGCAGCGCATGGAAGGCGAGCTGGCCAACACCATTCGCGATCTGCTCCCGCGCATCCACCACATGCAGCTGGCGGACACGCCGGGCCGCCACGAGCCCGGCACCGGCGAGATCGATCACCGTTTCCTGTTCAAACACATCGACGCGCTGGGCTACGCCGGCTGGATCGGCTGCGAATACAAGCCCAGGGACGCAACGCCCGGCGGTACGGACCGAGGCCTGGGCTGGGTCGCCGCCCACGGCCAATCGCTTTGAAGAACACACCAGAGACACCCATGACCAAAGACGGACTCAAGGTCGGCTTCATCGGCCTGGGCACCATGGGCACGCCCATGGCACTCAACCTGCTCAAGGCAGGGCACACGATGTTCGTGAGCAGCCGCAGCAAGGTGCCCGAAGCCTTTGCCGAGCAGGGCGCGACCATCTGCACCAACGCCACCGAGGTGGCGCGCCGGGCCGACATCGTCTTCACCATGGTGCCCGACACGCCGCACGTGGAAGACGTGTTGTTTGGCGAACACGGCGTGGCCCAGGGCCTGCAGGCAGGCAAGGTGGTGGTGGACATGAGCTCCATCAGCCCCATGGCCACGAAGGCGTTCGCACAGAAGATCAACGGGCTCGGCTGCGAGTACCTGGACGCACCGGTCAGTGGCGGCGAGGTGGGCGCGAAGGCCGCCAGCCTCACCATCATGGTGGGGGGCTCGCAGGACACGTTTGACCGGGTGAAGCCCTTGTTTGAAGCCATGGGCAAGAACATCACGCTGGTGGGTGGCAACGGCGACGGCCAGACCACCAAGGTGGCCAACCAGATCATCGTGGCGCTCAACATCGAGGCCGTGGCCGAAGCCCTGCTGTTCGCCAGCAAGGCCGGGGCCGATCCGGCCAAGGTGCGCCAGGCCCTGATGGGTGGCTTCGCGGCCAGCCGCATTCTGGAAGTGCATGGCGAACGCATGATCCAGCGCACGTTCAAGCCGGGCTTTCGCATCGAGCTGCACCAGAAGGACCTGAACCTCGCGCTGCAGGGCGCGAAGGAACTCGGCGTGAGCCTGCCGCACACGGCCAGCGCGGCGCAACTGATGCAGAGCTGCGCCGCCCACGGCATGGCGGGACTGGACCATTCGGCGCTGTGCCGCAGCCTGGAGCTGATGGCCAACCACGCGATTGCGCCGGACGCCGCCGCCTGACGTGCGGGGACTCCCGCTCCCGTTGGCGGGAGCGGGTCGGGGTGAGGGCCTGCATTCTCTAAACTCCCCCCATGCCCAACACGACCCCATCCCCCAGCCTGAACGACCCCCGCGCCCTGCTGCGCCACCTGTTTGATGTGGCGGTGCAGCGCGCGCTGCCCCTGCACAACACCGCCGCGTTCCTGCCAACGCCCCCGAAGGGGCGCACCGTGGTCATCGGTGCCGGCAAGGCCGGTGGCGCCATGGCGCAGGCGGTGGAAGCCCTGTGGCCCGCCGACGCACCCATCTCGGGCCTCGTGGTCACGCGTTACGACCACACGCCACCGCGCCCGGCGGGCTTGAAGGACCGCATCGAGGTGGTGGAAGCCTCGCACCCGGTGCCTGACGCCGCGGGCCTGGCCGCCGCGCAGCGCATCCTGCAACTCACCCAAGGCCTCACCGCGGACGACCTCGTGCTGTGCCTCATCTCGGGTGGCGGCTCGTCGTTGCTCACCTTGCCGGCCGACGGCCTCACGCTGGAAGACAAACAGCGCATCAACCGCGAGCTGCTCAACAGCGGTGCCAACATCCTGGAGATGAACACGGTGCGCAAGCACCTCTCGCGCATCAAGGGCGGGCGGCTCGCCGCAGGCTGTGCGCCGGCGCGCGTGGTCACCATCACCATCAGCGATGTGCCGGGCGACGACGTGAGCGTGATCGCCAGCGGCCCCACCGTGGCCGACGCCACCAGCTGCGCCGACGCCCTGGACATCCTGCAGCGCTACGGCATCGACGTGCCCCCCGCTGTTCGTGCCCAGCTCGAGCGCGGTGAGCTCGAAACGCCCAAACCCGGTGATCCACGCCTGCAGGGCCACGAGGTGCACCTGATCGCCACGCCGCAGCAAAGCCTGGAGGCGGCCGCTGCTGCGGCACGCGCCGTCGGGCTCAACACCTACGTGCTCAGCGACGAGATCGAAGGCGAGTCCCGCGAGGTGGGCAAGGTGCACGCAGCGCTCGCGCGATCCGCCGCGCTCGGCCGCAGCGATTTCAAGACGCCGTGTGTGATCCTCAGCGGCGGTGAGACCACGGTCACGGTGCGTCCGCGGGTGGAGGGTCAGGCCAAAGGCAAGGGCGGAAGAGCGGGAGAGTTCTGCCTCGGCCTGGCTCAAGCGTTGAACGGCATCAAGGGCGTGTGGGCACTGGCCGCCGACACCGATGGCATCGACGGCATGGAAGACAACGCCGGTGCGCTGGTGGCGCCCGACACCCTGGCCCGGGCCGCAGCGCAGGGCCTCAAGGTCACCGACCACCTCGCGCGCAACGACGCCCACGGCTATTTCCAGCCGTTGGGTGACCTCGTGGTCACCGGACCCACGCACACCAACGTGAACGATTTCCGGGCCGTGCTGGTGATTTGACTCGGGCAGCGCATTTCCGAGGCTGACGCTGCCTTGGCTACGATGGCGCCGATCGGCCATAAGCCGACTTCGCCATCGGTTCGTGATAGCTAACGGGCAGGCAACCAGGCGCCTTTCATAGGAACCCTGGGACCCGCGCACCACAGCGCAATTCCGTTCAAGACAGACCGGCGCGACAGTTGTTCAATGTGTCGAACAGCTCACAGGCGGTACACGATGCACTTCTTCCATACCCCCGACCTCTGGTCGGCGTTTCCCAACCTCCATGCAGGGGTCATGCACGTACGCGGCGTGAGTGGTGCACTCGACTTCGAAGCTGCGGTCGCCGCGCACGCAGCGGCAGCCAAGATACGACTCAGCGGAAGCGACCTGCATGGGAGAGCGCCCTTGTCGGAGGGACAGTGGCCCGAAATTCAGGCTTGGCGCCGTGTGTACTCAGAAATGGGACTGCAGCCGACGCAAGTGCGTTGCGCTGCCGAAGCATTGCTGCGGCGCTTGCGTCAAGACGGTCAGTTGCCGAAGGTTAATCCGCTCGTCGACCTGTGCAATGCGGTCTCGGTGCACGCAGCAGTCCCCATCGCCGTTTTCGACTGCGCTCAAGTCGCATGGCCGCTTTCAGTCGAGCGTGCGCGGGGCGATGAGGAGTTCCTGGCCTTCTCCGGCGAGATCGAGCACCCGGCCGAAGCGGAAGTGGTCTTCGTCGACGGGAGTCGCCGTGCACATGCGCGCAAGTGGGCTCATCGCCAGTCCAGCTTTTCTGCGGTGAATTCGTCCACCGAGTCGGTGCTGATCGTGATCGAAGCCTTTCACGATGGTGCATCGGACACCGTTGCCACCACACTTCGGTGGCTTGACGAGGCGTTCCGCGGGGTCCCTGATTGCGTCACCACGAGCTGCGAGCTGAGCGCGTCGAATCCCGATTTTTTGAATCCTTGAGCCGACTGATCAATTGGGCTGACTGCGTGACTGCTCGCGCTTGGGCCAGGTGATGGAGCCGACGAGCACGCCAGCCAGCACCAACGCCAGCGCTGTCAGCTGCGAGGCTGTCAAACTTTCGCCCAGCGCCGCTGCGGCACCAGTGACCGCGACCAGAGGCAGCCACGCGGTGGACGCTGCGGCTTGCGTGGCTGTGGCGCGGCGCGCACCGGCATACCAAAGCCAGAATCCAATGACGGTGGGCACCCATGCGTACCAGGCGATGGCGGCCAGCGCCGCCCACATGCTTTTGGTATCCACGGCAACCTGCGACCAACCCATCGCCCAGACAATGCCGGCGGCTGGCAGCGACAGCAACAAGCCCCCCAAGGACATCAGCGTCGCCATTGCCAGCGGTTCGATGGGTGTGAGCAGCCGGCGCTGTCCCAAGATGAAGACGACCTCGCAAGCCACCGCGGCGGCCACCAGCGCTATGCCGAGGGAGCGATGAGGCAGTGGCACGCTGTGCTCCGAGCCGCCGCCCATTGACAACAGCAACACCCCCGCGGTCGTCAAGGCAATGCCCACCAAGGCGAGCAGGCCGGGCCGCTCTCCCAGGATCAGAATCGCGAACAGTGCTGCCATGGCGGGCAACGTGCCAGCCACCACACCGGCGTCGGCCGCACTGGCCATAGAGGTGCCGGCGATCAAAAGCACGGTGTAGCCCACGCTGCCGGACGCAGCCTGAAGCAGCAGGATCAACGCATCTCGCCGGCTCGGTCGGGGCCAGGAGGGTTGAAACAGCCAACACAGCAGCACGAGCACGGGCAACGCCAGCAGGTGCCGCAAGGCGGTGGCAGCAAAGGGTTCGACTTGTATGCCGATCACTTTGCTGGCCACGACCGATGTGCCCACCGTGGCCATCGCGGCCCCGCACAGCACTGGGCCCCAGAGGTCCCGTCGGCCTTCACCATCGAAGTTGGTTGGAGTGTTGGATGACGACATACCCGCAGGATGTCGCTTCAACCGGCAACGATCTAGAACGTTCTTGCGCGTCCGGAGCCATGGGGCTCTGTCGCTTTGCGCCAGGCCCCGGGGGTGTGCCCGAACTGGCGTGTGAACAGGCGCGTGAGGTGGCTCTGGTCGCTGAAACCGCAGGACAGTGCAGTATCGGCCAAGGTCCAGCCCGCGGCGATACGGTCACGCGCACGCTGCAGTCGCAACTGCATCAGCCACGCCATGGGCGGCAAGCCATGGCTGCGGCCGAACTGGCGCACTAGCGTGTAGCGGCTGGTACCTGAGAGTGCTGCGAGTTCGTCCAGTGTCGGGGCGTGTGCGACGTCGTCGGCAAGGCGTTCAATCACGAGGGAGAGATTCGCTTCGTCTGGCTGCCTTGGTTGCGGTGTTCGGGTCAGTTCGGATGCTCGGCCTATGGCCAGTATCAGCGCCTCTTCCAGCATGCCCTGGGACGTCGAACTCGATTTACGCACTGCGGTTCCCGCGGACTCCGATGCTGCGAATGCAAGGCAAAGCGTCGAGCGCAACGCTTCGTCGTCCATGACCGGAGCATGCCACTCCACGTTCGACGGCAGAGCCACGCCTTGAAGGCGAGCCATGGCAGTAGGCTCAATATGAAACATGCGCCAGCAACGTGCCGTGTCGCCGATGGGCGCGCCGTCATGCACCTCGCCCGGGTTATGGGTCATGCATTGCCCGGCGAAAGCCTCAACCGAGCCGCGGCCACTCGATGACCGTTGCGCGCCGCGGTCGATCAAGCCAAGGCCGTAGGTGCTGTGCCAATGGCGAGGGAAGCTGCGTGCGCTCTCCATCAGCGTGACGAATACCCCCGCCAAAGGGGTCGCTGCGACTTTGCTGCGGTGAGACAAATGGTTCTCCATGCAATGCACCCGACATGCGGACCATCTCATTCTTCGGTTTCAAATGCAAACAGGCGCGAGCTTTAAATGACGCCCAAATGGTAACAACGTCTTGCTGTTCGAGTGATAACAAGGTCGAACGCGAGCGACACGTTGACAGTTCGGCGACTGCTAAGCCAGCGGCAAATGTTGTCGCCGCACAGACCACCGTGCGGCGGTTGGAGCGTCTGCTCTACTATTGGCCGATTGACTGCAACGGGCCCATTGCGGACATGCTCAGGCTTTGTCAGTCGGGCCGGATGACACCCAATCGTTTCCTGCTGAAAGCACCGATGGAAGTGTTTTCACAACATCGGCCGGCCCTTCGATGTCCCACATGAACACGCAGCATCCGCAGCCGTTCATCTCCGAGACATAGGTGAGGCTGGATTCGTTGTCGCGCAGCCAGCCTTCAGCCAGTTCCACCTCACCAGCGTTGTCCACTAAGGCGCAAATAGAAGCCCGCAGCTGCATGGTCATCTTAGTATTTCAATGTCCGCTTTTGGCGGCGGATTCAACCGGTCGATGCAACAGATTCGCTGAACATCTCAGCGGGCGTA
>NZ_JAOASO010000143.1 GCF_030158645.1 Hydrogenophaga sp. | reverse complement strand
TGATGCGCGACACCGCCGAGGTGTTCGACCACCATGCGCTGGAACCCGACGTGGTGGCAGAGCAGGCGCGCTGCGTGCTCGAGGACATCACGATCGCGGCCTGGAAAGTCGGCTTCCTCGGCTCCGCCGAAGGCGTCGGCGCTGTGGCCGAAATCCTGTCCGACTACCCGGACGTGCCGCTGGTGGCCTACATGCCCAACCTCTCCTGGCTCGAGGAAGATCAGCAGCAGGCCTATCTCGATGCCTTCCGCGAACTGGTGCTGCCGCAGACCGAAGTGCTGGTCGGCAGTCACCAGACGCTGACCGACTTCCTGCTGCCCGACTGGGACGGCGAGCGCCCGACGTCACCACGCGAGCTGGCCGTGGCTGCGGCGGAGCACGGCGCCAACTTCGTGCTGGTCACGAGTGTGCTGGTCACCAAGAGCAAGAGCGCCGACCAGTACCTGGACAACGTGCTCGCGTCGTCGCAGGGTGCGCTGACCGGCGAAAAGTTCGAGCGCTTCGATGCCAGCTTCAACGCCGCCGGCGACACGCTGTCGGCCGCGCTGGCCTCGCTGCTGGCCTCCGGCAGCGAGCTGCACACCGCGGTCGGCGAAGCGCTGGCCTTCCTCGACCAGGCGCTCGATGCAGGTTTCCGGCCCGGCATGGGCAACGTCGTCCCCGACCGCTTCTTCTGGGCGCTGGCGCCCGGTGAGGAAGACGAGGGCGGCGAAGGCGAGCCCTCGGACACCGACACGCCCGGAACCCGCCACATCCACTGACGCCCCGATGCCGGTGCCGCCGGCACCGCTCACCTGCCTTCCGACCGCCATGACCTCCACCAACGCCCAACTGTTCGAGCGCGCCCAGCGCGTCATCCCCGGCGGTGTCAATTCGCCGGTGCGCGCGTTCCGCGCCGTCGGCGGCACGCCGCGCTTCATCGCGCGCGCGCAGGGGCCGTACATCTTCGACGCCGAAGGCACGCGCTACATCGACTACATCGGCTCGTGGGGCCCGATGATCCTCGGCCACGGCCACCCGGCCGTGCTCGACGCGGTGCAGAAGGCGGCGCTCGACGGCTTCTCGTTCGGCGCGCCGACCGAGCGCGAGATCGAGCTGGCCGAGGAGATCCTGAAGCTGGTGCCCAGCATGGACCAGGTGCGTCTGGTCAGCTCGGGCACCGAAGCGGCGATGAGCGCGCTGCGGCTGGCGCGCGGCGCGACCGGCCGAGACAAGATCGTCAAGTTCGAGGGCTGCTACCACGGCCACGCCGACGCGCTGCTGG
>NZ_JAOASO010000142.1 GCF_030158645.1 Hydrogenophaga sp. | reverse complement strand
CCGTCGTCCATCGAGATCAGCACGCCGTTCTTGCGGCCACCGATCTCGCCCTTGTGGGGCTCGTAGCCGTCGAAGATCGAGGCGATCAAGCCGGAGCCACGGGTCAGGTTCATGAACTCGTTGCTGAAGCCGATCAGGCCTCGCGCCGGAATGCGGTACTCAAGGCGCACGCGGCCACGGCCGTCGGGCTCCATGTTGACCATCTCGCCCTTGCGCAGACCCAGTGCCTGCATCACGCCACCTTGGTGGATTTCTTCAACGTCGGCGGTGACCAGCTCCATCGGCTCGCACTTCTCGCCGTTGATCTCCTTGAACATGACGCGGGGCTTGGAAACAGCCAGCTCGTAGCCCTCGCGGCGCATGTTCTCCAGCAAGATGGTCAGGTGCAGTTCGCCCCGGCCCATCACCTCGAAGATGCCGTCTTCGCCGGTTTCGCTGACGCGCAGCGCGACGTTGCTTTGCAGTTCTTTTTGCAGCCGGTCCCAGATCTGGCGGCTGGTGACGTACTTGCCTTCGCGGCCGGCCAGCGGGCTGGTGTTGACACAGAAGTTCATCGTCAGCGTCGGCTCGTCGACCTTCAGCATGGGCAGCGGCATCGGGTTCTCACGGTCGGTGATCGTCACGCCAATGTTGATGTCTTCAAGGCCGTTGATCAGCACGATGTCGCCCGGGCCGGCTTCGGTGACCTGCACGCGGTCCAGGCCCTGGAAGGTCAGCACGTTGTTCACGCGACCTTTGACGGCCTTGCCGTCCGGGCCCTCCATGACCAGCACGTCCATCGACGGCTTGATGGTGCCCTGGCTGATGCGGCCCACGCCGATGCGGCCGACGAAGGTCGAGAAGTCGAGCGCCGAGATTTGCAGTTGCAGCGGGGCGGCCGGGTCACCGGTGTTCGGCGGCACGTGCTTCAGGATGGTGTTGAACAGGGCCGACATGTCGGGGCCCCATTGTTCGCCGGGCGCGCCTTCGGTCAACGACGTCCAACCGTTGATGCCCGAGGCGTAGACCACGGGGAAATCGAGCTGTTCGTCGTTGGCACCGAGCTTGTCGAACAAGTCGAAAGCGGCGTTGATGACAGCGTCGGGCTTCGAACCCGGCTTGTCGACCTTGTTGACCACGACGATGGGCTTGAGGCCCAGAGCCAGCGCCTTCTTGGTCACGAAGCGCGTCTGCGGCATCGGGCCTTCCTGCGCGTCGATCAGCAGCACCACGCCATCGACCATCGACAGCGCGCGCTCGACCTCGCCGCCGAAGTCGGCGTGGCCGGGGG
>NZ_JAOASO010000141.1 GCF_030158645.1 Hydrogenophaga sp. | reverse complement strand
ATCGAGCTTACGGGGGGCATTCCGTGCTGTCACGGAGTTTCCCACAATGTTTTCCCTATTTCAATATGTGCTTTTACTTTCTACATTGTGAAATTTAGCAACATGCCGTCGCGGCTGGACGTCACCCGCGCATGCTTCACAAATCGAAGCACCGCGGGCCTGCTCACTTAGACTCGGAGGGTCATGAGTCCAGCCCCCTCCTCGCTTCCAACAACCGCACCGAAAGCCGCCCAGACACCTTGGTGGAAACGCTGGTGGCGCCGGCTGCCGCCTTCGCGCCAGGACCGGTTTGCCACGCTCGCACCGCTGCTGTCGGTGCTGCTGTTCCTCTCGGCCATCGTCGTGGCCATCACCTACCTGCGATACGAGGAACTCGAACGCGAGCAGGAAGCCGTCACGCGCGATGTGGAATACGCGCAGCAGCGACTGCGCCTGCGCTTGCTGGAACGCCAGGAGCAGCTGATGCGCCTGGCCCGCGAGATCGACAACCGGGACATCGACACCGAAGAGTTCGTCTTCCAGGTGGAGGCTCTGGTGAGCCAGTTCCCCGAACTGCAGGCTGTGACCTGGGTGGACGCCCGGCGCAACGTGCTGGCCAGCTACGCATCACCCAGCGCACCGCTGCGCCTGATGCGGCCCACCGGCAGCACGCTGTCGCCCAACGAGACCGACGGCACCTTCGACCTCGCGCGCGACCTGCGCCAGCCCACCTATTCGCGCCCGCTGGAGACCCAGGATCCGCGCAACGCCACGCTGATGCTGCACGTGCCGCTGAGCGAACAGGGCCGCTTTGCCGGCACCGTCATGGGCGAGTACGCCATCGACGGACTCATGCGCTTCGGCATGCCGCCGGAGATCATGGCGCGCTACGCGGTGGCGCTGGTCGACGACCGTGGCCAGGTGCTCGCGGGCAGCCTGCAGGCGCCCAGCGAGGTGCTGCGCCTGCTGCCCTGGTCCAACCCGCCGCTGGAACACGAGGTGCCGGTCTCCCCGGTGGGCAACGGCCTGATCGTCAAAGCCCAGGGCTACCGAACCTCGCAAGACATCGTGGGCAGCGGGTTCTTCTGGGTGATCGGCGCGCTCTCGGCGCTCACCGTGTGGATGCTGCTCGGCACCTGGCGCCACACGCGCCGGCGCGTGCAGGCCCAGCAAGCGCTGGTATCCGAGACCAACTTTCGCCGCGCCATGGAAAACTCCATGCTCACCGGCATGCGCGCGCTCGACATGCAAGGTCGCATCACCTACGTGAACCCCGCTTTCTGCTCCATGACAGGGTGGACCGAAGGCGAACTGGTGGGGCGCACCGCGCCCTTCCCCTACTGGCCCGACGAAGACCACGACCAACTCACCGCCCGCCTCGAGGACGAACTGCGCGGGCGCTCCACACCGGGCGGCTTCGAGGTGCGCGTACAGCGGCGCGACGGCAGCATCTTCGACGCGCGCATGTACGTGTCGCCGCTGATCGACCCCAAAGGCCACCAGAGCGGCTGGATGACCTCGATGACCGACATCACCGAGCCCAAGCGCATTCGCGAAGAACTCTCGGCGTCATATGAGCGCTTCACCACCGTGCTGGAGTCGCTGGACTCGGCGGTGTCGGTGGCGCCCCTGGGCAGCGACGAGATGCTGTTCGCCAACAAGATGTACCGCATGTGGTTCGGCACCCGCGGACAGGGTCACCGCCACCTGGTGGATCTGGCGGGTGACCAGCCCACACCCAGCCCGGACGACGGTGACGCCGTGGATGCTTTTGCCGGCATGCCGACCGAAACCCTGACGGACGCCGGGGCGGAAAACGCCGAAGTGTTTGTCGAAGAGCTCGACCGCTGGCTGGAGGTGCGCACCCGTTACCTGACCTGGGTGGACGGGCGCCTGGCGCAAATGGTGATTGCCAGCGACATCACGCCGCGGCGTTACGCCGAGGAACAGGCCTCGCGCCAGGCCGAACGCGCGCAAACCGCCAGCCGCCTGATCACCATGGGTGAGATGGCGTCGAGCGTGGCGCACGAACTCAACCAGCCGCTCACCGCCATCAGCAACTACTGCAACGGCATGATCTCGCGCGTCAACGAAAACAAGATCAGCACGCAGGACCTGCTCGGTGCACTGGAAAAAACCGCACGCCAGGCGCAGCGAGCCGGCCAGATCATCCAGCGCATCAAGGCCTTCGTGAAGCGCAGCGAGCCCAATCCGGCGCCGTCCGACGTGGCGCAGATGGTGAGCAACGCGATCGAACTGGCCGACATTGAGTTGCGCCGCCACCAGGTGCGCTTGTCGCCCTATGTGGCGGCACGCCTGCCCAGCCTGATGGTCGACCCGATCCTGATCGAGCAGGTGCTCATCAACCTGCTGAAGAACGCGGGCGAAGCGATCATGCAGGCGGGCCGCGCGCCCGGTGAGCGCTATGTGGAATTGCGCGTGGGTCCGCGACGGCAGGACGACATGGAGGTGGTTGAGTTTTCGGTGCGCGACTCGGGCAACGGCGTGCCCGACGAGATGATCGAACGCATCTACGAAGCCTTCTACAGCACCAAGAGCGAAGGCATGGGCATCGGCCTCAAGCTGTGCCGCAGCATCGTGGAATCCCACCACGGAAGGATGCAAGTGCACAACATCTACAATGGGGAAGAGGTTGTGGGTTGTTGCTTCAGTTTCTGGATTCCGGTGGTCTCCAGATTGAAGGTCGGCGACGCATCAACCGGACCAGCCACAGAGCCGGTGACGGACACAGAAAGAGCGAGATGAGTTTGATCCCGAAAAAAGGCACGGTCTATGTCGTTGATGACGACGAGGCGGTGCGCGACTCACTGCAATGGCTGCTCGAAGGCAAGGACTTTCGGGTCCGCTGTTTCGAATCGGCCGAAGCGTTCCTCAGTCGTTATGACGCACGCGAGGTGGCCTGCCTCATCGCCGACATCCGCATGGGCGGTATGACCGGCATGGAGCTGCAAGAGCGGCTCATCGAACGTCAATCGCCCTTGCCCATCGTGTTCATCACGGGTCATGGCGACGTGCCAATGGCGGTGGAATCGATGAAGAAGGGCGCACTGGACTTCATCCAGAAACCGTTCAAGGAAGACCAGCTCGTCACACTCGTCGAACGCATGCTCGAGCGGGCACGGGAAGCCTTCACCACCCACCAGCAGGCGGTCAGCCGCGACGCCCTGCTCTCCAAACTAACCAGCCGCGAAGCCCAGGTGTTGGAGCGCATCGTGGCCGGCCGGCTGAACAAACAGATCGCCGACGACCTGGGCATCAGCATCAAGACGGTGGAGGCGCACCGCGCCAACATCATGGAGAAACTCGGCGCCAACACCGTGGCCGATCTGCTCAAAATCGCTTTGGGACAAACGCCTGCCAAGGCCTGACACACCGCTCACGGACACCCGTTCAACGCCCGCCCTTCCCGGCGGGCGTTTCCATTTCAACCGCAGCCCGCTCAACCCATGACCGCACAACTCATCGACGGCAACGCCCTTTCCCGCCAACTTCGCGCCGACGTGACAGCACGTGTCACCGCCTTGAAAGCCAACGGCATCACCCCGGGCCTGGCGGTGGTCCTGGTCGGGGAAAATGCGGCTTCGCAGGTGTATGTGCGCAACAAGGTCAAGGCCTGCGAAGACACCGGCATGCACTCGGTGCTGGAGCGCTGGCCTGCCACCATGACCGAAGCCGAGTTGCTGGCGCGTGTGGACGCGCTCAATGCCGACACCACCATCCACGGCATCCTGGTGCAGCTCCCGCTGCCGGCGCACATCGACGCGCAAAAGGTGATCGAGGCGATCTCCCCGGCCAAAGACGTGGACGGCTTCCACATCGCCAGCGCCGGTGCGCTCATGACCGGCATGCCCGGCTTCTGGCCCTGCACGCCCTACGGCTGCATGAAGATGCTGGAGAGCATCGGCTACGAACTCAAGGGCAAACACGCGGTGGTGATCGGCCGCAGCAACATCGTGGGCAAACCCATGGCGCTGATGCTGCTGCAGCAGAACGCCACCGTCACCATCTGCCACAGCGCCACCAAAGACCTGAAGGCGATGACGCTGCAAGCCGACGTGATCGTGGCCGCCGTGGGCAAGCGCAACGTGCTCACCGCCGACATGGTCAAAGCCGGCGCGGTGGTGCTCGACGTGGGCATGAACCGCAACGACGAAGGCAAGCTGTGCGGAGATGTGGATTTCGAGGGCGTGAAGCAGGTGGCGGGCTGGATCACCCCTGTGCCGGGCGGAGTAGGCCCGATGACCATCACCATGCTGATGGTCAACACGCTGGAATCGGCAGAGCGAACCGAGCGCCGCTGACGCGTTGCGTCGCGCCATTACATGGCGCGACGCGGTTCTTGGTGCCGGCTGGCGGGCGTGCAGCGGTCCGGCTGATGCCGTTCGACAACCCGCGCCCCGGTCTGGCCTGCGTCGGCCTCATGCACCACCACTTCGTAAAGTCCGTTCAAATAACGAACCTGCGCGGTGTAGCGGTGCCCGGCCCTCGCGGTCAGCAAGGTGTCGTGGCGCACCACGCTGGAATCGTTCACCCAGCGGCCAGACTTCAGGAAGATGAACTCGAGGTAGAGCGGCACGCCAACTGGCAACCTGAGTTCCTGAACGGTGTCGCCCAGCTGCCGGCGCCCCAGGTGTTCAAGCCCACAACCAGGTGCCACCCTGTGGATGTCGACCGCGACGGTCACGTCACGAAGGAACGAGCCCGATTCCGTCGTGGTCCGGACCTGCAGATTGAAGGGTCCATCCGTCGGGTACGTCCGCACAGAACTGCAAGCGGCGAGCCCGGCGCACGCGAGCAGGACAATTCCCCTGATCAGGAATCCTGCGCGCCAGAGGCTTGTGGTCGGCATGCGATTCCATCCGCCTTCACATGTAGGTCGTCGGATCAGGGCAGCCCGTGAAGTCCCCTGATGCCCATCCACGAACAGCCTCCAGCAGCGCGGAAGATCGAGCCTTCATGCGGTAGACCTCGACGCGCGTGCGCCCTGGGCCGGCCGGCACCGCATCGACCGCAAAGTTCACGATGCCGCCCGGCGGTTCGTCGTGAACCTTGACACTTGCTTTCACATCCACCTGCAGGTCGAGTTCGACCCGCTCCTGGCTTCGCCTGACCGTGGGCGTCGAGACGGCCCGCACCTGCGAGGAGCCAGACCCGAACCCAAAAATGCCAGCGCCGTGCGTGGTGACTTTCGCATGCAGGCATTCGTCTGCCTGGCGCTGCAAGGCACTGCCCACCGCCGCAAATGGCCGATCGACCGTGAATGAGTCGATCCGGAACAAGGCGTGTCCCCCTCGAACCACTGCGCGGAACCCGTCCGGCGTCTGCGGTGGTGTTCCACACCCGATCAACAACCCCGCCACAGCAATAACGCTGGCGACACATCGATGCATTCCATGCTTCATAGCGACCTTTCTTCGGGTCCTATTGGAATACACCGGCAGGCTCATGACTCTCCGGGGTATTCGAGGCGGACAGCTCCGCCTATGAAGTCTTGGTGCCGGTGGTCGCAGACGATCCTTGGGTCAACCGCCACAACACCGACCCGCTGCACAACCATTGTCCGAGGACCATCAGGGTGCCCACGCCATGCCAAAGCCTGAGATTGCCTCCGCTGGCGCGCGCCGTCACGATGTTCTGGGCCACGCCGAACTCCTGGACCAGCGCGAGCAGCATCGCAAACAGCACGAGGCCCATGGTGGTGAGTGCTGCGGGCGCGATGGTCGTACCTTCGCCACGCCAGCGGCGCAGGATCATCAGCAAAACCATGCCCAGCACCAACCCGGCCCAGCATTGCAACGAGAAAATTCTGGCGGCCACCGGTCCGGCCATCGCCGGGCTGCCCAGCGTGGCAAACAGCAAGGGCACCGCCAGAAAACTCAGTGCCGAGATGCCACCCCACCACAGGGCCGCCACAAAAACAGAGAGCCGTTGCAGCGGCATCAGGCGTAGCGCACGGCCACAATTTCAAAGCGCTTGGTGCCGCCCGGCGCTTGTACTTCGGCCACGTCGCCTTCTT
>NZ_JAOASO010000140.1 GCF_030158645.1 Hydrogenophaga sp. | reverse complement strand
TGAAGCTCGCCGGCTCGGGTGTGCAGACCCTCATGGACTACTACGCCAGCCACCCCGCCGCCGTGCCCCTGCGCAAGGCCGCCTGAGCCGCCCCGCATTCACCGATCCCCCGCGCGTTCCACACCCACACGACAACAGGAGACAACATGCAACGCAGAACCTTCGTCACCGCCACGGCGGCCACCGCAGCCACCCTGGCCGCACCCATGCTGAGAGCCCAGACCTTGCCCAACGGCCCGGTGCGCATCGTCGTGGGATTTGCGCCCGGCGGCGGGACCGACGCGCTGGCGCGCCTGGTCGGCCAGAAGCTGCAAGGCATGTGGAACCTCACGGTGGTGGTGGAAAACCGGGCCGGTGCGTCGGGCGTGATCGCGGCCGACATGGTGTCCAAGGCCGCGCCCGACGGCAACACGCTGCTCATGGCCCACATCAACAGCCACGCGCTGGCCCCGGGTTTGATGCCCAAGCTGGGCTATGTGGTGGACCGCGACTTCACACCGCTCACCCTGGTGGGGGTCACGCCCAACCTGCTGATCTGCAACAACGACCAGCCCGCCAGGACCGTGGCCGACCTCGTGGCCCAGTGCAAGGCCAACCCGGGCAAAGTCACCTTCGGCTCTGCCGGCCAGGGCTCGGCCCAGCACCTCGCGCTGGAGTCGTTCAAACTCGCCGCCGGCGTGTTCGCACTGCACATTCCGTACAAGGGCTCCGGCCCGATGCTGACCGATCTCATGGGCGGGCAGATCGGCTATTCCTTCGACACGATGACCGCGGCCACCCCACACGTCAAAAGCGGCAAGGTGCGTGCCATTGCGCAGACCCGCGCCAAGCGCGCGTCGGGCCACCCGACCGTGCCGACCATGGCCGAGTCCGGCTTCCCCGGCTTCGAGGCCACCACCTGGTACGGGCTGGTGGGCCCGGGCAAGATGCCGCCGGCCATGGCACAGCGCATGAACGAAGACATCAACAAGGTGCTCGCCATGCCCGACGTGAAGGAAAAGCTGGACCTCTACGGCGCCGAAGACGGCGGCGGCTCGGCCCAGCAGTTCGCCGACTTCATCCGCACCGAGCAGGTGAAGTGGTCCAAGGTGATCAAGGACGCCAAGGTCACGATCGACAGCTGAGCGCCGACGCATGACCGACCAAGGCCAGGTGCGCCTGCAGATCGAGGCCGGCGTGGCCTCGGTGCTGTTTGACCGACCCCAGGCGCGCAATGCGATGACCTGGGCCATGTACGAACAGCTCGCGGCCATCAACCGCCAGCTGAGCACCGACCGCAGCGTGCGGGTGGCGGT
>NZ_JAOASO010000139.1 GCF_030158645.1 Hydrogenophaga sp. | reverse complement strand
CCATGATGGGTTGCATCTGGAGCTGCCCGACCGACCAGATGCTGGCCTTCCCGGTGGCCACCATGGTCCGCTTCTGCCACAACCACGGCCTGATTCAGGTGACCAACCGCCCGCAGTGGTACACGGTGGACGGCGGCGCGCGCCAGTACGTGCAGAAGATCACCGACCACATCGCCGACAAGCGCCTGAACACCCCCGTGCAGCAGGTGCTGCGCGATGGCGACGGCGTGCGCGTGGTCACCGAGGGCCACGTGGAGCGGTTCGACGCCATCGTGCTGGCCTGCCACAGCGACCAGGCCCTGCGCCTGCTGGGCGGCCAGGCCTCGGCCGACGAGCGCGAAGTGCTCGGCGCCATCCGCTACCAGCCCAACCGCGCCGTGCTGCACACCGACGCCTCGGTGCTGCCCAAGAGCGAACTCGCCTGGGCCGCCTGGAACTACGAACGCGCGCCCAGCAAGGGCGTGGAATCCGCCCAGGTCTGCCTGCACTACCTGCTCAACCGCCTGCAGCCGCTGCCGGTGGCGCAGCCGGTCGTGGTGTCGCTCAACCCGCAGCGCGAGATCGCCGCGCAACACGTGGTGGGCGAGTACGCCTACGACCATCCGGTGTTCGACCTGGCGGCCATCCGCGCGCAAGCCCGCGTGCCGGCCATGCAGGGCAAGCTCAACACCTACTTTGCCGGCGCGTGGACCGGCTACGGCTTTCACGAAGACGGCTTGAAGTCGGGCCTGCACGCAGCGCGTGCCCTGATCGATGCCCATCAGCTTGTGCCCACGACGCAGCCAGAACAAGCCCAGCGTGCCGCCTTGCCCGGAGTATTTGCGTGAGTTCCCCGTCGGTGGCGCAGATCGGTTTCGGCCAGGTGCGCCACACGCGCCACCGCCCGCAGCGCAACGCCTTCGCCTACCCCACCTACTTTCTGATGCTGCCCATGCGCAGCCTGCGCCAGCACGGCCCAGGCGCGCTCGCGCGCAACCGCCGCGCGGCACTCAGCTTCAACGACGCCGACCACGGCGACGGCCGCACCGACAGCCTGCAGTGGCTCGACGAATTGCTGCAACAACACGGCATCGACGACGCACAGGGCGAGGTGTGGCTGCACACCTACCCGCGCGTGCTCGGCTACACCTTCAAGCCGGTGAGTTTCTGGTACTGCCACCGGGCAGACGGCACGCTGCGCGCGGTGCTGGCCGAGGTGAACAACACCTTCGGCGAGCGCCACTGTTATTTGCTCGATTCGCCGCGCTACGGCCAGCCGTGCGAGGCCTCGAAGGTGTTCCATGTGTCGCCGTTCTGCCCGGTGCGCGGGCGCTACCGCTTTGTCTTCATGCGCGCC
>NZ_JAOASO010000138.1 GCF_030158645.1 Hydrogenophaga sp. | reverse complement strand
GACCAACTCGCTTCCGAACACAAGAACGGAACCCCATGAGACCCGAACAACAACTCGACGCCTGGATCGACGCCCACTTCGACGAGGAAGTGCGCTTTCTGCAGGAGCTGGTGCGCGTGCCCACCGACACCCCGCCGGGCAACAACGCACCGCACGCCGAGCGCACCGCCGAACTGCTCGCGGCCATGGGCCTGAGCGCGGAGCAGCATGCCGTTCCCGCCAGCGAAGTGCGAGCGGCCGGCCTGCAGAGCATCACCAACCTGATCGTGCGCAGGGCCTATGGCCCTGGCAAGACCATTGCACTGAACGCACATGGCGATGTGGTGCCGCCCGGTGAAGGCTGGACGCACGACCCCTATGGGGGTGAGATCGTCGACGGAAAAATGTTTGGCCGCGCCACCGCCGTCAGCAAGAGCGACATCGCCAGTTTCACCTTCGCCATCCGCGCGCTCGAATCGCTGAACGCGAAGCTCGCCGGCGGTGTGGAACTGCACGTGACCTACGACGAGGAATTCGGTGGCGAGGTCGGCCCCGAATGGCTGCTGAAGAGGGGCCTGACCAGGCCGGACCTGATGATTGCAGCGGGCTTCAGCTACCAGGTGGTGGTGGCGCACAACGGCTGCCTGCAACTCGAAGTGACGGTGCACGGCGACATGGCGCACGCCGCCATTCCGGACAGCGGCACCGACGCGCTGCAGGGCGCCACCCACATGCTCAACGCGCTCTACGCACTCAACGCCGACTACCTGAAAGTCTCCTCCAGCGTCGAAGGCATCACCCACCCGTACCTCAACGTGGGCCAGATCAGCGGCGGTACCAACACCAACGTAGTCCCCGGCAAAGTGGTGCTCAAGATCGACCGCCGAATGATCCCGGAAGAGGACCCGGCCGAGGTGGAAGCTGCGCTGCGCCGCACGATCGCCGATGCCGCCGCCAGCTTCCGCCCGCCACGCGGCGGCCATGACATCCGCGTCGACGTGAAACGCATCCTGCTCGCGCGCGCGCTCCAACCCCTGCCCGGCAACCAGCCGCTGGTCGAGGCCATCCAGAAGCACGGCCAGGCGGTGTTCGGCGAATCCATTGCCGCCGTGGGCACCCCCCTCTACACCGACGTGCGCCTGTACGCCGAGCACGGCATTCCAGGCGTCATCTACGGTGCCGGTCCGCGCACGGTGCGCGAGTCCAACGCCAAACGGGCCGACGAACACCTGGTGCTGGACGACCTGAAACGGGCCACCAAAGTGATTGCACGCACGCTGTTCGATCTGCTGCAACCCAGCTGAAACCCCGATGACTCAGCCCCCGGCGAAGGGGACAATCACCCCCACAACAATGGCCACTGGAGACCCCATGACACCCGCCGAAGAAGCCCTGCGCGACGCCGCGTTCGAGTACCACCGCCTGCCGCGCCGCGGCAAGGTTTCCGTCAACCCCACCAAGCCCCTGTCGAACCAGCGCGATCTGTCGCTGGCCTACTCCCCCGGTGTGGCCTACCCCTGCCTGGCCATCGAGGCCGACCCCAGGCTCGCGGCCGAATACACCAGCCGGGGCAACCTGGTCGGCGTGATCACCAACGGCACCGCCGTGCTCGGCCTGGGCGACATCGGCCCGCTGGCCAGCAAGCCGGTGATGGAGGGCAAGGGTTGCCTGTTCAAGAAGTTCGCCGGCATCGACGTGTTCGACATCGAGCTGGACGAAAAGGACCCGGACAAGCTGGTCGAGATCATCGCCGCGCTGGAGCCCACGCTGGGCGGCATCAACCTCGAAGACATCAAGGCGCCCGAGTGCTTCTACATCGAGAAGAAGCTGCGCGAGCGCATGGGCATCCCGGTGTTCCACGACGACCAGCACGGCACCGCCATCATCTCGGCCGCCGCCCTGCTCAACGGCCTGGAACTGGTGGGCAAGCACATCGGTGATGTGAAGGTGGCCGTGAGCGGCGCGGGGGCGGCTGCCATCGCCTGCCTGGACGTGATGGTCGGCCTGGGCGTGGCACGCAGCAACATCTTCGTGTGCGATTCCAAAGGCGTGGTGTACGAAGGGCGCCCCGGTGGCTACGACGAATCGAAGGCGCGCTTCGCGCAAAAGACCGAGCTGCGCACGCTGGCCGATGCGGTCAACGGCGCCGACGTGTTCCTGGGTTGCTCGGCGCCCGGCGTGCTCACCGCCGAGATGATGAAGACCATGGGACCCCAACCCATCGTGCTGGCGCTGGCCAACCCCGAGCCCGAGATCCGGCCCGAGCTGGCCAAGGCGGTGCGGCCGGACTGCATCATCGCCACCGGCCGCAGCGACTACCCCAACCAGGTCAACAACGTCCTGTGCTTCCCCTACATCTTCCGTGGGGCACTCGACTGCGGCGCGACCAAGATCACCGAAGAAATGAAACTGGCCTGCGTGCGCCAGATCGCCGATCTGGTCAAAAGCGAGACCAGCGAGGAGGTGGCCAACGCCTACGCCGGGCAAGACCTCAGCTTCGGCCCCGAGTACATCATTCCCAAGCCGTTCGACTCGCGCCTGATCCTGCGCATCGCCCCCGCCGTGGCGCAGGCCGCGGCCGACTCCGGTGTGGCCACGCGGCCGATCCAGGACATGGAAGCCTACCGGCAGGAACTCAGCCGCTTCGTCTACCAGACCGGCATCCTGATGCAGCCGATCTTTCACGCTGCCAAAGCCTTGCCGAACAAGGCACGCGTGGCCTACGCCGACGGCGAAGACGAACGCGCGTTGCGCGCGGCGCAGATGGCGATCGATGACCAGCTCGCGATGCCCATCCTGATCGGGCGCCCGGCCGTGATCGAGGCGCGCATTGCCAAGGCCGGCCTGCGCATGAAGCTCGGGCAGGACGTGCAGAACGTCAACCCCGAGGACGACCCGCGCTTCCGCCAGTACTGGGAGCACTACCACCAGCTCATGGGCCGCGAGGGCGCCACGCCCGAGGTGGCCAAGGCCGCCGTGCGCCGCTCCAACACCATCATCGGTTCGCTCATGGTGTCGCTGGGGGATGCGGATGCGCTCATCTGCGGTCTGGTGGGCGGCTACATGACGCACCTGGAGCGCATCGACCATGTGCTGGGCAGACGCGAAGGCGCGGGGCTTTACGCCTCGGTCAACGCGCTCATGACCGACCGCGGCCCGATCTTCATCGCCGACACGTACGTGAACGAGATGCCCAGCGCCGAGGAACTGGCCGAGATCGCCTGGATGGCGGCACAGGAAGTGCAGCGCTTCGGCCTGCCGCCCAAGATCGCATTCCTCTCGCACTCCAGCTACGGGTCGAGCAAGCGCGCCTCGGCCCGCAAGATGGCCCACGCCCGCGACCTGTTCGTGGCCGCACACCCCGAGATCGAATGCGACGGCGAGCTGCACGGCGACGCTGCATTGCAGCCCGAGATCCGAAGCGCCTACCTCACCGACACCACGCTCACGGGCTCGGCCAACCTGCTGATCTGCCCCAACCTGGACGCAGCCAACATCCTCTACAACGTGATGAAGACCACGGCCAGCGGGGGGGTGACGGTCGGACCCATCCTGATGGGCGCCGCGCGCACGGTGCACATCCTCACGCCGGCGGCCACCGTGCGGCGCGTGCTCAACATGACGGCGCTGGCTGCGGCCACCGGCGCACCCAGGCATTGAGTGCACCTGCGGCACACCAGGGGCGCTTCGGCGCCCCTTTTTCATGAGCGACACGTTCCGGTTCCGCGCCGCCAACGCCACGACCGAGCCCCTAAACTCGCGGCATGTCCTGGCACGCCCAACTCGACCTCCAATACCGCCGCGACGACCAGCGCACCGTGCTTCGGCACGCCCACACCGGTCCGCTGCGCATCCTCAAAAGCCTCTACCCCGAGGGCCACGGCATCTGTCACAACGTCATCGTGCACCCGCCGGGCGGACTGGTCGGTGGCGATGTGCTGGTGGTCAACGCCCATGCGGCGACCCAATCGCACGGACTGCTGGCCACCCCCGGGGCAACACGCTTCTACAAATCCGACGGCCCCGCCACCGAACAGCGGATTGTGCTCACGCTCGACGAAGGCGCACGGCTCGAATGGCTGCCACTGGAAGCCATTGCCTACCCCGGCTGCCTCGCCCACAACACGCTGCGCGCCACGCTGGCCGAAGGCGCCGAAATGATCGGCTGGGACGTGTGCGCGCTCGGTCTGCCCACCGCAGGCCAGCCATTTGATCGGGGCAGCCTGACCCAACACCTGGAGATCCCGGGTTTGTGGCTGGAGCGCTCACACATCGATGCTGCCGACACGCGCCTGCTGGAATCCCCACTGGGGCTGGGCGGTCACAAGTGCATGGGCACGCTCTGGCTGGCCACGGGCACGCCACTCACACGCGAGCGCCGCGAGCATTTGCTGGCGGTGGTGCGCTCGGTGCTGGGCGACGAACACGGCGTGCCCGTGGGCGCCACCTGCCCCAACCCGCGCATGCTGGTGGTGCGAGCCGTGGCGCCGCTGGTGGAGCCGCTGATGGCGCTGTTCCAGCGGGTCTGGGGCACTTTGCGCACCGAAGCCTGGGGTTTGCGCAACACCCCGCCGCGCATCTGGAGCGTCTGAGCCACACCGAATTGGGGTGCAAAGCACCCGCTGATCGGTGCACCTGAACGCCCACCCCGTGCACACAATGGAGCAGCCATTGATGGGCGCACACGCCGCGCGCCCCGAGCCACCCATGCCCGCCGCCGCCAACCACCTGCAAGATGCCCACGCACTCGTGATCGAGGGCAACCTGCAGTCGCGTTCCATCATCGTGTCGCAGTTGCGCGAACTCGGTGTGGGGACGGTGTCGCAGTGCACGCGGCTGGTGGATGCCCGGCGCAAGCTGGAAGTGAACCGTTACGACGTGGTGATCTGCGAACAGCATTTCGACCGCGATTCCATGTCGGGTCAGGACCTGCTGGACGACCTGCGGCGCAACCAGCTGCTGCCTTTTTACACGGTGTTCATCATGATCACCGCCGAGGCCTCGTACGCCAAGGTGGCTGAAGCCGCGGAGTCTGCGCTCGACGCCTATTTGCTCAAGCCCCACACCGGCGCCCGCCTGAGCGATCGCATCATGATGGCGCGACAGCGAAAAAAAGCGCTGGAAGGCATTTTCACCGCCATCGACGCCGAGCGGTTCGACGAGGCCGCCGCGCTGTGCCTGGAGCGCTTTGAGACCCGGGGAACTTACTGGCTTTACGCGGCGCGCATCGGCGCCGAACTGCTGCTGCGCAACGGGGACATCGGCGACGCGCAAAAGCTCTACGAAGCGGTGATCGCCGCGAAAACGCTGCCCTGGGCCCGTCTGGGTGTGGCGCGTGCCCAGCTCGAGAGCGGCCAACCGGCGAAGGCTGTGACCACGCTGGAGAGCCTGATCCAGGACGACAACGCATACGCCGACGCCTACGACGTGATGGGCCGCGCGCAGTTCGAGCTGGGCAACTTCCAGAGCGCGCTGACCACCTACCAGATGGCCACCAAGCTGACCCCGTCGTCCATCAGCCGCCTGCTCAAGCATGGCATGCTGGCCTATTACACCGGCGAGAAAAGCGAAGGCGTGGAACTGCTGGACCGCGCCACGCGCCTGGGACTGGACTCCAAGATGTTCGACCCCCAGGCCCTGTTGATGCTGGCCTTCGCGCGGCTGGACAACAACGACCAGCGCGGCCTGGCCCGCACGGTGGACCAGCTCACCCGCCTGCGTGACCGCAGCCATGCGCCGGCCCGGCCCCACCGCCTGCTCGGCATGGCCGAAAGCCTGCTGGCGCTGCAGCACCAGAACACCGCGCGCGCGCTCGACGACGTGCGCCGCCTGGCCAACGACGCCCTGAGCCCCGACTTCGACTTCGAGACCGCGTGCAACCTGCTCGCGCTCATGGGCCGCCTGCAGATGCGATCGATCGCGCTCAACGAATCCGAGGCCGCCGTGGACACGCTGGCCCTGCGCTTTTGCACCAGCAAGGCCATGAGCGAGCTGATGGCCTGCGCCGCCTCGGGCGTGCAGGGCTTTGCCGACCGGGTGCGCAGCGCACACAGCCAGATTCTGAAAATGACCGAGCAGGCCATGACGCTCAGCATCAAGGGCGACCCGCAGGGCACGGTGATGAAACTGCTGGAGGACGGTGAGCGAACACTCAACGCCAAATTGATCGAGTCCGCCCACCAGGTGCTGCAGCGCTACAACGTGCGCATTGCGGACCACGAGGCGCTGGCCGAGCGCACCCACGCGCTGCGCGAGCGCTACCGCACCAGCGCGCAGCACTCGCGCCTGGGTGAACACACGGGCGCGGTGGCCACACCGGGCGGTGTGTCGTTGCCCGCCGGCTACAAGCCGCCGGGTGCGGCCGGCTTGCCCGTCAGCGCCGCCTGATTCACGGCAGCGGCACGTGCAGCACCGCGCACGTGATGAAGGTGTCAAACCATCCCTGGGTGTTCATCGGCGGGAACAGCTCCACGCTCGACGTGTCGAAGGGATCGTCCTTCGACTCGTCCAGCCGTTGCCACAGGTGCACCGACACATCGAACGCATAGCCGCTCTGACTGCCGGCGGTGACGTGCAGCGCCAGCGCCTGGTCGCTGCGCAGCAGAACGCGTTCGCCGTCCATGGTCAACACCTGGACCGGGGAGCAGTAACGCCGATGAAAACGGTCCCGCACGGCGCCCCATTGGTTCAACGCCATCGGGCAACCGATCACCCCGCCGTGGTGCTTGCCCATCGCCAAGGTCTCCTGGCGCAGCTGCAACACCAGGCATTCGCCAAACCGCAGCAACTTCTCGGCGGCAACCTGCACCGGTTTGATAAAAGCGCGCAGCGTTTCAAGGCAGTTGTTGGCGGTCGCCAGTTGTGCCTGGGCCTTGGCGATGGTGGTGGTTTTCTTGAAGCTGCCCATCGCCTGCAAGGTGGTTTCGATGGCCTTGAGGGCGGTGGCGGCATTGCCGCGCTCAGCACATTTGAGGCCGAGCCGGTCGGCCAACGCACCGAGGTCGCGCAGCTCGTCACGCAAGTACTCAGCCGACTGGATCAGGCCCAGCCACACGATGTCCTGCGCTCTTTCCTGGGTGAGCGCCTGGCTGTCTTTCTCGCCCTTGGCCGGGGCTTCGGTGCCGCTGCGCTGGCGGTCCAGGGCCAGCAGTTCGTTGTCGCGCTTCAGCAGCCGGGGCTGATCGACCAGCGCCTTGCCGGCCGCCTGACTGGTGACGGGCCCGTTGATCCAGCGCACCAGGCGATCCACCGGCCAGGTGTGCACGGGATCGTCGGCAACCTGCGCCCCAGGGTCGGCCACCAACGTCAGCGCCCCAGCTGCGGGCGCGGGCCCGGCGAGAAATCGTTGGCGCTGGTTCAAGCGTTGCTGCGCGGCAGCCCGGGTGTGGCGCGTGAGCAGTTCGTGGCTTTGCAGGAGTTGGGGTGAAGTGGGCTGCTGGTTGCCCAAGCTGATCAGATAGGCTCGCGTGTAGCGGTAGGTCACCCCCGCGCAAGCGGTGATCCAGGCGTCGGCCTGGTCCAGCACCTCGCGTGCCAAGGTCGGGCAGTCGGGCAACACCGATCGATCCTTGCAGTCTGCAACCCGCTGGATCTGCACCCACAGCGGCTCGCAAAGGGCAAAGAGCGGAACGTCGCTGGCGAGCTGGCCCAGGTCCTGGGCCACATGACGGAAGATGCCCTGCCGCTCAGCCTTCACCAGTGCGTCAATGTTGGCAGCCAGCGCCCCATGGAATGCGCTGTCCATCGAAAACACCAGCCGGCGCAGGAGGCGGCGCACCTGGGTACTCAGCTGATCTGCCTGAGCCGGGATCAGCGCGGCTCCCACCGGCGCATCGTGGGCGGGCGGTGCCATCAGGAGCACCGCTTCCAGTCTGGCCAACAAATGGTTGATGGAGGCATGCGGTTCGGCCAATCCATGGTCGTCGTGCAGCCTCTCGCGCGCGCGCGAAACCTGGTCGTTGAGATAGATGCGTCGCGTGGTGCGCGACATCAGCAGACCCAATGCCACAAGATCGTCAATCTCCTGGCGACACGCATTGCCCGCCTTCACCAGATCGTTGAACGGTGGGCTCACCAACTTCTGAACGGTCAAGGCAGACTCGAACAGTGAAGCATCGACTTTCACGAAGCAGACCATGGTTTCCAGCGCGAACTTGAAGAGATCTTCGGACATCCAGTGGGCGGCCAGTGACAGGTAATCTTTGATGGCACCACGCTGCAACGGATTGAGCGACATCCCGGCGATCAACTTCACGAGTTCATCCTGCCGATCTTTCACCACGTCGGCAGGCTGACGCGGCGCATCCACGCAATCCCAGGGCGGAATCACGACGCGCAGGCACTGATGGACCTCGTCCCATTCAAACCATCCCAACATGACCATCTCCTGTTTGTGAGGGGGCAGCCAGTGTGGTCGGGGTGGTGCGCGTGCGTCCATCCCGTCGAACGCCGAGGGACTGGATCCGGCCCGTAAACTCGCCCCATGTCACTCAACATCACCGTCTATTCCAAGTCCGCCTGCCCGCAATGCGAGTCGGCCAAGATGCTGCTCAAGTCCCGATCGCTCGCCTTCGAAGAGATCCGGATCGATGACGAAACCGAGCGTCTGGCGTTCTACGAAAAATGTGGTCCGTCGGTGCGGCAGATGCCGCAGATCTTCATCAACGACCAACGCGTGGGAGGGCTGTCGGGTTTGCAGGCGGCGCTGGTCCAGCTGGGCAAGTGAGCGCGCTCGGGGTGTGCGCATCGGTTGCCTGCACGGTCAGGCGTTTCAAGCGCGTCATCGGTTGGTGAGCCGATTCACGCCACCAGCGCGGCGGGGCACGATGGGCTTTCCATCCCACCGTCCCAGACGCCATGCAAACCCCACCCACCCCCACACCGCCACGTTTCAACGCCGCACAGCGCAAGCCCAGGCACCCATCGCTGCTGCGCACCGACATCCGCAGCGCCGCCCTGCAGGAACTCACGTTGTTGCAAGCCAAGGGCCTGCTGGTCCAGGCACTTGAGGAGTTGCAGCACATCGACGTCGATGAGGCCGACCTGCAGCAGGCGGAACACTTCCACCACGCGTTTGTGCAGATCCTGCACACGGCCCGGGTGCTGCACGCCACGGTCGAGGCCCCCGTGCTGGAGCACATGGCGCACGCCCTGCGGCTGCACCACACCCGACACGACCGGGTGGCGCATGCCCTGGTGTCCGCCTGGGCCTGCGTGCCTCCCCAGGACCCAGGCCGACTGACGCTGGGCTTGCTCGGCAGCCTGCTGGCAGACGCAGCACCGCTGCCCGTCTGGGTGTCGCACCTGCTGCAACTGATGCCGTCGCCCCCCGGCACGGGCGGAGCCACCGACGGCTTGCAGCAGGTGATCGGGCTGCTGCAGCCGAGGCTGGACAGGCTGTCCCCCGCGCAGATGGCGAAGGCGCTGAGGCGCCTGGAAGCCGAGCCGGACCCGGCGGGCATGCAGCAGATCGTGGGCGACCTGGGCTTGCTCGCCCTGCCCTGGTCACCTGCCGCGGACATCGCGCAGCGGGTGGAGACGCCGCCCGACAATGATGAAACCCTGGTCTGGTTGTCGCACCAGCACCCGCCCCTGGTGTGTGTGGGCGACCAGCTGTGTGACGACCACTGGCTCCTCTCACCGCTGGGCCAAGGCACGCTGGAGCGTCTGCTGCAACTCTGCGCACGCCTGGAACCCCAGCCGGCGCGCCGGCTGCGCCACCAGTTGCTCCACCAGTTCTCCCACGCTGCGCGGCTGGCCCTGGTGCAACCGGACCGGCGCCACGCCTGCCTGGCCTTGCCGCCCCTGCAGCGCATCGTGCTGGCGATCGAGGCCGCACGCGACACCACAGACGCCGGTGAGGCCGACCCCTGGGTCGACGTGCTGCACTGGCTGGCACCCCACCGCAGCGGTCACCGTGCCCACCCGTCGTGCCCATCGGCACGCGCAGCCGTGGTGGACATCCTGCTGCTGGCCAGTCACGAACACCACCCGTTGCTGGCCTTGCGCACCTTGCACGATGCCCGCATCGATGCCGCACTCTGGCTGCCCTGCCTGGTGCGCCACAGCATGGCGCAACCGATGGGCTTGACCCGGCTGGTCCACCAACTGGACCGTGCGCACGCCACACGCGCCATCCACCACCAGCTGGCGAATGAAGTGATGCGACAAAGCCCGCCCGATCACCTGCCCGCCTTCGGCCTGGAGCTGGCGTTGACGGTCTTCCACGAACCGCTCGCACCGCGCGGGCTCAGCCGCGACCGGCTTCATGCCCTGGCGCGCGCGCAGGCGCGCTTCAGCTCCGGTTGGGTGAGCTTCTGCCTCCTGCTGCGTTTCATGGAACTCACCGACCGCTTCGGCTGCGTCGGTCTGAACCGCCACGATGGCGACTGGTTGCACGCATTCGCGCTCGAGCACTGCCAGCACCAGGCGCCGCACTTCGCGCCCAAGCCGATGATCGAAGCGCTGGAAGGTCTGTACGACGTGCTGGTGGGCCTGGGGCTCGATGCCGATCAGGTGTCGGACAGCTGCACGCTGCTGCTCGGACACGCGCCACCTGCCTGAGGGCGGCATCGGGCTGCGAATCGGGCGATCGGTTCAGATGGCCACGAGCTGGCGCACGCCCTTGGCCTGCATCTCGCTGCCGGGGCCGCTCGCAATCACCTCGCCACGCTCCATGACCACATACCGGTCGGCCAGGGCTTCGGCGAAGTCGTAGTACTGCTCCACCAGCACGATGGCCATGTTGCCGCGGTCGGCCAGCATGCGGATGACGCGGCCGATGTCCTTGATGATGTTGGGCTGGATGCCCTCGGTGGGCTCGTCCAGGAGCAGCAGCTTGGGGCCAGCCGCCAGCGCACGCGCGATCGCGAGCTGCTGCTGCTGCCCGCCCGACAGGTCACCACCGCGCCGGCCCAGCATCTGCTTGAGCACGGGGAACAACTCGAACAGCTCGGGCGGAATGGGCGTGCTGCCCTTCTTGTAGGCCAAGCCCATGAGCAGGTTCTCCTGCACGGTGAGGCGGCCGAAGATTTCGCGGCCTTGTGGCACGAAGCCCATGCCCATGCGGGCACGCTCATACGGCGTGGTGCCGGCAATGGGCACACCGTCGAGCGTGATGCTGCCGCTCTTGATGGGCACCAGCCCCATGAGCGACTTGAGCAGCGTGGTCTTGCCCACGCCGTTGCGACCGAGCACCACGGTCACCTGGCCGAGCTCGGCCTGCAGATTGACGTTGCGCAGGATGTGGCTGCCGCCGTAGTACTGGTTGATGTCTTTGACTTCGAGCAGGCTCATGTGTTTGTCCTCAGCGACCCAGATAAACCTCGATCACGCGTTCGTCCGCCTGCACCTCGTCCAGCGTGCCTTCGGCCAGCACCGCGCCGTCGCACAACACCGTGACCTTCTCCGAAATCGTGCGGATGAAGCTCATGTCGTGCTCCACCACCATCAGCGAATGTTTGCCCTTGAGCGTGAGGAACAGCTGCGCGGTGCGCTCGGTTTCTTCGTCGGTCATGCCGGCCACGGGTTCGTCGAGCAGCAGCAGCTTCGGGTCCTGCATCAGCAGCATGCCGATCTCCAGCCACTGCTTCTGGCCGTGGCTCAGCAGCCCGGCGTTGCGCTGCGCGCTGTCTTTCAGGTGGATCAGTGTCAGCATCTCGCCGATGCGGTCGAGCTGCTCGCCGCTGAGGCGGAAGAACATCGACGCGCGCACACCACGGTCGGCGCGCAGCGCCAGCTCCAGGTTCTCGAACACGCTCAGCTGCTCGAACACGGTGGGCTTCTGGAACTTGCGGCCGATGCCGATCGACGCGATCTCGTTCTCGCGCAGGCGCAGCAGGTCGATCGTCGAGCCGAAGTAGGCGTGCCCCAGGTCGGGCCGCGTCTTGCCGGTGATCACGTCCATCATCGTCGTCTTGCCGGCACCGTTCGGGCCGATGATGCAACGCAGCTCGCCAGCGCTGATGCTCAAGGACAGCGCATTCAAGGCCTTGAAGCCGTCGAAGCTGACGGTGATGTCATCGAGGTACAGGATGGCGCCGTGTGACACATCGAGTGTGCCGGGCTCGTGCAAGCGGCCGTAGCTGGCCTGGCGACCCCCGGAGCCGTTTTCAACGAGTGACTTTTCATCGCGGGCGCGGCGGATCTGGGCGCCGGCCTTCATCAGATCGGGGGTCATGAGGGATCGTCCTTCTTGCGACGCAGCAGGCCCACGATGCCGTTCGGCAGGAACAGCGTCACCGCGATGAACAAGGCCCCGAGGAAGTACAGCCAGAACTCGGGGAACACCTGCGTGAACCAGCTCTTGGCGCCGTTGACGAAGAAGGCGCCGACGATCGGCCCGATCAGCGTGCCGCGGCCACCCACTGCCGCCCAGATGGCGATCTCGATGCTGGCGGCCGGGCTCATTTCGCCCGGGTTGATGATGCCGACCTGCGGCACGTACAGCGCGCCGGCAATGCCGCACATCACCGCCGAGATGACCCAGATCGTCAGCTTGTATTTCAGCGGGTCGTAGCCGGTGAACATGACCCGCGTCTCGGCATCGCGGATGGCCTGCAGCACGCGGCCGAACTTGCTGGTGACCAGCCAGCGCGCGAACAGGAAAAAACCGATCAGCGTCAGCCCCGTCAGCACGAACAGCGTCATCCGCATGCCGGGTGTCGCGAGCGGCATGCCGAGGATGCGCTTGAAGTCGGTGAAGCCGTTGTTGCCGCCGAAGCCGGTTTCGTTGCGGAAGAACAGCAACATGGCGGCGAACGTGACCGCCTGCGTGATGATCGAGAAGTACACGCCCTTGATGCGCGAGCGGAACGCGAAGAAGCCGAACACGAAGGCCAGCAGCCCCGGCACCGCGACGATCAGGAACAGCGTGGCGACGAAGGAGTCGCTGAAGCCCCAGTGCCAGGGCAGCTCCTTCCAGTCGAGGAAGACCATGAAGTCGGGCAGGTCCGACTGGTAGTTGCCGTCGCGGCCGATCTGGCGCATCAGGTACATGCCCATCGCATAGCCGCCGAGCGCGAAGAACATGCCGTGGCCCAGCGACAGGATGCCGGTGTAGCCCCAGATCAGGTCCATGGCCAGCGCGCAGATGGCGTAGCACATGATCTTGCCGAGCAGGCCGACCATGTAGTCGCTCAGGTGGAAGGCGCTGCCTTCGGGCACAAACAGGTTGAGCAGCGGCGCGACAGCGCACACCACGAGCAAAGCGACGACGAAGGCGCTCCACCCGGCGCGGGTGAGCAGGGGGCCGGGTGCCGGCAAAACAGTGCTGGCGTCGGTGCTCATGCCGCCTCCCTGCCTTTCATGGCAAAGATGCCCTGGGGTCTTTTCTGGATGAAGACGATGATGAAGACCAGCACCGCGATCTTGGCCAGCACGGCGCCGGCCCAGCCTTCAATGAACTTGTTGAGCAGGCCCAGGCCGAGCGCGGCGTACACCGTGCCGGCGATCTGGCCCACGCCGCCGAGCACCACCACCATGAACGAGTCCACGATGTAGCTCTGGCCGAGGTCGGGGCCGACGTTGCCGATCTGGCTGAGCGCGCAGCCCGCCAGGCCCGCGATGCCCGAGCCGAGTGCAAACGCGTAGGTGTCGATGCGCGCGGTGTTCACGCCCATGCACGAGGCGATGGGCCGGTTTTGTGTGAC
Organism: Hydrogenophaga sp.; assembly: GCF_030158645.1. GTDB lineage: Bacteria > Pseudomonadota > Gammaproteobacteria > Burkholderiales > Burkholderiaceae_C > Hydrogenophaga. The sequence continues at coordinate 16,589 of NZ_JAOASO010000138.1, read as the reverse complement.
GCCGCGAACAAAGAGACCCAGGCGGGTTTTGGTGATCATGAGCGTCACGCCCACCAGCACCGCCACCGCGAAGCCGATGATGATGATGCGGTTCCACGGCAGGTTGAGGTTGCCCAGAAACGTGACGCCGCCGCTCATCCAGCTCGGGTTTTCCACGCCCACGTTTTGCGCGCCGAAAAGGCTGCGCACCGCCTGCATGAGCACCAGCGAAATGCCCCAGGTGGCGAGCAGCGTTTCCAGCGGGCGGCCGTAGAGGAAACGGATCACCGAACGCTCCATGGCCGCGCCCACCAGGGCAGACGCGGTGAAGGCGATGGGCAAGGCAGCCAGCAGGTACCAGTCGAAATACTCGGGCAGCGACTGGCGAAAGAACACCTGCACCAGCCAGGTGGCGTAGGCACCGATCATGATGAGCTCGCCGTGGGCCATGTTGATCACGCCCATGAGCCCGTAGGTGATGGCCAGGCCGAGTGCCGCCAGCAGCAGGATGGAGCCGAGGCTGATGCCGGTGAAGGCCTGCGCCAGGGTGTTGCCCAAAGCCAGCATGCGGTCGATGCCCTTGAGCGAATCGGCCAGCGCGGCTTTCACGCCGGCATCGGTTTCCTTGTCCATTTGTTGCAGCAACAGCGGCCGCACGATGGGTTGTTTGGCTTCGCCGAGTTTTTGCGCAGCGGCCAGGCGCTGGGCCGGGTCAACGCTTGCGAGCAGCACGGCGGCCTGCGCCAGCTCCAGGTTCTGGCGTGCCTGCGCATCCAAGTTGCCAGCCAGGGCCTTGTCGATCAGCGCGAGCTGGCTGATGTCGGGTTCTTCAAAGGCGCTGCGCTGCAAGGTGCGCGCGGCTTCGCGCTGGCGTTCGGGCGCGGCCCCCACCAGCTCCATGCCGGCCAGCGCACTGTCCATGGCGCTGCGCAGGCGGTTGTTGATCATCACGTCGCCCGCGTCGTCGGGCAGCGGCAGCTTCTCGCCGGTCACGGCATCCACGGCAGCGTCGTCCACCACGATGAGGACCCGCTCACCCTGCAGGCGCACAGCTTCTTCGGCCATGGCCTTGATCAGCGCCGACGCTTTTTCGTCGGGCTCGGCCGCGAGCTTGTTCAGGGTGTCGATGCGCACATCGGTGTCACCGTCCACCAGGGCCAGGGCGTCGGCCGGTGTGAGGGCATGGGCGGCGCCCGCGCCCATCCAGATCGCCAAAAACAGCCCCAACAAACGGAGCCAACGAATCGTCATGTGAATTCCTAAGCCGACAAAAGCGATCACAGTGGCGCGCAGGCCCGCCATCCCAAGGGCATCGAGGGTCCGGCTCCGCCGGCCCCAGATGCCGTCCCCCCTCCCAGCGCCGCAGGCGCGCCAGAGAGGGGGGAAGCCGCGTCAGCGGCGCAGGGGGGTGTTACTTTTTCTCAGGAACGTTCTTCTTGCCCTTGTTCTCGGCGATGTAGTCGCTCCATGGGTCCGCAACCACCGGGCCCGGCGTCTTCCACACCACGTTGAACTGGCCGTCGGCCTTGATCTCGCCGATGAACACCGGCTTGTGCAGGTGGTGGTTTTCCTTGTCCATGGTGCTGGTGAAGCCACCCGGCGCCTTGAAGGTCTGGCCGGCCATGGCGGCGATCACCTTGTCGGTGTCGGTCGACTTGGCCTTGGTCACGGCCTGTGCCCACATGTTGATGCCGATGTAGGTGGCTTCCATCGGGTCGTTGGTCAGCGGCTTGTCCTTGTGGCCGGGGATGTTCTTGGCCTTGGCGTACGCGCTCCACTTCTTCACGAACTCGGTGTTGGCCGGGCTCTTGATGCTCATGAAGTAGTTCCAGGCGGCCAGGTGGCCCACCAGCGGCTTGGTGTCCACGCCGCGCAGCTCTTCTTCGCCCACCGAGAAGGCGACCACAGGCACGTCCTTGGCGGAGAGACCGGCGTTGCCCAGTTCCTTGTAGAACGGCACGTTGGAGTCACCGTTGATGGTGGAGACCACGGCCGTCTTCTTGCCTTCGGACGAGAACTTCTTGATCTTGGCAATGATGGTCTGGTAGTCGGAGTGACCGAACGGGGTGTACTCCTCCATGATGTCGGCGTCGGCCACGCCCTTGGCCTTCAGGAAGGCGCGCAGGATCTTGTTGGTCGTGCGGGGGTACACGTAGTCGGTGCCCAGCAACACCCAGCGCTTGGCCGAACCGCCGTCCTTGCTCATCAGGTATTCCACCGCGGGAATGGCCTGCTGGTTGGGCGCGGCACCGGTGTAGAACACATTCTTGCTCAGCTCTTCACCTTCGTATTGCACGGGGTAGAACAGCAGGCCGTTGGCCTCTTCCACCACCGGCAGCACCGACTTGCGCGACACCGAGGTCCAGCAGCCAAAGATCACGGCGACCTTGTCCTGCGTGAGCAGCTGTTTGGTTTTTTCAGCGAACAGCGGCCAGTTGGACGCCGGGTCCACCACCACGGGCTCCAGCTTCTTGCCCAGCAGCCCGCCCTTGGCGTTGATCTCGTCGATCGCCATCAGCACCGTGTCCTTGAGCACGGTTTCCGAAATGGCCATGGTGCCCGAGAGGCTGTGCAGCACGCCGACCTTGATGGTCTCCTGGGCGTGGGCGCTCAGGCCGGTGAAGCCGAGCGTGGCGACCGTGGCTGCGGCAGCCAAGGTCTTGAGTGTGAAACGGCGGGCGTTTGCAGTGGTGGGGGTGGTCGACATGGCGCTTCTCCTGTGTTCCTGGGGTCCCGTGAGGGGTTGGTGTTGGCGCCGCCGGCTGCCCTCTTCGGGCGTGGCTCAGCGGACAACCGAATGCTAGGGAAGACACCCCAGGGCGTATGTACGCCGGGTGGCGTACGCCGTTTGCCGGGAAGCGCGATCGACATGAAAAAGGCCAGCGCGAAGCTGGCCTTTGTCGATGCATTGCAGGTCGGCGTGCTTCAGCCTGCCGGCACCAGAAAGTCCTTGCTGATACGCCCGCCCAGTTCGTTCACCCGGTCGAGGAACTGTGTCAAGAAGGCGTGCAGGCCGGTGGCCAGGATCTCGTCGATTCGGGCGTACTGCAGGTCGGCCTTGAGCTTGCCGGCGCGGCGCAGGGTTTCGGCCGACAGGTCGTTGGAGACCACGGCGAGGTTGTTGACCACTTCGTTCAGGCTGGCGGCCAGGCTGCGCGGCATGTCGGCGCGCAGGATGAGCAGCTCGGCCACGCGCTCGGGCGAGATCACGTCGCGGTAGACCTTGCGGTAGACCTCGAAGCCGCTCACGCTGCGCAGGATGGCGCTCCAGTGGTAGAAGTCGTATTCCTGATCGAGCTCGCTGGCGTTGCCGAAGAAGTCGCTGTGCACGGCGTGGAACTTCACATCCAGCAGGCGCGCGGTGTTGTCGGCCCGCTCCAGGAAGGTGCCCATGCGGTAGAAGTGGAACGCTTCGTCTTGCAGCATGGTGCCGATGGCCACGCCGCGCGAGAGGTGCGAGCGGAACTTGACCCACTCGAAGAATTCGCTGGGGTCGCGCTCGAAATTCTTGCTCTTGAGCATGCGGCCGAGTTCGAGCCAGGTCTGGTTCTGCGTTTCCCACAGCTCGGTGGTGAGCGCGCCGCGCACCGCGCGGGCGTTTTCACGCGCGGCCTTCAGGCAGGTGGCGATGCTCGACGGGTTGGACTCGTCGCGCACCATGAAGTCGAGCACGTTGCGCGGCGTGATTTCCTGGCCGTACTTCTTGTTGTAGGCGGGCATGAGCTCGCTGATGACCAGCAAGCCTTCCCAGCCCACCTGCGCCACGGCGGCGGACTGCGGCAGCAGCGAGGTCTGGTAGTTCACGTCGAGCATGCGGGCGGTGTTCTCCGCGCGCTCGGTGTAGCGGGACATCCAGAAGAGGTGGTCGGCGGTGCGCGAAAGCATGGTACGTCCTTGATCAGTGGGGGTCAGGGCTGAAGATCCGCCCCCAGGCATTCAATTCAATCTTCCAGAACCCAGGTGTCCTTGGTGCCACCACCCTGCGAGGAGTTGACGACCAGCGAACCGTCTTTCAACGCCACGCGGGTGAGGCCGCCCGGCACCATCTGCACTTCCTTGCCACTGAGCACGAAGGGGCGCAGGTCGATGTGGCGCGGGGCCACGCCGCTTTGCACATAGGTGGGGCAGGTGGAGAGCGAGAGCGTGGGTTGTGCGATGTAACCACTGGGGTTGGCCTGCACGGCCTTGCGGAAATCCTCGATCTCGGCCTGGGTGGAGGCCGGGCCGACCAGCATGCCGTAGCCGCCGGCGCCGTGCACCTCTTTGACCACCAGGTCCTTCATGTTGGCGAGCATGTACTTGAGGTCTTCGGCGTCGCGTCCCATGAAGGTGGGCACGTTGCTCAGGATCGGTTTCTGGCCCAGGTAGAACTCGATCATCTTGGGCACATAGGGGTAGATCGACTTGTCGTCGGCCACACCGGTGCCCACCGCGTTGCAGATGGCCACGTTGCCGCTGCGGTACACGCTGAGCAGGCCTTCGCAGCCGAGCGTGGAGGTGGGGCGGAACACCGAGGGGTCGAGGAAGTCGTCGTCCACCCGGCGGTAGATCACGTCCACCCGCTTGGGGCCGCGCGTGGTGCGCATGTAGACGAAGTTGTCCTTGACGAAGAGGTCTTGGCCCTCCACCAGCTCGATGCCCATCTGCTGCGCGAGGAAGGCGTGTTCGAAGTAGGCGCTGTTGTACATGCCGGGCGTGAGCACCACCACCGTGGGCTCGGCCGTGGTGGCCGGGCTCACCGCGCGCAGGGTTTCCAGCAGCAGGTCGGGGTAGTGGGCCACGGGGGCCACGCGGTTCTCACCGAAGAGCTCGGGGAAGAGCCGCATCATCATCTTGCGGTCTTCGAGCATGTAGCTCACGCCGCTGGGCACGCGCAGGTTGTCCTCGAGCACGTAGTAGCTGCCGGTGCCGTCGGCATTGCCGGCGCGCACGATGTCGATGCCGGCGATGTGCGAATAAACGCCGCAGGGCACGTCGACGCCCATCATCTCGGGCCGGAATTGCGCGTTCTTGAAGATCTGGTCACCCGGGACGATGCCGGCCTTGATGATTTCCTGGTCGTGGTAGACGTCGTGGATGAAGCGGTTGAGCGCGGTCACACGCTGCACCAGGCCCTCTTCCATGCTGTGCCACTCGTGCGCCGGGATGATGCGGGGAATCAGGTCGAACGGGATCAGGCGCTCGGTGCCGGAGCCGTCCTCGTCTTTGGCGCCGTACACCGCAAAGGTGATGCCGACACGCCGGAAGATCATTTCAGCCTCTTCCCGGCGGGCCGCCATCACCTCTTCGGGCTGCTGCGCCAGCCAGCGGGCGTAGTTCTCGTAATGGGCCCGGACCTCGCTGGGCGAGGCATTCATTTCGTCAAACATGGGTCTGCTCATGGGCTTTTTTCTCCTGCCCACAGCATAGCAAGGAGCGGGCCAGCAAAAGGCCGGCACAGGGCTTTCCTTCATCTTTTGACGGCAGAGGCTCTTACGGAAAACCCTGTGAAGCCGCACCCCCGGGTCGACTTCTAATCGAGGGCCGCGTTGGCGCGAGCCAACATCCGTGCGAGTCGAACCGGGAGTTCTGCCATGAATGCCAGCCAGCATCAGCACATTGCCGCGGTGATGCGAGTGGCCGAAAGCGGCCTGGGCGCGCCGGTGGCCATCGGCAACGAGCGGGTCATCCGCGAGTCGTGGCACCGTTGCGTGCACCAGCACCAGCTGGACCCCACGCGCATGCAGGAGGCGGTGATCCTGCCGCAAGCGCGCCTGCGGGAGCACCAGGACCAGATGGAGGCTTTCCTGCACATCGCGCGGCACGGCCTGGAGTCGCTCTACACCAAGGTGGCGGGGCTGGGCTACGTGGTGCTGCTCACCGACGCGCGCGGCGTCACGGTCGATTTTCTGGGCGACCTGGTGTTCGAGCCCAGCCTGCGCAAGGCCGGGCTGTACCTGGGTGCGGACTGGAGCGAGCAACACGCCGGCACTTGCGGGGTGGGCACCTGCATCACCACCGGGCAGGCGCTCACCGTGCACCTGGACGACCACTTTGACGCCACCCACATCCCGCTCACCTGCACCACCGCACCCATCTTCGACAGCAAGGGCGTTCTCAGCGCGGTGCTCGACATCTCCCAGCTCAGCTCGCAGCAACCCAAGGCCAGCCAGCACCTCGCGCTGCAACTGGTGCAGATGTACGCGCACGACATCGAGAACGCCGCGTTCCTGCACCGGCACCGCCGCGACTGGATCCTTCGGCTCTCCGCGGCGCCCCAGTTCCTCGACGTGCAGCCCGAGTACATGCTGGCACTCGACACCAACGGTCGCGTGATCGGGCACAACCGCCGCGCCCAGCTGGCGTTTGAGCGCCCCGGTGCGCAGGCCCTGACCGATCTGCGCTTCGAAGACCTGTTCGATGTGCCGTTCTCCCGCATCGGCGACTTCGTGCAGGCGCGCCCCTCGGACCAGCGCGCGCTGATGCCCACCAACAAGCGCCAGCTCCTGTTCCTCTCTGCGTCCCCCCCGCCCCCGCGCCTGAGCGCTGCACAGAGCGCCCCACCGTCGCCCTTGCCGCAGCCGCTGCGCGCCCTGTCGGCGGGCGACGCCACGCTGGAGCGACAGATCCACCGCGCCGCGCGCCTGGTGAACTCGCCCATCAGCTTGCTGGTGACCGGCGAAACCGGGGTGGGCAAGGAGTATTTCGCCAAGGCGGTGCACGCCAGCAGCGAGCGGCGCCACCGGCCGTTCGTGGCGGTGAACTGCGCCGCCATCCCCGAAAGCCTGATCGAGAGCGAACTCTTCGGGCATTTGCCCGGCAGCTTTTCCGGGGCGGCGCCCAGAGGCAAACGCGGCCTGATCCCGGAAGCCGATGGCGGCACCCTGTTCCTGGATGAAATCGGCGACATGCCGCTGGCCCTGCAGGCGCGCCTGCTGCGCGTGCTCTCGGAGCGCGAGGTGCTGCCGGTCGGCGCGCTCAAGCCCGTGCCCGTGAACATCCGCGTGATCGCTGCGACCCACGCGCCGCTGGAGGCACTGGTGAAGGCGGGGCGCTTCCGCGACGATCTGTACTACCGCCTCAACGGTGCCCACATCGACCTGCCCCCGCTGCGCGAACGCTCCGACCTGGGCGCCATGGTCGAGCGCATGCTCGACGGCAAGACGCTGACGCCGCCCGCCCGCGCCCGGCTGCTGGCGCACGACTGGCCGGGCAACCTGCGCGAACTGCGCAACGCGCTGGACTTCGCCATGAGCGTGAGCCGAACGCCCACCATCGATGTGGATGACCTGCCCGAGCTGAGACCGCGCTCGCCGATGACCACCCCCTTCCGTGCGGCGGCCCCGCCCGCCGAAAACCCGGCCTCGGACGATGCCCTGCTGGAAGCGCTCACCCAGGCGCAGTGGAACGTGAGTGCCGTGGCGCGGCAGCTCGGGCTGTCGCGCATGACGATGTACCGCCGCATGAAACGCGCGGGCATCGTGTCGCCCAACCGGCAGCCCACGCTGCCGTGACAGGTGTCACAGGCGGGGTGTCACACCGTGACAGGTGAACACCCCCGCGTTCAAAAAAATACCGTTCTGATTCAAAGACTTGACGTTCTCCGCGTGCTGGCACGGGTCTTGTGATGGTTGAGCCGGTCGAACCTTCATGTTGAAGGCGACCCACAACAGGAGACAAGACCCATGACCCACACCCCTTCCCAAAGGGCATCGAGCTGGCTGTCGGATTTCGAGACCGCCTTGTCCACCGGCGACATCCATGCCGTCACGTCCGCCTTCACCGAGGACAGCTTCTGGCGCGACCTCGTGGCCTTCACCTGGAACATCCGCACGCAGGAAGGCCGCCCCGCCATCGCGGCCATGCTGCGCGATCGCCTGGCCGACACAGCGCCCAGCCACTTTGCGCTCGAAGGCGAGGCCACCGAGGCCGACGGCATTGTGGATGCCTGGTTCACTTTCGAGACCACCGTGGCCCGCGGCCGAGGGCACCTGCGCCTGAAGGCCACGCCCCAAGGCGACCAGGCCTGGACCTTCCTCACGACCATGACCGAGCTCAAGGGTTTCGAGGAAAAGCGCGGCGACAACCGCATCAAAGGGGCCGAGCACGGATCGAAAAAAGCGCGCAAGAGCTGGCTGGAGCTGCGGCAGGAAGAAGAAGCGAAACTGGGTTACGAGGAGCAGCCGTATGTGCTGATCATCGGCGGCGGTCAGGGCGGCATCATCCTCGCGGCCCGCTTGAAAAAGCTGGGTGTGCCCACCATCGTGGTGGAGAAAAACGCGCGGGCTGGCGACAGCTGGCGCAACCGCTACAAATCGCTCTGCCTGCACGACCCGGTGTGGTACGACCACCTGCCCTACATGCCCTTCCCGGACGACTGGCCGGTGTTCGCGCCCAAGGACAAGGTGGGCGACTGGCTGGAGATGTACACTAAGGTCATGGAGCTCAACTACTGGGGCTCGACCACCGCCAAAAAAGCGCGGTTCGACGAGGCCAAAGGCGAGTGGGAAGTGGTGGTGGAACGCGACGGCCAGGAAGTGACCTTGCGCCCCAAGCAGCTGGTGTTTGCGCTGGGGGTGTCGGGCTACGCCAACGTGCCGAAGATCGCCGGCGCCGAGACCTTCCTGGGCGACCAGCACCATTCCAGCAAGCACCCCGGACCCGAGGCCTGCCAGGGCAAGAAGGTGGTGGTGCTGGGCTCCAACAACTCGGCGCACGACATCTGCGCAGCGCTGTGGGAAAACGACGTCGATGTGACCATGGTCCAGCGCAGCAGCACGCACATCGCACCGTCGGATTCGCTGATGGAGCTGGCCTTGGGCGGGCTGTACTCGGAGCAGGCGGTCAAGAGCGGCATCGACCACCACAAGGCCGACCTGATCTTCGCCAGCGTGCCCTACAAGATCATGCACACCTTCCACATCCCGGTGTACGACGAGATGAAGAAGCGCGATGCCGATCTGTACGGCCGCCTGGAGAAGGCCGGCTTCATGCTCGATTTCGGTGACGACGGCTCGGGTCTGTTCATGAAGTACCTGCGCCGGGGCTCGGGCTACTACATCGACGTGGGCGCCTGCGAACTGGTGGCCAACGGCAGCATCAAGCTCAAGAGCGGTGTGAACATCGAACGCATCAACCCCCAATCCGTGACGTTGACCGATGGCACGGAGTTGCCCGCCGACGTGCTGGTCTATGCCACGGGGTTCGGCTCCATGAACCACTGGCTGGCGGATCTGGTCTCTCCCGAGGTGGCGGACCGCGTGGGCAAGGTCTGGGGCCTGGGTTCGGCCACGACCAAGGACCCGGGGCCTTGGGAAGGTGAGTTGCGCAACATGTGGAAACCCACCAACCAACCGCAGCTGTGGATCCACGGGGGCAACCTGCACCAGAGCCGGCACTACTCGCAATTCCTCTCGCTGCAGCTCAAGGCGCGCTACGAGGGCTTGTCGACACCGGTGTACGAGCAGGCGGCGGTGCACCACCTGCGCTGAGCCCCGCGGCCTGGCCAGCACCGGCGTGGTGCCAATAGCGCCGGTGTTCCTCCCGGTGGCAGTGCACCACCTCGGGCTCGGCGCTGCGCCAGGTCGCTGCGCCGCAGTCCGGTGAATTCACCCAACGCACGCCGCGCTGCCGGTAGCGCTCCAGCACGGCGGGCGCCGGGTGGCCGAACCGGTTGCGGTAACCCGACTGCACCAGCACCCAGCGCGGCTGCAAGGTGTTGAGCAGCACCGGGCTGCTGGAGGTGAGGCTGCCATGGTGCGGCGCGAGCAGCACGGTGGCGCGGTCATCGGGCCGGGCCAGGGCCAGTTGCACCTCGCGCGCGGCGTCGATGTCGCCACCGAGCCAAGCGCTGTGGCGTGCGCTGGCCACGCGCAACACGCACGACATGGCGTTGCTGCTCAGCAGGCCCTCGCCTTCGGGGCCGTAGTCGTCGGGCAGCGGGCGCAGCACCTCGAAGTCCACGCCGTCCCAGCTCCAGCGCTGACCCGCCACGCAGCGCTCGGGTGCATCGGCACTGAACGACGACAACCAGCGGGCCCGCGGGTGCGCCGCGCGAACCGCCCCGGCCCCACCGGCGTGATCGCTGTCGCGGTGGCTCACCACCACCGCATCGAGCCGCTCGCCCAGCGCGCGCAGCAACGGCAGCACCACGCGTTCGCCGGCATCGCTGTCGGGGCCAAAGCGCGGACCGGTGTCGAACAGCAGGCTGTGGCCGGCGGTGCGCACCAGCACGGCGCTGCCCTGCCCCACGTCCAGCGCAAGCAACTCGAACTGCCCCGGCGCCGGGCGCGGCGGCGCATACAGCAACACGGGTGCCAGCAACAACAAGCCCGCCGAGCGCACCACCCACGGCAGGCGCAACACCAGCAGTGCGCCGCCGGCGACCGCCGCCAACGCCAAGGGCCACGGTGCCGCCGGTCGAAACACCGCGGCCCAGGCGGCTTGCCCCATCCACTGCAGTCCCGAGGCCATGGCCTGCACCACCCAGGCCGCCACGTCCCACAGCGGCGGCAAGGCCACGCCCAGCATGGCCAGGGGCGTGATGAGCAAGGTCACCACCGGAATGGCCGCCAGGTTGGCCAGCAAGCCCACCACCGAAAACTGCCCGAACAACAGCAGCGTGAGCGGCGCCAGCGCGATGGTCACCACGCCCTGCTCGCGCACCAACCCCGCCACCGATCGACCCGCACGCCCCAGCACCCCGCCCCCGGATGGGCGCTGCGTGCGCCCGGGGTCGGTGGCAAACAGAATGCCCACCGCCACAAAACTGAGCCAGAAGCCCGGCTGCATCAGCGCCCACGGATCAAGCAACAACACGGCCGACATGGCCAGCAGCCACACCACCGGCCAGGGCCAGTGCCGCACCCCGAGGCGCAAACCCACCACCACGGCCAGCATGATGACCGTGCGCTGCGCCGGCACACCCCAGCCGGAAAACAGCGCATAAGTCGCCGCCAGCGCCACGCCGCCCCAGCCGGCCACCACCGGCACGGGCACCGCCAGCAAGGCCTGCGGCCAGACCGGTGCCAACCGGCGCCAGCCCCAGGCCAGCAGCGCGGTGGCCAGCCAGGCGAACATGGTCACGTGGAGCCCGGAAATGCTCATCAGATGCGCAACGCCCGTGGTGCGGAACAGCGCCCAGTCGTCCCGGTCGATCGCGGACTGGTCGCCCACCACCAGTGCCGCCAGCACCCCGGCGGCGCGCGGATCGTCCACGCGCTCGTCGATGCGCTCGCTCACGCGCTGGCGAATGGCCTCCAGCGGGTGGTGCCAGGTGGACCCCAAGTGCTCGGGCGCCGGGTCGCGCGGGCCGCTCTTCACGTGGCCCGTGGCCTGGATGCCGCGCTCCCAGAGCCAGTGCTCACGGTCAAAACCGTGGGGGTTGGACAGGCCGTGCGGGCTGCGCAGGCGCACCGTGAAGCGCCAGCGGTCCCCGGCCCGCACGGTGGGGCCACGGCTGGCCAGTTCCCACAACGGCCCTTCGGCAGCGGCCCCCCATCCGCTGGTCCAGCCGAGCTGGATGCGCTCGGGCACGGTGACCGCCTGACCCGCACGGGTGGCCGACTCGACCACCAGGTCAAACCGCTCGCCTTGCGCAGTGCGCTGGGGCAAAGCCGCCACGCGGCCGACCAGTTCGATGTCGACGCCCTGAAGGGCCGGGTCCAGCGCGTGGCTGGCGAAGTGCGCGGCGCGGGCGCCGGTGAGCCCAAAGCCGATGAGGCCACCCGCCAGGAAAGCCAGCACAACGCCCCTGGCTCGACCCGCCCGACGCGAAACCAGCGCCAAGAACACACCGGCGCACAGCACCCAGGCGTACACCCACCAGGGCCACAACGCCGGCTGCTGCAGTTGCAGCGCCACGCCCAGCACCCAGCCCGGCCCACCCGCCAGCCAACCCACGCGCATGGTCAGCGGATCGGCTGGCGCACCGCTGCGATTGCAGTGCTTGCGGTGCCGTCATCGTTCTTTGGCGCAAGACTTGCTAGGATGAGACCGAACGCCCACGGCCCAGCCTTTGCCCGACGATCCATTGTTTCCTCCCCGTTGAAAGCCCCCACATGGCCATTCATGTTGCCCTGAGCCACATCACGCATTATCGATACGACCGGCTCGTCAAACTCGGCCCCCAGGTGGTCCGTTTGCGCCCCGCGCCGCACAGCCGCACCAAGGTGCTGTCGTACTCCCAGCGCATCGAGCCCGAGGGCCATTTCATCAACTGGCAGCAGGACCCGTTTGCCAACTACCAGGCCCGCCTGGTCTTCCCGGAGCCCACCACCGAGTTCAAGGTCACGATCGACCTGGTGGTGGAAATGGCGGTCTACAACCCGTTCGACTTTTTCCTGGAGCCGCGCGCGGAGAACTTCCCGTTCAGCTACGACGAAGAACAGAAAAAGGAGCTCGCGCCCTACCTCGTCACCGCGCCCATGACGCCACTGCTCAAGGCGTATCTCGCCACGATTGACCGCAAGGAACGCCGCACCATCGACTTTCTGGTGGATGTGAACCAGAAGCTGCAGAACGCGATCTCGTACACCATCCGCATGGAGCCGGGTGTGCAGGCGCCCGAAGAAACGCTCAAGCTGGGCAGCGGCTCCTGCCGCGACACCGGCTGGCTGCTGGTGCAGATCCTGCGCCACATGGGCCTGGCCGCGCGCTTTGTATCGGGCTACCTGATCCAGCTCAAAAGCGACGTGAAATCGGTCGACGGCCCCAACGGCCCCGAGCAGGATTTCACCGACCTGCACGCCTGGTGCGAAGTGTTCCTGCCCGGCGCCGGCTGGATCGGCCTGGACCCGACCTCGGGCCTGCTCGCCGGTGAAGGCCACATTCCGCTGGCCTGCACGCCGCAGCCCTCCAGCGCGGCGCCGGTGGAAGGCGCCATGGACAAATGCGAGGTGGAGTTCAGCCACCACATGGGCGTCACCCGGGTTTACGAATCCCCCCGCGTGACCCTGCCCTACACCGACGACCAGTGGGCCGGCGTGGTGGCGCTGGGCGAGAAGGTCGATGTGGACCTGCAGAAACACGACGTGCGCCTGACCATGGGCGGTGAGCCCACCTTCGTGGCCACCAGCGACCGCGACGCGGGCGAATGGAACACCGACGCGCTCGGCCCGACCAAGCGCGGCTACGCCACCGAACTGCTCAACCGCCTGCGCGTGGAGTACGGCGCCGGTGGTTTCGTGCACATGGGTCAGGGCAAGTGGTACCCGGGCGAGCAGTTGCCGCGCTGGGCGCTCTCCATGTTCTGGCGCGCCGACGGCGAGACCATCTGGAACAACCCCGCGCTGCTGGCCGACGAGCGCGATGAAAAACACTACACCGCCGACGACGCGCGCCGCTTCACGCAGGCGCTGGCCCGCAAGCTCGGCCTGTCCACCCAGTACATCACCCCCGGGTTTGAAGACACCTGGTACTACCTCTGGCGCGAGCGCCGCCTGCCGGTCAACGTGGACCCGTTCGACGCCAAGCTCGACGACGAGCTGGAACGCGCGCGCCTGCGCCGCGTGTTCACCCAGGGCCTGGAGGCCACGGTGGGCTACGTGCTGCCGCTGCAGGCCTCGGGGCCCAACGGTGCGCTGTCCAACAACGGCAAAAGCGCGTACGCCCGCGTCTCGGGCACCGTGTGGTCCACCGGCCCCTGGTTCTTCCGCGACGAGCGCATGTACCTCGTGCCCGGCGATTCGCCCATGGGCTACCGCCTGCCGCTGGACTCGCTGCCCTGGGTCTCGGCCGGTGACTACCCGTACCACATCGAACAGGACCCGCACACCGCACGCGACCCGCTGCCGCGCGGCGCCGCCGTGAAGCACCAGGTCTCGCCGCACCAGGTGGGCGGGGGTTTTGCCGAAGGCGGCACGGTCTCCATGCAGGGCATGGACTTCGACCCCGACGCCGAGACCGTGGAAGGCCTGCGCGCGGGCCAACCCGGCCCCGGTGCCGCACCGGCACAAGCCTTGTCGGCCCGCTTCCCGCAGCGTGCCGAATCGGCCGCCTGGCTCACCCGCACCGCGCTCTGCGTGGAAGCCCGCGACCCACACCGCTCCAACGGCCCCAAGGCCGAAAAAGCCGGCGGCGGCAAGATCCAGCACCTCTACGTGTTCATGCCGCCCATGGCGCACCTGGAGGACTACCTGGATTTGCTGGCCGCGGTGGAAGCCACGGCCGAGCGCCTGGGCATGACCATCGTGCTGGAGGGCTACCCGCCACCGCGCGACCCGCGCCTGAAGATGCTGCAGATCACGCCCGACCCGGGCGTGGTGGAGGTCAACATCCACCCCGCCCACACCTGGGGCGAGCTGGTGGAGCACACCGAGTTCCTGTACGAGGCCGCGCACCAGACCAAGCTGTGCGCCGAGAAGTTCATGACCGATGGCCGTCACACCGGCACCGGTGGTGGCAACCACTTCGTGATGGGTGGCGCCACCCCGGCCGACTCGCCCTTCCTGCGCAAACCCGAGCTGCTCGGCAGCCTGATCGCCTACTGGCACAACCACCCCTCGCTGTCTTACCTGTTCAGCGGTCTCTTCATCGGCCCGACCAGCCAGGCGCCGCGCGTGGACGAAGCGCGCAACGACCAGCTGTACGAGCTGGAAATCGCGCTCGCGCAGATCGAGAAGAACCGCACCACCTACGGCGACCACATGCCGCCCTGGATGGTCGACCGCACACTGCGCAACATCCTGATCGACGTGACGGGCAACACGCACCGCAGCGAGTTCTGCATCGACAAGCTGTACTCGCCCGACTCGCCCACCGGCCGCCTGGGTCTGCTGGAACTGCGCGCGTTTGAAATGCCGCCGCACGCGCGCATGAGCATTGCGCAGCAACTGCTGCTGCGCGCCCTGGTGTCGCGCTTCTGGCAAAAGCCGTGGCACGGCCGCCTCACCCGCTGGGGCACCGAGCTGCACGACCGCTACCTGCTGCCCACCTACGTGCGAATGGACTTCGAGGACGTGCTCGCCGACCTCGCCGACTTTGGCTACCCATTCGACATGGCCTGGTTCGACCCGCACTTCGAATTCCGCTTCCCCATGGTCGGCCAGGTGGCGGCGCGCGGCATCGAACTCACCCTGCGCAGCGCGCTGGAGCCCTGGCACGTGATGGGCGAAGAAGGCGCGCCCGGCGGCACCGTGCGTTATGTGGACTCCTCACTGGAACGCATCGAGGTGCGCGTGAAAGGCTGGAACGACAGCCGCCACGTGATCACCTGCAACGGCCGCGCCATTCCGATGCAGACCACCGGCACCGCTGGTGAATACGTGGCCGGTGTGCGCTACAAGGCGTGGAGCCCGCCCTCGGCGCTGCACCCCTCGATCCCGTCGCACGCGCCGCTCACCTTCGACATCGTCGACACCTGGATGAAGCGCTCCATGGGCGGTTGCCAGTACCACGTGGCGCACCCGGGCGGACGCAACTACGACACGTTCCCGATCAATGCCTACGAGGCCGAGAGCCGCCGCATGTCGCGCTTCTTCCAGATGGGGCACACCCCGGGCCACATGGACGTGAAGCCGGCCAGCAGCAGCCGCGAGTTCCCGGCCACGCTGGACCTGCGCTACTGACCACCCGGCAGGTGGCCCGCCTTGTGTGACGGAAGCAACAAGGCGGGCACACCGGCAGGGCCTCGCCCACAGGGCAGCGGGCATACTCGGGTGCAGTGAACAACGACGCCTCCGACTCCCTGTTTGACGAGCTCAGTCCCGACCACCCCGGCGACTGGGCTTTGTCCTTGTCGGTCCCCGCCGACCCGGGCCACCGCGACGAACTGCGCGCCGGTGGCAAGTCCAGCGGCGACGCGCTGGCTCCCGCCTGGGACAGCTTCTTCGAGCACATCGGCACCGACGGTCTGGCCGACCTGAGCCGGCGCAACGACAACCTGCAGCGCCAGATTCGCGACAACGGCGTCACCTACAACGTCTACGCCGATGCCTCCGCCGGGCTGCAACGTCCCTGGGCACTGGACCTCTTCCCCATGCTGGTCAGCCCTCAGGACTGGGCACAGATCGAGACCGGTGTGCTGCAACGCACCCGCCTGCTCAACGCCATCATGGGCGACCTCTATGGCGAACGCGAACTGCTCAAACGCGCGCTGCTGCCCGCAGCCCTGGTGCAAGGCCACCCGGGGTATCTGCGCTCCATGCAGGGCGTGAAGCCGCCGGGCGACACCTGGCTGCACATCGTGGGCTTTGATCTCGCGCACGGGCCCGACGGCCGCTGGTGGGTGGTGGGGCAGCGAACGCAGGCGCCCTCGGGCCTGGGCTACCTGCTGGAAAACCGCATCGCGATTGCGCGCCAGTTCCCCAAGGCCTTCGCCGGCATGAAGGTGCAGCGCCTGGCCGCGAGCTACCGCGCGCTCATGGAAGGCATCAAGCGCATGTGCCCCGAAGGCGAGAACGCGCGCATCGCGCTGCTCACGCCGGGCCCGTACAACGAAACCTATTTCGAACACGCCTACCTCGCACGCTACCTCGGTCTCACGCTGGTGGAAGGCAACGACCTCACCGTGCGCGACCAGCGCCTCTACCTCAAGACGCTCAGCGGCCTCGAGCCGGTGCACGCGCTCATCAAGCGGCTGGACGACGAGTGGCTCGACCCGCTGGAGCTGCGCTCCGACTCGCGCCTGGGCG
>NZ_JAOASO010000137.1 GCF_030158645.1 Hydrogenophaga sp. | reverse complement strand
AAAGTCTCCGTCGTTGGCTGTGATTAAACAGGGAACACGGCGTCGAGCAGCGTTGCGACCACGGCAACGCGCATGGTGTGACGACCGTCAGGCACGCAAAGGGTGCGCTCTGGGCGTCGTGCTTGATGGCGCAGCCGTCTTGACGTGGGTTGTCGCGTTGATCCAACGCACGGCGACAGCCCAAACATCTTGATTCAAGACGCCAACCACGGTGTTCATTGAACTGAATGGGTTGGGCGCTGCGCTCAAGTTGATGATCTCTTCCCCCGCCGCCGCACTGGCTCCGCGAACAGCCGGTTGCGTGCTGCTTCGGTGATCGCAGTCACGCAAGGATGCGTGATGCGGCGCTCGACGGAGATTGCGAAGAATTCCTCCACGACCTCCGGCGTTGCCCCAATCGCACGCACGCCGTATTGCTTCTCGATGTCCCGTTCGAGCACCGTGGGTCCGACGAAGATACCCATCCCCCGCCGCCCGAACTCCTTGGCCAGTGCACTGTCATCGCACGCTGCAACCACTCGGGGATTCAGCGAGCTGTCCTCAAGCCACGTTCGCAGGCGCTTGCCCACTGCGGATTCCTCAGCCGGCAAGATCATCGGCGCTCCATCCAGACAATCCGGAAATCGCGCTCTGCCCGCTTCGGCGAGAACTGAAGGAGCGGCGAAAAAGCTGACCCCGCAGCTTCCCAGTCTGTGATTGAAAGCCCGAACGCTGACCGAGGACGGAATCGGTGCGTCCGCGATCACAAGGTCAAGACGGTGCATGGCCAACTCGCCCAAGAGCGTGTCGAGCTTCCACTCACGGCACACGATGCGAACAGGCTCTTGCAGCTTGGAGGCGGGTTCGATCAGCCTGCATGCAATGGTCTTGGGCACAGCATCGGCCACCCCGACGCGGAACTCCAACAGCTTGCTCTTGCTGGGGAAGTCGCGCACGGCTTCTTCGAGCTCTGCGCCGATCGAAAAGATGGACTCGGCATAGCCGAGCACGAGTCGCCCGGTCTCGGTGAGGGCCAGCCCACGCCCACTTTTGCTGAACAACGCTGTGCCCAGCGCCTCCTCAAGCAATTGAATCTGCCCGCTGATGGTTTGCGGCGACATGTGCAGATGTTCGCTGGCCCGCAAGACACCGCCACGCTTGGCCACTTGAAAAAAGTAGTGAAGGTGCTTGTAGTTCATGGTGCCAGCTGCTGATGGGGTGACCCCTCAATTTTGCCGTTTTCTCGTAGTGTCACATCAGAACAATCTGATTTTCAGGGAACGCGGTTGCCTGTAGATTGCCCGAAACAACGCAGTTCATGGTCCTCTGGGGATCGCAGCCCACCAGGTGAATATCTGTTGTGCATCCCACTTCTTGTTTGGAAAGATCGACTTGGCCACGCTATTGATTCCCTGCGACGGAACAACGCACGCAATGGTCGCCGTGAGACATGCGGCCTCGGCATTCCATCTTGGCGAGGTCCGGATGATTCACTTGCTCCATGTCCAGCCGCCCTTTTCAGCCAATGTCAGACGGCATGTCAAACGTGACCTGCGCGATGACTTTCACCGGGAACGCGCCGACGAGGCACTCGCCGGTGCCCGGCAGTTTCTCGACAACGCCGGTGTCCCCTACCGCGCACATCTGGAGGTGGGTGACAAGGCCCACTGCATCGCCGAGGCCGCCCGCCGTCTCTGCTGCCACCGCATCGTCATCGGCACGGCGCGCAAAAGCGCATTCGTGCGCGCTGTCGGAAATTCACTGACCACGCAGCTCATTGAGCGCTGCTCCGTCTCAGTGGAAGTGGTGGCCGGCGTGCCCGCTGGTGTGTTGGAACGGGTCGGTATTCCTGCGAGCGTGGGCACGGGCATGGCCTTGCTGTGGGTGGGCGAATCGTGAGTGCATCGCTTGATCCAACGCCTCGGTCCTTGCCCGACCCGTGCAGCGGCTTCGTACCCACCTTGGTGCGCGGATTCGCCGACGAACTCCGTGCGTGCGACCAGGCGTCTGGCAGCCTCAGCGCCCCGCTGCGGATGGGACGACTTCCAAGCGAGACCGTGGGTCCGATCGCCACTGCCAGACCATCGCCTTGACAGGAGCACCCCATGAACGTCCCGGCCCGGATGCTTCGTTCCTATCCACACAACAGCCCTGAGGCAGCGGCACGCATCGTGGCCGTCGCGCTTGTCGCCAACGGCGAGATCAAGGCGATCGAGACGGCCGCTCTGAACGCGCACGGTTGTCATCGGCGTCTCGGGATGACCGAGGCACAGTGGGACGGCGTTGTCCGCGACCTGTGCGCCGACTTGCATGGGTCGGCGCACAGCGTCGAGGAGCGATGTGTTTCCGGCGAAATGCTCGCTCACATGCTGCGCGAGGTTGACGACGACAGCACTCGACGCACTGTCTTGAAGCTGAGCTGCGCGGTGGTGTACGCCGACCGCTGCGTCGAGGCCGAAGAATCGTTGGTGCTGTTGGCCATGAGCGAGCACTGGGGACTGCACCCCGAGGATCACGCTTTGTTGGAGCCCATTCTTTACGGCATGGACTTTCAGGTGAGGCTGCGCGGCGCCCCTGTCATTGCCATCAACAGGCATCAGATGCGTTGAACCGAGGTGGTTCGAGCCCGTGGTTCTTGTTTTCCTTCTGGTCGCCCTGGTCTGAAGACAGGGGTCAGGGTGGAGCGCCGGTCGTGCTGGTCCCTCGCGCTGTCTGCATGGCCTTCAGTGCCGACGCCGAGGGATGCAACCCGAGAAGCAGCTCGCACGCACGTGACCGACCAGTTCCTTGATCCCCTCAGCCAGGGGGAGAAGGTGAAGTGACATGCTGGCACCGCTGGCACCGCTGGCACAGGCCATCATGGGCTTGATGGCGGGCGCACCGGGGCTGTTTGCACCCAGCACAGTGACGCTTGCGACCCGCTCCCAACATACCGGCAGACGGACACCCTCAGAAGGCTCACGGATCGGTGAACAACATCCTCGATAGGTGGCCAACATTTGAGTTTTTGGTGACACGCCTGCGCCTCGCACGAGCGGCTGCACTGCTTGCAAAAGCCGACCTTCAATCCGATGGATTGTGTTGATCTGCACGATCCGAACTTGCAGGGATCGTTGGCGCAGGAAACCATGGCAACGGGCTGCTTTCGCGGCGAAACCGACGACCCAACGCCAAGGGAAGTTCAAGACTGTTGCTCGACGTCCCGAAAGACAGCTGCGTTCATCACCGGCCAGTCAGCGGCCAGCCTTCCTCTGACTGCTGCACCCCCGAGACTCGGCATTCAAAGCGTTGAGACCGCAGCCTTCCAGCAGTTGAACGGCTGAGTGCAAGGCGAACTGGAACTACCGACTTGTTGGCGACACAGGCTGCCCCCCGAACTCATCGCCCCGAAGCCAGCAGTCTGCGCTGCTCGCCCTTGACCACGGCATAGCACTCACAGGCTCGATGTTCGAGTCCGGCGCGGTCCAGCACCGAAATATGGCCGCGGCGATAGCGGATCACGCCAGCCTGCTGCAAGCGCCCCGCCACTTCGGTGATGCTTTCTCTGCGCACCCCCAATGTGTTGGCGACGAGTTCGTGGGTCATCACCAGGTCGCTCGACGGCATACGGTCCAGGGCACACAGCAACCAGCGGCAGAACTGCTGTTCGATGGGGTGATGCCGGTTGCATGCCGCGAACAAGGTGATCTGGGCGATGAGCGAGAGGGCGTCTCGCAAGAGCAATCCTCGCAGAGGGCTCACGCCGTCGAAGGCCTGCTGCAACCGGCCCGCCGGCAGTCGAAATGCGCCGCCGGCCACGAGCACGCGGGCCGAACTGGCGGTCGTGTGGCCGCCCATGAAAAGCGCCAGGCCCACCATGCCTTCCCTGCCGACGGCCGCTGTCTCCGCCGAGGCGCCTGTTTCTGTCACGTAGTGAAGCGACACGATGGAAGTGGTCGGGAAGATGGCGTGGTGCAAAGGGCTGCCGGGTTCATAGATGGATTCACCCAAGCGCAAGGTGATCGGCTCCAGGTGCCTCGCCATGAGCTCGAAGTCCACATCCGGCAATGCGCCCAACAGGAGATTGAGCCGCGCCTGGTGCCGTTCGGGCTGCGGCAAAGGATTGAGCATGGGCTGCTGACGCATCAAGTCGTCCCTTCAATGGCCATCCGTCAACACTTCAACACCCACACCTCGGTAACCGATGAAGCGGCAGGTTCGGTCAAATATCGGTTGCCCGCTCACGCGGAACTGCCGACGCTCCCCGTCCGCCTCCTGGCGGCTGAGGTGAAAGTCCAGAAAAGGTTCGCGCGCGGCGATGCGTTTGAGCAAGGCCGCGCGCTCGGATTCGTTCCAGCCGATCTGCTGGGTGTCTTGCGGCGCATCGATCAATGCATCCACCTGGATGCCCAACATTTCCAGCACCGGCCCCGACACTTTCGTGAAGGCCCCTGATTCGTCCTGCTCCCAGTACCAGTCGGCCGCCAGTTCGGTCAGGCTGCGAAAGCGCGCTTCGCTGATCCGAAGTTCCTGCGTGCGCTCCAGGATGGTGGCTTCGAGCTGGCTGTTGTGCAGCGCCAGCTGGCGGTACAGCAAACGCACTTCCAGCATGTTGCGGATGCGGGTGTGGACCTCGGTCAGGTCCAGCGGCTTGCTGATGAAATCCTTGGCCCCGGCATTCAGCGCACGCAGTTTGTGGCCGGGCTGCGCCGTCAGCACGATCACCGGAAGGTAAGGGTCGCGCTCGATGGTCTTCAGGGCTTCCATGACCTGAAAGCCGTCCATGCCGGGCATCTGCAGATCCAGCAGGATCAGGTCGTAGTCGTGCTGGCGGTGCAGTGCCAACACTTCATCGGGCCGAAGGGTCGCCGTGACCTGGCTGTAGCCAGCGTCTGACAGCAGGCGCTGAAGCATGCGCACGTTGGTTTCCTGGTCGTCAACGATGAGGACGCGTGCGCCGAGGATGTCGCTGGAAGTGATCATGGCGTCTGTACCTTCTTCGAGTTCTCTGAGTTCTTTGCGGAAGTTGCCGAACTTGCCGTGAGTGCCGACTCTGAAACAACCGCTCTGGCTGGCGCCTGCTCCGGCCGATCGGCCAGGTCCAGGGCTGCGTCCAGCGCTTCGGTGAAGGAATCGATCTTGATCGGTTTGCTCAAGTAACGGAAGAAGCCAGCCTGAAGGCCTTTGTCAATGTCGTGCCGCATCGCCAGTGCGCTGAGCGCAATGACCGGAATGTGCGCAGTGGCTGCGTCTGCAGCCAGGTGCTCCATCGCTACCAGCCCGCTCATGCCCGGCAGGTTGATGTCCATCAGCACCACGTCGGGCTGCATCGTGCGTGCCAGCTGCAAGCCGTGCTCTGCGTCGCCAGCCAGCAGCAGGCGCACATCGGTGCGCTGCGCCAACAGGCGCTGCACCAGCAGCTGGTTGGCACGGTTGTCTTCCACGCACAACACGGTGCAGGGGCGTCGGCCGGCCACAGCGGGTTCGGGTGCCGTCGCGACTTGTGGCAAGTCAGGGGTGGTCTCGGCGGAGCTCGCCGGCACCGATGGCTGGACACCAGGCGTGTCCAGTTCCACCCAGAACACGCTGCCCTGGCCGACGGTGCTTTGCACGCCAATGCGGCCGTTCATCAATTCCACCAGGCGCTTGCTCAGTGCCAGGCCGATGCCCGTGCCTTCGATCGCTCCAGCCTCCCGACCCAAGCGCTCAAAGGGCTGGAAGATATGGGTCAACTGCTCGGGGCTCAGGCCGCTGCCGCTGTCTTCAATGCGGATGCAGATGCGGCCCTGCCCCACGGCTTCACAGTGCACCTGCACCGAGCCACCGTCGCGGTTGTACTTGATGGCATTGCTGAGGAGGTTGACGAAGACCTGCTTGAGACGGGTGCGGTCCACGATGACGATGCATGCGTCGTCTGGCCGTGCAACGCTCAGGCGTATGCCATGGGCTGCGGCCTGCCCTTCCACCAACGCCTGGCAGTCGTGCAGCACCTCGGCCAACGGCACCGGCTCCAGCACGCAGGACAGGCGGCCTGATTCGATCAGCGACAGGTCCAGAACCTCTTCGATCAGGCCCAGCAGGTACCAGCCCGCTTTCAGGATCTCTTCCACGCTTTCTTCCTGTCGCGGCGTGGGTGGCGGCGTGCCGGCCTGCAGCAGCTGCGCAAAGCCCAGCACGGCATTCAATGGCGAACGCAGTTCGTGGCTCATGTGAGACAGGAAGTCCGACTTCGCCTGGTTGGCGTCTTCGGCGGCAGCCAGCGCATCGATGAGGTCGACCTCCCTGGCCAGCAGCGCTGCTTCGGTGCGCCGCCGTTCGGTGATGTTGGTGAACAGCACCGCGACCTTGCGGCTGTCCGGTCCGCCCACTTTCAGCGGCGGATTCAACCGGTCGATGCAACAGATTCGCTGAACATCTCAGCGGGCGTA
>NZ_JAOASO010000136.1 GCF_030158645.1 Hydrogenophaga sp. | reverse complement strand
TGGCATTCATCATTTTCCTGATGATCAAGCAGGTCAATCGGCTCAAGCGCGAGACGCCGGCTGCACCACCAACTCCCGTGGCCACGCCTGAAGATGTGGTGTTGTTGCGCGAGATCCGCGACAGCCTCAAGAGATGATGTCTCGGGCCTCCAGTGGGCGCCACTCGTCTCGACAAAACTTGCCGGGGATCCGAGCTTTTTGCTTCTCTCCCATTTGATAAAAGGTTGCGACTGGTGACGGAGGTATTGCCGCCGTTCGAGGTGCTACGTACCCGACGACCGGTGATTTCACTTGAGACGATCTAAGCCCTTGAGCGCGACCGTCTGCAACCAGTCTCTAGCAGTTATCCAGATAGGCGAGCCCGATCAGTGTTTACCGCACAGTTTGGTTTTCATGGCCGAGCAATCACAACATCCGACATGGGCCGCGCTACGCAGGGTAAGCAGTAGCCTTCGTCCTTTTCCTCGGGGCTCAGGCCGGGCCAGGGAATTTCGTAGCGCACCTGCCCCTGTAGCAAGCGAGCGATGCAGGTGCGACAAGTACCGTTGCGGCAGGACACCGGCCATGCAACGCCGGCGCGCGTCATCGAAGCGAACAAGCTGGTGTCGCTGTGGGCCGCAATGTCGGTCTCCCGTCCGTCAATCTGGAGCCGGAAGGTTTTCATGCGCGGCGAAAGCGTCTTGTCCCATCGCTCTTCTCAAGAAACGGAGCCTATCGACTGACGAAATCGTCCCCATCCAACGCAGGCGGCCGCAGCAAATCCTCATCAATCCCCATCACCGCACTCGCCCGCTCCACCGCTCGCCACAGCAGGGGCGGCATCTTCAGGATCTCGTCGGGGGTGTCGGCCTGGGCGATCCAGCTGCTGATCTGCTGGTGCTCGTCGGGCGTCAGCAGGGCCAGGTTCAGCATTTCGTCGATGGTTTTCATGGCGGCGTTGCCTCAGTGTTTGTCTCGCGTCAGCCGCTCGGCAAACGAGATGCCGATGGCCGAGAGCACGAAGGTGAAATGGATCACCGCCACCATGGTGACGACCTGGATGTTCTCCAGGGTCAGCTCGCCGCTGAGGTAGGTTTTGAGCGCGTGCACGCCCGAGATGGAAATGATGGCGAAGGCCAGCTTGAGCTTGAGGTTGTAGGTGTTGACGTGGTCGAGCCAGTCGGGCTTTTTCATCTCTTTGGAATCAAAGTGCCCGGTGGTCACGAACAGCGACACACCCGCCAGCGCCACCACCCAGACCAGCTGGGCGACCATGGTCATGTCCACCAGCTCCAGCACCTTGATGATGAGGTCGATCTTCTGCAGATCGTCAAACATCAGGGTGGTGAAGAGCTTGTAGGTTTCCAGCAAAAACTTGCCCAGGATGCCGAAGATGATGGCGACCAGCCCGACGTAGAAGAAGAGCATGGTGAAACGCATGCCGTACAGCAACGAACCAACGCTTGAGAGCAGCTTTTCCATGGGTTTTCGGTGTTCAGTGGATGTGAAAGGTGGTGAAACGCGGTCGCTCCGTCTCGCGGCCGGCGCTCACCCAACGCGGGATTTGAGTATCGCCGAGGCTTGCCGTGTCGGGCGTCATGGCCTTGGTTTCACCGCAGCCCGGCCTTGCGCAGCCGGTAGCTGAACTGCCGCAGCGTGAGCCCCAGGCTTTGCGCGGCGCGCGACTGGTTGCCCTGGTGCTGGTCGAGCGCCCGGCGCAGGTGTTCGGCGGTGTGGGAGTTGGCGCTCTGGTAGTCGCGCACCAGGGCGTCGGGCGCGGGGCCGGCCGCGGCGGGCGGCGCGCTGGTGCCCGGCCTGTCCAGGGCAGTCACCGCGCCGGGCGCGGGCGGTGACGACTCGGGCATGAAGCGCTCCAGCGCCACGGCGGTCACGCGGGTGTGGTCGGTCAGCAGCACCAGGCGTTCGATGAGGTTGCCCAGCTCGCGGATGTTGCCGGGCCAGTCGTGCGTTTCCAGCCGAGCCATGGCTTCTGGCGCCAGGTGCACGTTGCGCTCGTGGGCCTGGTTGGCGCGGTTCACAAAATGCAGGGCGAGCGCGCGGATGTCTTCGCGCCGCTCGCGCAGGCTGGGCAGGCGGATCGGGATCACGTTGAGCCGGTAGTACAGGTCTTGCCGGAACTGCCCGGCCTGCACGTCGCGCGCGAGGTCGCGGTTGGTGGCGGCCACCAGGCGCACGTTCACCTTCACCTCGCGCGTGCCGCCCAGGCGCACCAGCGTGCCTTCTTGCAGGGTGCGCAGCAGCTTGCTCTGCATGGCCAGCGGCAGCTCGCCGATCTCGTCCAGAAAGATGGTGCCGCCGTTGGCCTGCTCGAACCAGCCGGCGCGCGCGGTGTTGGCGCCGGTGAAGGCGCCGCGCTCGTAGCCGAACAGTTCGGACTCGAACAAGGTGTCGGGGATGGCGGAGCAGTTCACCTTGATGAAGGGCTGGTCGTGCCGGCCGCTGGCCAGGTGCACGGCGCGGGCAAACAGCTCCTTGCCGGTGCCCGACTCGCCCAGCAGCAGCACCGTGGCTTGCGACTGCGACACGCGCTCCAGCTCGCCCAGGGCCTGCAAGAGCGCGGGTGAGCGGCCAATGAGCCCGTAGCGCGCGGTGCTGGTGTCCAGCGCGCGGGCCAGGGCGGCGTTGCGCTCTTCGAGCTGGCGGGTTTCTTCGGCCACCAGCTGCTCCAGCTGGAGCAGCTGCCCGGCCAGCGTGGCCAAGATGCGCAGCAGCGCCAGGTCGTCGTTCAAATGGCGCTGGCGGCTGCGGATGCGGTGGCAGGCCAGCACGCCGATGGTGGCGCCGTTCACCTCGATGGGCAGCGCCAGAAAGGCCACGGTCTGCGGCGGCAGCTGGCTGCGCGGCACGCAGCGAAACAAAAACAGCGGCTCGGCCTCCACGTCCTGCACGATGGCGGGCAGGCCGGTCTGCAGCACCCGCCCGGTGATGCCTTCGCCCCAGCGGTACACGCCGCTGGCCACCTGCCCGGCGGTGAGGCCGTAGGCGTGGCGGATGGAGGCGGTGCGCTGGTCCCGGGTCTGGCCGCTGGTGGCGTCGTCGGCCAGCACCATGCGGCCCCGGTTCAGGCCGAGCAGCTCGCTCATGAGGTGCAGCATCTCGCGCAGCACAAACGCCGGCGCCAGGCTGCGGCCCACCAGCTTCATGACCTCGCGCATGAGCAGCAGCTCCTGGGCGTGCCAGTCGGTGTTGGTGTGGTCGGGGTCGGTGCGGTGGGGCATGGCTCAAGCGCAAGCAAGCATCGCGCCCGCGAGGCGGCCCTCACCCCGGCCCTCTCCCCAGGGTGAGAGGGAGAAAAACCGCCTGCTTTTCAGACTTGCGGCAGCAAGCGCCCGGCGATGGCAGCCGCGGCAGACCGCGTTTCCACGCCCAGTTTCTCGAACACATGCTCCAGGTGTTTGTTCACCGTGCGGTGGCTCATGCCCAGGATCTCGGCGATGTCGCGGTTGGTTTTGCCCTTGGCCAGCCACGAGAGCACCTCGGTCTCGCGCGGCGTGAGCGCGATGTCGCGCAGGCGCTGGGCGGTGGCGCTGTCGGGCGTGAGCGTGAGCAGCAGCATCGACTCGCCCAGATTGCCCTGGCCCATGTTGCGCGCGAGCAGCCGGCCGTGGCGCCCGAGGTCGAAGGTGCTGTTGTCGTGGTTCAGCGCGGTGCCGAGCCATTCGCTGGCCCGCTTGCTGGCGGCGGCGTCCACGCCGAAGGCCTGCGCGAGCCAGG
This sequence comes from Hydrogenophaga sp., assembly GCF_030158645.1. Lineage (GTDB taxonomy): Bacteria > Pseudomonadota > Gammaproteobacteria > Burkholderiales > Burkholderiaceae_C > Hydrogenophaga. Next base: position 112,865 of record NZ_JAOASO010000136.1, on the reverse strand, counting down.
CCGTGGCCTGCGGCGAGCGCCAGGCCATGCGGCCCTGCGTGTCCAGCACCACGGTGCCCATGCCGGCCACGTCCACCGCCTCCTGCGCCAGCCGCGTCACGCGCGCGTTGCGCACGTGCGTGGCCAGCCGCGCCATCACCTCCGGAATGCGCAGCGGCTTGACCACGTAGTCCACGCCGCCGCACGCAAAGCCGCGCAGGATCTGGTCGCTCTCGGAGAGGCCGGTCATGAAGACGATGGGCACGTGCGACCAGGCGGGCGTGGCCTTGAGGTGCTCGCACAACGCGAAGCCGTCCATGCCGGGCATCACCGCGTCGAGCAGCACCCCGTCGGGCACCGCCACTTCAAACCGTTCGAGCGCTTCTTCGGCGTCGCGCGCGGCGAGCACCACGTAGCCCTCGGCAACCAGCGCATCGCCGAGCATGCGCAAGGTGTCCACGGCGTCGTCCACCACCAGGATCACGGGTGGCGTGACCAACGGTGGTGTGGCCACTGGGTCAGGTGTTGATGTCATCTTCTTCCGTGAGCTCCGCGGTGTCCCTGAGGTATTCGATCAGGGTTTGAAAGTCGAACCGGTCCGCGCACGACTGCAGCAGCGCCAGCGTGGCGGCGTGGGCGGGCTCGGCGGTCTGCGCCTGCCACAGGCGCTGGCGCAGCGCGGCGGCCTGGCCCTGGCGCGCCAGCCGTTGCAGTTCTTCGCGCAGGTCTTCGGGCAGCGGCAGGCCCGTGACGCGGTGGCGCTCGAAGCTCACCGGCGTGGTGGCGGGCGCCTGTTCGGTCACCCATTCCAGCACCAGCGCGCGCTTGAGCGCGTCCAGCAGTTCCGACTCCACCATCGGCTTGGCCACAAAGCCCTGGCACGCCAGTTTGGTGAGTTCTTCCGGGCGGTTGTCAAAGAGGTTGGCCGAGACGAACACGATGGGCAGGGTGGCGGCCGGCCACAGCAGGCGCACCGCCGCGGCGGTCTGCCAGCCGTCCAGGCCGTCCATGGTGAGGTCGAGCAGCAGCAGGTCGGGCGGGTGGTGTTCGATGATCTCCAGGCACTCCTGGCCGCTGGCCGCTTCGCGCACCACGAACCCCAGCGGCACCAGGATGCTGGCCAGCAGCTGCCGGTGCAGCGGCTGGTCGTCCACCACCAGCAGGGTGCGCCGGGGCCCCAGGTAGCCGGTGACGGCGCGCAGGGTGGAGGGGATCGGCAGCGGGTGCAGCGGGTCCGACGCGATGGCCGGCAGGTACAGGCGCAGCGAGAAGGTGCTGCCGTGCCCGGGTCGGCTCTTGAGCGTGAGTTCGCCGCCCATCATGTCGGTGAGCAGGTGCGTGATGGTCAGGCCCAGGCCGGTGCCGGTGTCGCGCGCGCGGCGGCCGGCGCTGCCGCGCTCGAACGGCAGAAAGATGCGCGTCTGGTCTTGTGCCGCGATGCCGATGCCGGTGTCGATCACGTCGATGCGCGCCACCTGCTGACGAAAGTCGAGCCGGAGCACCACCTCGCCCTGGTCGGTGAAGCGCACCGCGTTGCTCAGCAGGTTGATCAGGATCTGGCGCAGGCGCTTCGCATCGGCCCGCACCCAGGCCGGCAGTTCGCCCTCTTGCTGCACGGCGAAGCGCAAGCCCTTGGCCTCGGCCTGCGGGCGCACCATGCGCTCCACGTCTTCGAGCAGCTGGCCCAGTGGCAAGGGCACCGGGTCGAGCTTCAGGCGGCCGGCCTCGATGCGTGCGAGGTCGAGCGAGCCGTCGATGAGCGCGTGCATGTGCTGGCCGCTGCGCTGCATGGTCGCGATGGTCTCGCGCACCCAGACCGAGATGTCGCTGTTCTTCAGCAGGATCTGCGCGTAGCCCAGGATGCTGGTGAGCGGTGTGCGCAGCTCGTGCGTCATGCCGGCCACGTAGCGCGTCTTGGCCTGGCTCGCGGCCTCGGCGCGGTCGCGCGCCGACTGCAGTTCGGCGTCGGTGCGCTGGTGGGCGTCGATCTCCTGCATCAGCAGCTGCGTCTGCCGCTCCGACTCGTCCTGCGCCATGCGGCGGCTGTCGGTGGTGAGCACCACCCACCACGAGCACACCGCCGCGAACAGCACCAAAAAAGCGTAGATCTTGAGAAACGGCGCGTGCAGCACCGCGCCCGGCATGTGCAGGCTCTCCTGCACATAGACCATGCCGATCAGGAACGCCATGACGGCGCTGATGGTGAGCCAGACCACCAGAAACTGGCCCGCGCGAAAGTTCACCCGCACCGCCATGCCCTTGGGCAACACGGCCACCAGCAGCGCACGCAACTGGTCGGTGGCGCGCGCGTTGGTCTTGCAGCGGTCGTGGCAGCGCGATTCCAGCGAGCAGCACAGCGAGCAGATGGGCGCGCTGTAGGCCGGGCAGCTGGCCATGTCCTCGCTTTCAAACTGGTTCTCGCACACCGCGCAGCGCACGACCTCGCCCGGCTTCCATTCCTTGGAGGGCGTGCGCGCCAGGTAGTAGCGGCCCCGGGTGGCCCAGGCGATCAGCGGCGAGAGCACCAGCGCCAGGCCCAGCGCGATGAAGGGCGAAAACGCCGCCGCCACCTCACCCATCACGCCCGCATAGGCCAGGCTGGCCACGATGGCCGCGATGATCATCGAGCCCATGCCCACCGGGTTGAAGTCGTAGAGGTAGGCGCGGCGGAACTCGATGCCCTTGGGGCTCAGGCCCAGCGGCTTGTTGATGATGAGGTCGGCCACCAGCGCGCCCACCCAGGCAATCGCCACGTTGCTGTACACCCCCAGCACCTTCTCGATGCCGGCGAACACGCCCAGCAGCATGAGCAGGGTGGCGATCGCCACGTTGAACACCAGCCAGACCACGCGGCCCGGGTGGCTGTGCGTCACGCGCGCAAAGAAGTTGGACCACGCCAGCGAGCCTGCGTAGGCGTTGGTCACGTTGATCTTGATCTGCGCCAGGATCACGAACACCACCGTCATGGCCACCGCCAGACCCGGGTGCCCCACGGCCTCGGTGAAGCCGGCGAGGAACATCTGGGTGGGCTCGGTGGTGCGCTCGGGCGCCACCTCGAACTGCATGGCCGCGAACGCGAGGAAGGCGCCGCCGGCCATCTTGAGCATGCCCATCACGATCCAGCCCGGCCCCGGAATCAGCACCGCGGCCCACCACCGCCAGTGGTTCTGCCGCGTGCGCTCGGGCATGAAGCGCAGAAAGTCGACCTGCTCGCCGATCTGCACCACCAGCGAAAAGATCACCGCCGCCGCCGCGCCGAACATCAGCGGCTGGAACTCGTTGCTGCCCGAGCGGATGCCGGTGAGGCTGGAGAAGTCGCGGTAGAGCTGGGGCTGCGAAATCGCGATCCACACGAACGGCAGGAACAGCAGGAACATGTAGAGCGGCTGCGTCCAGGCCTGCAGCTTCGAGATGAGCGTGATGCCGCGGATCACGAGCGGGATGATCACCACCGCCGAAATCAGGTAGCACCACGGCAGCGGCCAGTCGGTCGCCATCTGCAGCGCCAGCGCCATGATCACCGCCTCGATCGCGAAGAAGATGAAGGTGAACACCGCGTAGATCAGCGAGGTGATGGTCGAGCCCAGGTAGCCGAAGCCCGCGCCCCGGGTGAGCAGGTCCATGTCGAGCCCGTAGCGCGCGGCGTAGTAGGCAATGGGCAGGCTGGTGAAAAAGATCACCAGCCCCACCACCAGGATCGCCCACATCGCATTGCCGAAGCCGTAGTTCACCGCGATCGCACCGCCAATGGCCTCCAGCGCCAGGAACGACAGCGAGCCAAACGCCGTGTTGGCCACCCGCCATTCGCTCCATTTGCGAAACGCGCGCGGCGTGTAGCGCAGGGCGTAGTCCTCCATGGTCTCGTCGGCCACCCACGAGTTGTATTCCCGGCGGAACCGGAAGATTTTCTGCGTGGCAACGGGCGTTGCTGGGTCGGGCGGGGGCATGCCTTGCACGCTAGCAAGAACCGTCCCCATCCACCAGACGGACCCCCTACGTTATTTGACGTATGGGCGCCATACGGTGCTGTCCCTAGTCTTCACCCCAGTCGGCACACCGCCGGTTTCACTGTCCCAACCGTCCCAGGAGTCCACCCATGAAGCACCTCACCGACCCGAACGCCGTCTCACTTGAAACCCCGGAAGCCAGCCGCCGCCGCGTGCTGCAGATGCTGGGTGCCGCCGGCCTGGCGGGCCTGCCCACCTGGAGCTTCGGCCAGCCCACGGCGCAGGTGAACACCACCAAGCTCGCGGTGACCGACACCGAAGTCACCGTTGGTCAGTTGCACTCGTCCACCGGCACCATGGCGATTTCCGAGACCGGCTCCATCCAGGCCGAGCAGCTCGCCATCGACGAGATCAACGCGATGGGCGGCATCCTGGGTCGCAAGATCAAGGTGATCAAGGAAGACGGCGCCTCCGACTGGCCCACCTTCGCCGAGAAGTCGAAGAAGCTGCTGATCAACGACCGCTGCGCCGCCGTGTTCGGCTGCTGGACCAGCGCCTCGCGCAAGGCCGTGCTGCCGGTGTTCGAGAAGGAGAACGGCCTGCTGTACTACCCGACCTTCTACGAAGGCCTGGAGCAGAGCAAGAACGTGTTCTACACCGGCCAGGAAGCCACCCAGCAGATCCTGTACGGCCTGGACTGGACCTCGAAGGAGAAGAAGGCCAAGACCTTCTTCCTGATCGGCTCCGACTACATCTGGCCGCGCACCTCGATGAAGATCGCGCGCAAGCACATCGAGAACTTCCAGAAGGGCAAGGTCGTCGGCGAGGAGTACTACCCGCTGGGCAGCACCAACTTCGGTTCGCTGATGAACAAGATCAAGCTGCAGAAGCCCGACTGCATCTTCGCCGCCGTGGTCGGTGGCTCCAACGTGGCCTTCTACAAGGCGCTCAAGGCCGCCGGCATCACCGGCGACAAGCAGTTGCTGGTGACGCTGTCGGTGACCGAAGACGAGATGACCGGCGTGGGCGGTGAAAACTTCCAGGGCTTCTACTCGTCGATGAAGTACTTCCAGTCGCTGGACAACGAGAACAACAAGAAGTTCGTCGCTGCGTTCAAGGCCAAGTACGGCAAGGACTCGGTGATCGGCGACGTGACCCAGGCCGGCTACCTCGGCCCCTGGTTGTGGAAGGCCGCGGTCGAGAAGGCCAAGAGCTTCGACGTGGACAAGGTGGTGGCCGCTTCGCGCACCGGCATCGAGCTCAAGACCGCACCCGAGGGTTACGTGCGGCTCGACCCGAACCACCACCTGTGGAGCAAGTCGCGCATCGCGATGGGCATGCCGGACGCGACCTTCAAGGTGGTCGCCGAGTCACCGGACCTGATCAAACCCGATCCGTTCCCCAAAGGCTATCAATAAGCCCACCCCCGCCGCGGCGCGTGTGCGCCGCGGCGTGTCCCATTTCCCTTGGAGATCGCCATGAGTTTCAACGACCTGCTCAACATCGGCCTGATGCAGGGCTTCGCCGGCCTGAGCCTGTTTGCCGTGCTGCTGCTCATGGGGCTGGGCCTGGCCATCATCTTCGGGCAGATGGGCGTGATCAACATGGCGCACGGTGAGTTCATGACCATCGGCGCCTACACCATCTACCTCGGCTCCACCCTGGCCAACTCCATCAGCCCGGGTGCGGTCGCCGCCTACTTTCCGTTCGCCATCGTGGCCGCCTTCCTGTTCGCGTTCGCGGCCGGCTGGTTCATCGAATGGGCGCTGATCCGCCACCTCTACAAACGTCCGCTCGACACGCTGCTTGCCACCTGGGGCATCAGCCTGGCCATGCAGCAGAGCTTTCGCACCTTCATTGGCCCTAAAGAAGTGAGCCCCACGCTGCCCGACTGGCTGCTGGGCTCCTGGGCGCCGGCCGAGGGCCTGGACATTCCCATCAACGGCATGTTCGTGCTGGGCCTCACGGCGGTGGTGACAGGCGGCATCTTGCTGGCCATGCACCGAAGCCGCTGGGGCCTGCGGGTGCGCGCCACGGTGAGCAACCGCGTGATGGCCAACGCCACCGGCATCGACACCAGGAAGACCGACCGCCTCACCTTTGCCATCGGCTGCGGCATCGCGGGCATCGCGGGTGCGGCCTTCACCACCATCGGCTCCACCGGCCCCACCTCCGGCTCGCTCTACATCGTCGACGCCTTCCTCGTCGTCACCTTCGGCGGCGCGGCCAGCCTGCTGGGCACCGTGGTCTCGGCCTTCGGCATCGCCCAGACGCAGTCCATCACCGAGTTCTTCATGGCCGGCTCCATGGCCAAGATGCTCACGCTCTCGTTGATCGTGGTGATCCTGATGGTCCGACCACAAGGCCTGTTCGCATCCAAAGTGCGTCGTTGAATTTTTTGACTCCCGGAGCACGTTCATGAACGCCTTGAAAGCCTGGATCTCCCGCTACCAGCTCGCCAGCCTGGTGCTGCTCACCGTGCTGCTGGCGGTGGTGCTGCCGCTCACGCTGGACATCTTCCGCCTCAACCTCGTGGGCAAGTACCTCACCTACGCGTTTGTGGCCATCGGCCTGGTGATGCTGTGGGGCTACGGCGGCGTGCTCAGCCTGGGCCAGGGCGTGTTCTTCGGCCTCGGCGGCTACGCCATGGCCATGTTCCTGAAGCTCGAAGCCTCCGACCCCGAGACCACCAAGATCCAGTCCACCCCCGGCATTCCGGACTTCATGGACTGGAACCAGATCACCGAACTGCCGGCGTTCTGGGTGCCGTTCAAGAGCCTGCCGTTCACGCTGGCCGCCGTCATCGTGGTGCCCACGCTGCTGGCCTGGATCGTGAGCTTCGCCATGTTCAAGCGGCGGGTGGGCGGTGTGTATTTCGCCATCATCACGCAGGCGGTGGCGCTGATCCTCACCGTGCTCATCATCGGCCAGCAGGGCTACACCGGCGGCGTGAACGGCATGACCGACCTGAAGACCGTGCTGGGCTGGGACACGCGCACCGACACGGCCAAGTACATCCTCTACTACGTGTGTGTGGGCATGCTGGTGCTGTCCATGGTGGTCTGCCGCTGGATCCAGACCAGCAAGCTCGGCACGCTGCTCCTGGCCATGCGCGACAAGGAAGACCGCGTGCGCTTCTCAGGCTACGACGTGGCCGACTTCCGCATCTTCGTGTTCTGCCTGGCGGCGGCGCTCTCGGGCATTGGCGGCGCGCTCTTCACGCTGCAGGTGGGTTTCATGTCGCCGAGCTTCGTGGGCATCGTGCCCTCCATTGAAATGGTGATCTACGCCGCCGTGGGCGGGCGCATGAGCCTGGTGGGGGCGGTCTACGGCACGCTGCTGGTCAACGCCGGCAAGACCTTCTTCTCAGAGAGCTTCCCCGACCTCTGGCTGTTCCTGATGGCGGGGCTGTTCATCGGCGTGGTGATGGCCTTCCCCATGGGTCTGGCCGGTGTCTGGGAAAGCAAGGTCGTGCCGTGGTGGAGAGGCCGCCAGTCGGCCCTGCGCGAAGCCTCGGCTGCGCGGCCGCAGCCCCCTTCACCACCGCCCCACGCGCCCATGAAGTCCACCGCACCCACCGACGCCAAGTTGCCCGACGGCACCAGCGGCCAGAGCGTCTGAGGAACACAAGATGAGCAACACCGACTTCGCCCTCGCCGTGGAAGACCTCACCGTCTCCTTCGACGGCTTCAAGGCCATCGACGCCCTGACGCTCTACATCGACAAGAACGAGCTGCGCGTGATCATCGGCCCCAACGGCGCGGGCAAGACCACGCTGCTGGACCTGATCTGCGGCAAGACCAAGGCCAGCGCCGGCAGCATCAAGTTCAAGAACGAAGAAATCATCCAGGTGCCCGAGCACAAGCGCGTGCGCCTAGGCATCGGCCGCAAGTTCCAGACGCCCTCGATCTACGAAAACCTCTCGGTGTTCCAGAACCTGGAGGTGTCTTACCCCTCGGGCCGTTCGGTCTGGGGCGCATTGGCCTTCACCGCCACCGACGCCATCCAGGCGCGCGTGCAGACCGTGGCCGAAGACATTGGCCTGGGCGACAAGCTCGACACCGAGGCCGGCCTGCTCTCCCACGGACAGAAGCAGTGGCTGGAGATCGGCATGTTGCTGATGCAGGAGCCTGAGCTCCTGATGCTGGACGAGCCCATTGCCGGCATGAGCGCGCGCGAGCGCGACCTCACCGCCGAGCTGCTGCAGCGCATCTGCCAGAACCGCGCCGTGATCGTGATCGAACACGACATGGATTTCGTCAAGAAGATCGCCCACAAGGTCACGGTGATGCACCAGGGAAAGATCCTGGCCGAGGGGCCGATGGAGCAAGTCCAGGCCGATCCCAAAGTCATCGATGTCTATCTGGGTCACTGAAGGAACCACCATGCTGAAAGTCAAGGACCTCATCGTCGCTTACGGCCAGAGCCAGGCGCTGCACGGCATCTCGTTCGAGACGCGCGAAAACGAGTGCGTGGCCATCATGGGCCGCAACGGCATGGGCAAGACCACGCTGTTCAAGAGCCTCATGGGCATCCTGCCCGCGAAGGCCGGCCACATCGCGGTGGCGGGCCAGGACGTGACGCACGACGAGAGCTTTCGCCGCGTGGCCAAGGGCATCGCCTACGTGCCGCAGGGCCGCATGATTTTCCCCACGCTCACGGTGGAGGAGAACATCCAGACCGGGCTGGAGAACGCGAAAGACAAAACCATTCCGCCGGAGATCTTTGCGCTGTTCCCGGTGCTGTGGGACATGCGCCGGCGCAAGGGCGGCAACCTCTCGGGTGGGCAGCAACAGCAGCTCGCCATTGCGCGCGCGCTGGTCACCGACCCCAAGGTGCTGCTGCTCGACGAGCCCACCGAAGGCATCCAGCCTTCGATCATCAAAGACATCGCCAAGGCGCTCAACGAGATCCGCAAGATGCGCAAGATCACCATCGTGGTCTCCGAGCAGGTGCTCTCGTTCGCCATGGATGTGGCCGACCGGTTGTTCGTGATTGAAGGTGGCCGTCTCGTGCACGAGACCGCGCGCAGCGACACCGACCTGCAGCACATCAAGTCCTACCTCTCCGTCTGATCCCTTTCCCCCTTCCACAACAAGGAGCACCGCCATGGCCGAAACCCTCATCAAGGTCGACCTCACCAAGTCGCCGCTGGAGAACGAGAACATCCACAACCGCTGGCACCCGGACATTCCCATGGCCTGCTGGGTCAAGCCGGGTGACGAGTTCATCCTGGAGACCTTCGACTGGACCGGCGGTTTCATCAAGAACAACGACAGCGCCGACGACGTGCGCGACATCGACCTGACCACGGTGCACTACCTGTCGGGCCCGGTGGGCGTGAAGGGCGCCGAGCCCGGCGACCTGTTGGTGGTGGACCTGCTCGACATCGGCGCCAAGCCCGACAGCCTGTGGGGCTTCAACGGCTTCTTCAGCAAGAAGAACGGCGGCGGCTTCCTGACCGACCACTTCCCGCAGGCGCAGAAGTCGATCTGGGACTTCAAGGGCATGTTCACCAGCTCGCGTCACGTGCCCGGCGTCAATTTCGCCGGCCTGATCCACCCGGGGCTGATCGGCTGCCTGCCCGACAAGCCGATGCTGGACCTGTGGAACAAGCGCGAGGGCGACTTCATCGCCACCGACCCGAACCGGGTGCCGCCTTTGGCGGTTCCCCCGTCGTCGGGGACGGCCCACATGGGCAAGATGACCGGTGACGCCCGGGCGAAGGCTGCCGCCGAGGGCGCGCGCACCGTGCCGCCGCGCGAGCACGGCGGCAACTGCGACATCAAGGACCTGTCGCGCGGCTCGAAGATCTACTTCCCGGTCTACGTGGACGGCGCCGGCCTCAGCGTGGGCGACCTGCACTTCAGCCAGGGCGACGGCGAGATCACCTTCTGCGGCGCGATCGAGATGGCCGGCTGGGTGCACATGAAGGTGAGCCTGATCAAGGGCGGCATGGCCAAGTACGGCATCAAGAACCCGATCTTCAAGCCCAGCCCGATCACGCCCACCTACAACGACTACATCATCTTCGAAGGCATCAGCGTCGACGAGAGCGGCAAGCAGTACTACCTGGACGTGAACGTGGCCTACCGCCAGGCCTGCCTCAACGCCATCGAGTACCTCAAGAAGTTCGGCTACTCGGGCGCGCAGGCGTATTCGATTCTCGGTACCGCACCGGTGCAGGGCCACATCAGCGGCGTGGTCGACGTGCCCAACGCCTGCGCCACGCTGTGGCTGCCCACGCAGATCTTCGACTTCGACATCAACCCGAACGCGGCGGGTCCGATCAAGCACCTGTACGGTTCGGTGGTCATGCCCTTGTCGCCGGACCTCTGAAGCCCGCCATGCCGACCTACGACTACGACTGTCCGTCGTGCGGTGGCTTCGATGCGTTTCGCCCCTTGAGCGAACGCAACGAGCCCGCCGCCTGCCCGGATTGCGCCACCGCTTCACCGCGCGTGTTCGTCACCGCGCCGCGCCTGGCGCTCATGAACAGCGGCACCCGCAACGCCATGGGCGTCAACGAACGCGCGCGGCACGAGCCCAAGCACTCGGGCGAGTACGCGCGCCTGAAACACCCGGCCGGCTGCGGTTGCTGCAGCACCAGCCGCAACAAGGCCACGGTGACCGCACCCAACGGTGCCAAGGCCTTCCCGAGCAAGCGCCCCTGGATGATTTCTCATTGAAGGAACCCGAGCCATGATGCACGGCGACATTTCAAGCAGCAAGGACACGGTCGGTGTGGCCGTGGTCAATTACAAGATGCCGAGGCTGCACACCAAGGCCGAGGTGCTGGACAACGCGCGCAAGATCGCCGACATGGTGGTGGGCATGAAGTCGGGCCTGCCCGGCATGGACCTGGTGATCTTTCCGGAGTACAGCACGCACGGGATCATGTACGACTCGAAAGAGATGTACGACACCGCGGCCACCGTGCCGGGCGCCGAGACCGAGATCTTTGCCGAGGCCTGCCGCAAGGCCAAGGTGTGGGGCGTGTTCTCGCTCACCGGCGAGCAGCACGAGGAGCACCCGAACAAGGCGCCGTACAACACGCTGATCCTGATGAACGACCAGGGCGAGATCGTGCAGAAGTACCGCAAGATCATGCCGTGGGTGCCGATCGAAGGCTGGTACCCGGGCAACTGCACCTATGTGAGCGAAGGCCCCAAGGGACTGAAGATCAGCCTGATCATTTGTGACGATGGCAACTACCCCGAGATCTGGCGCGACTGCGCCATGAAGGGCGCCGAGCTCATCGTGCGCTGCCAAGGCTACATGTACCCCGCGAAGGACCAGCAGGTGCTCATGGCCAAGGCCATGGCCTGGGCCAACAACACCTACGTGGCGGTGGCCAACGCCTCGGGCTTTGACGGCGTGTACAGCTACTTCGGCCACAGCGCCATCGTCGGGTTTGACGGCCGCACGCTCGGCGAATGCGGCGAGGAGGACTACGGCGTGCAATACGCCGCGCTCTCCACCAGCCTGATCCGCGATTTCCGCAAGAACGCGCAGAGCGAGAACCACCTGTTCAAGCTGCTGCACCGCGGCTACACCGGCATGATCAATTCGCGCGAGGGCGACAAGGGCGTGGCCGCCTGCCCCTACGACTTCTACGCGCGCTGGGTCAACGACCCCGAGGGCACTCAGAAAGCGGTGGAGGCCATCACGCGGCCGATGGTGGGCACCGAGGAATGCCCGATCGAGGGCATACCGAACCCGTCCACCGTGGGCCACCGCTGAGGTCCGCTGGTGGCGCTTGATCCACTGGCCGACTGGCGCATCACCCGGGAGCCGTTCTACCAGGCGGTGGGCCACGAGATCGCAGCCTTCGAGGCCGCGCGCAGCGCCCGCCTGCCGCTGTTGCTCAAGGGCCCCACCGGCTGCGGCAAGACGCGTTTCGTGGAGCACATGGCGTGGCGCCTGCAGCTGCCCCTGATCACCGTGGCTTGCCACGAGGATCTGAGCGCAGGCGACCTCGCCGGACGCTGGTTGCTCGACGCACAGGGCACGCACTGGATGGACGGCCCTTTGGCCCAGGCCGTGCGCCACGGCGGCCTGTGTTACCTCGACGAGTTCATGGAGGCGCGTGCCGACACCACCGTGTTGTTGCACCCGCTGGCGGACACGCGGCGTGTGCTCTCGCTGGAGCGCCACGGTGAGCTGCTGCGCGCCCACCCGGACTTCCAGCTCGTCGTGAGCTACAACCCCGGTTACCAGGGCCTGCACCGGGAGATGAAACCTTCCACGCGCCAGCGCTTCGTGGCGCTGGGTTTCGATTACCCCGATCCCCCGGTCGAGGCCGGCATCGTGCAGCGAGAGGGCCAGGCCGCGCCCGGGCTGGCCGCGCAGCTGGTGCAGCTCGCCATCCGCACCCGGCGCCTGCGCGACGAGGGCCTGGAGGAGGGCGCCTCCACCCGCATGCTGGTGCACGCCGCGCTGCTGGCGCACGCCGGCCTCTCGCCGATGGAGGCCGCCTTGCAGGCCATCGCCGAGCCGCTGTCCGATGACCCCGAGCTGGGCGCTGCCCTGCGCGCGCTCGTGCGCGCGAGCTTCTGACGCTGTGGACGCCGCGGGCCAGGTTCGTCGTGTGGCGCGGGCCCTGTGGGGTCGAACCGTGCAGACCACCGTGCAGGTGGGCGAGCCCCGCGACGATGCCCGCAGCGTGCTCACGCTCGATGCCTTGACCGACCCCGTGTTCCACCTGCCCGCCGGTGTGGGCCCGCAAGGCGATCTGCCGTTGGCCATGGCGGCGCACGTGGCCGCCCACCTGCGCTTTGGCGGCAATCCTCAGGCGCGCAGCGGCCTCAAACCGGTGCAGCAGGTGTTGCTGGCTGTGCTGGAAGATGCCCGAGTGGAGTGGCTGGCGATGCAGGCGCTGCCGGGGCTGCGAGCCGTGTGGTGGCCGTTTCACGCGGACGCCGCGGCGCTGCAAGGTGCCGGCTTCGAGGCCTTGCTCGCGCGCCTCTCGGCCCAGCTGCTCGACCCTGCGCACGAAGACCCGCACGCCTGGGTGGCGCGGGTGCGGCGCATGTTCTTCGAGCCCGACGGGCGCTCGCTCGCGTTGAAGACACCCGCACAGGTGCGCGAGGCCGCCTCCCTGCTGGGCAACGACATCGGTCAGATGCGCCTGCCCTTCAACGCCCGCACCTACAGCGTTCACGCGCGCTACCGCGACGACAACAGCCACCTCTGGATCCCCGACGATGCGCTGCCGCCGTCCGACGTGCCATTGCAGGCCGATGCCGCGCCGCCCACCGACGAGGCGTCCAGCGCATCGCCCCAGCCCATGCCCACCGAGCCTGATGCGGTGCACGCCGAGTGGGACCACCGCATCGGCCGCTACCGGCCACGCTGGTGCAGCGTGTACGGCGGCGCACCGCCCGCAGGGCCGCCCGCCTGGGCGCCCGGCGCGTTGGCGTCGGGTGAGCGGCGGCTCGCGCGGCGTCTGGCGGGCATCGGTGGTGCCTTGCGGCGCAGCGGTGCCCGCGCCGTCGACGGCGATGAATTGCACCCCGCCGCGCTGGTGGACAGCGCGCTCGACCTGCGCAGCCTGCGAACGCCCGACCCGCGCATTCACCGCCGCTCCTGGCGCCCGATGCCACCGCTGGCCGTGCTGTTGCTGCTGGATGCATCGGCGTCCACCGAAGGGAGTGGCGGTGGTGAGGTGCTGGCCCGCATCCAGCGCACGGCTGCCACCGCCTCGCTCGCGCTGCAGCGGCTGGGGCACCGCTGTGGCCTCTGGGCGTTCTCCAGCCAGGGCCGCCACCGTATTGACATGCCCTGTCTGCAACACTGGGACGAGGCCCTGCCTGCCATGGGTCGGCTGCGTGGCGCAGGATCCACCCGCATGGGTGCGGCCCTGCGCCACGCGCTGCACCTGAGCGCGCAAGACGCGCGCGATCACCCAGGCTGGCGGCGCGTGGTGGTGCTGTTGACCGACGGTGAGCCGCACGACGTGGATGTGCACGACCCGGCCTACCTGCCGGCCGACCTGCGGCGCGCTGCGCATGAAGCTGCCGTCCAGGGCGTGGCGGTGCGTGCACTGGTGTTCGGTGCGGGTGAGTCCAGCGCGCTGGCATCCGTCTTGGGCCGCAGTAGCGTGCGCCACGGCCGTGCATTGGCCGAGATAACCCCGGCTTTGGCGCGTTTGCTGGCGCTCCCGGGCTGAGCAAAGGGCTAAAATCGCGCTCTCTCAAGGAGCGTTGCAGCGCCGGTGGGCTGGTCACAGCCCTCACCGTGCGTCAGGCTTGAGTGGGCATGAACAGGCCCAAAACGGCGCTCACCAGTCTGTTGTCTGCAAAACCGCCTTGGTGAGCCCCATGCCTGCATCTGCCTCCGCTTCCGCGTCTTCCCCCGTTTCCGTGCCACCCATGCTGCTCTCCGGCCTGGAGCCGCTGCGCATTGGCGCGGACAGCCTGTTTGTGAACGTCGGCGAGCGCACCAACGTCACCGGCTCCAAGGCCTTCGCCCGCATGATCCTGAACGGCGAGTACGAGCAGGCCCTGGCCGTGGCGCGGCAGCAGGTGGAAAACGGCGCCCAGATCATCGACGTGAACATGGACGAGGCCATGCTGGACAGCAAGGCCGCCATGGTGAAGTTCTTGAACCTGATCGCCGGCGAGCCCGACATCGCGCGTGTGCCGGTGATGGTGGACAGCTCCAAGTGGGAGGTGATCGAGGCCGGCCTGCGCTGCGTGCAGGGCAAGGGCGTGGTGAACTCCATCAGCATGAAAGAGGGCGTGGACGAGTTCAAGCGCCAGGCGCGGCTGGTCAAGCGCTACGGCGCGGCCGCCGTGGTGATGGCGTTTGACGAAAAGGGCCAGGCCGACACCTACGAGCGCAAGGTCGAGATCTGCGAGCGGGCCTACCGCATCCTGGTGGACGAGGTGGGCTTCCCGCCGGAAGACATCATCTTCGACCCGAACATCTTCGCCATTGCCACCGGCATCGAGGAACACAACAACTACGCGGTCGACTTCATCAACGCCACGCGCTGGATCAAGCAGAACCTGCCGGGCGCCAAGGTGAGCGGCGGCGTGTCCAACGTGTCGTTCAGCTTCCGCGGCAACGACCCGGTGCGCGAAGCCATCCACACCGTGTTCCTGTACCACGCGATCAAGGCCGGCATGGACATGGGCATCGTCAACGCCGGCATGGTGGGCGTGTACGACGAGCTGGAGCCCGATCTGCGCGAGCGGGTGGAAGACGTGGTGCTGAACCGCCGCACGGATGCCGGCGAGCGCCTGGTGGAGGTGGCCGAAAACGCCAAGGGCGCGGCCAAGGACGACAGCAAGAAGAACGAGTGGCGCGCGCTGCCGATCCGCGAACGCCTGAGCCACGCGCTGGTGCGCGGCATGAACGACTTCATCAGCGAAGACACCGAAGAGATGTGGCGCGAGATCGAGGCCGGTGGCGGGCGCCCGCTCAACGTGATCGAAGGCCCGCTCATGGACGGCATGAACGTGGTGGGTGATTTGTTTGGCCAGGGCAAGATGTTCTTGCCGCAGGTGGTCAAAAGCGCGCGCGTGATGAAACAGGCCGTGGCCCACCTGCTGCCCTACATCGAGGCCGAGAAGCTGGCCCAGGTGGCGGCGGGCGAAGACGTGAAGCCCAAGGGCAAGATCGTGATCGCCACGGTGAAGGGCGACGTGCACGACATCGGCAAGAACATCGTCACCGTGGTGCTCCAGTGCAACAACTTCGAGGTGGTGAACATGGGCGTGATGGTGCCCTGCCACGAGATCCTGGCCATGGCCAAGGCCGAGGGCGCCGACATCGTGGGCCTCTCGGGCCTGATCACGCCCAGCCTGGAAGAGATGCAGTACGTGGCCGGCGAGATGGAGAAAGACGCGCATTTCCGCGAGAAGCAGATTCCGCTGCTGATCGGTGGCGCCACCTGCAGCCGCGTGCACACCGCGGTGAAGATCGCGCCGCACTACAGCGGCCCCGTGGTCTATGTGCCCGATGCCTCGCGCAGCGTGGGTGTGGCGCAGGGACTGTTGTCGGACCAGGCGGCGCAGTACATCGCCGAACTCAACGCCGACTACGACAAGGTGCGCACCCAGCACGCCAACAAGAAGCAGGTGCCGCTGTGGCCGCTGGCCAAGGCGCGCGCCAACAAGACCCCCATCGACTGGCGCAACTTCGAACCGAAGAAGCCGCGCTTCATCGGCAAGCGCGTGTTCAAGAACTTCGATCTGAACGAGATCGCGCGCTACATCGACTGGGCGCCGTTTTTCCAGACATGGGACCTGGCCGGCCCCTTCCCCGAGATCCTCAAAGACGAGGTGGTGGGCGAAGAAGCGCGGCGCGTGTTCAGCGACGGCAAGCGCATGCTTCAGCGGCTGATTGAAGGCCGCTGGCTCAGCGCCAGCGCGGTGGTGGGCCTGTACCCGGCCAACAGCGTGGGCGACGACGACATCGAGCTCTACACCGACGAGAGCCGCCGCGAGGTGGCGCTCACCTGGCACGGCCTGCGCCAGCAGACCGAGCGCTTCGAGGTGGACGGCGTGATGCGGCCCAGCCGGTGTCTCGCCGACTTCGTGGCACCCAAGGGCGTGGCCAACGACTACGTGGGCGTGTTCGCCGTCACGGCGGGCCTGGGTGTGGAGAAGAAAGAGAAGCAGTTCATCGACGACCACGACGACTACGCCGCCATCATGCTCAAGGCCCTGGCCGACCGCCTGGCCGAGGGCCTGGCCGAGTGCCTGCACCACCGCGTGCGCACCGACCTCTGGGGCTACGCGGAGGGCGAAGCGCTGAGCAATGAAGATCTCATCAAGGAGAAATACCAGGGCATCCGCCCGGCGCCGGGCTACCCCGCCTGCCCGGACCACTCGGTCAAGCGCCCGATGTTCGACCTGCTGCAGTGCGAAGACATCGGCATGGGCCTGACAGAAAGCCTGGCCATGACGCCGGCCGCCAGCGTGAGCGGCTTCTACCTGGGCCACCCCGAGAGCGCCTATTTCAACGTCGGCAAGATCGGCGACGACCAGGTGGCCGACCTGGCCAAACGCAGCGCCGTGGCCGAGAAAGAGCTCCAGCGCTGGCTGGCGCCGAACCTTTAAGCGGCGAGCAGCGCGCGCCGCTGCTCGCGCAGGAAGGGCCGGTCGATCTGATCGGCCAGCAGCGCGGTCGTTTCAGCGCTCACACCTTGGGCAATGAAGTGGGCGTGCCAGCGGTCCACCACACCGGCGACGCCGCGAGCCTCTTGCAGCGCCTCGCGCGCGCTCAGGCCGTACATCGCCGCCATCGACAGCGCGTTGTCCACGCTGCTGACGGCGCCCTCCTTTCCCACCTGCATCGACTGGTAGCCCAAGGCGTGGCCGGTGGGCAGCACGTCGAACGCCGGTGAAAGGCGCAGCTGCTGGTTGTCTTGCACCAGCAGCACGTGGTTCTTCTCGTGGTCGTCGGTGTTGTCTATCAGGATGTTGAACACGAGCCGACGGAACAGCTCGTGCATGTCTTGCTGCCATTGGCCATGGGCCAACACACCGCGACGTCGCAACAGCTGGGCCAACGCGGGGTAGCCGGGTTCGCCGCCTGCCGCGCGCAAGGCCACGTGGGCCGAGAGCGCGTGCACGCGCTGACCGGGCGCCCGGTCAAAACGCTCGATGGCCAGAGCGGTGCCGCTGGCCAGCGGCACCGGGCGCGTGCTGGCCACGCGGATGCTGGCCAGGGCTGCGAGCGTGAGGCTGGCGTGTTCCAGCAGGCCTTCATCGGAGCCGGATTCGTCGCCGAACTTCAGCACCCAGCTCTGGCCGTCGATCTGCACCAAGGCCTTGGGCCGGGCGCCGCCCATGGTGGCGCCGGGTGCGATGAGGCGTCGCTCGGCTTCATCCACGGGGGCGCCTTGTTGCACTCGGCGCACCAAGGCATGGAGCGCCTGCGCATCGCCCAATGGCGGCAAGGCGGGCGTGGCGTGGGGCAGGTACTGATCGGGCGAGGACGACACACCCAGGCCGCCAAAACGGTCGTCGCCGGTGAAGTACAGCAACTCCAGCAGCGAGAGGCGTGGCGGGCGGTGCAGCAGGCGGATCACGCGCTCGCCCCAGCGGTCGGGCCGAGCGTCGTCCACCGCGCCGGCGGCGTTGTCTTTTTCGTTGGGCAGGTGTTCGCGATCGATCAGCGGCAAGTCTTCGCTGAGCGCGAAACCCTGGCGCAACCAGTCGGACGCGTAACGCAGCGACACGCCGCGCCCGCCCATCACCAGATTCAGTTCACCGACCCGCACCGGCTGCGCAGGCCGGCCGAGGTACCAGAGGTGCAAGGTGTCGACGGGGATGTAGGTCATGGCGCCCCCGGCTTGCGCGCCAGGCGCGCGCTGATGGAGGCCTGCGAACGCACGGCGCGGGTGCGGCGGGCGGCGCGGATGTCGAGCTCCAGGGCCCCGGCGTCCAGCTCGGGCGCGGCCAGATCGCCCAGTGCCTGCGTGCGCCCGACCATCCAGAGCGCGGTGGCCAGGATGCCGGCGCTCACGCCCGGATCGCCCCGCTCCAGCCGCGCCAGCGTGGGCACGGAGACACCGAGCCGCTGCGCCCAGGCCCGCTGCGACTCCTGCCGGCGCACCCGCGCCAGCGCCAGATGTTCACCCAGGCGAACGAGTGCCGCCGCCGCTTCCGGTGGCAGCGCTTGCAAGGAAGGTGAGGCCTTGGGCATCTTTAAAACTGGTCGAAATGCGTATTTCGAGCAAGTTTATGTTGCTTTTCAAGAAAGGGGAACCCGGTCATGTACAAAGGGCTCTGCCAAGTGGCCCCCTTTTTTCTCACACGGACTTTCCATGAACGCCCTCAACAACCTCTTCAACCAACCCCGCTTTGGCGTGATCCTGCTCCGCTGGACCCTGGCTCTCCTCATGATCTTTCACGGCTGGGCCAAGGTCACCGGCGGCGTGGGCGGCATCGAAGGCATGTTGGTGGGCAAGGGGCTGCCGGCCTTCCTCGCCTACGGCGTCTACATCGGGGAGCTGGTCGCGCCGCTGTTCCTGCTCATCGGGCTGTGGGTGGTGCCGGCCGCGCTGGTGATCGCGATCAACATGGCGGTGGCCGTCGCCCTGGCCCACTCGACCCATTTCCTGGACATCACGGCCACCGGCGGCTGGCGCCTGGAGTTGCAGGCGTTTTTCTTCATGACCGCACTGGTGGTGGCGCTGACGCACCGCCTCGGCCCCAACAAGTGAGCCGGGCGGCGCGACTGCGCCGCTCCATCACACGTTCATGATGGTCACAGACCGTGCGTTGAGGTAAGCCTCCATCGCCTCCGGGCCGCCTTCGGAGCCATAGCCCGAGTCCTTGATGCCGCCGAACGGCATTTCGGCCGAGGGCATGGCGGGCATGTTCACCCACAGCATGCCCACCTCCACACGCCGCGCCAGCAGGTCGGCGTTCTTCAGCGAGCGCGTGAAGGCGTAACCGGCCAGGCCGAACGGCAGGCGGTTGGCCTCGGCGATGGCTTCTTCCAGTGTCTTGAAACTGCGCACCGCGGCCATGGGCCCGAAGGGCTCGTCGTTGAACACGCGCGCGTCCAGCGGCACGTCGGTGAGGATGGTGGGCTGCCAGAAGTTGCCCGCCTCGCCGATGCGCTCACCGCCGGTGGCCAGCGTGGCGCCGCGCTCCACCGCGTCTTTCGTGAACTCGGCCATGGCCGTCACGCGGCGTGGGTTGGCCAGCGGCCCCATTTGCGTGCCTTCGGCTGAACCATCGCCCACCGCCAGACCGGCGGCGTGTTTCACCAGCGCGGCCGAGAACTCTTTCGCAATGCTCTCGTGCACCAGAAAGCGCGTGGGCGAAATGCACACCTGCCCGGCGTTGCGGAACTTGGCGCCGCCCGCGGTCTTCACGGCCAGCGCCACGTCGGCGTCTTCCGCCACGATCACCGGGGCGTGCCCGCCCAGTTCCATGGTCACGCGCTTCATGTGCTGACCGGCCATGGCCGCGAGCTGCTTGCCCACCGGGGTGGAACCGGTGAAGGTGATCTTGCGGATGACCGGGTGCGCGATGAGGTAAGTGGAGATCTCCGACGGTGTGCCGTAGACCAGGCCCAGCACGCCGGGTGGCAGGCCGGCGTCGGCAAAGGCGCGCACCAGCTCGGCCGGGGCGGCCGGGGTTTCTTCGGGCGCCTTCACGATCATGGAGCAGCCTGTGGCCAGCGCCGCGGCCAGCTTGCGCACGACCTGGTTGATGGGGAAGTTCCACGGCGTGAACGCGGCCACCGGGCCGACCGGGTCCTTGAGCACCATCTGGCGCATGGCGAGGTTGCCGCGCGAGGGCACGATGCGGCCGTAGACGCGCAGGCCTTCGTCGGCGAACCAGTCGATGATGTCGGCGGCGGCCATGGCCTCGCCCTTGGCCTCGGCCAGCGGCTTGCCCTGCTCTTGCGTGAGCAACGCGGCAATGGCGCCCGCGCGTTCGCGCATCAGCGCAGCGGCGGCGCGCATGACCTTGGCGCGTTCGATGGGCGGCTTGTCGCGCCAGACTTCAAAGCCTTTTTGCGCGGCGTCCAGCGCCAGGTCCAGGTCGGCCTGGCGGGCGTGCGCGACGCGGCCGATCTCCTGGCCGGTGGCTGGGTTGAACACGGCCAGCGTTTCGCCAGCGGCGGCGTCGCGCCATTGGCCGTGGATGAAGAGTTGGGTGTGGGGGTAGCTCATGCGGGTCTCCTGCTGCAAGGGGGAAAGGCGGAGACCATACCAGTTGCTTCGCGGCGCCACCGGGCAAGGTCATGTGGCGTGTTGCCTGTCGCCCGTCAGCCGCCTGTGTTGACCACGCGCCGGTACTGCACCGCTTCGGCGATGTGCGCCACGCCCACCGGTTCGCTGCCCGCGAGGTCGGCGATGGTGCGTGCCACGCGCAGCGCGCGGTGGGTGCCGCGCGCGCTCCAGCCCAGGCGGGCGGCGGCGGTGTGCAGGAACTTGAGCGCCTGGGCGTCGGGTCGCGTGTGTTCATCGAGCGCGCGCCCCGCCAGGGCCTGGTTGGCCGAGCCCTGGCGAGCCTGAGCGCGGTCCCGCGCCGCGATCACCCGTTCGCGCACGCTGGCGCTCGGTTCGCTTGGCTGCTGCGTGAACAGGTTGTCGGGTGGCAAGGCCGGCACTTCGACGTGCAGGTCGATGCGGTCCAGCAGCGGGCCGCTGAGCTTGGCCTGGTAGCGCGACACCTGGTCGGGCGTGCAACGGCAGGCCCGCGTGGGGTGGCCCAGAAAGCCGCAGGGGCAGGGGTTCATGGCGGCCACCAGCTGGAAGCGCGCCGGAAACTCGGTCTGCATGGCCGCGCGCGAAATGCGGATGTGGCCACTCTCCAGCGGTTCGCGCAGGGCCTCCAGGGCAGCTCGGGGGAACTCGGGCAGTTCGTCCAGGAACAGCACGCCGTGGTGCGCGAGCGAAATCTCGCCGGGGCGCGGTGGCGAGCCGCCCCCCACCAGGGCCACCGCGCTCGCGCTGTGGTGCGGGGCGCAGGTGGGTCGCTGGCCCCAGCGCGCCAGATCGAACCGCCCGGCCAGCGAGGCCACCGCCGCCGACTCCAGCGCTTCCAGCGTGCTCATGGGCGGCAACAAACCCGCAAACCGGTGGGCCAGCATGGATTTGCCGGATCCCGGCGGCCCGGCCATCAGGATGCTGTGCCCGCCGGCGGCCGCGATCTCCAGCGCCCGCCGGGCGGCGCTCTGGCCTTTCACGTCCGCCAGATCCGCCAGCGGCGGTGTCGCTCCGATGCGGTGGGCCGTGAGCCGCGCCCAGCCCCCGTCGTCGGGCGGCTCGGCCGTGGCGGCGCTCTCGGGCAGGAAGCGGGCGATCACATCGAGCAGGTGCCGCGCCCGGTACACCCGGGCTTGCGGCACCAGCGCGGCCTCTTCCGCGCTGCCCGGCGGCAGCACGAGCCGGGCGTTGGTGGCGTCGGCGCCGGCGTCGCGGTGCAGCGCCAGGCTCATGGCGAGTGCGCCGCGCACCGGTCGCAGTTCACCGCCCAGGGAGAGTTCGCCGGCGAATTCCCAGTCGGCCAGCCGTGCCGCGCTGATCTGGCCGCTGGCCGCGAGGATGCCCAGTGCGATCGGCAGGTCGAACCTGCCGGAATCCTTGGGCAGGTCGGCCGGGGCCAGGTTGACCGTGATCTTCTTGTTCGACGGAAATTCCAGCCCCGCGTTGGCGATGGCCGAGCGCACCCGCTCGCGGGCTTCCTTGACCTCGGTATCGGCCAGCCCCACCAAGGTGAAGCTGGGCAGGCCGTTGGCCAGATGAACCTCCACCTGCACCGGCCGGGCGTCCAGCCCGAGCAGCGCACGGCTGCGCACCAATGACAGACCCATGGCGATTCACTCCCTGTTTCGGTGCGCAATGCCCGCCATTTCAGAGGAGCGCACGGTTTTGTGGAAAAGCACCTGTTTGGTGCGCACCCTCGGGGTGCGGTGCTGCCGTGCGGGACGAGCGTCTTTCATGGGCGGCTGGCGGAGCATGCCGGTGCGCGTTGGTTCCCGCGCTGGCCACTGTAGTGAGCGTGGAAGCCCGCAACCCCGGGGGGTAGGGAAGCTGCGGGTTGGCATATTCCCTGCTAGGTCTTGTAAGCGATTGATTCGAAGCGTGGTCCGCCACGCCGCAGTCAGCCCACCGCGATTGGTTTGCTTCCGGGCATGCCGAATTCGTTTCCACCTCGGTGTCGGCCATCCGGTCCCATCACCCTCCTGTTCAAGAAGAGGAATAGCAGCATGAAAATGGTTTCAGCCATCATCAAGCCGTTCAAACTGGACGAAGTGCGCGAAGCACTCTCCGGCATGGGCGTGCAAGGCATCACCGTGACCGAAGTCAAGGGCTTCGGCCGCCAGAAGGGCCACACCGAGCTGTACCGCGGCGCGGAATACGTGGTCGACTTCCTGCCCAAGGTCAAGATCGAAGCGGCCGTCTCCGACGACCTCGTTGATCGTGTGATCGAAGCCATCGAAGGTGCGGCACGCACCGGCAAGATCGGCGACGGCAAGATTTTCGTCACCTCGCTCGAACAGGTGGTTCGCATCCGCACCGGCGAGACCGGCAAAGAAGCGCTCTGATCATCGCCACTGAACAAGAAAGATCACAGACATGAAAAAACTGATTGCAACCCTGCTGCTGGGCGCCGGCCTGGCCTTTGCAGGCCTGAGCGCCACCGCGCAGACCACGACCGAAGCGCCGCCAGCGGCTGCTGTTGTTGCGCCTGCCGCAGAAGCTCCCGCCGTCACCGCACCGGCGGCCGAAGCCCCGGCCGCAGCGCCCGCTGCTGCGGCGCCTGCTGAAGCGCCCGCTGCCGCCGAAGCGGCACCAGCGCCCACACCCAACAAGGGCGACACCGCCTGGATGATGGTGTCCACCTTGCTGGTGGTCTTCATGACGATCCCCGGTCTGGCGCTGTTTTACGGTGGCCTGGTGCGCAGCAAGAACATGCTGTCGGTGCTGATGCAGGTGATGGTCGTGTTCTCGTTGATCGTGGTGCTGTGGGTCGTTTACGGCTACAGCCTGGCGTTCACCGAGGGCAACGCCTTCATCGGCAGCTTTGACCGGCTGTTCCTTGCAGGCGTCTGGGACAACACAGCGGGCACTTTCGCCAACGCTGCGACCTTCAGCAAAGGTGTTGTGATCCCCGAGATCGTGTTCGCTGCCTTCCAGGCCACGTTCGCCGGCATCACCTGCGCGCTGATCGTCGGTGCGTTTGCCGAGCGCATGAAGTTCTCCGCCGTGCTGCTGTTCAGCGCCCTGTGGTTCACCTTCAGCTACACCCCGGTGGCGCACATGGTCTGGTACTGGATGGGTCCTGACGCCTACACCGGCGCCGACGTGGTGGATTCGATGAACAGCAAGGCCGGCTACATCTGGCAGATGGGCGCCCTGGATTTCGCAGGCGGCACCGTGGTGCACATCAACGCGGCTGTGGCCGGTCTGGTGGGCGCCTTCATGGTGGGCAAGCGCATTGGCTACGGCAAGGAATCCATGGCCCCTCACAGCCTGACGCTGACCATGGTCGGTGCGGCCATGCTGTGGGTGGGCTGGTTCGGTTTCAACGCCGGCTCGGCGCTGGAAGCCAACGGCTTCGCCGCCCTGGCCTTCATCAACACGCTGGCCGCCACCGCTGCTGCGGTGCTGGCATGGTGCGTGGGTGAAGCCCTGGGCAAAGGCAAGGCCTCCATGCTGGGTGCCGCGTCGGGCGCCGTGGCCGGTCTGGTCGCCATCACCCCCGCAGCCGGCAACGTCGGCGTGGGTGGCGCACTGATCATCGGTTTGATCGCCGGTTTCGCCTGCCTCTGGGGTGTCAATGGCCTCAAGAAGCTGCTGGGCGCGGACGACTCGCTGGACGTGTTCGGTGTGCACGGCGTGGGCGGCATCGTCGGCGCGCTGCTGACCGGCGTGTTCAACTCGCCCAACCTGGGTGGCCCAAGCCTGGTGGCCGACTGGACGACCGTGGCCATGGTGGCACCCGAGGCCTACAACATCGCCGGCCAGGTGTGGACGCAAGCCAAGGCCGTGCTGATCACCGTCGTGTGGTCCGGCGTGGTTTCCTTCATCGCCTTCAAGGTGGTGGACTTGACGGTGGGTCTGCGCGTGACCGAGGAGCAGGAACGCGAAGGTCTGGACATCTCCTCACACGGCGAAACGGCCTACAACCGCTGAGCCCTGCAGGTCTCGCCGCGCGGTGCGGTCCCTTTTTCACCAAAGGCCCCCACCGCGCAGTTGCTGAGCATCTCCTGTGGAAGTTGAACCCGCGTGGCCATCCGGCCCGCGGGTTTTTTTGTGCCCGGTGAGTTCTTTATAGTTACTGCGCTTTCAACACAGCAACCTGGAGGAACCCATGACCCACGCTTCTTTGAACCACACCCTGATGGCTTTGTGTGCGGCCTTTGCACTGAGCGCCCACGCCGCCGAGCCGAACAAATCCGGCACGCCACGCAAACCCACCTCGGTGACGTTTCACAAGGCCCCGTCGGAAGAGAGCCCGGCAGCGCGGGAAAAGCGCCTCAAGCGCGAATGCAAAGGTCGGGTGAATGCAGGCATGTGCCTGGGTTACGCCAACTGAGCCGGTTCGTTTGCAGCCCACCGTGCAAAAAAATCAAAGTCTGGCGAAGCCCCGGCGACTACCATCGTCCGGATGCAAGCCAGCACCCTCGAACTCCCCGACCACCTGATCGATCAGATCCGGCAAGCCAGCACCGACCGCCAGCCCCTGCGCATCGTCGGCGGCAACACCAAGTCCTTTCTCGGCGCGCCCACCCCGGGCGCCGAACTCTCCACCGCCGACTGGTCGGGCATCGTGAGCTACGAGCCCACCGAACTGGTCGTCACCGTGCGCTCGGGCACGCCGCTGGCCGAGGTGGAGGCGCTGCTGGCCGGGCAAGGCCAGTGTTTCCCGTTTGAACCGCCGCGCTTCGGCGCCAGCGGCACCGTCGGTGGCATGGTGGCCGCGGGGCTGGCCGGTCCGGCGCGGGCCACGGCCGGCTCGGTGCGCGACTACGTGCTCGGTGCGCGCTTCGTCAACGGCCGCGGCGAGCTGCTGACCTTCGGTGGGCAGGTCATGAAAAACGTGGCGGGCTACGACGTCAGCCGCGTGTTGGCCGGGTCCATGGGCACGCTCGGCTTGATCAGCGAGGTCAGCCTCAAGGTGCTGCCGGTGGCGCTGGCCGAGGCCACCTTGGTGTTTTCGCTCGGCCAGCACGACGCACTGGAGCAACTGCACCGCTGGGGCGGCCAGCCGCTGCCGATCAATGCTTCTTGCTGGGTGAAAGATGACTCGCAGACCGGTGCGCCCGAGCTGCTGTTCGTGCGCCTGCGTGGCGCGGTCGCGGCGGTGGAAGCGGCCTGCGAACGCATGGCGCGCGAGGCCCACGGCACCCGCATGGACAACGCACAGGCCGGCCCCGACTGGGACGCTTGCCGCGACCAGCGCCTGCCGTTCTTCAGCGCACCGTCGCCGGATCTGTGCCTGTGGCGCCTGTCGGTGCCGCAGACCGCGCCGGTGCTCACGGTGCCCTACGCGCAGTTCATCGAATGGCAGGGCGCGCAGCGCTGGTTGTGGGCGCCTGCGTCGGCGGCTGCCGAGCTGCGAGCGGCGGCCACGGCGGCCCATGGCCACGCCACGCTGTTTCGCGCGGGAGCGGATGGCGCACCCGGCGTGCCCCGTTTCCAGAGCCAGAGCGCCGCGCTGCAAAGCATTCAGGCCCGAATGCTCGAATCCTTCGATCCCGCCGGCGTCTTCAATCCAGGTCGCATGGCCTGATTCACATGCAAACCCAACTCTCCCCCGAATACCAGGCGCGCGCCGACGGCCGCGCGGCCGAGGCCATCCTGCGCAAGTGCGTGCACTGCGGCTTCTGCACCGCCACCTGCCCGACCTACCAGCTGCTCGGCGACGAGCTCGACGGCCCGCGCGGGCGCATCTACCTGATCAAGCAGGTGCTCGAAGGCGCCGAGCCCACGCGCAAGACGCAGCTGCACCTGGACCGGTGCCTCACCTGCCGCAACTGCGAAACCACCTGTCCCAGTGGCGTGGACTACGGTCACCTTATCGACATCGGTCGCCAGCTGGTGGACGAAAAGGTGGCGCGCCCGGCGACTGAGAAATCCGTGCGCTGGCTGCTCAAGGAAGGCCTGCCTTCGCCACTGTTCGGCCCGGCCATGAAGCTGGGCCAGATGGTGCGCCCGCTGCTGCCGGCGGCGTTGAAAGCCAAGGTGCCGGCACCCCGCAGCGCAGGCCGCTTGCCCACGCGCACCCACGCGCGGCGCGTGCTGCTGCTCGCGGGCTGCGTGCAACCAGCCATGATGCCCAGCATCCACAGCGCCACGGTGCGCGTGCTCGATGCTGCCGGCATCCAGGGCGTGCTGGCGCCGGCCGCGGGTTGCTGCGGGGCAGTGAAGTTCCACCTCAACGACCAAGCCGGTGGCGCGGCCCAGATGCGCGCCAACATCGACGCCTGGTGGCCGCTGGTGAGCGGGCCGGACGCGGTCGAAGCCATCGTGATGAACGCCTCGGGCTGCGGCGTGACGGTGAAGGAATACGGCCACATCTTGAAAGACGACCCGGCCTATGCGGCCAAGGCGGCGCGCATCAGCGAACTCACGCAAGACCTCAGTGAGCTGCTGCCCGCGCTGGTGCCCGCGCTGCGCCCCTTGCTGAAACAGCGGCCCGACGCATCGCGCGTGATCGCCTTCCACCCACCCTGCACCCTGCAACACGGCCAGAAGCTCAAGGGCGGCGTGGAACAGCACCTGGCCGCGCTCGGCTTCACGGTGCAGGTGGCGAAGAACGAAGCGCACCTGTGCTGCGGCTCGGCCGGCACCTACTCGGTGCTCAACCCGGAGATCGCCTACGAGCTGCGCGACCGCAAGCTCGGCCACCTGGGTGAACTGCAGCCCAGCGTGATCACCAGCGCCAACATCGGCTGCATCACCCACCTGCAAAGCGGCACCGACACACCGGTGCGGCATTGGGTGGAAGTGCTGGACGACGCGCTGTCCACCTGAGCCACCGACCCCCGTGATCCCAGCGCTCGCCACCCTGCTCGTGTTTCAACTGCTGGGCGAGGCGCTGGTTCTGATGACCGGTGTGCCCATGCCGGGCCCGGTGGTGGGCTTGGCCTTGCTGCTCTTCACATTGGTGTTGCGGCCTTCGGTGCTCGGGGCCATCAAGCCCACCGCACAGACGCTGTTGCAGCACCTCTCGCTGCTGTTTGTGCCGGCCGGCGTGGGCGTCATGCTGCACCTGCAGCGCCTGGGCAACGAAGCCCTGGCCATCGGCGTGGCGCTGGTGGTGAGCACCCTGGTGGGGCTGGCGAGCGCGGCGCTCACCATGGCCTGGCTGATGAAGCGGACCCATCGATGACCGCTGCGCTGCCCCTGCCCGGCGCGCTGGCCGACATCTGGGTCTACCTCTCGGCCACGCCGCTGCTGGGCCTCACGCTCACGCTGCTGGTGTACCACGGCGCCTTTTTGCTCTACCAGCGCAGCGGCTTCAACCCGCTGGCCAACCCGGTGGCGATTGCCATCGCGGTGCTGGCCACGCTGCTCTGGGCCACGGGCACACCGTACGCCACCTACTTCGAGGGTGCGCAGTTCGTGCACTTCCTGCTCGGGCCGGCCACGGTGGCCTTGTCCATCCCGCTGTTCGAACAGCTCGCGCGGCTCAAGCGCCTGTGGCTGCCCATCGTGGGCGCGCTGGTGGTGGGCACGCTGGCGGCCACCGTCACGGCCATCGGCGTGGGCTGGGCACTGGGCGCTTCCAGGGCCACGTTGGCGTCGCTCGCGCCCAAGTCGGTCACCAGCCCGGTGGCCATGGGCATCGCCGAAAAGATCGGTGGTATCCCCTCGCTCACCGCGGTGCTGGTGGCGGCCACCGGCATCATCGGCGCGGCCAGCGCGCGGTTCTTGTTCGACGCCTTGCGCATCAAGGATCCGATCGTGCGCGGCTTTGCGCTGGGCACGGCCGCGCACGGCATCGGCACGGCGCGGGCGTTTCAGGTGAGTGAGGAGATGGGCGCCTTCGCTGGCCTGGCCATGGGCCTGTCGGCGCTGTTCAGCGCGGTGGCCTTGCCGCTGGTGGCGGGCCTGCTGCTGAAATGGGTGTGAGGCTTGCCCCCGCGCTCCGCCGCTGCGCCGACTAGTTCAGCGCGGCCTCGATGTCGGCGGCCAGCTTCTCCGGCGCATCCTGAGGCGCATAGCGCTTGATCACCCGCCCGTCCTGGCCCACCAGGAACTTGGTGAAGTTCCACTTGATCGCCTTGCTGCCCAGCAAGCCGGGCGCCTCGGCCGTGAGCCACTGGTACAGCGGGTGGGCGTCGGTTCCATTGACGTGGATCTTCTCCATCATGGGAAAGCTCACGCCGTAGTTGCGCTGGCAAAAGCTGGCGATCTCGTCGTTGGTGCCGGGGTCCTGGCTGCCGAACTGGTTGCACGGGAATCCCAGCACCACCAGACCGCGCGCTCCATAGGTCTTGTGCAACTTTTCCAGCCCGCCGAACTGCGGCGTGAACCCGCAGGCGCTGGCCGTGTTGACGATCAGCATGGGCCGTCCCTTGAACTGGGCAAGCGGCACAGGTTTGCCATCGATGGACAAGGCTTCAAAGTCGTGAATGCTGGACATGGGCGGCTCCGTTGGGCAAAGGTGGGTCAGAAGTCAAAGCGCGATCCGTGCGCAAAGGCGCGCTGAAGGTGTCGCATTTCATACGACACCCGGTCACGTGACAGCGTATGCCGTTGCAAAAAAGGCATACTCATCAAGGGTATTCCGGCGTCAACCCAAAAAATTCAGCGAGCGGGACAAATCGATGGTGGCAGCAAATTCGGTGGCAGCGTATTCGGTGGCGCTGGTGGGCTTCACGCAAGCCGAGTCGGCCACCTTCGAATCCTTTTTTCGCATGGCTGCGCGACGACCGCCCAGCTACCTCGTGCAGGACGAGGTGATGGATGCCCAAATCCTCATCGTCAACGCCGACAACACCCAGGCGCTCCATCTGGTTCGTGATGCCGAACTGCCTGGCAAGATCCTGCTGGTGGGCCAGTCCGACGGCGGCACCGGCTGGCCGATCCAGCTCAAGCCGGTCAAGCTGGTGTCGGTGCTCAACACACTGGATGTGATCGTCGGCGTGCGCCCCTCGCCCGCCGCCGAAAAGCGCGTGCTTGCCAACAGTTTCATGGCCACCCAGCCCTACGAGAGTTCGCAGTTGCAGGGGCTGGACGCGAGCATGCGCCTGGCCAGCGGCCGGCACACCGTGCCCGACCACGCGCCCGCGGTGGCTTCCCGAGCCGGCGCCGACCGCGCTTTCTCCGCCACGCTGCCACCCGAAGAAGGCCCTCGCCCCATGGCGCCGGCCGTGAACCGCCGACGCCGCACCGGCGACACCGAATTCCCGCCCACCCGCCCGATGCTGCGCGAGGAGCTCCGGTCCTTGTTGCCACCGGTGCCGGTGCCGACGTCGCGCCCAGCCGCTACCCACCGCGCGGGCACCATGCGCCTGACCGACTTCGGCGGGCTGGACGACCTGCCATCGCCACCCGCGCCACGCGCCACCCGCGCCCCGCGATCGCGCATCAGCGCCGACAAGAGCGCGGTGCCCGAGACCGCGCGCGGCGACATGTTGCTGGTGGCTGAGAGCCTGGTGGAGGGGCGCATCCTGCTCAAGCGCTTCAAGCGCTACGGTCTGACGGTGGACTGGTCGCGAGAAGCCGCGCAGGCCTTGGTGATGCTCAAGGCCAACCCCTACCGGCTGGTGGTGATCGACCGGCTCAAAGGCGAGCCCGATGCCAACCAGATCTGCCGCTCGGCCAAACAGGCCAAGGGCCCCAAGGGTGCGCCGGTGGTGATCATGTTCGCGCCCACCGCCGGCAGCATGGACCGCATGAAAGCGGGTCTCGCCGGCAGCGACGCCTACCTGTCGCGCTCGGTGAGTGAGGGTGATCTGTACAAGGTGCTGGCACAACACCGGCTGGTCAGCCTGGACGGCTTCGCCCCGACCAACGTGGGGTTCTAGCCGTGCAGATCGTCGCGGCGCGCAATTTCTAGCAGCCGCTCCAGTTCGTGCGGGTGCACGCGCTGGTTGTGGCGGTGCCACAGTGCGATCACGGCCATGAACCCGGCCACCAGCACACCAAACGCGGTGATGGCCGCAAACGCCGACCAGCCCCAGGCGGTGGAGGAAGCATAGAGCGCCCCCAGGACCAGGATGCAGGCTTGCTCGTTGAAGTTTTGAACCGCAATCGACCGGCCCGCGCCCATGAGGTTGTGTCCGCGGTGCTGCAGCAGCGCGTTCATCGGCACCACGAGGAATCCACCCAGACCGCCGAGCAGCACCAGGAACGGCGCGGCGACCCAGACGTTGTCGATGAAATTCATCAGGATCACCAGCACGCCCATGGCGATGCCCAGCGGCATCACGCGCGTGGCCTGGTCCAGCCGCATGCGCAAGGAGGCCACCACCGCGCCCACCGCGGTGCCCAGGGCGACCACGCCCACCAGCGCCGACGCCTGCGTGGTGCTGTAGCCCAGCGCCGCGCCGGCCCAAGCCAGCACGATGTAACGCAGGTTGCCCGACACGCCCCAGAACAAGGTGGTGGTGGCCAGCGAGATCTGGCCCAGCCGGTCGCGCCACAGGCGGCTGTTGCAGCGCCAGAAATCGGGCAGCAGCGCCCAGGGGTTGGCGGGCATGGGGCGGGGGGTCACGCCGGTGAGCGGGATGCGGGTGTTGAACCACGCGGCCAGCATGTAGACGAACATCAGCGCGGCCACCGCGGCCTGCGCGGGGTGGTGGATGCCGGTGTGCAGACCGGGAATGTCCATCGCCAGCAAATGGGCCGAGACCCACGGGCTCACCAGCTGGCCACCCAGCAACACACCCAGGATGATGGAGGCGATGGTCAGGCCCTCGATCCAGCCGTTGGCCTTGACCAGTTGCGACGGCGGCAGCAGCTCGGTGAGGATGCCGTACTTGGCCGGCGAGTAGGCCGCCGCGCCCAGGCCCACCAGCGTGTAGGCCAGCAGCGGGTGCACGCCGGTGAGCATGAGCAGGCAGCCCACCACCTTGATGGCGTTGCTGATGAACATGACCTGGCCTTTGGGTCTCGCGTCCGCAAACGCCCCCACAAAGGGCGCGAGCACCACGTAGAACAAAGCAAACAGGGGCACGAGGGCGGCGCTTTGCCACTCGGGAGAGCCGCGTGTGCGCAGCAATTCGATCGCTGCCACGAACAGCGCGTTGTCCGCCAGCGAACTGAAGAACTGCGCCGTCATGATGGTGTAGAAGCCGCGCTTCATGGCGATGATTTTGAGCGCCGAAGGGCCTCAGCGCAGGGTGGCTGAGCGGGTCGCAGCGGCTTTTTTATGCGACAGTTGACGGGGGTCTCCAGGGGATGCGGGGTTATAGCACGCGGCCCTTGAAAGACCCTGAATTCACGGGCGTTGACCCCGGTTGCAACGCCTTTCGATGACGGACCTCACGCCCGCTCGCCCATGCCCCGCCCGATACTCGCCACCGTTCACCCCGAAGCCCTGCGCCACAACCTGCAACGCGCCCGCGAATGCGCCCCCGACGCGAGGGTGTGGGCGGTGGTCAAGGCCAACGCCTACGGCCACGGTATCGAGCGCTGCTTTGAAGGCCTGCGCGCCGCCGACGGTTTTGCGCTGCTCGATCTGGCCGAGGCCGAACGCATCCGGGCACTGGACTGGCGTGGCCCCATCCTGCTGCTGGAAGGCGTGTTCGAGCCGCGCGACCTGGAGCTGTGCTCGCGCCTGCACCTGTGGCACACGGTGCACTGCACCGAGCAGATCGACTGGCTGGCCGCGCACAAGACGCTGGTGCCGCACCGCGTGTTCCTGAAGCTCAACAGCGGCATGAACCGCCTGGGTTTCACCCCCAACGCCTTTCGCAGCGCCTGGACGCGGCTCAACGCGCTGCCGCAGGTGGACGAGATCTCGCTCATGACGCACTTCAGCGACGCCGACGGCCCCCGCGGCATTGCGCACCAGGTGGCGGCTTTCGAAGCCGCCACCGCCGACCTGCCGGGCGAGCGCACGCTGTGCAACAGCGCGGCCTTGCTGAGGAATCCCGGCGATGCGCTGCGCGGCGAAGGCGTGACGACGCTCGCTGCCGACTGGGTGCGCGAAGGCATTGCGCTGTACGGCAGCGCGCCCGACTTTCCCGCGCACTCGGCCGCCGACTGGCAGTTGCAACCGGCCATGACCTTG
This sequence comes from Hydrogenophaga sp., assembly GCF_030158645.1. Classification (GTDB taxonomy): domain Bacteria; phylum Pseudomonadota; class Gammaproteobacteria; order Burkholderiales; family Burkholderiaceae_C; genus Hydrogenophaga. Next base: position 80,263 of record NZ_JAOASO010000136.1, on the reverse strand, counting down.
TCGAGCCGCATCATCGGTGTGCAAAGCCTGCAGCCCGGCGACACCGTGGGCTACGGCTCGGCCTTCACGGCCGACCAAGCCATGCGCATCGGCGTGGTGGCTTGCGGCTATGCAGACGGTTACCCGCGCCATGCGCCCAATGGCACGCCGGTGCTGGTGGATGGCGTGCGCACGCGGGTGGTGGGGCGGGTCAGCATGGACATGGTGACGGTCGATCTCTCGGGCCTCGATGCCGCCGGCATCGGATCGGAAGTGGTGCTCTGGGGGCGCTCAGCGGCTGGCGCCGTGTTGCCGGTGGATGAGGTCGCCGCGGCGGCGGGCACGATCGGGTATGAGCTGATGTGTGCCGTGGCGCAACGCGTTCCGTTCGCTGCGCCCTGAGGTTCAAGGACGCGCAGGCGAGCAGGCCACAAACCCGTACCGCTCGCAAAACGGACTCCCCAACACCGGGAGCCACGCCGGCACGTTGTGGAATTCCCGCGCCACTTCCGCCAGCACCCCGTCGCGGTACGCTTGAAACCGGAACCCCACCCCGTCCACCGCGAAGAACGGCACACCTTCCACTTCGAAGCGCTTGACGCTCACGCGCTCGAAGTACGGCGCGAACTCGGCGGGCACGGGTTCGTCGTACAGGAAGACGCGAATCGCCTGGCCGTCGTACGAACGGAAATCCACGATCTGGTCGTCCTGCCGCGCATGGTGGCGGCCCACGCCGAACACCGGCACGTAGGCGCCGTGGTGAAACGCCAGCATGCCCGCCGGGTTGTAGGTGCGCGCCATCAACGTGGCACCCGGCGGCAGGTCCTGGCGCAGCGCGGCCACCACCGCAGGCGTCTCGCGCAGGAACACCGCACGGTCGTGAATCTTGAAGGGCTGCCACCAGGCCAGCGGCGCCCAGGCGATGGCCGCGACCACCAGCAGGTGCGGCACCGAGAGCGCCACCGTCCAGTTCAACGCACTGCGCAGCGGCCGTGCCTCCAGCCGCATCCCCGCCCACACCACGAACAGCGGCACGAAGCCCAGCACCCAGTGCAGGCCGATGGTGCGGCGCGTGCTCAGCAGCGCGAACACCACGATGGGGAACAGCCACAGCACCGCGAGCGTGGTGCGGGTGGTGACCGAGGTGCCCGCGATCGGGCGGGCCACCGCGCTGCGCCAGAGCAACCAGGGCGTGAGCAGGTAGACCGCCATGGCCACGTAGGTGGTGAAGGTCTTGATCGACCACGCCGAGCCTTCGTTGCGGTTGAACACGTTGAACATCACGTTGGTCCAGCCGTGGGTGGCGTTGAAGGCCACGTTGAGAGCGATCGAGGGCAGGGCCAGCGCGAAGATGAGGAAGGGCGCCCACCAGCGCCCCCGCCGCCAGCCGAAGCAGTGCGCGGCGTAGGCAAAACCCAGCAGCGCCGCGAAGTATTTGGAGAGGAAGGCCAGGCCGAGGAACAAACCCGCCAAGGCGTACCAGGGCGCGCTGCGCGTGGTGCTGGTGTCGGCCCGCAGGTAGGCCCAGGCCGAGAGCGCCATGAAGAAGATCAAGGGCGTGTCGGTGGTCACCAGCACGAACAGCCAGCTCCAGGGCATGGCCAGGTAGACGGCGCCGGCGAGCCAGGCGCTGGACTCTTGTTCGTCGGGCAGCCACCGGCGCAGCGCATCGACGATGCCCAGCGCGATCACGCTGGTGACGATGAGCGTGAAGCTGCGCAGCACCAGCGGGTGTTCGCTGACCTGGCGCAGCACCGCGAGCAGCCAGCCCACCATGGGCGGGTGGTCGGAATAGCCCCAGGCCGGGAACACGCCCCACTGGTAGAAAAAGGCCTCGTCGCCGGTGAACGGGAAGCCCGCGGCGATGACGATCTTCAGGACCAGGGTGAGGGCAAAGGTCGTCCAGAAGATCTGGCGCGACGTGTGCGCGGAAAATTCGGAGGCGCGCATCGGTGGGCTTTCAAGCGTCCATGGCGAGCAGCGACACACCCACCACGATCAGCGTGCAGCCCGCCACCCGCAGCCACGAGAACGGCTCGCCCAGCCACAGCACGCCCAGGGCCATGGTCACCACAAAACCCAGGCTCACCAGCGGGTAGGCCAGGCTCACGTCCAGCCGCGAGAGCACCCACAGCCACAGCACGGCACTCGCGCCATAGAGCACCAGGCCCAGCCACACCATGGGGCTGGTGAGCGCGTGCAGGTAGGTCGCGCCCACGTCGGCGCCGGTGGGCGCGCCCATGCCGCGCTTCATCGCGATTTGCGCGGCCGATGACAGCAGCACACAGAAGACGGCCAGGCCGATGGCGATGGATTTCATGGGTGCGTCAGAGTCCGATGGTGGCCGTGAGACCGATGCCCCCCATGGCCAGCAGCGTCATCCAGCTGAAGGGGTCTCTCAATGCGAACTGCAGCGGATCCTCACCGTGCAGCTCGCGCCGCCCGGTCTTGAGCCAGATGCGCATGATCCACAGCAGCAGCACGGGCGCCGCGGCCCACAGCCACTCGGGGTTGGCGTAGAGCATCTCGCTGTTCTGGCTGTCGATGTACAGGGCGAGCACCATCACCGCCAGAAAGCCACTGGCCATGCCCATGGCGCGCAGCGACGACAGGTCGCGCGGCTGGTAGCCACGGCCCGGGGCCAGTGTGGTGCGGTCGTCGTCGAGCTCTTCGAGTTCGGCGCAGCGTTTGACCAGCGCCAGGCTCAGGAACAGGAAGATCGAAATGGCGGCCAGCCAGTTGGACAGCGCCACTTGCGCTGCCACCGCGCCGGCGCCAATGCGCAAGGTGTACAGGCCCGAGAGCACCAGCACGTCGATCAGTGCCAGGCGTTTGAGCACCAGCGAGTAGGCCAGCGTGGTCACGGTGTAGACCAGCAGCATGGCGGCGAACCCCGGCGACACGGCCCAGGCCAGCGCGAAGGCCAGCACCAGCATGGCGCTGCCCAGCACCACCGCCAGCGGGATGCTGATGGTGGCGGCGGCCAGCGGCCGGTGGCGCTTGAGGCGGTGCGCGCGGTCGTTGGGCAGGTCCAGCAGATCGTTGAACAGGTAGGTGGCCGAGGCGCACAGGCCGAAGGCCACAAACGCCAACACCACCAGGCCCCAGAGGTGGGGGTCGAGCCGGTGCGAAGCGAGCAGCGGAATGAACAGCAGCGCGTTTTTGGACCACTGCTTGAGGCGGATGGCGCGCAGCACGGTTTTCAGGCGCAGCGGTTCGCGCTCGAACACTCGCGCCTGCGGATGCACCTTCTGCAGCGCACTGACGACGCTGGCCGGCGCATTCACCGCCACCGCTTGCGTGCTGCCCTGCCACACGGCGATGTCGTCTGAGCTGTTGCCCGCGTAAGCCCAGCTGCTGTGGCCGCGTGCCTGCGCGTGCGCGGCGATCGCGTCGCGCTTGTTGCCCCGGCTGAGGTTCACGCCGTCGGCGCGGGCGTTGGTGCCCAGCGTGTCGTCGAACAGCTTGAGGTGTGCGGCCACCTCGCGCACGATGCGCGCGTCGGCAGCACTGGCCAGCACCAGGCTGCGGCCGCGCGCGTGTTCTTCGCGCAGGTATTGCACGAAACGCTCGTGGTACGGCAGGCGGGCCGGGTCGGGGCGCACGGCGTTGGCGAGTTTGAGCTTGAAGCCGGCCTTGCCCAGCAGCAACCACGCAAAGAGGCGCAACAGGTTCAGCGGGTTGCGCCGGATGAACAGCATCACCGACTCGTACAGCGTGTCGCTGGGCGTGAGCGTGCCGTCCAGGTCCACGTACAGCGGGCATGTCTCGGCGGGGCGGGCAGCGGTGGTGGCGGCAGGCGTCAAACGGTGGGTCCGGTGGGTGTGCGCCGATTCTAGGCGCCGCACCGGCGGCGCCTCACCTGGCCAACGTGGGGTTCAGCCGGGCAGCCAGGCCCGGGCGCGGTCCACCAGTTGCACCAGCAGATGGGCCAGCGACGCGGTGTAGGCCAGCGCAGCCAACCCGGTGAGGGCGGAGACCAGCAGCGCGATGCCGTCCCGAAACATCCAGCCCAGACTCAGCAGGATCAGGCTCAGACTGGGCAAGACATTGCCCAGCGGCAAGGGCAGAAAAATCACCGCGCCCATCAAGGCGATCCACGCGCCCCAGCCCCAGCGCGTGGCGCCGTGGCTCCAGACCGACCAGCGCGGGCGCAGCCAGCGGTTGGCCCGCTCGTACATCCAGGCCAGACCGTGCAGGCAGCGTCCGGTCCAGCGCTCGTTCAGGCTCAGCGCCCCGAGTCGCTCCGGCAAGTCCACCGAGTCGTGCCCGCGCGCCCAGCCCCAGGCGATGGCCAGGATGCCCAGGCTGAGCACCGTGCCCGCGCCGGCGATCGGCACCACGGTGAGCAGCGCCATGAGCATCAGCACCACCGCGGTCGAGCTGTCGCCGTGCAGTCGCAGCAGCTCGGCGAGGTTCAGCCGCAGGTCGGCCGCGTCGGCCGAGGGCGCCCGTGCGCCGACCGCGTGCTCGCGGGCCGCGCGGCGCAACGCCCGGGCGAGCCGTTGGCTCAAACGCGGCCCTGCGCCGGCACGCTGCGCAGCGGGGTGGGCTTGTTCATGCGTCCGAGCAACCAGTGCAGCCCGATGGCGGGCACCAGCAAGCACAGCATGCCCAGGCCCCAGCCGGTCCACAGGAGCGGTGTGATCCAGCCCATCAGACCGTCGCTCGATGGCGCCACCTGGCCCAACCATTGCACGAAGTCCAGCCACATGGCCTGCAAGGCCTGCAGCCACGCGGGGTCCACCCACAAGGCGGCCCAGGCCGGTACCGGCCATTCGCCCACCGCGGTGGCGGCTGAAGTGACCTGGCCGGAGCCGGCGGCACCGAGCAGCCACTCGGTCAGCTGCACCGACAGCGCGACCAACGCCGTCCAGCACAGACTCAGAAAGGCGAACACGCCCCAGACGATGGTTTTCATGACAAGGCTCCTTCGGGATGTCGGTGGCGCTCCGGCAACTGGCGCCACGCGCGCGTGAGGCTGTCGAGCATGGCGGTTTCGCCGTCGGCCAGGTGACCGTCGGCCGCCACCACCGCTTCGCACAAGGCCACGATGGTTTCGCGCAGGGCCGGGTCGGTCACCTCGGCCAGCAAGGCCTGGCGGGTGGTCGCATCAAGCTGCGAGGAACCCAGCCATTCGCCGTGGGCGCCGAGCAGCAGGTCTTCGCAGAAAGCGTCGATCACGGCCTTGAGGTCTTGCGGCGGCAGGCCGAGCTGGCGCGCGGCGCCCAGCCGGTCCAGCGCCTTGATTTCGCTCAGCGCGTAGTTGCCATCGGCCACCAAGGCCATGGCGAGCAGACGGGCAGCCGCCTGCGGGCTGTTCAGAGGGTAGGTTCGCATGGTGTGCTCCTGAGTGTGGATGACGTGTGTGTCACTCGTTGCTGCCCAGGCCCATGAGGCTGAGCAGGCTGGTGAACAGGTTGAACAGCGAGACGAACAGGCCCACGGTGGCCAGCACGTAATTGGTCTCGCCACCGTTGACGATGCGGCTGGTTTCGAACAGGATCATGCCGACCGACAGCAGCGCCACCAGGCCAGACACGGCCAGCGCCAGCGCGGGCATGCTGAAGAAGAAGGCGGCCAGCGCCATCACCAGGGCCACCACCAGGCCGGCGAACAGGAAGCCGCCCATGAAGCTGAAGTCGCGCCGGGTGGTCAATACATAGGCCGACAGACCCAGGAAGGTCGCGCCGGTGGCGCCCAGGGCGGCCACGATGGTCTGCCCGCCACCGGGCAGGCCCAGTGTGTGGGTGAGGATGGGGCCGAGCGTGTAGCCCATGAAGCCGGTCAAGGCGAACACGGCGGGCAGCGCCCAGCCGCTGTTCTGCAGCTTGTGCAACGCGAACAGCAGTCCGAAGTAGCCCACCAGCGTGATCACCAGGCCGGGCGCTGGCCAGCCGTTGGCCACGGTGGCGGCGGCCACACCGGCGCTGAACAGCAGCGTCAGCGAAAGCAGGGCGTAGGTGTTCTTGAGCACCCGCGTGGTTTGGGCGGGTGTGGCGTCGGTGGCGGAGGCCGCACCCATGCGGCGGGCCAGGGCGGTGCTGCGGGAAGCGTTTTCCATGGTGGACTCCAAAAAAGAGGGTAGGTAATGAGGTTAGGCCAGCAAAGGCTTCTGAAAAAGCAGAAAATCACTGCGACTTTCTCCCAAAAAGGCGAAGAATGAACACGGAACTCAACTACAAGCACCTGTACTACTTCTGGGTGACGGCCAAGGAAGGCGGCATGTCGCACGCGGCAGACCGCCTGGGCCTGGCGGTGCAGACGGTGAGCGCGCAGGTGCGCTTGCTGGAGCAGGCGCTGGGCCACGCGCTGTTCAAGCCCGCCGGACGCGGGCTGGCGCTCACCGAAGCGGGACAGGCCGCGCTGCAGGTGGCCGAGCAAATCTTTCACCTCGGTGAGCAGCTGCCCGCGGCCGTGCGCGACGCGACGCGCGCCAGCGAGGTGCGCCTGGTGGTGGGCATTTCCGATGGCCTGCCCAAGCTCGCCGTGCGCGACCTGCTGGAGCCCGCGCTCACCGAGCCCAACCTGCGCCTCTTGTGCCACGAAGGCGAGTTCGACGACCTGCTGGCGGAACTGGCGCTGCACCGGCTCGACGTCGTGCTCGCCGACCGGCCGGCCCCGGCCAACCCCAACCTGCGGCTCTACAGCCACGCGCTGGGTTCGTCCGCCTTGGGCTGGTACGCGCCCAAGGCCTGGCTCGCCCAGGCCCGGCAGGACTTTCCCCAGAGCCTGGCCACCGTGCCGGTGTTGCTGCCCACGGCCCACGCCTCGGTGCGACTGCGCATCGACCAGTGGTTCGAGGGCCACGGCGTGCTGCCGCGTGTGGTGGGCGAGTTTGAAGACAGCGCGCTGCTGGCCACCTTCGGGTCGTCGGGCATGGGCGTGTTCCCGGCCTCCGAGCGCATGCGCGAGAAGCTGTCCACAGGTTATGGCCTGCAGTGGATCGGCGCATGCGACGGCGTGCGCGAGCACTTCTACGCCATCGGGACCGCGCGCAAGGTGCAACACCCGCTGGTGCAGAGCCTGCTCAGCGTTTCAGCCGAGTGAAGCGCGCGGGTCGGACAAGCGGCAGCCACACGACGCACCCGGTCATCAGGGCGGTGTCGTGGGTCCGGCCGGCGTGTCCACTGCCTCCGGCGGCGGCTCCACCACGGGGGGTTTGTGCGGCGGGATGGTGGGCCGCGTGGTGGTCTGGATGTGCCAGACCGCAACAAACATGGCCGCGATGGTCGGGCCGATCACAAAGCCGTTGATGCCCATGACCGCAATGCCGCCCAGCGTGGTGATCAGCACCAGGTAGTCGGGCATGCCGGTGTCTTTGCCCACCAGCAGCGGGCGCAGCACGTTGTCGGCCAGGCCGATCACCAGCACGCCCCAGGCGACCAGCGCCGCGCCTTGCCAGACCTGGTCCACGGCAAACAGGTACAGCGCCACCGGCACCCACACCAGACCCGCGCCCACGGCCGGCAGCAACGAGAGCGCGGCCATGAGCACCGCCCACAGCAGGGCTCCGTTGACGCCCAGCGCCCAGAACGCCAGGCCGCCCAGCAGGCCTTGCACCAGCGCCACCACGAGGTTGCCCTTGACCGTGGCGCGCAGCACGGTGCCGAAGCGCTCGAGCAGCTCCTGTTTGTGGTCGGGCGGCAGCGGAATCGCCATGCGGATGCTGCGCACGATGCTGGCGCCGTCGCGCGTGAGGAAGAACGCCAGGTACAAGGTGATGAACACGCTGACCACCAGCGTGAAGAGGTCCTGTCCGAAGTTGAAGGTGTGGGTGGCGATCAGCTCGCTGCCCTGGGTGAGCACCGCGTTGAACTTGCGCTGCACCCGGTCGAAGTTGCCCAGTCCGAATCGCCCCAGCAACTGGATGACGCCATCGGGCAGGGCGTTGAACAACCCGCGCAACATGAGCGCCGGGTTCACCTCACCCGCCTGAATGCGGGCGTACATCTGCGTGGCCTCGCGCGCCAGCGAGATCACCACCAGCACCGCCGGCAGCACCACCACCATCAGCGCGGCACCCATGGTGACCAGCGCCGCGCGCGTGTGGCGGTGGTTCATGCGCGGCAGCAGCCAGCGATACAGCGGCGCAAACATCAGGGCAATGATGGCGCCCCAGAGGATGGTGCCGAAGAAGGGCAGCAGGATCCAGAAAAACGCCACCGTCACGCCGGTCAGCATGAGCCGCAACGTGAGCGGCGCCGACACCGCCGGCGTGGCCAGCGGCGAGAGCGCCTGCGGCTCGCTGGAGGTGGATTCGACCGGGGCGGCGGCTGGCGCGTCGGGGGTGGCGGGTGTTGTCATGTTCACGGCCGGGAGTGTGAGGGCGCGCCGAGTATCGCGCTGTTCGCCAGCACACCGCGGCGTTGTGCGGCAGACACGCCCTTGCAATCCGCCGAAACGTGCTTAAATGCCATCCATATGGAATCCACATGGATGGCAAAACAATGACGAACCGGCTGCTGGATGTGCGCCCCCGCGTGGGCGATTCGGAAAAGATGACCGTCAACCTCGGCGTGGTCGATCTCGGCCAGGTCGACCTGCTGGTGCAGGAGGGCTTCTATTCCAACCGCTCCGACCTGGTGCGCACCGCGGTGCGCAACCTGCTGGCCACCCACGCCGACACACTCAAACAGACCGTGGCCCGCAAAACGCTCACGCTCGGTCTCCAGCACCTCACGCGCGCCGAGCTGGAGCGCACCGTCGCCGCGGGCGAGCGCCTGCGCGTCCAGGTGGTGGGCCTGGCCCGCATCGACAACGACGTCACGCCCGAACTCGCCCTGGCCGCCATCGAATCCGTCTCCGTGCTCGGCGCCTTCCACGCCAGCCCCGCGGTGCGCCGCGCGCTGGCGCCCCGCACGGTTTGAATCTTCTTTCCCCTTGACGAAACACACCTCTTGAAAACACCCATCACGCCGACCCTGGCCATGAACATCAACGACACCATCGGCCAAGCGCTCGCACAGGCCGGACTCGACACCCGCAGCGGGCCGCTCAAAGGCGTGACCGAGACCATCCGAAAGGCCTTGGCGTCTGCGGGACTGGGGGGTGGGGCGGTGGCGCCCCCCGCCGATGCGGACGTGATCGACGTGGCGGCGCGCGACATCAACGCCCCAACCTCGGCGGCGCCCGGTGCCGGCCAGTTTGTGCGTCGCACGCTGCCACACCCGGCCGGTGCGCGCGACTACAAGCTCTACCAGCCCACCGCGCGAGTGGGCACAGCCCAGGGCCCACGGCCGCTGGTGGTGATGCTGCACGGCTGCACCCAGTCGGCCGACGACTTTGCTGCCGGCACGCAGATGAACCGCCTGGCCGACGAGTTCGGCTTTCTGGTGCTCTACCCGGAGCAATCGGCCGGCGCCAACGCCTCACGCTGCTGGAACTGGTTTCGCCCGCAAGACCAGGTGCGTGAAGGTGGAGAGCCCGCGCTCATCGCCGCCATGGTGCGCGCGGTCATGGCTGAGCAACCGGTGGATGCGCAGCGCGTGTTCGTGGCCGGGCTTTCGGCCGGCGCGGCGATGGCGGTGGTGCTGGGCGAGACCTGGCCCGACCTGTTTGCCGCTGTGGGCGCGCACTCGGGCTTGCCGTACGCGGCTGCGCACGACATTCCGTCGGCCATGGCCGCCATGAAGGGCCGCGCCGTGATGGGTCGCGCGCATTTCCCCGGCACCGGCGACGATCCGCGGCGCAGCGCCACGCACGCCGTGCCCACCATCGTGTTCCACGGCGACCGCGACCACACCGTGCAGCACAGCAACGGCGAGCACATCGCGCAGCAGGCTCGCCGGGCCACACCCACGCTGGACGTCAGTCACGACAGCGGCACCGCCGCGGGCGGGCGCCGCTACTCGCGCGCGCTGCACACCGACGCCGCCGGCCGGGTGGTGGTGGAGCAATGGACCGTGCACGGCGCGGGCCACGCATGGTCGGGTGGCGATGCCGCCGGCACCTACACCGACAACGCCGGGCCCGACGCTTCGGCGGAGATGCTGCGCTTCTTCCTGGCACAGGTGCCGCGTGGCTGAAGCCCGGCCCCGCCGGCTCCTGGCGACGCTGTTCGCCCGCTTCGACGGCTCGGTCTTGCACGTCGCGCCACCGGGCCAGCCCGCTGCACCGCTGCAGATGCCCACAGCCGCCCAGCACAGGCGGTGGGCGCCGCTGCTGGGCTGGTGCATGAGCGGCGCGGTGGGTGAGCGTGGTCCGCAGACCCGCCTGTCGGTGGCGTTGTGGCCGGCGCAGCCCGGCAGCCCGGACGCCGCGTTGATCGAAGCCTTCAGCCGCCACCTCGACGGCAGCCACCAGCTGCTCGCGGCCGGTGGTGCGCTGGCGGGTGGGTGGTTGCGTCTGCGGGTGAAAGCCTGCGACGTGGCGTGGTGGCGCCCGCGCCGCCCCACCGATCCCTGGGACTGCGGCTACGTGGTGAACGAAGCCGCCGCGCGCGATGCCCTCGCGCGCTTTCGCCCGCGCCGTGCCACGCTCATGGTGGCGATGGGTTGGTCGCAGGCGGATCTCGACGACACGCTCGCACAGCTGGTGCGCTCATCGGCGCATTGGGCGCACCCCGTGCGGTGGCTGGTGGTGCAAGGCCGCGAACAGGACCTGCCCGTGCTGCCGGGCCTGGGCGGCTTGCCGCTGGTGCGGATTCAGCCGCTGGACACCGAGCGCTGAAACGACGGGACGACCAGCACCGCCGCGGTGCTGGCGCCGTCGGCGCCCACGCTGTGGATCAGATCGGGCAGCGGTTCGTCGTGATCGAAAAACACGCGCCCGCGCACCACCACCACCAGCTTGGGGTTGCGCGAGGCGCTGCGCACGGCGGCGATGGTGGCGGCCATGCGCGGCATCCAGTCCTCGCGTTTGAAGGCCAGGCTCAGCGAGAGATCCACCACATCGAACCACTCGCGCTTGACCAGCTGGATCAGGGCCGCGTTGTCCGCTGGAAATTCACAATGGGTGTCCCAGCCTTCGCGCCACATCATCTCGGCGTCGAACACCGCACCCATCAGGTGCTGCTCGCCCGGCAGCGGCGCGATCAGGATGCAGCCGCGCAGCCGCTCCGGCGGGCGCTCGTTGTGATCGGCCTCCAGGCACAGCTTGCGAAACGACTGCTGAAGCCGGCCTAGCCCCAGCGTCACGTCGAACTCGGAGACTTCGTCGGCGGCCCAGAGGTCGCCCAGGTCGCGCGCGACCGGCTCCGAGACCCACATGCACGAGGCGCGCAGCGAGCCGGCTTCGGCGTGCAGGATGTCCAGCAGGGCAAATGCCTCGGCCGGATCGGCCGCCACCAAGAGGCGTGCCAGGCTGGCCATGCGCGGATCCCGGGTTTCAACATGAACCGGCTGTTCGACACCGTAGCGCGGCGTGACCTGCGGCAGCACGGTGGAGTCCACCAGGCGTTTGAGGATCTCGTGGTCCAGCCGTGCGAACTCGTGCTCGAAAGCCGGCTGCGCCGGGGCGTTCTGCCACAGGCTGTTGCCCGGCGCATGCGACACGCCTTGCTGGCTGCGCAGCAGCTCCAGCAGGTTGTGCGGCGGGCTCATGCGGGCGTCGTTGGCGGCGTCCGGGCGCTCGTTCGGATTGCGGTCGCCCAGCTTCATGCCCCAGTCGGGGAAGCAGCGCACCGTGGTGGGCATGTGGCCCAGAATTTCCACGTCGGTGTGCCGGCCGTCGCTGCGGATCGATTCCCAGATGCGCTTGACGCTGTCGGGCGGGCCTTCAAGCCACTGCAGGAAACGCCCGCTGTCGTAAATGAGCAAACCCGTGACCGATTCGGTGGCGTTGCGTTGAAGCGCCGCTTCCACCAGCTGGTGCAGGGCGGAATCGTCCAGGGGTGTGACGCAGCGGCTGCGGTAGACGAGCGTGGCCAGCGCCGGCTCGGCGCTGCCCGCCACCAGACGCTGGTGGGCGGGTTGTGGTGAGGAGGTGGATCGGGTCAAGGGGGAAGCACTCGTGAACCGCGTGAAAGAAGCCTGCACCGATCGGTGCATCGCATCGAGCCCAGCACCCAATGGCGGCGGAACTCTGGAACCGCTTGATGATCTGCGCGGGCCCGAGGCGCTGTCAAGGAAGGGTTTCCCCGCGCCACGCAGCCTGGGGTCTTTGCACCCCGTAGCGATGGAAACAAAGTAATGCCAAACAACTCGTCCCGCTGATCGGATCGCCTGGCGTGGCGGCGCCCGATCCGACGCAGCGAAATCATGCGATAACCGCCCATCTCCTCACACCGCATCACCTCAGACCACACAGCCCATGACCGACTGGAAGACCCATCAAATGATCAAGGCCTCGGGCTGGCCGCTGGCGCCCGAACTGCTGGCACCCGGCGCCGACTTCAGCGCCCCGGCCGAGGGCGGTCTGGTGCCCTGGCACTGGGCCTGCAGCGAAGGCAAGGCCGGGCTGGTGCGCTACATGCTGGACCACGGTGCCGACCCACAGGACCGCACGCCGGCGGGTCAGGCGATGGTGCACATGGCGGCGCGCGCGAAAAGTTTTCAGGTGGTGATGCTGCTGATCGAGGCGCTCAAGACCGCCGGCGCGCCCGCCCCCGACGACGGGTTGCGCTCCTTCCTCACCAAGACCTTTGCCAAAGGCCATCCGGACTCGAAAAACCGCCTGCAACAGACCCTGAAGGATTGGGACCGGTTGCAGCGCCAGGCGGCGCCCAAGCCGGATTGACACGCCCAGTAAAAAAGCCCCGGCACGTGAGTGCCGGGGCTTTTTTGCTTTTTCAGCTGCGGGGTGTGACCCCGCCGCCGCATCAGGCGCTTTGCTGGATGCCGGCCAGCAGCCAGCCGCCGTTGGCATGGCGCGGCTTGGTCAGGTGCCAGATCTCGTCGAAGCGCTCCTTCAGCTCGGCGCCGTTCTCGCGCGTCTCGCCGGTGAAGCGAACGCTCACCACGTACAGCGCTGGGCCCTCTTCCACTTCCAGCACGTCGGCGTTGATCTGCACCACGTCGGTGTGCTGGGTGGCCGCGCCCCGGTCGCTCAGGTCCATCTGCAGCTCGGCGAACATCTCCGGCGTCGTGAAGGCGCGGATGTCGTCCAGGTTGCCGGCGTCGTTGGCGGCCTGCAGGCGGATGAAGTTGACCTTGGCGTTGCGCTCGAAGGCGGCCACGTCGAAGTCGGCGGGGATGTTGCTCGCAACGCTGCCACCCAACGAACTGCCGATCATGGAGCCGCCACCGGCGTTCACCGGCGTGCGAAAGGCGTTCACGTCGGGCGTGCTCTGGCGGTTGGCACCCGCTGCCGCGTAAGCCAGGCCACCCGAGCCGCCTTGCTGGGCCATGGCGCGTTTGCGCATGATGAAGCCGAACACGGCGACCGCAGCAGCGATCAGCAAGCCGATCATCAACATGTTGGCCATGCCTTCACCAAAGCCCAGGTGCGAAGCGAGTGCCATCAGGCCAATGCCGGCGGCGAGACCGGCGATCGGGCCCATCCAGCTGCGGCTGGTGCTGGCCGCGGCGGCACCAGCACCCGCTGCGGCGGGCGCAGCGGTGGGTGCGGCAGGTGCTTTGGCCGGCGGCGCGGATTGGCGCTGCATGCCGAACGACTTGCCGCCGCCCATGCGTTTGGCTTCGGCGTCGAAATGTGCCGCACCCAGACCGAGGGTCATGACCACGGCCAGCAGGGAAATCCACTTTTTCATCAGAGTCTCCATCAAAAAAATTGAGTACCGTGCAGGGTAGGCTTGTTATGGGTTCTGAAAAAGCAGAGATATCAGGATGATCACATCGAAAAAACAGAAGTCCTGGCGGTGTTCAAGGCCGTGATCGACCGCATCACACCTGTCCCCACACCGCCTCCAGTGCTGCCCAGGCCGCCTCGATCACCGGTTCGCCCCCGCGCGCGGCCAGGCACACAAAGCTCAGGTCGCAAGCCAGTTCCACCTGGTCAGCGATCACCAGGCCGCGCGCCTGGGCCTCGCGCATGGCGATCGAGTCGCGCACCAGCGAGAGGCCCACACCGCTTTTCACCAGGTCGAGCATCGACGCTTCCTGGTCCACCAGCGCCACGCGGTGCGGCTCCAGGCCGGTGAGGGAGCCCGGGCCGAACACCCGGCGTTGCAGGCGGTGGTGGGCGCTGGCCGGCGGCGTGGCCAGCCAGGGCAGGGCGGCGAGCGCCTTCCAGTCCTTGCCAACCACTTGCGGACCCCAACCGGCGGGGGCCAGCACGCGGTAGGTGAAGCGGGTCAGCGCGCGCAGGCGGTAGGCCGGGCCGGCCGGGTCGTCGGGCAGGTTGAGGAAGAAGCCCACGTCCAGATCGCCGCGGTCGATGAGCGCGAGCACGTCGCCGCTCATGCCCTGGCGCAGCTCGGTGCCCACTTGCGGGCTGGACTCCACCAGCTGCTTGAGAAAGGCGCCCAGGCGGGTGAATTCGGGGTCGAGGATGGTGCCGATGCGCAAAGTGCCGCGCACCGTGTTGTGCAGGCCGGCGGCGGCCTGGCCAAAGTCGGCGAGTGCGGCCAGGGCCTTGTCGGCCAGGGGCAGCAGCGCGGCGCCGTCGTGTGTGAGGGCCATGCCTTGGGGCGTGCGGGTGAAGAGTTGCAGTCCGGTGGCCTCGGCCAGCGCCTTGAGCTGCAGGCTCACGGCGGGCTGGCTGAGGTGCAGGCGCTGCGCGGCGCGCGACACATTGCCTTCGCGCGCCACGGCGGCAAAGGCCCGCAGGGTTTGCGGGTCCACGTGGCTCAGGGTCGGTGGGTTCATGCGGTCTCCAGGGTGGGCGACACCATTATTTGCGATGCTTATAGCCTGCCTCAGGCAATTTCATTGGCTTTTTGCACTTTTTGCTCTCACACTCACGCCATTCCTAGGAGACTGACCATGAGCATTGCAAATATCAACCACTTCATCGGCGGCCAGCCCGCAGCCGGCACCTCCACCCGTGCGATGGACGTGTTCAACCCCGCCACCGGGGCCGTGACCGGCCAGGTCGCGCTGGCCAACGGGGCCGACGTGGACGCTGCGGTGGCCGCTGCCCAGGCCGCGTTCCCGGCCTGGTCCGACACGCCACCGATCCGCCGCGCGCGGGTGATGTTCAAGTTCCTGGAGCTGGTCAACCAGCACAAGGACGAGCTGGCCCACCTGATCACCGCCGAGCACGGCAAGGTGTTCACCGACGCGCAGGGCGAGGTGGCGCGCGGCATCGACATCATCGAATTTTCTTGCGGCATTCCGCAGCTGCTCAAGGGCGACTTCACCGACCAGGTCTCCACCGGCATCGACAACTGGACGCTGCGCCAGCCGCTGGGCGTGGTGGCCGGCATCACGCCGTTCAACTTCCCCGTGATGGTGCCCATGTGGATGTTCCCGGTGGCGATTGCCGCGGGCAACACCTTCATCCTCAAGCCCAGCCCGACCGATCCTTCGGCCTCTTTGCTGATGGCCGAGCTGTTCAAGAAGGCCGGCCTGCCCGACGGCGTGTTCAACGTGGTCCAGGGCGACAAGGAAGCCGTGGACGCGCTGCTGGTGCACCCCGACGTGAAGGCCATCAGCTTCGTCGGCTCCACGCCGATTGCGAACTACATCTACGAGACCGGCGCGCACCACGGCAAGCGCGTGCAGGCCCTGGGCGGCGCGAAGAACCACATGGTGGTGATGCCCGACGCCGACCTGGACCAAGCGGTGGACGCGCTGATCGGCGCGGCCTACGGCTCGGCCGGCGAGCGCTGCATGGCGATTTCGGTGGCGGTGCTGGTGGGTGACGTGGCCGACAAGATCATGCCCAAGCTGATCGAGCGCACGAAGGCCCTGAAGGTGCTCAACGGCACCAACCTGGCCGCCGAGATGGGCCCCATCGTCACGGCCGCCGCGCACCAGCGCATCACCGGCTACATCGAGGCGGGTGCCCAGGAAGGTGCGCAGATGCTGGTGGACGGCCGCGTGTTCGATGCCGCGCAGACCGGTGAGGGTTGCGCCAACGGCTTCTGGATGGGCGGCACGCTGTTCGACCACGTGACGACCGACATGAAGATCTACAAGGAAGAGATCTTCGGCCCGGTGCTCAGCTGTGTGCGCGTGCCCGACTTTGCGCAAGCCGTGAAGATCATCAACGACCACGAGTTCGGCAACGGTGTGAGCTGCTTCACCCGCGACGGCAACGTGGCACGCGAATTCGCGCGCCGCATCCAGGTGGGCATGGTCGGCATCAACGTGCCGATCCCGGTGCCCATGGCCTGGCACGGTTTTGGCGGCTGGAAGAAGAGCCTGTTCGGCGACATGCACGCTTACGGCGAAGAGGGCGTGCGCTTCTACACCAAGCAGAAATCGATCATGCAGCGCTGGCCCGAGAGCATCGGCAAAGGCGCCGAGTTCGTGATGCCGACAGCCAAGTAAAGATGGCCCCCCTGCGCGCCTGCGGCGCTTCCCCCCACGGGGGGACGCTGCCTGTGGACCGGCCAAGCCGGATCCACGGCAGCCCTGGGCTGAGGGTCCTGCGCGCCGGAGGCACCCGTCGTGACTGACGGCAATTCGGACTACGACCCCGAGCTCGGTGACTGGCAAACGCTGATCACCGTGTTCAGCCCGACCGAGGCCTACCTGCTTCGAGGCGTGCTGCAAGCCGCCGGTGTGCCGGCGGCAGTGGCCGATGCGCATCTGGTGCAGGCCTACACGCTGCTCGCCGGAGCCGTCCCCGTGCGGGTGCAGGTACCCGAGCGCCGTCTGGCGCAGGCCGAAGCGGTGCTGGTCGCGTTCGAGCGCGGCGACTACGGACTGAGCGACGACCACCTTGGCGAGGAGACGCCTCCATGAACAACACCACCTTCGACTACATCGTCATCGGCGCCGGCACCGCAGGCTGCCTGCTGGCCAACCGGCTCTCGGCCGATGCCAGCAAACGCGTTCTGCTTGTCGAAGCCGGCCGCAAGGACGACTACCACTGGATCCACATCCCGGTGGGTTATCTGTATTGCATCGGCAACCCGCGCACCGACTGGCTCTACCAGACCGAGGCCGACCCGGGGCTCAACGGCCGCCGGCTGCGTTATCCGCGCGGCAAGGGCCTGGGCGGCTGTTCCAGCATCAACGGCATGATCTACATGCGTGGTCAGAGCCGCGACTACGACCAGTGGGCGCAGCTCACCGGCGACGGCGACTGGCGCTGGGACGCCTGCCTGCCCGACTTCAAGGCGCACGAAAACCACCACCGGCTCGACGCCGCGCAAGACCCCGCGTTTGCAAGGTTGCACGGCCATGGCGGTGAGTGGCGCATCGAAAAACAGCGCCTGCGCTGGGACGTGCTGGACGCCTTCGCTCAAGCCGCCCAACAGGCCGGCGTGCCCGCCACGCCCGACTTCAACACCGGCAACAACGAAGGCGTGGGCTACTTCGAGGTGAACCAGAAAAGCGGCTGGCGCTGGAACGCCTCCAAGGCCTTCCTGCGCCCCGCCCAGGGCCGCCCCAACCTCACCGTGTGGACCGAAACCACCACCGAACAACTGGTGCTGGAGCGCGACGCCGCTGGCCAGCTGCGCTGCACAGGTGTGGCGCTGCTGCGCGACGGACAGCGCGTGCGCGTGTCGGCCACCCAGGAGGTGGTGCTGAGCGCAGGCAGCATCGGCTCACCGGCCATCTTGCAGCGCTCGGGCATTGGCCCGGCCGCTGTGTTGCAGCAGCTCGGCATCGCGGTGCAACACCACCTGCCCGGGGTGGGCGAAAACCTGCAGGACCACCTGCAGATCCGCGCGGTGTTCAAGGTGCAGGGCGCGACCACGCTCAACGTGCTGGCCAGCAGCCTCTGGGGCAAGGCGAAGATCGGGCTGGAGTACGCGCTCAAGCGCAGCGGCCCCATGAGCATGGCGCCCAGCCAGCTCGGCGCCTTCACCCGCAGCGATCCGGCCCAGCCCTGGCCCAACATCGAGTACCACGTGCAACCGCTCAGCCTGGACGCGTTTGGCGAGCCGTTGCACAGCTTCCCGGCCTTCACCGCCAGCGTGTGCAACCTGAATCCCACCAGCCGGGGGCATGTGCGCATCACCTCGGCCCAGGTGGACGCAGCACCCGCGATCGCGCCGAACTACCTGAGCACGCCCGAAGACCGTCAGGTGGCCGCCGACAGCCTGCGCGTGACGCGCCGCATCGTGGCCCAGCCGGCGTTGGCGAAATACCAGCCGCAGGAGCACAAGCCCGGCGTGCAGTTCCAGAGCGACGAGGAGCTGGCCCGACTGGCCGGCGACATTGCGAGCACCATCTTCCACCCGGTGGGCACCACCAAGATGGGCACGGCCAGCGACCCGATGGCGGTGGTGGACAGCCACCTGCGTGTGCGCGGCGTGGCGGGCTTGCGCGTGGTGGACGCGGGCGTGATGCCGACCATCACCAGCGGCAACACCAACAGCCCCACGTTGATGATCGCGGAGAAGGCAGCGGCGTGGATCCGGGCCGGGGTCTAGCGGATTCCGCCCACGTAACGCGCATCGGGGTCTTCGCCATCCTTGCGCGGTCCGCCGAAGGCCGAGAGCAGCGCGGACTCGATGAAGCCGCTGTTCTGGCCTGCGGGCATCGAGTTGGCAAACCCGCCTGAACGTGGCGTGGCAGCGCGCTGGGCCGCGGCCGCGCTGACCTGGCCCGCCTTCAGCGTGTCGGCCGCCGCCTGCAGCAAGGGCTTGCGCCCGGGCGCCGCGATCAGCGGAATGGCGGCTTCGAGCTTGTCGGCCAGGGCCAGCAGGTCGGCGTGCTCTTCCGACGTGGCCTTCTCGCGCGTGAAGCGCACGATCTCGCGCGCGTAGTCGGCGTTGGTGGTCAGCCACTCGGTGTCGGTCACGCGACCGGTCTTGCGCCGCAGCAACACATGCAGGT
Organism: Hydrogenophaga sp.; assembly: GCF_030158645.1. Classification (GTDB taxonomy): domain Bacteria; phylum Pseudomonadota; class Gammaproteobacteria; order Burkholderiales; family Burkholderiaceae_C; genus Hydrogenophaga. The sequence continues at coordinate 61,484 of NZ_JAOASO010000136.1, read as the reverse complement.
GCGCGGCCAGGGCAAAGACGTCGTTGGAGGTCATGCGCGTGGCGCCTCAGTGGCCGAGCTGTTCGTTGTGCAGCGACACATCCAGGCCTGCACGCTCCTCGAACTCGCGCACCCGCAGCGTGGTGAAGCGCGAGGTGATCCACAGCACCACGGCCGTCATGACCAGGCTGTAAGCCAGCACGGCCGCACAAGCGATCACTTGAGACAGGAAACTCGCTTCCACACCCGAGATCGCCGGGTCGGCCAGCAGGCCGGTGAGCAGCGCGCCCACCAGGCCACCCACGCCGTGCACGCCGAACACATCGAGCGAGTCGTCGGCGCGCAGCTTGCGCTTGAGCGCCGTGGCGCCCCAGTAGCATGCCACGCCGGCCACCAGACCAATGATGAGCGCGCTGCGCGGCGTGACAAAACCCGCCGCCGGTGTGATGGCCACCAGACCCGCCACCACGCCCGAGCACAGGCCCAGCAGCGAGGCGCGTTTGCGCGCCAGCCACTCGGCGCCCATCCACGAGAGCGCGCCCGCCGCCGCCGCGATGTGCGTGACCGCCATGGCCAGGCCGGCGCGGCCGTCGGCCGCCAGCGCCGAGCCGGCGTTGAAGCCGAACCAGCCCACCCACAGCAGCCCGGTGCCGGCCATGGTCAGGCCCAGGTTGAACGGAATGAAGGGCTCGCGGCCATAGCCCTCGCGAGGGCCCAGTGCGTAGGCGCAGACCAGCGCGGCGGCACCGGCATTGATGTGCACCACCGAGCCGCCGGCAAAGTCGAGCGCGCCCAGTTGCGCCAGCCAGCCGCCCGGCTCCCACACCCAGTGGGCGATGGGCGCGTACACCAGCAACAGCCACAGGCCGGTGAAGGTGAGCAGCGCGCCGAAGTGCATGCGCTCCACCAGCGCCCCCACCACCAGGGCGCAGGTGATGATGGCGAAGGTGAGCTGGAACATGGCGAACACCGATTCGGGCACGTGCTTGGCGATGTGACTCACGGCCACCTGACCGGTGGCACCGAGGAACTCCATGCCCGAGAAGCCCGCGCGCTCGAAGCCGCCGATGAAGCCACCCAGCGCGCCACCCGGCGTGAACGCCAGCGAGTACGCCAGGCCGAACCACAGCAGGCTTACCACGGCGGCGATGCCGACCACGCTGGCCATGGTGTTGATGACATTGAAGCGGCGCACCATGCCGCCGTAAAAGAGGGCGATCCCCGGCAGCGTCATGAGCAACACCAGCGCGGTGCTGACCATGAGCCAGGCGGTGTCGGCGCTCGAGATCGTGCTGGCCGCCACGAGGCCAGGCGAAGTGAGCACCGGGGCCACGGGTGCCGCAGGGGCTGTCTGGGCAGCGGCCGTCAGTGGTCCGAGCAGGGCGGCGATCAGCGCGGCGGAGGGACGGCAGTTTCTCTGGTTGAGGGCGGGACGAACGAAGGCGGTCACACGGTTGTGGTGCATTTTGTTACCTGATTCCAACGACACGCAGCCCCGTGCATCAACTGTGCCAAGGGTTGTCCCGGCCAAGGGAAAGCCCGGATGCACAGCGCTGGTGCGAGCCGATACAGTGCATGCACTCGCTCCAGTGCCCTGCGCTGGTGACCGCGGGGGACCGAGGAGACAACCCAGTCCAACCAGAAAATGTGTTCAGCGTCCCCAGAGATGCCAGATTGTTCAAACCGACCCTTGTGGGTCGGTTTTTTTTTTGCCGGTGTGCGGGTGACGGGGTTCGGGATGCGGTGGAGCGTGCGGGCGACAATCCCCCCATGGAATTGCTCTTGGTTTCGCTGGCCTCGTTGTTTGCCGGTTTCGTGGATTCGATCGTGGGGGGTGGTGGTCTCATCCTGGTGCCGGCGCTGTTCGCCATGTTCCCCACCACCCACCCGGCCACGCTGTTCGGCGTGAACAAGGGAGCCTCGGTGTGGGGCACGGCCGCGGCCACCCTGCAGTACGCGCGGCGCGTGAACATGCCGTGGCATGCACTGCTGCCGGCTGCCACTGTGGGCTTTGCCGGCTCGATGGCCGGTGCCTGGACCGTGACCGTGATCTCACCCGACTTCTTGCGCCGAGCCTTGCCGGTGGTGCTGCTCGGCGTGCTCGCCTACACGCTGGCCCGCAAGGACCTCGGGCGCCACCACGCGCCGCGATTCAGCGGCCGACAGGAAGCCGCCGCCGCCTGCGTGCTGGGGGCCACCATCGGCTTCTACGACGGCTTCTTCGGCCCCGGTACCGGCAGCTTCTTCGTCTTCTTGTTCGTGCGCTGGCTGGGCTACGACTTCCTGCACGCCAGCGCCAGCGCCAAGCTCATCAACACCGCCACCAACCTCGCCGCGTTGATGCTGTTCGCCTTGAAGGGCCACGTGTGGTGGCACTTCGTGCTGGCCATGGCCGTGGCCAACGTGGTGGGCAGTTTGCTGGGCACGCGCCTGGCGCTCAAACACGGCAGCGGCTTCGTGCGCGTCGCCTTCATCGTGGTGGTGTCGGCGCTGATCCTGAAGACGACCTTTGATGCGTGGATCAGGGGGTGACGCGAAGCGGCGCGGAGGTTGCCGCCGCCTCCGGCGGCCAGGGCATCTCACTGGCTTTCAGCGGCGTTCCGATGGGGGCCGAGGCCTGGCCCACGCGCACCGCCGCCAGGTCTTGCGGATTCGGGTACTGGTCGAGCAGCAGGTAGTCGAACACGCGCCGCGCAATCGGCGCGGCGGACGCGGCACCGAAGCCGGCGTTCTCCACCACCACCGCAATCGCCACGCGGGGCTGGTTGATCGGGGCAAAGGCCACGTAGAGCGCGTGGTCGCGCTGGTGTTCCTCGAGCTTGCGGGCGTCGTAGCGGTCGCGCTGGCCGATGGTCACGGCCTGCGCCGTGCCGGTCTTGCCGCCGCTGGCGTACCCGGCGCCGGCAAACACGCGGGTGGAGGTGCCTTCGGTGGTCACGGCCTGCATGGCCTCCAGCACCACGCGCACGTTTTCAGGTTTGTAGCCCAGGCTCACCGCCGGCGGCGTCGGCAGCGGGCTGCGCTCGCGGGTGATCACGTTTTCGGTGGCCATGGTGAGGTGGGGCGCGTGTTTCACGCCGCCGTTGGCCAGCGTGGCCATGGCATGGGCCAGCTGCAGCATGGTGAAGCTGTTGTAGCCCTGGCCGATGCCCAGCGAAATGGTTTCGCCGGCGTACCAGCGCTGCTGCTCGGGGCGTTTGTAGGTGTTGCGCTTCCAGTCCTGGCTGGGCAGCACGCCCCGCACTTCGCCGCGCAAGTCGATGCCGGTGATCTGGCCGAACCCCAGCGGCTTCATGAAGTCGTGCATCGCGTCCACGCCCATCTCGTTGGCCAGCGAGTAGTAGTAGGTGTTGCTCGACTTCACGATGCTGCGCTTCATGTCCACGGCGCCCAGGCCTCCGTCGCCATGGCTGCGGAACCGGTGGCTGCCGAACATCCAGAAGCCCGGATCGTTGATCACGGTTTGTGCCGAGCGGGTGCCGGTTTCCAGTGCGGCCAGCGCCATGAAGGGCTTGTAGGTGGAGCCCGGCGGATAGGTGCCGCGCAGGGCCCGGTTGAGCAAAGGCTTGTCCACCGACTCGTTGAGCGCTCGCCAGTTCTCCACGTCGATGCCCTCGACGAACAGGTTGGGATCGAACGTGGGCTTGCTCACAAAGGCCAGCACCTCGCCGCTGCGCGGGTCGATGGCCACCAACGCGCCGCGCCGTTCGCCGAACATGTCCTCGATCAGCTTCTGCAGCTGGATGTCGATCGACAGCACCACGGTGTCGCCGGGCGTGGCGGGCGTGTTGGCCAGCGAGCGCACCGCACGGCCGCCGGCCGAGGTTTCCACGCGCTCGAAACCGGTGGTGCCGTGCAGGGTCTGTTCGTAGCTCTGTTCGGCGCCGAGTTTGCCGATGTACTCGGTGCCGCGGTAGTTGGCCTGGTCTTCCTCGGCCCAGTCGGCGATCGACTCTTTCTCGCGCTGGTTGATGCGCCCGATGTAGCCGATCACGTGGCTGGCCGTTTCGCCGTTGGGGTACTGGCGCAGCAGCCGCGCACGCACGTCGACCCCCGGGAAGCGGTAGCGCTGCACCGTGAAGCGGGCCACCTCCTCGTCGGTGAGGCGGGTGCGGATCGGCAGCGAGTCGAAGCTGTGCGACTCTTCGAGCAGCTTGCGAAAGCGGCGCTGGTCGCGCGGCGAAATCTCCACCAGCTCACCCAGCTGGGCAATGGTGGCCTCCATGTCGAGCACGCGCGAAGGCGTGATCTCCAGCGTGTAGGCCGAGTAATTGGTGGCGAGCACCCGGCCGTTGCGGTCCACGATCTGCCCCCGGTTGGGCACCACCGGCAGTACGGCCGTGCGGTTGCTCTCGGCCTGCGCCAGCAAGTCGTCGTGGCGCAGCACCTGCAGGTACACCATGCGAGCAGCGATCAGGCCAAACGCGAACACCACCGCCAGCCCGATCACCAGCAAGCGGGTGCGGAACTGGGCCAGGTCGGCTTCGACGTTTCGCAGTTCGGTCATGGCTATAACGGTCGGTTGTCGTCGGGGTTGGGTGCGCGGCGCTGAGGCACGAGCAGCAGCACGCTCACCACGGGCCACAACGCCGCTTCCAGCACCGGCGCCAGGAAATACAGCCAGCCGGGAAAGCCGCCCCCCGAAGCCATGCGCGCCACCAGCTCCAGCAGGTGGGCCGCCACGAACAGGGGCAGCACCTGCACCGCCTGGTTGGGCACGCCGAACCACAGCAGACGGCGGTGCATCGAGATGGCCAGGAAGCCGAGCACGGTGTAGGCCAGCGCGTGCTGGCCCAGCAGGGCGCCCTGGTGCACGTCCATGGCGAGGCCAAAGGCAAACGCCACACCCACGCCGATACGCAAGGGCTGGTGCACGCTCCAGAACACCAGCGCCACCGCCAGGAGGTCGGGAACCCAGGCGGCGCGGCCCCACAGGCCCATGTTCGTGAGCATGTTGAACATGAGCGCAGCGATCAGGCTGAACCAGATGAAGGCCGGGTTGGCGGGCAGCAGCAGCTGCTGGCCGGGACGCATGATCATGGCGCGCTGCTCCGCACGCCCGGGCGATCGGGTGTGCCCACGGCGCGGGCGGGCTCTGCCACGGGCGACGGCGGCAAGGCCGCTCCGGCCGGGGTCAGCACCAGCACGTGCAGCGTGCCCTGCACCTGGGCCAGTGGCTCCGCCTCGATGCGCGAGAACGACGACTCGGCCTGGCGTTCGACCAGCGTCACGCGGGCCACCGGCAGACCGGGTGGGTACACGCCGTCCACGCCGCTGGTGGTGAGCAGGTCGCCCTGGGCAATGTCCGCGCTGGCCAGGGTGTAGCGCAGCTCCATGCCGTCGCCCTTGGTGGAGGGCTGGCCGTAGGCCACGCTGCGAACGCCGGTGCGGGTGTTCAGCACCGGGATGGCCATGTCGCGGTCGATCAGCAGGCTCACCTCGGACACCAAGGGGTAGACACGCGTGACCTGGCCCAGCACGCCGTTCTCGTCAATCACGGGCGAGCCGGGCAGCACGCCCTGCGTCTGGCCCCGGTCGATCACGATTTTTCGCGAGTAGGGGTCGGCCGCGTCGTAGAGCACCTGCGCGCCCATGGCCTGGCTGCCGGTGCGCTCGCGCATGGCCAGCAGGGCGCGCAGCCGCTGGTTTTCCAGCGCCATCTGCTCCAGCTGCAGGGTGCGGTCGGCCTGGGTCGCCAGCCGCTTGAGCGCTTCGCCCTCGTTTTGTTGCGCCTGGTGCAGTGAGGTGAAATACCCGCCCAGACCGGCGACGGCCTGCACCGGTTGCAGCACCAGCCACTGCGCTGGGTACAAGGCGGTGGCCAGCGAGGCGCGCACCGGTTTCGCCACTTCGAAGCGCAGGTCGGCCACCATGAGAAAAAGTGCCAGTGCGCTGAACACCACCAACTTGGACAGTGCCGACGGCCCCTGCTTGAAGAAGGGGGGCGGGGTGCGATCCAGGGTGCCCAGTGGCATGACGCTCGGGGTGGGTCTGGTGGTGCGTGTGCGGGGGCGCCGGGGTGCGGCGCGGGCTTATTCGCTGGTGAAGATGGTGCCCAGGCGCTCCATGCGCTCCAGGGCCATGCCGCAACCGCGCACCACGCAGGTCAGCGGTTCTTCGGCCACCAGCACGGGCAGACCGGTTTCTTCGGCCAGCAGGCGGTCCAGGTCGCGCAGCAGCGCGCCGCCGCCGGTGAGCATCATGCCGCGCTCGGCGATGTCGGCACCCAGTTCGGGCGGCGTGTGTTCCAGCGCCATCTTCACCGCGGTCACGATGTTGTTGAGCGGGTCGGTCAGGGCTTCCAGGATCTCGTTGCTGGAGATGGTGAAGCTGCGCGGCACGCCCTCGGAGAGGTTGCGGCCCTTGACTTCCATTTCCTTGACTTCCGAGCCCGGGAAGGCCGAGCCGATCTGCTTCTTGATGGCTTCGGCCGTGGGCTCGCCGATCAGCATGCCGTAGTTGCGGCGGATGTAGGCAATGATGGCTTCGTCGAAACGGTCACCGCCCACACGCACGCTGCCCTTGTAGACCATGCCGCCCAGGCTGATGACGCCCACCTCGGTGGTGCCGCCGCCGATGTCGACCACCATCGAGCCCGAGGCTTCCGACACCGGCAGGCCGGCGCCGATCGCTGCCGCCATCGGCTCCTCGATCAGGTAGACCTCGCTGGCGCCGGCGCCGAGCGCCGATTCGCGGATCGCGCGGCGCTCGACCTGGGTCGAGCCGCAGGGCACGCAGATGATGATGCGCGGGCTCGGCTTGAACATCGAGCGCGGGTGCACCATCTTGATGAACTGCTTGAGCATCTGCTCGGTCACCGTGAAGTCGGCGATCACGCCGTCTTTCATGGGGCGGATGGCTTCGATGTTGCCGGGCACCTTGCCCAGCATGGCCTTGGCTTCGTGGCCCACCGCCTGAATCGTCTTCTTGCCCTGGGGCCCGCCTTCGTGGCGGATCGAGACCACCGAAGGTTCGTCGAGCACGATGCCCTTGTTGCGGACGTAGATGAGGGTGTTGGCGGTGCCGAGGTCGATGGCCAGGTCGGTCGAGAATTGCCGACGGAAAGCTTCAAACATGGTGGGTGGATCCTGTGGAGCCGGAGCGTGGCATGGCGCGCTCCAAGCCGGAAGTGAGGCCGAATGCGGGACCTGGGATGGAGCCAGAAGGTAGGCCGGACATCGGTTCTAAGTGTTTGATTCCAAGGCAAAAACCGTGGCGGTACGGGGTCTGCCGTTAAACCTTGGATAATACCGTATCCCCTGTGCACAACTGCACGCAAGCAGGCCCCATTTCTGCGATTTACACCGCGTTTCAGCGCCTTTGGCTGAACTTGGGGCGCCGCAGATCCCAACTTCCGGAACCACCTCGACATGTCCCTGACCCTGTCCGACATCGGCCGCATCGCCAACCTGGCGCGCCTGGAGCTCTCCGGGCCGCAGAGCGAACGCATGCTGTCCCAGCTCAACGGCTTCTTCGACACCGTGGAGCAGATGAACGCGGTGGACACGACCGGCGTGGAGCCGCTGGCCCACCCCACTGCCGTGATCGACCATGTGAGTCTGCGCCTGCGCCCCGACGTGGCCAGCGAACCCAACAACCGCGAGGCCAACCAGAAGAGTGCTCCCGCCGTGGAACGCGGCTTGTTCCTCGTGCCGAAGGTGATCGAATGAAAGCGCTTCACGACATGGGCGTGCTCGAGCTCGCCACCGCCATCGCCGCCAAGCAGACCAGCAGCGTCGAAGCCGCACAGCACCTGCTGGCCCGCGCAAAACAATTCGCCTCGCTCGGCGCCTACCTTGCCTTCAACGAAGAAGCCACGCTCGCCCAGGCCCGCGCAGCCGACGCCCGCGTGGCCGCCGGCGAACGCACGCCGCTGCTGGGTGTGCCGCTGGCGCACAAGGACATCTTCGTCACGAAAGACTTTCCCACCACCGCCGGATCGAAGATGCTGGCGGGTTACCAGAGCCCGTTCGACGCGACCGTGGTGCAGCGCCTGGCCGCACAAGGTGCCGTGTCGCTGGGCAAGCTCAACTGCGACGAGTTCGCCATGGGGTCGGGCAACGACAACTCCGCGTTTGGCCCGGTGCAGAACCCCTGGGACGCCACCCGCGTGCCCGGTGGCTCCTCGGGCGGTTCGGCCGCAGCGGTGGCTGCGCGCCTGATGCCCGCCGCCACCGGCACCGACACCGGCGGTTCGATCCGCCAGCCCGCCAGCTTCACCGGCATCACCGGCATCAAGCCCACCTACGGCCGCTGCTCGCGCTACGGCATGGTGGCGTTTGCCTCCAGCCTGGACCAGGCCGGTCCCATGGCGCGCAGCGCGGCCGACTGCGCGGCCTTGCTGACCGCGATGGCCGGCCCCGACATCGACCGCGACTCCACCAGCCTGGACCACCCCGCCGAGGACTACAGCGCCGCCATCGGCCGCCCGCGCGAGGGCGCCACCGCGGCGCGGCCGCTCAACGGCCTGCGCATCGGCCTGCCGGCCGAATTTTTCGGCGCGGGTTGCGCGCCCGATGTGCTGGCCGCCGTGCGCGCCGCATTGGCGGAATACGAAAGGCTGGGCGCCACCTTGGTCGACATCTCGCTGCCCCGCACCGAGCTTTCGATTCCGGTCTACTACATCATTGCGCCCGCGGAAGCGTCGAGCAACCTGAGCCGTTTTGACGGCGTGAAGTTCGGCCACCGCGCGGCGAAATACGTCGACCTGATCGACATGTACAAGAAGTCGCGCAGCGAGGCCTTCGGCCCCGAGGTGCAGCGCCGCATCATGATCGGCACTTACGTGCTGAGCCACGGCTACTACGACGCTTACTACCTCAAGGCCCAGCAGATCCGCCGCCTGATCGCGCAAGACTTTCAATCCGCCTTCGAGCGCTGCGACCTCATCGCCGGTCCCGTGGCGCCCACGGTGGCGTGGAAGATCGGCGAGAAGAGCGACGACCCGATGGCCAATTACCTGGCCGACATCTACACCCTGTCCACCAGCCTGGCCGGCCTGCCCGGCATGAGCGTGCCGGCGGGCTTCGGCGTCGGCGGCATGCCGGTGGGCCTGCAGCTCGTGGGCAACTATTTCAAGGAAGGTGAACTGCTGCACGCCGCGCACGCCTTCCAGCAGGCGACCGACTGGCACAGCCGTTCGCCCTCGGGATTCGGATCATGAGCAACACCAGCAAATCCCTTTTGGTGCAAGGCTACGAGGTCGTCATCGGCTTCGAGACCCACGCGCAACTCGCCACACAGTCCAAGATCTTCAGCCGCGCGCCAACAGCGTTCGGTGCCGAGCCCAACACGCAGGCCTGCGCGGTGGACCTCGCCCTGCCGGGCACGCTGCCGGTGATGAACCAGGGCGCGGTGGAACTCGCGATCCGACTGGGTCTGGCGCTGGGCTCGCACATCGCCGAGCAGAGCGTGTTCGCGCGCAAGAACTACTTCTACCCCGACCTGCCCAAGGGCTACCAGATCAGCCAGTTCGAGATCCCGGTGGTGCAGGGCGGCGAGGTTGGTTTCTTCCTCGGCGACGAGAAGAAGACGGTTCGCCTGGTGCGCGCACACCTGGAAGAAGACGCGGGCAAGAGCCTGCACGAAGATTTCATCGGGCAAAGCGGCATCGACCTCAACCGCGCCGGCACGCCGCTGCTGGAGATCGTGACCGAGCCCGACATGCGCTCCAGCGCCGAGGCGGTGGCCTATGCGAAAGAGTTGCACAAGATCGTGACCTGGATCGGCATCTGCGACGGCAACATGCAGGAGGGCTCGTTCCGCTGCGATGCCAACGTGTCGGTGCGCAAGCCCGGCGCACCGCTGGGCACGCGCCGCGAGATCAAGAACCTGAACAGCTTCAAGTTCATGCAGCAGGCGATCGACTACGAGATCCGCTGGCAGATCGAGGAGATCGAGGACGGCCGCGCGATCCAGCAGGCCACGGTGCTGTTCGATCCCGACACCGGCGAGACGCGCGCCATGCGCACCAAGGAAGACGCCGCCGACTACCGCTACTTCCCCGACCCGGACCTGCCGCCGCTGGTGATTGCGCGCGACTGGGTGGAGCAGGTGCGTGCGGGCATGCCCGAGCTGCCGCGCCAGATGGCCGAACGCCTGGTGCGCGACTACGGCCTGCCCGAATACGACGCCACCACACTCACGCAGAGCCCGGCGATGGCGGCCTACTTCGAGACCGCAGCGAAGGCCTGTGGCCAGGCGAAGCTGGTGAGCAACTGGATCATGGGCGAGGTGTCGCGCCGGCTCAACGCCGACGAGAGCGACATGGCCGCCGTGCCGGTCACGGCCGCGCAGCTGGCGTCCCTCATCGGTCGCATCGCCGACGGCACCGTCAGCAACAACGCGGCCAAGCAGGTCTTTGATGCGCTGTGGACCGGCGAGGGCAGCGAGGTGGACGCAATCATCGAAGCCAAAGGCCTCAAGCAGATGAACGACACCGGCGCGCTGGAGAAGATCATCGACGAGGTGATGGCCGCCAACGCCGAGAACGTGGCCCAGTTCCGCGCCGGCAAGGAGAAAGCCTTCAATGCGCTGGTGGGTCAGGTCATGAAGGCCAGCAAGGGCAAGGCCAATCCGCAGCAAGTCAACGACGTGCTGCGCCAGAAACTGCAGTGAAGGCGCCCGGTGGGGGTGGACGTCAGCGCTTGAGCGGGCCACCACCCGCGCCGGCGGCGGTCGGCCCCCACAGCTGGCGCAGCTTGACCAGCTCTTCGTCGAAACGCTGGTTGATGCGGAGCTTCTCCTGGGCCTGCTCTTCCAGAAAGCGCTTCTGCACCGCCATCTGCTTCTCGCTGTCGTCGAGCTTGCGGCGCAGCCAGAACGGCGCCTTGCTCGGATCGGCCTGGTAGAACTCCATCTCGGTTTCGACTTCTTTGCGCTGCTGCTTCAGCGCCACCTCGCGCTTGTTCACGGCAGCGATCACCTCGTCGATCTGGGCCAGCGCCTCCACGCGCTCCTTGTCGTGCACCGCCTGGTTCGGGTAGCGGATCAGCAGGGCGCGTTCGCGGCGTTTTTCTTCGGCCGCGCGGGCCTTGACCTCGTTTTCTGCGCGCTGCTTGTCTTCAATCCTGGCGCGTTCGTCGGCGGTGTAGCTCGGCGGCACAACCTGGCGCACGATGCCGGTGTTGCCCAGTTTGTGTTGCTCGCGGTCCAGGCATTCCACGATCGGGCGGTCCGAGGTGATGCGCCGCCCCTTGCTGTCTGTGCAGGTGTAGATGCCCTGGGCGTGTGCGCTGACCAAGGTCCACAGGCCCGCGCCGACCACCCAGGCGCAGGCGCTGAGCGGGAAGTCTGTGGATGAACGGACAGTGGTCATGTTGGGGTTTCAGTTCACGCCGTAGCGCAGGCGGTAGGCCTGCACCCGCTGGCGGTGCGCATCGAGCTCCCCCCCGGTGTGAACGCTCAGATACTGCAGCAAATCCGCCAGGGTGGCAATTGCACACACGTGCAGGCCAAGCTGGTTCTGCACATATTGCACCGCACTGTGGTCCACGTCGCGCACCGTGCCGTCCGGGCCAACCTCGGTGGCTTTCTCCTGCCGGTCCAGCGCAATGGCCACCGCGTGCGGTGTGGCGCCGGCGGCCCGGATCAGGGCGATGGACTCGCGCGCGGCGGTGCCGGCCGACATCACGTCGTCGACGATAAGCACCCGGCCCTTGAGCGGCGCGCCCACCAGGGTGCCGCCCTCGCCGTGGGCCTTGGCTTCCTTGCGGTTGTAGGCAAACGGCACATTCAGGCCCAGGCGCGAGAGTTCGATGGCGAGTGCCGCGCCCAGCGGAATGCCTTTGTAGGCGGGGCCGAAGATCATGTCGAACTCGACGCCGCTGGCGATCAGGGCCTTTGCATAGAATTGCGCGAGCCGAGCGAGCTTGGCGCCGTCGTCGAACAGACCGGCGTTGAAGAAGTAGGGCGACAGGCGTCCCGCCTTGGTCTTGAATTCGCCGAACCGCAGCACGCCGGCATCCACACAGAACTGCACGAATTCCTGCGCGAGCGCAGCGTCCGGGGCGCCCGCATGGGCCGCGCCTGTATCCAACACCATGGGGGTTTCCTTGTTCAAACTGACCAGCCTCAACCTCAACGGCATCCGCTCCGCCACCAGCAAGGGCCTGGAGACATGGCTCGCCGCGCACCAGCCGGATTGTATTTGCGTGCAGGAGGTCAAGGCCCAGGCGCAGGACGTGGCCGGCCGCTTCGAGGAACTCGCCGGTCTGCGTGGTCACTTCCACTTTGCGCAGAAAAAAGGCTACTCGGGCGTGGGCGTGTACACCCGCCACGAGCCCAGTGACGTGGTCACTGGCTTCCAGTGCGAGGAGTTCGACGCCGAGGGTCGCTACACCGAACTGCGCTTCGACACCCCCAGCCGCAAGCTCTCGCTGATCAGCGCCTACTTTCCCAGCGGTTCATCGGGCCCCGAGCGACAGGAGGCGAAATACCGCTTTCTGGCGGCGTTCCACCCGCACCTGATGGCGCTCAAGGGCGAGCGCGAGTTCATCTTGTGCGGCGACGTGAACATCGCCCACCAGCAGGCCGACCTGAAGAACTGGCGCAGCAACCAGAAGAACAGCGGCTTCCTGCCCGAAGAGCGCGCCTGGATGACCACGCTGCTGACGGATGGTGGTCTGGTCGACGTGTACCGCCGCCTGCAGCCCGACACCACCGACGCCTGCTACACGTGGTGGAGCAACCGCGGCCAGGCCTATGCGAACAACGTGGGCTGGCGACTCGACTACCACCTCGCCACACCCGCCCTGGCGGCGCTGGCGCGCACGGAACACATCTACAAGGACGTGAAGTTCAGCGACCACGCGCCGATCACGATCGGGTACGACCTGAGCCTGTGAACCTCAGACCGCGCAGACCGGTGCGGTGAACGCCTCGCGCCCGGGCTGATCGAGCCGGGCCTTGCCCGCCGCCACCGGCACCACGGCGGCAGCCCCCACGCCGTTTTTCACCGCCACCACCTCCGCCATGATCGAAAGCGCGATCTCGGCCGGGGTTTTGCTGCCGATGTAGAGGCCAGCGGGTCCGTGCAACGCATCCAGCGCCTGGTGCGAGAGGTCGAAGTGTTCGTGCAGCCGCGTCTTGCGCAGCTCGCTGTGGCGCCGCGAGCCGATGGCACCCACGTAGAAGGCGTCCGACTGCAGCGCGTCAATGAGCGCCAGGTCGTCGAGCTTGGGGTCGTGCGTCACGGCCACCACGGCGGTGCGTGCGTCGGGCTTCAGGCGCAGGATCAGGTCGTCCGGCATCTCGTGGCTGAGTTCCACGCCGTCGAGCTGCCAGCTGGCTCGGCTCTCGTCGCGCGGGTCGCACACGATCACCTCGAAGCCCAGGCCCAGCGCCATCTGGCACAGAAAGCGCGAGAGGTCGCCCGCGCCGATGACGATGAGTCTTGCCTGTGGCCCGAGGTGGGTGGTGAGATGCTGGTCGTCAAGCCGCGGCAGGCCGTCGCGACTTCCTTCGTTCAGCACCACCTCGCCGGTGGCCAGGTTGAGCACGCGCTCGGTGCTGCGGCGCTGCAGGCAGGCGTGCAGCAATTCGGGGAGCTGGCTGCGCACCGAGACGGGTTCCAGCACCAGCTCCACGGTGCCACCACAAGGCAGGCCGAAGCGGTGGGCCTCGTCGGCCGAAATGCCGTAGCGCAGCACGGCGGGTGTGTCGGTGGCGCAGGCCGCCTGCACACCGCCTTCGCGGATGCGGTGGATCAGGTCGTCTTCGATGCAGCCGCCCGAGACCGAGCCCACCGTTTCGCCCCGGCCGTTGATGGCCATGAGCGAGCCCGGCGGCCGGGGCGACGAACCCCAGGTGCGCGCCACCGTCACCAGCACCACCGGCAGACCGGCGCCGTGCCAACCCACCGCGGTGCGCAGCACGCGGGTGTCGAGGTCTTCCATCGATGCGCTCCGAGCGGCCTCAGGCCAGCTTGAACGGCAGCTCGCGCAGCGGCTTGCCGGTGAGTTGCGCGAGGGCGTTGGCGAACGCGGGCGCCAGCGGCGGCAGGCCGGGCTCACCGATGCCGGTGGGCGCGTCGGCGCTGGGCACCACGTGCACGTTGATCTCGGGCATGTCGGTGATGCGGGCCACGGTGTAGTCGCCGAAGTTGCTCTGCTCGACCACGCCGTCCTTGAGCGTGATCGCCGAGCCCGGCAGGCACATTGACAGGCCCATGACGGCCGCGCCCTGCACCTGTGTTTCCACGCTCTTGGGGTTGATGGCCAGGTTGCAGTGCACGCCGGCGGTGGCGCGGTGCAGCACCGGGCTGCCGTCTTTCACCGAGGCCTCGACCACGTAGGCCACGACCGAGCTGAACGACTCGTGCACCGCCACGCCCCAGGCGCGGCCGGCGGGCAGCTGCTTTTTGCCGTAGCCGCTCTTGTCCACAGCCAGTTGCAGCGCGGCACGGTGGCGCGGGTGCTTGTCGCCGAACAGGCGCATGCGGTAGGCCACCGGGTCCTGCTTCGTGGCGCGCGCGATGTCGTCGAGCAGCGTCTCCATGACGAAGGCGGTGTGGGTGGAACCCACGCTGCGCCACCACAGCACCGGCACGTTGACCTTGGGGTGGTGCACGGTGAGGCGCATCGGCAGGCCGTAGGGTTCGCGCATGCCTTCGGTGGCGGTGGCGTCGATGCCGTTCTTGACCATGCCGCCTTCAAAGAAGGTGCCGGCCATGATGGACTGACCAACCAGCACGTGGTCCCAGGCCAGCACGTTGCCGCGCTCGTCGAACCCGATGCGCGCGGTGTGCAGGTGCATGGGGCGGTAGTAGCCGCCCTTGATGTCGTCCTCGCGGCTCCAGACCATGCGCACCGGGGCGTTGATGCCGGCGGCGCGCGCGGCCTTGGCGATCTCGCAGGCCTCGACCACGTAGTCGCTGCTGGGCAGGCCACGGCGGCCGAAGCCGCCACCGGCCATCTGCACGTTCATCTTGACCTGCTCGGGCTTGAGCCCCAGCACACGTGCGGCCGCTGCGGAATCCACACCCGGGAACTGGGTGCCCACCCACAGCTCGGCGCGGCCTTCAGACAGCTGCACCGTGCAGTTCAGCGGCTCCATGGGCGCATGGGCCAGGTAGGGGAAGACGAACTCGGCTTCGATCGTGCGCGGCGCGTTGGCCAGCGGCGCCATGTCGGCGTCGAACGCGCGCGGGCCGGGTTGTTTGGCCAGTTCGCGGTACTGCACCAGCTGGCGCGCGCTGTCGACCTTCTCCACGGCCGAGTCGTCCCAGGTCAGCTTGAGCGCGTCGCGCCCCTGCTTGGCGGGCCAGTAGCCGTCGGCGATCACCGCCACACCTTCGGCGCCGCGGTCCAGCGGCACGCGCAGCACGGCCTTCACGCCCTTGACGGCGCGCGCCGCGCTGTCGTCCAGGGTCTTCACTTTCGAGCCGAACACCGGCGGGTGCGCCACCAGCGCGGTGAGCTGGCCGGGGCGGCGCACGTCGATGCCGAAGTCCTGCTGCCCGCTGCTCTTGGCGCGGGCGTCCAGGCGGGTGGTCGCCTTGCCGATGATGCGGAAGTCTTTCGGGTCCTTGAGCACGACCTTCTCGGGCACGGGCAGGGCCATGGCGGCCTGGGCGAGTTCGCCGTAGCCGGCCTTGCGTCCGCCGGGGCCGATCACGGTGCCGGCCTGCGTGCGCAGGGTGGACACGTCCACGTTCCAGCGCGCGGCGGCCGCCGAGAGCAGCATGGCGCGGGCGCGCGCGCCGAGTTCGCGGTACTGCGTGTAGCTGTGCTTGATGGCCGTGGAGCCGCCGGTGAGGTGGATGCCGAACAGCGGGTCCAGGTAGGCGGCGTCGGCGTTGCCGTGCTGGCTGCGCACCTTGGACCAGTCGGCGTCCAGCTCCTCGGCCAGGATCATGGGCAGGCCGGTCTGCACGCCCTGGCCGAATTCGAGCCGGTTGATGGTGACCGTGACCCAGCCGTCGGGTGCGATCTGCACGAAGGCCAGCGGCTGCTCGGTGGGCTTGAGGCCGGTGGCGGGCTTGGCGTCGGCCTGCGCCATCGCCAAGTGCGGGAAGGTGCCGAGCGCAAAGCCGCCGGCGCCCACCACTTTCAGGAAGCTGCGGCGCGGCAGGGTGGCGGGGGTGTCTGCCTGATCGCGGTCGAGGATGTGTTGCAGCGCGCGCGGCAGCTCGGTGGGATCGATGTGGTTCAGCATGGTGGGTTCCTTCAGGCGAGGGCTTTGGCGGCGTCGGTCACGGCGGCGCGGATGCGGGCGTAGGTGCCGCAGCGGCACACGTTGCCGGCCATGGCCGAGTCGATCTCGGCGGCGGTGGGTTGTTGGCCCTTGGGCAGCGATTTGAGGAAGGCGGTGGCGCTCATGATCTGGCCGCTCTGGCAGTAGCCGCACTGCGCCACGTCGTGCAGCACCCAGGCCTTGTGCACGGCCGCGCCCACGCGGTCGCTGCCGTTGGTGGCGGCTTCGATGGTGGTGATCTTCTTGCCCTCGGCGGCTGCGATGGGCGTGATGCAGGAGCGGATGGCCTGGCCGTCCAGGTGAACGGTGCAGGCGCCGCACAGCGCCGCGCCGCAGCCGAACTTGGTGCCGGTCATGCCCAGGGTGTCGCGCAGGGCCCAGAGGATGGGGGTGCCGGGGTCGACGTCGACCGTGTGGGTTTTGCCGTTGACGTTGAGGGTGCTCATGGGATCGGTTCTCCGTGGGGTGGGCGGGGATCTGCAAAGGGATGGCTGACCGGAAGTGTCGGTGTCCGGCGCCGGTTGTGTTTGCCGTTTCTGACGCTTGTTTTGCCTTTTTCGATGTTTCTCTGGCGGCAAAGGTTCAAGCTTCCCGCCCGACTTGTACAGTCTGTGCGGGCGATTCCCCGGAAAAACCCGCTTCGCCCGCAGATCAACCGCTCAACCCGCCGAACCACCCATGTCCATTGACACCCTGGCCCACGACATCGGCCGGATTGCCCGAATCGATGGCGACCACACCACCGCCATCCCGCAACTCTCGTTGCACCGGCGCAGCGGCAAGACCGACCCCATGCCCTGCATCTACGGCCTCGGCCTGGCCGTGGTCGCGCAGGGCGGCAAACAGGTCACCGTGGGCGAGCAGGTGCTGGACTACGGCATGGGTCAGTCGCTGCTGATCACCGCCGACCTGCCCGTGGTGGCGCACGTCACGCGGGCCGACGCAGCCCGGCCGTTCATGTGCCTGTTTCTGGCGCTGGACGCGCGCGCCCTGATGCAGCAGTCCGCCGAGATGGAGCTGCCGCCGGTGCCGCGCGACGAGGCGCCGCGCGCGATTTCGTTGAACACGCTCGATGCGTCCTTGCTCGACGCCGCCATCCGCCTGGTGCGCCTGCTGGACGAGCCCGCGCTGGTGGCCTCGCTGGCGCCGCTGATCCAGCAGGAGATCATGGTGCGCTTGCTCTCCGGGCCCCATGGGCCTTATTTGCGCCAGCTGGTGTCGGCCGGCTCACCCAGCCACCAGATCGCGCAGGCCATGGCCTGGCTCACGCAGAACTTCGTGCACGACGTGCTGATGGACGAGCTCGCCGCGCGCGTGCACATGAGCCCCTCGACCTTCCGGCTGCACTTTCGCCACTTCACCGGCATGAGCCCGCTGCAGTACCAGAAGCACCTGCGGTTGCAGCAAGCGCGCCACCTCATGCTCCACCAGGCCCTGGACGCGGGCAGCACGGCGGCGCGCGTGGGCTACGAGAGCGCCTCGCAGTTCAGCCGCGACTACAGCCGCCTGTTTGGCGCGCCGCCGCAGCGCGATATCAAGCGCATGCGGCACCAGCCCGCCGCGGGTGCGGGCACCGCCGCGCACTGAGTACCTCCGCATCAGCGCGGCGAGCGCCACGCGGTGTAGGCTCGTGAGCAACGCAGCTTGCACGTCCACCCCATGAAGGCCTGGTTCCTGAGACTTTTCGCCAACCAGCCCGTCGACCCGGTGGGGCCGCCGTTGCCGGCCGAGCCGCCCGCCGCGCCGGCGTCCAGCCCGCCGTCCGCCCAGACCTGGCACCTGCGCCGCCCGGTGTTGGATGGCGCCTTGCTGGCCTGGATGGTGCAGTGCGAACCCGACCTCGCGGACACCCTGGGTGCCCGCGAGCAGGGTGTGCTGCAAGCCCTGGAGGCGCGTGCCGGCGATCCCGCGGCCAACCTGTTGCCGCGAGCCGCCGGTGTCGTGCCGGCCCTGCTCGCCCGCCTGCGCTCGGAGAGCAGTTCGCTGGGCGAGCTGGTCGAACACGTGTCGCGCGACCAGACGCTGGTGGCCGAGGTCGTCGCCATGGCCAACAGCGCCTTCTACCGCCGCGAACGCCCGGTCATGGAGCTCGGCCATTCGATCCAGATGCTCGGTGTCGGGGGGCTGCGCGCAGCGATTGCCCGGGTGGTGCTCAAGCCGATGCTGGATGGGCGCAGCGGGCCCTTGATCCGGCGTGCCGCGCCGCGTCTGTGGAAACACACCGAGTTCAAGACCCAGCTGGCGGCCGAGATCGCGCGCAGCCAGGGGCGTGACCCCTTCGACGCTTACCTGCTGGCGTTGCTGCACGACATGGCCTGGAGCGTCGTGTTGCGCGAACTCGATGCTGTGCCGGGCTGGCGCATGAGTGGCCCTTTTGTCGCCGCACTCGGCCAGTGGCGTGACCGCCTGGCCAGCCTGATCGCCCAGCAGTGGCGCCCCCTCGGTCCCTGGGTGCCGGCCGCCGCCGAACTGGCGCAACAGGGCCTGGGCGCCGGGTCCGGCCCGGACGTCCTGAATCTCTGCACCGCAGACCAGCTGGCCTGGCTGCTGTGCGATCCGAACCGGGTCCGCGCCCGCACGCTGGCGGAGCCGTTGCTGGCCGCGGCACTGCCGCCCGTGCGCGCGTGCTTCGACGAGTTGGACGCCGCGAGCGCCGGGCCTGGCTGATCGCACCCGACAGCGGCTAACCTTGGAAGCTGTCACACGCCCGAGACCCTTTCCATGCTGCGTTACCTCACCGTTCCCGTCACCGCCTTCGCCCAGAACTGCTCCATCGTCTGGTGCGATGAAACGAAAGACGCGGCCATCATCGACCCCGGCGGCGATCTCGACCTGCTGCTGGCCGAAGTTGAGCGCCTCGGCGTGAACCTGAAGGCGATCTGGCTCACGCACGCGCACATCGACCACGCGGGTGGCACGGCCGACCTCGCCGAACAGCTCGACCTGCCCATCATCGGGCCGCATCCCGGCGACCAGTTCTGGATCACCGGCTTGCCACAGCAGGGTGCGATGTTCGGCTTTCCCCCGGCGCGCGCCTTCACGCCCACGCGCTGGCTCGCCGACGGGGACACGGTTCAGATCGGACACAGCGTTCTGAATGTGCGCCACTGTCCTGGCCACACGCCGGGGCACGTGGTGTTTCACTCGGCCGAGGCCCAGCGCGCTTTTGTGGGCGATGTGCTGTTCGCCGGCAGCATCGGCCGCACCGATTTTCCGCAGGGCAACCACGCGCAGTTGATCAGCAGCATCAAGGAGCGGCTGTGGCCCATGGGCCCTGACACGGTGTTCATCCCGGGTCACGGTCCCGAGAGCAGTTTTGGCGCGGAGCGCCGACACAACCCGCATGTGCGGGACTGACCACCCGCGTCAGGCCCGACCCAGGCGCTGAAACAAGCCCCCGGGCAGGCGGCCCACCGCGCCGTCGAGTTCCAGTTCGAGCAGGCGCGCCTGCAGGTGGGGTGTGTCCAGCCCGGTGCGGGCCTGCAGCGCATCGAGGCTCACCGGGTCGAAACCCATCGCGCCGAGCAGGCTGTCGGAGCCGCCGGCATCAGCCGCCTCTGCGGGCGATTCGGACAGACCACGGGGCTCGACCATGCGCAGGTCTTCCAGGATGTCCTGCGCCGACTCGACCAGCTTGGCGCCCTGGCGGATGAGTGCATGGCAGCCGCGCGACTGTGGTGCGTGGATCGAGCCGGGGATGGCGAACACCTCGCGGCCTTGCTCTGCGGCCAGGCGGGCGGTGATCAGCGAGCCCGATTTCAAGGTCGCTTCCACCACCAGCGTGCCCTGTGACAGGCCCGCGATCAGGCGGTTGCGCTGGGGAAAGTTGGCATTCAGCGGCGGCGTGCCCAGCGGGTACTCGCTCACGATGGCGCCGTGTGCGGCGATGCGGTGCGCCAGCGCCAGGTGACGGCTCGGGTACACGCGGTCCAGACCGGTGCCCACCACCGCGATCGTGGGCGCGCCACCGTCGAGCGCCCCCGTGTGCGCCGCGCCGTCCACCCCCAGCGCCAGACCGGAAACCACACACACACCCGCTTCGCCCAGCGCGCGGGCGAACTGGTGGGCGTTGGCTTCGCCTTGCGGCGTGGGGTTGCGGCTGCCCACCATGGCCAGGCGGCGCGGGTGGGCCAGCACGTCCAGATCGCCCAACACGTACAGCAGCACCGGTGGGTCGGCCATCTGCAGCAGCTCGGGCGGGAAGCGCGGGTCGGCCAGTGTCAACACGTGGCGGCGGGCATCCTCGGCCAGCCAGGACAGCACCTGGGCCACCTGCGCATCGAGCGTGTCGGGGGTTCGTTGCAACGCTTGCGCGGTCTTCGGCCCGACCACGGTTTGCAGCGCATCCAGCGGCTGGGCGAACACAGCCTCCGGCAGGCCGAACGCGGCCAGCAGCTTGCGGGCGGTTTCCTTGCCCACGCCGGGCGTGAGCAGCAGCCGCAACCAGGCGGCCAGCTCCTGCCGCTGCATCGCCTTACGGGTTGATGAAGCGGTCGCCGACTTTGACGCTGTCGGTGATCTGCAGCACCAGCCCGTAGGACACCTTGTCGAAGGTGCGGAAGACGATCATCAGGCCGTTGCGCTCACCGGGCAGTCGAATCTGTGGGCGCGTGGCGTCGGTGGTGTCGGTGACGAGGTTGCTCTCGCGCTGCAGCGCCAGCACATGGCCCCGCTCGATACCGTGCGAGGTGCCGCGGTTGATCGTGACCACCTGGTTCTGTCCGGCGAAGTTCACCGCGTTGCCATACACCGACACGATCTGTCCGGTTTGAATGCTTTGCGGTGCGCGCGGCACGAAGTTGGTCAGCTCGCGCGGCGGCTCGGGCAGCAGGCGGTCGCCCACGCGCATTTCTTCCTTGGCAGCCAGGATATCGATCGCCGCTGGCACCGTTTCGGTCACGGCCTGGCCCTTGGGGCCGACGCCCTGGCGGGTGGTCTCGCCGCTGACCACGCTGGCCTTGCCGACGTATTGCGCCTCGTAGCCCAGGATCTCGGCGGTCGTGGGGTCGCGCAGCGGTGTGGCGTTGCGGAACACACGGTACTGGGTGGACCGACCATCGATCACGGTCAAGGGCTCGGCCTGAGGGCCGTCGCCGTACTGCGCGCGGGCGTAGGCGCGGTCGCCCCGGCTGAGCATGACGCGGTTTTCCTGGGTGGCGACGATGCGCGGTGCGCGCGAGAACGTGGCTTCATCCACGATCAAGGGTTCGGTCAGGAAGGCTTCGATGGCCTGCAGGTTCACCGGCGGAATGGCCGAGTCGGCCAGACTGTCGTAGCGGGTGCGCGGGGACACACGCACGGTTTCGCCGTCACCGCTGCCGGGCTGGCGTGTGGTCAGCCGGGCTCGGCCATTGGATTTGTCGAGGTACAGGACCTGCCCGGGGTAGATGCGGTGCGGGTTCTGGATGTCGTCCAGGTTCATGCCCCAGAGCTCGGGCCAGCGCCAGGGCGTCTTGAGGAAGATGCCCGAGATGGCCCAGAGCGTGTCACCGCGTTTGATGGTGTAGCTGTCGGGCGCGTTGGGCGCCAGCTCGGACAGCGGCACGCCGGTCTGCGCGACCTGGCTGGCGGTGGCGCGCTGGCCGGGCGTGATGGGGAAGTTTTGTGCCGATACCGTGCCTGCAGCAGCAGCACCGATCAGGGCAACGGCCCAAACCAGGGGCCGGAGGTGGCTTGTGGGGCGCGAGGAACGGAAGTCGGCAGGCAAGCGGTTCTTCAATGGCATGTGGTGGCCCCTGGGGCGGCGATGGCCGGCTGTCAGCGGGCGTTTCGGTGAAACGACAGCTGCCCTCCGGGTGGCGCTCGTGTCTTGACAAATCGCATTTGATTTTGCGCCCAAGCCTTTGATTAGGCAATGTTTATGGCGGAGGGGTTTCACGCGTCGTGGCAAAAGTGGCGAAAATGTCGACACCGTATTCCGCTCGTCCCCGGCTGGCCGCCAGCCGTCGCCCGGGTACATTGGGCGGTGCCGTGTCAGCCCTCCGTTTGCCCCATTTTTTCCATGAATCAGCCGTCCCTGCTGCCCATCCTTTGCTACCCCGATCCCCGTTTGCACACCGTGGCCCGCCCGGTGAAGGCCGTGGACGACCGCATCCGCCAGCTGAGCCGGCAGATGCTGGACACCATGTACGACGCCCACGGCATCGGCCTGGCCGCCACGCAGGTGGATGTGCATGAACGGTTGATCGTCATCGACGTGAGCGAGACACGCGACCAGCCCATGGTGCTGATCAACCCGGTGATCGAATGGGCCAGCCCCGAGACGCGCAAGGGCGAAGAGGGCTGCCTCTCGGTGCCCGGCATCTACGACGGCGTGGAGCGCTCGCTGTCCGTGCGCGTGCGGGCGCAAGACCTGAGCGGTGCCGAGCGCACCATCGAGGCCGATGGCATGCTGGCCGTGTGCATCCAGCACGAGATGGACCACCTGATGGGCAAGGTGTTCGTGGAATACCTCTCGCCGCTCAAGCGCACGCGCATCAAGTCCAAGATGGTCAAGGCCCAGCGGGAGGCGATGAAGGCTTGAGGCCTTTGTCCGGTCTCGACCTTTCTTCATGAAACTCATCTTTGCCGGCACGCCGGAATTTGCCAGCGTGGCGCTGGCCCGTTTGTTGGCCGCTGGTTTTCAGGTGCCGCTGGTGCTGACCCAGCCCGATCGGCCGGCCGGCCGCGGCATGAAGCTGCAGGCCTCACCCGTGAAGCAGCTCGCGCTGCAGCACCACATCGCCGTGGCGCAGCCGCGCAGTCTCCGGCTGGACGGCAAATACCCCGAAGACGCCGCGGCGGCGCTTGAGTCCATCGAAGCCGCGCAGGCCGATGCGATGGTGGTCGCCGCGTACGGCCTGATCCTGCCGCAGTGGGTGCTCGACGTGCCGCGTCTGGGGTGTCTGAACATCCATGCTTCGTTGCTGCCGCGCTGGCGCGGCGCGGCGCCCATCCACCGCGCCATCGAGGCCGGCGACACGGAGACCGGCGTGACCATCATGCAGATGGACGCCGGGCTGGACACCGGCGACATGCTGCTCGTGGAGCGCCTGCCGATCCGCGCGGACGACACCACCGGCAGCCTGCACGACCGCCTGGCCGTGCTCGGTGGGCGGCTCGTCGTCGAGGCGCTGGAGATCGCCGCCTGCGGTGGCCTGAGTGCGCAGAAACAACCCACCGAGGGCGTGACCTACGCGCACAAGATCGACAAGGCCGAGGCCACCCTCGACTGGACAGCACCCGCCGAGCTGCTGGCGCGGCGGGTACGGGCGTTCAACCCGTTTCCTGGTGCCGCCACGGCCCGCGCGGGTGAGCCGGTGAAGGTGTGGGCCGCCCGGGCGGTGGACGGGTCGGCCGTTGCGGCGCCGGGGCAGGTGCTCGCACTGGGCGACGACGGTATTCAGGTGCAGACCGCCCATGGCGTGCTGGTGCTGACCGAGCTGCAGCGCGCGGGCGGCAAGCGCCTGGCGGCGGCCGACTTCCTGCGCGGCCACGAGCTGCGAGTCGGTGATGTGTTCGACGCAGCGCCCGCGCAGAAAGCGCCGGCCTGATGTTTTTCCTGCGCGAGCACCGCGGCCGCCCCGAGTTCTGGCAAGGCTTTCGCGAGCAGACCACCGTGGCCATGGGCATCGGCGCCTGGGGCTTGATGACGGGCGTGTCGCTGGTGCAGTCCGGCCTCTCGCCGCTGGAGGCGGTGCTCATGACGCTGATCGTGTACGCCGGCAGCGCCCAGCTGGCGGCCGTGCCCATGATCGCGGCCGGTGCGCCGCTGTGGGTGATCCTGGCCGCGGCGTTCTGCGTGAACCTGCGCTTCGTGGTGTTCTCCGCCCACCTGCGGCCCTACCTCATGCACCTGCCGCGCTGGCAGCGCATGGTCACCGGCTACATCACCGCCGACCTCAGCTATGTGTTCTTTGCGCGCAAGTATCCCAAGCCGGGTTCAACGCCCGATGAACTGGCGGGCCAGCAGGCCTACCTGATGGGCAACTGCGCGGTGAACTACGTGTCGTGGATGGGCGCCAGCCTGCTCGGCATCGCGCTGACCAACGTGATCCCGGTGGCCTGGGGCCTGGGCTTCGCCGGCATCCTGGCCTTGCTGGGCGTGTTGTGTTCGCTCGCCACCTCCCGGCTGCGCGTGGTTTCTGCCGGGGTGGCCGGCGCGGCGGCGGTGGCGGCGATCGCGTTGCCGCTCAAGCTCAACATCCTGGTGGCGATTGCCAGCGCGGTGGCGATCTGCCTGGTGCTGGAGAAACTGGGTCCGCAAGACCCGGCGGGTGGCGTGCGCCATGTTTGACCTGGACCCCTGGACCCTGCTCACCATCGTGCTGCTCGGTTGCATCACCGTGATCACACGCGGCTTTTTCTTCATCTCCAGCAAGCCCTGGACCTTGCCGCACTGGGCCCAGCGCGGCCTGCAGTACGCGCCCATCGCGGCGCTGGCGGCCGTGGTCATTCCGGAGATCGTCACCACGCAGGGCGTGTTCATCACCACCTGGCAGGACGCGCGCCTGTTCGCTGCATTCGCGGGCATGGCGTGGTTTTTCTGGAAACGCGGCGTGCTGGGCACCATCGTCTGTGGCACCGCCGTGTACCTGCCGCTGCGCCTGATGCTGGGCTGGTGAGGGCGTTCAGGCGGGTTTTGGAACCAGCCGTGGAAGCATGAGGCGCCAGAGCGCCAACGAAACGCCACCACAGATCACCAGCGTCCACAGCGTGTGGCTGGGGTAGTGGGCGCCGCGCACGGTCTGCACCGTGCCCGCCACCGCGCCCGCGAACAACACGGCCAGCAGCCAGCGCAAGCCCGCCACCTGGCTGCGTGATGTGCCCTCGGGTGGCATCAGCCAGGGCAGGCCGAGCGCCAGAAAGGCGAACGCGCTGGACGCGTGACCACCGGGAAAACAGCGCCCGGTGCCGCCATCGGCCAGGCCCCAGGTCCAGTGCGACACATACACCGCCGGCCCGCCGAAGGCCTGCAGGTCCCACGGGCAACTGGTCTGGCTGGCGTTCTTGATCAGGTTGACCACGATCAGCGACAGCGTGACCAGCCCCAACACCGCCCAGCGCTCGCGCCGGGGCAAGGTGAGAACCGACAGGCGTTCGTGGTTCCAGCGCACGGGCCACAGCGCCCAGACCCCGATCAGCACAAAGAGGCCGGTGGCGGCCTGGCGCACACCCTCGTGCAGCACCCGCTCGAGCACCCAGGTGTGCTGCAAGGGAAAGCCGGTGGTCGTGCCGATCCGGCGCATGACCGCCAGATCGAGTCCGCCGATGTCCCACAGCCCGGTCAGCAGCAGCGCCCCCAGCCACCAGAGGGCGATGGCGGGTGCGGCCGGGGCAGCGGCGGGTGGGTCGAGCGGGACGGCTGTGGAGCCGGAGCGGTTCATGGGTGCCAGTCTCGGTGGCGCTCGTTAAGTGCGTCTTAAGCAGCGTCTTCATAATGAACAGCTCCCTCAACCTGCGGACCTGATGTCCGACCCAACAATGCGCGCACTCGTGGTGGAAGACGACCCCGGCATCGCCAGCGGCCTGCAGGCGTCGCTCAAGCAAGCCGGCTACGCGGTGGACGTGTGCGGCACGCTGGAGGCGGCGTGGCATGTGTTGTCGGTGGAGCCGGTGGACGTGTTGATCCTCGACCTCGGCCTGCCCGATGGGGACGGCCTCGATCTGCTGGCGCGCCTGCGCCGCCAGGCCCCGCCAGTGGCCGGACGCACCGCGCTGCCGCGCAACGACCTGCCGGTGCTGATCATGACCGCCCGCGACGGTGTGAGCGATCGCGTGAGCGGTCTGGACAGCGGCGCCGACGACTACATCGTCAAACCTTTTGATGCCACCGAGCTGCTGGCGCGCCTGCGCGCCATGTTGCGCCGGGCCAGCGGGCGCAGCAGCCCGGTGATCGCCCATGGCGAGCTGGTGGTGGACCCGGCCTCCCACACCGTGCTGCGCGCGGGCGAGCTGGTGCCGCTGGGCGGCAAGGAATTTGCGTTGCTGATGGCCTTGCTGCAGGCGCGACCCCAGGTGCTGTCCAAGTCGCGCCTGGAGTCGTCGTTGTACGGTTTTGGCGAGGCGCTGGAGAGCAACGCGATCGAAGTGCACATCCACCACCTGCGGCGCAAGCTGGGTGAGTCGCTCATCAAGACGGTGCGCGGCGTGGGCTACTTTGTGCCGCAACAAGACCCGCCCGCATGACGACGCCCGCACCGGGCGCGCGCCTGCCCACCCTGTGGCGCTACCTCTGGGCCTGGGTGGTGGGTGCCTTGCTGGTGGTGTGGACCACGCTGCTGCTGGTGGCCTGGTACACCGGTCACCACGAGGCCGAAGAGATCACCGACGGCCAGCTCGAAGCGGTGGCGCGCCTGTGGTTGTCGGTCGAGCCCGACAAGACCCTGTCCATTCCCGAGCCCATCGCCTCCAGCCGCAGCCGCGCCTACGTGCAGGACGTGGCCGTGCTGCACTGGGTCGATGGTGAGCTGTTCACCGACACGCACAACCTGGCCGGCAGCCTCGGGTTGAGCGATCCGCCCGCGCGGGGGTTCTCCAACCGGGTGCAGACCACCGGCAACGGCGAGGTGCGCTGGCGGGTGTACGCCGCCCCGGGGCAGGACGAACACGCGGCCGACTTCGTGGCGGTGCTGATGGACCTGGACCACCGGGTGGACCTCGGTCGCGACATGGCGCTCAAGCTGGCGCGGCCGGCCTTGCTGGTGCTGCCGCTGGTGGCGCTGCTGCTGTGGTGGGCGCTGCGCCGGGGTCTGAGTCCGCTGGTGCGCCTCTCGCGCGACGTGGCCGCGCTCGACGGGCTGGGCGGTCAGCGCCTGGACACGGCGCACCGCTTCCACGAGTTTTCCAGCACCGTGCGCGCCATCAACACGCTGGTGGATTCGCTGCAGATGCAGGCCCGGCGCGAGCGCGAATTTGCGTCGGACGTGGCGCACGAACTGCGCACGCCGCTGGCGGCCCTGTCGTTGCAGGCCAGTGCGGCCCAACACGACCCCTCGCCCGAACGGCTGGCGCAGCTGGAGGCCTCCGCGCTGCGGGCCGGCCACATCCTGTCGCAGTTGCTCGAACTTGCGCGCGCGCAGCGCGACGGCTCGGGCCGTGAGGCCTGGAAGGACGTGGCCCTGGGCGAGGCGGCCGCCGACCTGATCGCGTCCCACGCGCAAGAGGGCTTCGAGAGCCGCCACGAGCTGTCGCTGGAGCAGCCCGACGCGCCGGTGGTCCTGCACGTGCAGCCCATGCTGCTGGAGCTGGCCTTGCGCAACCTGATCGAGAACGCCTTGCGCCACACCCCGGCCGACACGCAGGTGGTGGTGGAGGTCTGGCAAAGCGCCAGCGAAGCCGGCGTCTCGGTCAGCGACGATGGCCAGCGGCCCGGTGCGCCTGCGCCCGTTGCGGCACACAGCACGTCGGGCCTGGGGCTGGGCCTGCGCCTGGTCCAGCGCATCGCCGAGCAGCTGGGTGCCACGCTGGAGCGCGACACCGGCGAAGCGCCCATGACCACGCGCTTCACGCTGCGCTGGCCGCGCCCGGCGCCATAAGGATCACTTAACCCGCGGGCGCGAAGCTGTCGGGGTCGGCATGTTCCGACTTCAGAAGCTTCGCCCATGTCTTCGACTCTTTCCCCGGCGCTGCCGTCCGGCACCCGCCTTTCCCAGCCCACCTGGCGCCCCGCCACCTCCGTGTGGCTGCTCGCGCTGTGGCTGGCCGTGGCCGGCAACCTGCCGCTGTGGCTGCGTGTGAACGAGCTGGCCGGCACGCCAACGCAGCGCCTGGCGCTGCTGGGGGGTTTCGGCCTGGTGGTGGTGGGTGTCACGGCGGCCCTGCTCTCGCTGCTGGCCTGGCCGCGCGTGTTCCGCCCCGTCGCCACGGCCCTGGTGCTGGTGAGCGCCTTCAACACCCACTTCATGCTGCAGTACGGCGCGGTGATCGACCCGACCATGATGGCCAACGTGGTGCAGACCGATGTGCGCGAGGTGCGCGATCTGATGTCCTGGGCCTTGCCGCTGACCGTGCTGCTGGTGGCGGGCCTGCCGCTGTGGGCGATCTGGCGCCGGCCCCTGGCCACGCGCAGCTGGCTGCCGCAGACCGGACGCAACGCGCTGGGCGCCCTGGTCGGCGTGGTCGTCGTGGTCGTGGCCACCCTGGTGACCTACCAGGACCTGGCGTCCCTCATGCGCAACCACAAGGAGCTGCGCTACATGATCAACCCGGTCAACACCTTGTATGCGGGCAGCCGCCTGGCCATCGACCAGTTGCCCAAACAGGTGCAGACCCTCAAGCCCGTGGGCGAGGACGCCCGGCTCGGCACCAGCTACACCAGTCAGGGCCAACCACCGCTGTTGATGCTGGTGGTGGGTGAGACCGCGCGCGCACAGAACTTCGGCCTCAACGGTTACGCGCGCCACACCACGCCGGCGCTCGCGCGCTGGCAGGCCGAGGAAGGCCTGGTCAACTTCAGCCAGGTGCAATCGTGCGGCACCAACACCAAGGTCTCGGTGCCCTGCCTGTTCTCGCCGCTCACGCGCGCGCAGGGCGGCGACCAGACGCCCGAGCACGAGAACCTGCTCGACGTGCTGCAGCGCGCGGGTCTGGCCGTGCTGTGGATCGACAACCAGGCCGGCTGCAAGGGCGTGTGCGCCCGGGTGCCCAACGCCAGCACGCTCGACCTCAAGATCCCCGGTCTTTGCGACAGCGGAGAGTGTCTGGACCCCGCCATGCTTGACGGCCTGGACGAACGCATCGCCGCGCTCGACCCGGTACGCCGCGCGCGCGGCGTGGTGCTGGTGATGCACCAGATGGGCAGCCACGGACCGGCCTATTACAAGCGCTCGTCCCCCGACCGCAAACCCTTCATGCCCGAGTGCACCAGCAACACGCTGTCCGACTGCCCGCCCGAGCAACTGGTCAACGCTTACGACAACTCGATCGCCTACACCGACCATTTTCTGGACCTGTCGCTGCGGTGGCTCAAGGCGCGCGAGCAGAGCGGCGCCAACGCCACCGGCCTGATCTACCTGTCCGACCACGGCGAATCGCTCGGCGAAAAGGGGCTGTACCTGCACGGTGTGCCCTACGCCATGGCGCCGCAGCAGCAGACCCATGTGCCCATGGTGGCCTGGCTCTCGCCGGGCCTGCAGCAGCGCAGTGGCGTGGGGCAGGCGTGCTTGAAGGCCCAGGCCGACAAGCCGCTCTCGCACGACAACCTGTTTCATTCGGTGCTCGGCCTGATGGATGTGCAGACCCAGGCGCACGAACTGGCGCTCGACATCCTCGCGCCGTGCGTGGCGTCTTACGCGCAGCTCGCTCCGGTCACGCCGACCGCGGCAAACTGAGGCGGGCGCACAGCCCACCGAGCGCACTGCGCTCCAGCGCGATGTCGCCACCATAGAGGCGGGCCAGATCGGCCACGATGGCCAGGCCCAGGCCGCTGCCCGGAGCCGATTCGTCCAGCCGCGCACCGCGCGCCAGCACCGCGTCGCGCTGCGCTGCCGAGATGCCCGGGCCGTCGTCGTCCACCGTGATCACCAGCGTTTCGCCTTCACGGGCCGCGCCGATCCGCACCGCGCTGCGCGCCCACAGGCCGGCGTTGTCCAGCAGGTTGCCCAGCATCTCCTGCAGGTCCTGTTCTTCGCCGGCGAAGGCCAGTGAGTCGTCCATGGGCGCCAGCGTGAAGGCGAGATGGCGCTCGGCATGGACGCGCTCCATCACACGCAGCAGTCCCGCGAGCACGGGAGCCAGCGGCGTGCGTTGGCCGGGCAACTGGAGCGAGGCCGCCACGCGCGAACGGCTGAGGTGGGCGTCGATGTGGCGCCGCGACGCCGCCACCTGCGCCTGCACCAGCGCCGGCAGATCCGCCGCACCGGCGCTGGCGGCCTGCGCCATCACCGCCAGCGGTGTCTTCAGCGCATGGGCCAGGTTGCCCGCGTGGGTGCGGGCGCGCGCCACCACCTCGGCGTTGGTGGCCAGCACCTGGTTGAAGTCGTTGATCAGGGGTTGGACCTCCGAGGGAAAGTCGCCTTGCAGGCGCTGCACGCGCCCCTGACGCACCTCGTTGAGCGCGCGTTGCAGGGCGCGCAACGGCGCCAGACCCACCAGCACCTGCGCCAGCGCCGCCAGCGCCAGCAGCGCGAGCAGGATCAGCAGCGACAGCGCCAGCACGCCGCGAAAGCGGTCGATCGCCTGGGCGGTTTGCTGCAGGTCGCCCGCCACGATCAGGCGCCATTGCGCGTCGGGCGTCTCCGCCGCGCGCACCGTGCGCTCCAGCATCAGCACCGGCGCATCTTGCGGGCCCAGCCCTTCGTGCACATGGATGCCGCCATCGGCCATCGCGTCGGCTTGCAGCGTGAGACTGCTGTCCCACAGCGAGCGCGAGCGCAGCACGCCGCTGCGGCTCTGGCCGTCCGCACTGAGCTGGTCCAGCTGCCAGTACAGACCGGAAAACGGCCGCTGCCAGCGCGGGTCCGACAGCGCCTGCGGATCGATCTGCGGCTGGCCGCCGGCGTCGAACACCAGCCGCGCGGTGAGCTGGTCGAGCTGCTGGGTGAGCGTGGTCTCGAACTGGCGCATCACGTGGTCGCGGAACAGGCCCCCGAGCACCACGCCGGCCAGCAGCAGCGCCAGCGCGAGCGCCACCAGGGTACCCAGCAGCAGGCGCATCCGCAGCGAGCCGGTCCAGCGTGTCATGGCGGCGGTACCAGCCGGTAGCCCAGCCCGCGCACAGTCTCGATCAGCGCGGGCGGCAGCTTCTTGCGCAGCCGGCCGACAAACACCTCGATGGTGTTGGAGTCGCGCTCGAAGTCCTGCGCGTAGATGTGTTCGGTGAGTTCGGTGCGCGAAACCACCGCGCCCGGGCGGTGCATCAAATACTCAAGCACCTTGTATTCGTGGCTGGTCAGCGCCACGGTCTGGCCCTGCAGCGTCACGCGGCCGCTGCGCGTGTCCAGCGCCAGCTCGCCGCACTGCAGCAGCGGCGAGGCCAGGCCACCGGCGCGGCGGATGAGCGCGCGCAGGCGCGCCAGCAGCTCTTCCATGTGGAAAGGTTTGGTGAGGTAGTCGTCGGCACCGGCGTCGATGCCGGCCACCTTCTCGCTCCAGTTGTCGCGCGCGGTGAGGATGAGTACCGGCACCACCCGGCCTGCATTGCGCCAGCGCTTGAGCACGCTCAGGCCATCGAGGACTGGCAGGCCGAGGTCGAGCACCACCGCGTCGAAGGCTTCGGTGTCGCCCAGAAAGTGCGCGTCGCGTCCGTTGTCGGCCTCGTCCACCGCGTAGCCGGCCTCATGCAGGCCCGTGCGCAGCTGCGCGCGCAGGGTGGGGTCGTCTTCAACCAGCAGGATGCGCATGGGTGGGTGGGCTCAACGTTCCTTGCGGCGCAGCACGGTGGCGGTCCTGGCGTCGAGTTCGAGCTTCACCAGCCGCCCGTCGCCCTGCAGCAGCTTGACTTCGTACACCAGCCGGCCGTCTTCGTCCTCCAGCTCCACGTCCAGCACCTGGCCCGGGTGCTCGCGCTCCAGGCGTTCGAGCACGGTGCGCAGCGGCACCACCTGACCCGCTTTCACGGCCGCGCGCGCCCGGTCGTGGTCCCGGTCGCTGGCGCTCGCAGGCGAGCTGAGCAACACGCCGGCCAGCAGGCTGGTCAGCGCGATGAACGGGAGGGTTGAGGAGCGCGGTGGTTTCACGGTGGGGCAGGCAGCAAAGGGCTGACCATGCGCCGGACCATTGTGCGGGTCGAACCTGAACGCCCGATGAACGCGCGCTTCAGGTGCCGTACAGCCGGGGTTTCGCAAGATGCCTTCACCCCGATCACTCGACGCACGCCATGAACCCCGCATCCCAAGTTCTCCGACTCGCAGCCCTCGCGCTGCTGGCCCTCGAAGCGGTGGCCGCCCACGCCGGCGACACCACGCCGGCCGAGCAGCTCAGCCGCTGGAGCGCGCAAGCCGGCGCGCCGGGCAACGCGTCCAAAGGCCAGGCTTTCTTCAACCAGCGCCACGGGGGTGAATGGTCCTGCGCTTCGTGCCACGGCACACCGCCCACACGCCAGGGCGAACACGCGAGCACGGCCAAGCCCATCGCCCCGCTGGCGCCGGCCTTCAACGCCCAGGCCTTCACCGATGCCGCCAAGTCGGACAAGTGGTTCCGCCGCAACTGCAAGGACGTGCTTAGCCGCGAATGCAGCGCCGCCGAGAAGGCCGACGTGATGGCGTACCTGCTCAGCCTCAAACCCTGAAAGCCGCTCCATGAAAACGATCTCCACTGCCTTGGTCATGGCCCTCGCCGGCCTGACCACCGCCCACGCCGACAGCGGCCCGATGATGCCGCGCAGCGTGCCGCAGGCCTACACGCAGGAGTGCGCTGCCTGCCACACCGCCTACCCGCCGGGCATGCTGCCGGCGCGTTCGTGGCAACGCATCATGGGCGGGCTCGACCAGCACTTCGGCACCGACGCCTCGCTCGACGCCGCCACCGTCACCCAACTCGGCCAGTGGCTGCAGACGCACGCGGGCACCTACAAGCGCGTGAACGAAGAGCCCCCGCAGGACCGCATCACGCGCTCCGCCTGGTTCGAGCGCAAGCACCGGGGCATCGACCCCGCCGTGTGGAAACACGCCAGCGTGAAGAGCGCGGCCAACTGCGCCGCCTGCCACACCGGCGCCCACCAGGGCCTGTACGACGACGACAACCTCCGTTTCCCGCCGGGCCTGGACGCGCGGCTGCGCCGCGGCTGGGACGACTGAACTTCTGAAAGACGACCATGCACACCGCACCCGACTTCAACACTTCCACCCGCCCCGAGGCCACACGTGCCCTGCCTGTGCCCACGCGGCTCGTCATCGACGCGCCCATGCGCATGTTCCACTGGCTTTTCGCACTGAGCTTCGTGGGCGCCTACATCACCGCCGACGGTGAACGCTGGCGGCTGCTGCACGTCACCCTGGGCTACACCCTGGCCGGGCTGCTCGCGTTTCGCTTGCTGTACGGCCTCCTCGGGCCGCGCCAGGCGGGCCTGGGTCAGCTCTGGCGCAAGCTCGCGGGCGCACCGGCGTGGTTGCGTTCATTCACCTCGGCGCCGGGTCTGACAGCCATCCACTGGCGCCAGGGTCAGAACCTGCTGATGGCACTCGCCGTGTTCGCGCTGCTGGTGATGATGGTGCCGCTCACGCTCAGCGGCTACGGCAGCTACAACGACTGGGGCGACTGGCTGGAAGACGTGCACGAGTTCTTCGGCGAGGCCTTCCTGGTGGTCGTGCTCGGCCACATCGCGCTGATCGCGGGCTTGAGCTTGCTGCGCCGCAAGAACCAGGCGCTGCCCATGCTCACCGGCCGCGTGGAGGGTCCAGGCCCGAGCCTGG
This sequence comes from Hydrogenophaga sp., assembly GCF_030158645.1. Lineage (GTDB taxonomy): Bacteria > Pseudomonadota > Gammaproteobacteria > Burkholderiales > Burkholderiaceae_C > Hydrogenophaga. Next base: position 27,981 of record NZ_JAOASO010000136.1, on the reverse strand, counting down.
TGAAGCACAACCGGGTCTGGCTGGCGGTGGTGCTGCTGGCCGCGGTGCTGGCGTTCGGCGCCTGGCAGTGGCAGCAGTCGCCCAAAGGCCTGGTGTCGGCCCAGGTATGGAGCGGTCTGCTGGCAGGGCAGTCGGACCACGAGGATGACGATTGAGGGAGGGCTGAGGAAGGGCCTTTCCTACAATGCGTGGGTTTGTCATCCACCCACCTGCACAGCACCATGTCCTTCATCCGCTTCTCCGATCTCTGCTCCAGTGGCCGCGTCCAGGGCCAGCGCGTCTTCATCCGGGCCGACCTCAACGTGCCACAGGACGACACGGGTCGCATCACCGAGGACACCCGCATCCGCGCGAGCATCCCGGCGATCCAGATGGCGCTCGACGCGGGCGCGGCCGTCATGGTCACCTCGCACCTGGGCCGTCCCACCGAGGGCGCGTTCAAGCCCGAAGACTCGCTGCAGCCCGTGGCCGCGCGCCTGTCGGCGCTGATGAACCGCCCGGTGCGCCTGGTGGCCGACTGGGTCGATGGCGATTTTTCGGTGGCGCCCGGTGAGGTGGTGCTGCTGGAAAACTGCCGCCTGAACGTGGGCGAGAAGAAGAACAGCCCCGAACTCGCGAAGAAGCTCGGTGCCCTGTGCGACATCTTTGTGCACGACGCCTTCGGCACCTCGCACCGCGCCGAGGGCACCACCTACGGCATCGCCGAGACCGCACCGATTGCCTGCGCCGGTCCGCTGCTGGCCGCCGAGATGGACGCGATTGCCGCCGCGCTGCTCGCGCCCAAGCGCCCGCTGGTGGCCATCGTGGCCGGGAGCAAGGTCAGCACCAAGCTCACCATCCTGAAGAGCCTGGCGAGCAAGGTCGACCAGCTCATCGTGGGCGGCGGCATCGCCAACACCTTCATGCTCGCGGCGGGCCTGAAGATCGGCAAGAGCCTGGCCGAGGCCGACCTGGTGAACGAGGCCAAGGCCGTGATCGACGCCATGAAGGCGCGCGGCGCCGAGGTGCCGATTCCCACCGACGTGGTGACCGCCAAGGGCTTCAGCGCCGACGCCGTGGCCACGGTGAAAGCCGCCACCGACGTGGCCGACGACGACCTGATCCTCGACATCGGCCCCCAGACCGCGGCCAAGCTGGCCGAGCAGCTGATGAAGGCCGGCACCATTGTGTGGAACGGCCCGGTCGGCGTGTTCGAGTTCGCGGCCTTCGAGAACGGCACCAAGGTGATCGCCGAAGCGATTGCCAGGAGCAGCGCCTTCAGCATCGCGGGTGGCGGCGACACGCTGGCGGCCATTGCCAAATACGGCATCGAGAAGGACGTGGGCTACATCTCCACCGGCGGTGGTGCTTTCCTGGAAGTGCTGGAAGGCAAGACCTTGCCGGCGTTTGAAGTTCTGGCGAGAAGAGCCCAGGGCTGAATCAAGGTTTTCGGGTGGGAATGTGCGCCACCACCCACACGCCGATGAGTGCTGCGATCAACACGATCGCGAGCACCACCGGCCGCTCGCGCAGTCCCCACGCCGACAGGCCCACCATCACCACCATGCTCACCTGTGCCACGGTTTTGCTGCGGCGTGTGAGGCTGCGGTGCGCTTCCCAGTCGCGCACCATGGGGCCGAGAAAACGGTGGTTGAGCAGCCAGCCGTGCAGCCGGGGCGAGGCCTTGGCGTAGCAGGCGGCGGCCAGCAGGATGAAGGGCGTGGTCGGCAGGCCGGGCAGCACCACGCCGATGAGGCCCAGCGCCAGCGCCACACTGCCCGCCAGCCACAGCAGCCAGCGAACCGCGCTCGAACGGTGCAGGCTCATGGCGCCCACCAGCCCAGAGGATGGCGCGCCAGCGCCATCGAAGCCATGAAGGCGACGCAGAGCAGCGCGGCCAGCAGGCACAGCGCACGCACCGGGGTGGATGCGGTGCTGCGCATGGCCACCGTGCCCAGCGCGATGTAGACCACCAGCAGGCCGAGCTTGAGGCCGAACCAGGGCGTGTGCAGCGGGTTGAGCTGCAGCAGCCACCACAGGCCCGCGCCGGCCGTGAGCAACGCGGTGTCGACCCCCTCGCTCGCGCGGCGCCAGCCCTTGCGAAACGGCCAGACCTGGCCCTGCAGCGCGGCAAGTGCACGCACAGAGAACAGGCCCACGCTGGTCACGACCAGGCCGAGGTGGCTCTTGAGCAGCAGCGGGTAGGCCCAGGCGATGTCCGGGGTTGGCATGGGGGGTGTGGGTGGTCGGGCGGGCGTTGCGGGTCGCTGCCAGCATAGCCGCTCCCACCCAAGGGCGGCACCGCTGGGCCCTCAGCAGCAGGCTGCCGGCCGGGGTTCGAACTGCGGAAACAGCTGGTTGTTTTCCAGGTGGATGTGGGCGATCAGGTCGTCGGCAAACTGGTCAATGCCGGCGTAGAGCGCGCGCCAGGTGTTGCACGCGCCTTCGGGTGGCGTGGCGTCGTGCGTCAGCGCCATCAGGCGATCAAGCTGTTCACCGTGGCTGGTGTGTTCCTCGCGCATCACGCCGATGGGGTGCACCGCCATGCCGCGCCCACCCGCCTTGAGCATGGGGAAGAGGATGTTTTCCTCCTTGGCCATGTGCTCCAGCATTTCGGTCTCGATGGCTTCGAGGTGTTCGGCCAGACCCGTGGGCACATCGGGGTGCTCGCGGTGCACCGCCTGCACCCGGCGCGCCATGCGGATCAGCTCGGGCAACTGCTCCCGGTGCACCGCGTGGTAGCGCGTGAGGATGTGGTCGATCATCTCGGCCGGGGCTTGCGGCACTGCGGGCGCGTCCGGGCGGTCCAGCCGCGCGAGCTCGGCCAGCACCGCGTCCACGTCGAGGCCCTTGTTGTCACAGGCCTGCTGCAGGGCGATCTGGCCGCCACAGCAGAAGTCGAGCTTGAGGCGGCGGAACACAGCGGTGGAACCCGGCAACGCAACAGCGATATGGCCAATGGGCTGGCTGGCACGCTCCAGGGTGTCGGCGGGGGCGAAGGTGGTGTTCATGGTCAAGGTCCTTGAATGTTCATTTGGTATGAATATATTAAGGCATAAAATGCAGACAACATGAACATTCAGACCATCCACACGGACATCGGCCATCAGGAGGATGCGGCATGCGACTGACCCAATGGACCGACTACAGCCTGCGCGTGCTGATGTACTGCGCCGCCAGCGAACAGCGCGAGCAGCGCGCCACCGTGGGTGAAATCGCCGAGGCCCACGGCATCTCGCGCAGCCACCTCACCAAGATCGTGATGACGCTCTCCGGCCTGGGCCTGCTGGAGACCACGCGCGGGCGTGGGGGTGGCCTGCGCCTGCTCAAGCCGGCACACACCATCGTGGTGGGCGAGGTGGTTCGCCAGACCGAGAGCGACTTCACCCTGGTGGAATGCTTCGACGCCGAGCACAACAGCTGCCGCCTCGACGGCCACTGCCGCCTCAAGACGGCGCTGCGCGAGGCCATGGACCGCTATCTGGAGGTGCTCGACAGCGTGACGCTGGCCGACCTGGTCGCGCCCGCGCCGGGTGCGCGCAACCAGCGGGTGCACTTTCTGCCCGGCCTGCCCCGCCCGCCCGAGCTTGCAGCCCGTCGCACACGGGTATCTGCCGGCGGCGAAAGCCGCTAACCTGCGTCGATGGTGTCCACCGCTTCGCTGTCGACCAAACTGGTGCGCATCGGCGCCGGGTTGCTGCTCGTCGCGCTCGCGTCGATCGGCCTCACACTGTGGGTGACCTGGCAGCTTGAAGGCGGTGCGGCCGCGGTGAACGAAGCCGGGCGCATGCGCATGCAGACCTGGCGCCTCACCAGCGTGGCGCAGGCCGGGCGTGCACCGCAGGACGTGGCGGCGCTGGTGCAGCAGTTCGACCAGAGCCTGGAGCTGCTGCGCCAGGGCGATGCCAGCCGCCCGCTCTTCGTGCCCTGGGACGACGCGGTGGCTCGCGAATTCGCCACCGTGGAGGCGCTGTGGCAGAACCAGCGCCCCTTGTGGCTGCAAGACACAGCGCCCGAGCCGGCGCAGGCGCTGGCCGCGGCCGACACCTTCGTCGAGGCCATCGATGCCCTGGTGCTGGCGATTGAAAAACAGCTCTCCGGTTTCACCGCCATCCTCAACCTGTTCCAGTTCCTCATGATGGCGCTGGCCATCTGCGGCGCGGTGGTGATGCTATACACCGGCTACATGTACGTGATCAACCCGCTCGCCCACCTGCGCCAGGGCTTGCGCCGGCTGGAGTCGGGCGACTTCAAGGCGCGTGTGGAGGTCGAGACGCTCGACGAGTTCGGCCAGGTGGCGGCGGGCTTCAACCGCATGGCGGCCACGCTGCAGTCGATGTACGCCGGTCTGGAGAGCCAGGTCGAAACCAAGACACGCCACATCGAGGCACAGCGCGCGCGACTGGAGACGCTGTACGAGGTCAGCGCCTTCATGGCGCATGCCGGCAGCATCGAAGAACTCTCGCGCGGCTTCGCCCAGCGCGTGCGCGCGGTGGTGAAAGCCGACGCGGTGGCGGTGCGCTGGAGCGACGAGGCCAGCCAGCGGTACATGATGCTGGCCTCCGACTGTTTTCCGCAGGAGATGGTGGAGGAGGAGCGCAGCCTGCTGGCCGGGGCCTGCGCCTGCGGCAACCTGCAACCCGATGCACGCACGAGGGTGATTCCCATCCGCAGCCACGACGAGCAGGAGGTGCGCCACTGCGTGCGCGCCGGCTTCGAGACGCTGGTGAGCGTGCCGGTGCGCCTGCAGCAGCGCCTCATCGGCGAGGTCAATCTGTTCTACCGCTCGCACACCAGCCTGAGCGCTGGCGAGACCGAGCTGCTCGACGCGCTGGCCAGCCACCTGGCCAACGCACTGGAGAGCCTGCGCGCTTCGGCGCTGGAGCGAGAGGCCGCGGTGGGCGAAGAGCGCGCGCTGATTGCACGCGAGCTGCACGACTCCATCGCGCAGTCGCTGGCCTTTCTCAAGATCCAGGTGCAGCTGCTGCGCAACGCGGCGAGCAAGGGCCAGGACGCGCGGGTGATGAGCACGCTCGATGAACTCGACGAAGGCCTGCGCGAGAGCATCAACGACGTGCGTGAACTGCTGGTGCACTTTCGCACCCGCACCAACACCGACGACATCGAACGTGCGCTGCAGGAGACGCTGCAGAAGTTCCAGCACCAGACCGGATTGAGCGCGAAGCTGCACGTCGAGGGCCACGGCCTGCCCCTGCCGGCCGACGTGCAGGTGCAGGTGCTGCATGTGCTGCAGGAATCGCTCTCCAACGTGCGCAAGCACGCGGGAGCCGGCCATGTGCAGCTCGATGTGATCAAGGGCGCGCACTGGCGCTTTCGTGTGCGCGACGACGGCGCGGGCTTCGACACGCTGGACACGCCCGACGAGTCCCACGTGGGGCTGAAGATCATGCGCGAGCGTGCCGCCCTCATCGGCGCGCGTGTCGAGGTGAGCTCCGACCCCGGGCAAGGCACCACCGTGACCCTGACCCTGCCACCCCACCCGGTGGCGGCCAGCCCGACCACCGCCCCCGCCACCGAACACAGCGCCCCATGACCGACACGCCTGCCCGCCCGATCCAGTTGCTCGTTGTGGACGACCACTCCCTGTTCCGCCGCGGGCTCATGGCCCTGCTTGAGCAGGACCCGCGCTTCGAGGTGACCTGCGAAGCGGGCGACGTGGGCGAGGCGCTGCGCTGTGCGGCCCGCCGGCGGCCCGACGTGATCCTGCTCGACAACCACCTGCCCGGTGTGCTGGGCGTGGACGCCATCCCCGCGCTGCGCGAGGCCGCGCCGGGCAGCCGCGTGCTCATGCTCACCGTGAGCGAGAACGAGGCCGACCTGGTGGCCGCGCTCAAGGCCGGTGCCGACGGTTATCTGCTCAAGACGGTGGAGTCGCACCACCTGTGCGAGGCCATCGTCAAGGTGATGGACGGCGAGTCGGTGGTCAGCCCCGAGATGACGACCAAGCTGGTGTCGGCGCTGCGCTCGCAGCCACCCGCCAACGGAGCCGCGCCCGACGCGCCGGCGTCCACCGCCACGGCCACCTCCGGCGCCGAACTCGCCTCGCTGTCGGTGCGGGAACTTGAAATCCTGCATTTGATCGCACGGGGCGACAGCAACAAACACATCGCCCGCCAGCTCGACATCGCCGAGACCACAGTCAAGATCCACGTGCAGCACATCCTGCGCAAACTCCACCTCACCTCGCGTGTGCAGGCAGCGGTGTTCGCCGCCCGCCACGCCTGACCAGGACACCCCCATGGCACTGCACCACCTCGACTCCGGCGAAATGGCCAACCTCCTGAACCAGGGCGGCGACGCGCTCAGCACGCAGTCCGTGGCGCTCTTCAAGTCGGAGCAGCTCGAAGTCATCCGCCTGCGGCTGCCGCTGGGCAAGGGCATGCCGATGCACCAGGTCCCGGGAGAGATCACCGTGCAATGCCTCGAAGGTGTGATCGATTTCGAAACACCCGAAGGCGTGCAGCGGCTGCAGGCCGGGCAACTGCTCTTCCTGCGCGGCGGCGTACCGCACAGCCTGCTCGCGGCGGAAGACGCCAGCGTGCTGGTCACGATCGTTCTCGTGCATTGATCCAGATCAACTGACGGCTGCAAAAGAGCCGCGGTAGTTCTTCCGGACGCCCTGCGTCCTTTCCCCATCGTTCTTCAGAGCCGCCCCCGCCACCCGGGAGGCGGATAGCCACCAGCGCGCCCAGCGCCGACAGTCTTGCCATGCCCCGCGTGGAGAAAGACAACATGGCTTCTGAACTGAACAACGACAAAAAAGCGTGGTCCGTGCTGATCGTCAGCACGCTGGCCTTCACCGTGTGCTTCATGGGGTGGATGATGTTCGGCGTCATCGGCATCCCGATCAAGAAGGCGCTCGACCTCAACTCCACCCAGTTCGGCCTGCTCATGGCCACACCGGTGCTCACCGGCTCGCTGGTTCGCGTGCCGCTGGGCATCTGGACCGACCGCTACGGTGGCCGCATCGTGATGGCCCTGCTCATGGCCACCACCGTGCCGGCGATCTGGCTCATGAGCTACGCCACCGCCTACTGGCACTTCCTCACCATCGGTTTGTTCGTGGGCCTCGCGGGCGGATCGTTCTCGGTCGGCACGCCCTATGTGGCGCGCTGGTTCCCCAAGCACCGCCAGGGCATGGCCATGGGCGTGTACGGCGCGGGCAACTCGGGCGCAGCGGTCAACAAGTTCGTGGCCCCGGTGCTGCTGGTGGCCTTTGGCTGGGCCATGGTGCCGCAGGTGTACGCGGCCATCATGCTGGGCACGGTGGTGCTGTTCTGGCTCTTCACCTACAGCAACCCCGACCACCTGGTGCCGAGCAACGTGTCCTTCACGGACCAGCTCAAGGCGCTCAAGGACCCCAAGGTGCTCAAGTACTGCCAGTACTACAGCATCGTCTTCGGCGGCTACGTGGCGCTCTCGCTCTGGATGGTGCAGTACTACGTGGGCGAGTTCGGTCTGGACATCCGCGTGGCCGCACTGCTGGCGGCCTGCTTCTCGCTGCCCGGTGGCGTGCTGCGCGCGGTGGGTGGCGTGATGTCGGACAAGTTCGGCGCGCACAAGGTCACCTGGTGGGTGCTGTGGGTGAGCTGGATCTGCCTCTTCCTGCTCTCGTATCCGCAGACCGATTTCACCGTGGCGACGGTGGATGGGCCCAAAACTTTCCACATCGGCCTCAACGTCTATCTCTTCACCGGCCTGATGTTCATCCTGGGCATCGCCTGGGCCTTCGGCAAGGCCAGTGTCTTCAAGTACATCAGCGACGACTACCCGAAAAACATCGGTGCCATCAGCGGCATCGTCGGCCTGGCCGGTGGCCTGGGGGGCTTCGTGCTGCCCATCCTGTTCGGGGTGTTGATGGACCTCACCGGCATCCGCTCCAGCGCCTTCATGTTGATGTACGGCGTGGTCTGGGTCTCGCTCATCTGGATGTACTGGACCGAGGTCCGCCAGACCGAGGTCATGGGCGCCAACGCCAAACCCTTTTCCCTTCAGAACTGACGTCGTGTCAGTCACACCATGAACCAAACCAAACAAGTCGGGCCGGACATCGTCGATTGGCGCCCCGAAGACGAGACCTTCTGGAACAGCACCGGCAAGCGCATCGCCTACCGCAACCTCTGGATCTCCGTGCCGGCCCTGCTGTGCGGCTTTGCGGTGTGGGGCATGTGGGGAATCATCACGGTGCAGATGCTCAACCTGGGCTTCCCCTTCACCCAGGCCGAGCTGTTCACGCTCACCGCCATCTCCGGCATCTCGGGCGCCACCATGCGCATCCCGGCGTCCTTCCTGGTGCGGCTGGCGGGTGGGCGCAACACGATCTTTCTCACCACCGCCATGCTGCTGGCCCCGGCGATCGGCACCGGCTTTGCGCTGCAGCACCCCGAGTGGCCGCTGTGGTCGTTCCAGCTGCTGGCGCTGTGGTCCGGTGTGGGTGGCGGCAACTTCGCCAGCTCGATGTCCAACATCAGCACCTTCTTCCCCAAACGCCTGCAGGGCACGGCGCTCGGTCTCAACGCCGGTCTGGGCAACTTCGGTGTGACCACCATGCAGATCGTCATCCCGCTGGTGATGACGCTGCCGCTGCTCGGCGCCTTCGGCGGTGAGTCGATGACGCTGGTGAAGGACAGCGGCTGGATCTTCGGCAAGATCGCCGCCGGCACGCCCACCTGGATCCAGAACGCGGGCTTCGCCTGGGTGATCTCGCTGGTGCCGCTGTCGATCCTGGCCTGGTTCGGCATGAACAACCTCAAGACCGTGTCGCCCGACACCGGCCACCCGCTGGTCGCGTTCGCCAAGGTGACCTACCTCTACACGCTGGCCTTCATCCCGGCCATCTTCATGCTCTGGCTGTACCTGCCGGCCCCCACCGGCCTGGGCATCCTGAACATGTGGGTCGCCATCCCGCTGGACATCATCCTGGCGCTGCTGATGATGCGCCTGGCCGCCTTCGGTGCCATGAAGGAAAACGTCGCCAAGCAGTTCGCGATCTTCAGCAACAAGCACACCTGGTCGCTCACCGCGCTCTACATCGTCACCTTCGGCTCCTTCATCGGTTTCTCGATGGTGCTGCCGCTGGCCATCACGGTGATCTTCGGCTTCCAGCATGTGGCGGACGCGGCCGGCGTGATGACGCACACACTCAAAAACCCGAACGCCCCCTCGGCCCTGACCTACGCCTGGATCGGTCCTTTCGTGGGCGCCGCGGTGCGCCCCATCGGTGGCTGGATCTCCGACAAGGTCGGCGGCTCCATCGTCACCCAGGTCATCTCGGCGGTGATGGTGATGGCCTCGGTGGCGGTGGGCTACGTGATGATGCAGGCCTACGGCTCGGCCACGCCCGAGCAGTACTTCCCCGCCTTCATCGGCCTGTTCATCGTGCTGTTCTTTGCCAGCGGCATCGGCAACGGCTCGACCTTCCGCACCATCGGCGTCATCTTCGACCGCCAGCAGGCCGGCCCGGTGCTCGGCTGGACGTCGGCCGTCGCCGCCTACGGCGCCTTCATCGCGCCGGTGGTGATCGGCCAGCAGATCAAGGCCGGCACGCCGCAGTTCGCGATGTACGGCTTCGCCGTGTTCTATGCGCTGTGCCTGGTCCTCAACTGGTGGTTCTACCTGCGCACGAACGCGTACGTGAAGAACCCTTGATGCACCCCCCGAGTCACGAATTTCCCGGAGCTTCCTCATGAGCCATTTCCTCGACCGACTCAACTATTTCTCGCAGCCCCGCGAGTCCTTCTCGGGCGACCACGGCGTCACCACCGGTGAAGACCGCACCTGGGAAGACGCCTACCGCAACCGCTGGGCGCACGACAAGATCGTGCGCAGCACCCACGGCGTGAACTGCACCGGTTCGTGCTCGTGGAAGATCTACGTCAAGGGCGGCATCGTCACCTGGGAAACCCAGCAGACAGACTACCCGCGCACCCGCTGGGACATGCCCAACCACGAGCCGCGCGGCTGCGCACGCGGCGCCTCTTACAGCTGGTACCTCTACAGCGCCAACCGCGTGAAATACCCCATGGTGCGCGGGCGCCTGCTGGAGCGCTGGCGCGCCGCATTGAACGTGGCCAAGACCCCGGTGGATGCCTGGGCCAGCATCGTCGAAAACCCCGAAGCGCGCCGCGACTACCAGCAGGTGCGCGGCATGGGCGGCTTCGTGCGCAGCACCTGGGACGAGGTCAACCAGCTGATCGCCGCGGCCAACGTGTACACCATCAAGCAGCATGGACCCGACCGCATCATCGGCTTCTCGCCCATCCCCGCCATGAGCATGGTGAGCTACGCCGCCGGCTCGCGCTACCTCTCGCTCATCGGCGGCGTTTGCATGAGCTTCTACGACTGGTACTGCGACCTGCCACCAGCCAGCCCGCAGGTGTGGGGCGAACAGACCGACGTGCCCGAATCGGCCGATTGGTACAACAGCTCGTTCATCATCGCCTGGGGCTCCAACGTGCCGCAGACGCGCACGCCCGACGCCCACTTCTTCACCGAGGTTCGCTACAAGGGCGCCAAGACGGTGGCGGTGACACCTGACTACTCCGAGGTCGCCAAACTCTCCGACCTCTGGCTGCACCCCAAGCAGGGCACCGACGCCGCACTGGCCATGGCCATGGGCCACGTGGTGCTCAAGAACTTCTATTTCCCCGACGGCGGCAAGCCGCGCAGCAGCTACTTCGACGACTACGCGCGCCGCTACACCGACCTGCCGCTGCTCGTGATGCTCAAGGAACACACGCTGGCCGACGGCAGCAAAACCCTGGTCCCCGACCGCTACCTGCGCGCCAGCGACTTCAACGGACAGCTCGGCCAGAAGAACAACCCCGAGTGGAAGACGGTGGCCTTCGACACCGATGGACGGGCCGTGCTGCCCAACGGCTCGATCGGCTTCCGCTGGGGCGAAGCCGGGCGCGACGACGAAGGCAAGTGGAACCTGCAACCCAAGGAAGCCCGCAGCGACACCGACGTGAAGCTCAAGCTCTCGGTGATCGAGGACGGCGAGCAAGACACCCAGGTGGTGGACGTGGCCTTCCCGTACTTCGGTGGCGACGCTTCTCCACACTTCACGCCGAACGCACAGAACGGCAGCATCAACCACGCCCGCGTGCCAGCCGTGCGGCTGCGCCTGGGCAAGGCCGGTGAAGAACGCCATGCCCTGGTGGCCACCGTGTTCGACCTGCAGGTCGCGCAGTACGGCATCGACCGTGGGCTGGGCAGTGGCGCGAAGGACTTCGACGACAACGCCGCCTACACCCCGGCCTGGCAGGAGAGCATCACCGGCGTGCCGCGAGACCAGGTCATCACCGTGGCGCAGCAGTTCGCCGACAACGCCGACAAGACGCACGGCAAGTCGATGGTGATCATCGGCGCGGCCATGAACCACTGGTACCACGCCGACATGAACTACCGCGGCGTGATCAACCTGCTGATGATGTGCGGCTGCATCGGCCAGAGCGGTGGTGGCTGGGCGCATTACGTGGGCCAGGAAAAGCTGCGCCCGCAAACCGGCTGGGTGCCGCTGGCCTTTGCCACCGACTGGTCACGCCCGCCGCGCCAGATGAACAGCACCAGCTTCTTCTACGCGCACACCGACCAGTGGCGCTACGAGAAGCTCGGCATGGACGAGGTGCTGTCGCCGCTGGCCGACAAGAAGCTCTACGCCGGCAGCATGATCGACTACAACGTGCGCGCCGAGCGCATGGGCTGGCTGCCGTCGGCGCCGCAGCTGCAGACGAATCCGATCCATGTGGTCCGCGACGCTGCTGCCGCGGGCTTGGAGCCGAAGGAGTACGCGGTCAACGGATTGAAGGACGGCACGCTCAAGATGAGCTGCACCGACCCGGATCACCCGGACAACTGGCCGCGCAACATGTTCGTGTGGCGCTCCAACATCCTGGGCTCGTCGGGCAAGGGCCACGAGTATTTCCTGAAGCACCTGCTCGGCACCAGCAACGGCGTGCAGGGCAAGGACCTCGGCAAGGAAGAGGCCAAGCCGACCGAGGTCGTCTGGCACGACAAGGCGCCCGAAGGCAAGCTCGACCTGCTGGTGACGCTCGACTTCCGCATGAGCACGACCTGCCTGTACAGCGACATCGTGCTGCCCACCGCCAGCTGGTACGAGAAGAACGACCTCAACACCAGCGACATGCACCCCTTCATCCACCCGCTGTCCACCGCGGTGGACCCGGCCTGGCAAAGCAAGAGCGACTGGGAAATCTACAAAGGCTTTGCCAAAGCCTTCAGCGAGGTGTGCGTGGGCCATTTGGGCGTCGAAAAAGAGCTGATGCTCACGCCGCTGATGCACGACACACCGGCCGAGCTGGCCCAGGCCTTTGACGTGAAAGAGTGGAAAAAAGGCGAGTGCGAGCTGATCCCCGGCAAGACTGCACCGCAAATCTCGGTGATCGAGCGCGATTACCCCAACACCTACAAACGCTTCACGGCGCTCGGTCCTTTGATGGAGAAGGTCGGCAACGGCGGCAAGGGCATTGGCTGGAACACCACCGACGAGGTGCACCAGCTGGGCGAACTCAATGGCAAAGTGCGCGCCGAAGGCGTGACTCAGGGCATGCCCAGCATCAGCACCGACATCGACGCTTGCGAGGTGGTGCTGCAGCTTGCTCCCGAGACCAACGGCCATGTGGCCGTCAAGGCTTGGGAGGCACTCTCCAAGATCACCGGACGTGACCATACGCACCTGGCCTTGCACCGCGAAGACGAAAAAATCCGTTTCCGCGACATCCAGGCGCAGCCGCGCAAGATCATCAGCTCGCCCACCTGGAGCGGCATCGAGAGCGAGACCGTCAGCTACAACGCCGGCTACACCAATGTGCATGAGCTGATCCCATGGCGCACCCTGACCGGTCGTCAGCACTTCTACCTGGATCACCCCTGGATGATTGCATTCGGGGAAGGACTGACCAGCTACCGCCCACCGGTGGACCTGAAGGCCGTTGCCGGCATCATGGAGCGCAAGCCCAATGGCAACAAGGAAATCTCCTTGAACTTCATCACGCCGCACCAGAAGTGGGGTATCCACAGCACCTACACCGACAACCTGATGATGCTCACGCTCAATCGCGGTGGCCCGGTGATCTGGCTGAGTGAGGACGACGCCAAAGTTGCCGGTATTGAGGACAACGACTGGGTCGAACTCTTCAACATCAACGGTGCCATTGCTGCCCGTGCAGTAGTGAGCCAGCGGGTGAATCCGGGCATGGTGCTCATGTACCACGCACAGGAAAAAATCATCAACACACCGGGTGCAGAAATCACCGGCACACGCGGCGGTATTCACAACTCGGTGACCCGCATCGTGACCAAGCCCACCCACATGATCGGCGGCTACGCGCAGTTCAGCTACGGCTTCAACTACTACGGAACCATCGGCACCAACCGCGACGAGTTCGTCGTGGTGCGCAAGATGAACAAGGTCGACTGGCTCGATACGCCGGTCGCCAATGAACTGATCGTGCCGGTCCAGGCGCAGGGAGAAGTCGCATGAAGATCCGAGCCCAAATCGGCATGGTGCTGAACCTCGACAAGTGCATCGGTTGCCACACCTGTTCGGTCACCTGCAAGAACGTCTGGACCAGCCGGCCCGGCATGGAATACGCCTGGTTCAACAACGTCGAGACCAAGCCCGGCATCGGCTACCCGAAAGAGTGGGAGAACCAGGAGAAGTGGCAGGGCGGCTGGACGCGCCGTGCCGACGGCTCCATCGTGCCCAAGCAGGGTGGCAAGTGGCAGCTGCTGATGAAGATCTTCGCCAATCCGCACCTGCCGGAGATCGACGACTACTACGAACCCTTCACCTTCGACTACGACCACCTGCAGTCGGCGCCGGAGATGAAGCACACGCCCACCGCCCGCCCGCGCAGCCTGATCACCGGCAAGCGCATGGAGAAGATCGAATGGGGCCCGAACTGGGAAGAGATCCTGGGCGGCGAGTTCGCCAAGCGCAGCAAGGACGCCAACTTCAACGGCTTTGAAGCGGCGCAGAAGGCCATGGTGGGGGAGTTCGAGAACACCTTCATGATGTACCTGCCGCGCCTGTGCGAGCACTGCCTCAACCCGGCGTGTGTGGCCTCGTGCCCCTCGGGCTCGATCTACAAGCGCGAGGAAGACGGCATCGTGCTGATCGACCAGGACAAGTGCCGCGGCTGGCGCATGTGCGTGTCGGGCTGCCCGTACAAGAAGATCTACTACAACTGGAAGAGCGGCAAGGCCGAGAAGTGCATCTTCTGCTACCCGCGCATCGAGGCCGGCCAGCCCACCGTGTGCAGCGAGACCTGCGTGGGCCGCATCCGCTACCTGGGCGTGCTGCTGTACGACGCCGACCGCATCCAGGAAGCCGCGAGCGTGCCCAACGAGATGGACCTCTACAAGGCGCAGATCGACCTCTTCATGGACCCGCACGACCCAGCGGTGATCGCGCAGGCGCGGGCCGACGGCATCCCCGAGAACTGGCTGGAGGCTGCGCGCCACAGCCCGGTCTACAAGATGGCGGTGGACTGGAAGGTGGCGCTGCCGCTGCACCCCGAGTACCGCACGCTGCCCATGGTGTGGTATGTGCCGCCGCTCTCGCCCATCACCGCCGCAGCCAACGCCGGGCACCTGGGCGGCAACGGCGAAATACCCGATGTGAGCCAGCTGCGCATTCCTGTGAAGTACCTCGCCAACCTGCTGACGGCCGGTGACACGGTGCCGGTGGTGCGTGCGCTCGAACGCATGCTGGCCATGCGCAGCTACCAGCGCGCCAAACACGTGGACGGCGTGATCAACCAGGACGTGCTCGACCAGGTCGGCATGAGCGTGCGCGAGGTCGAGGACATGTACCAGACCATGGCGATTGCCAACTACGAGGACCGTTTCGTGATTCCCACCACCCACCGCGAATACGCCGAGAACACCTTCAACATCAAGGGCGGCTGCGGCTTCACCTTCGGCAACGGCTGCTCGGAAGGGCAGACGGAAACGAGCTTGTTCGGCAGCGAGAAGAAACGAACGATTCCGATCAAGGCGGGAGTCTGAGATGGGCTTTTTCACTTCCCCCCAAAAGCCCGCCGTCCACACCCTGCGTGTGCTCGCCCACCTGCTGCGTTACCCCACCCCCGAGCTGCGCGAACACGCCGGGGAACTGCGCGAGGCCTTGCGCGCCGAGGCCGCCTTGCCTGGCACTCGCCTGACCGAGCTCGACGCCTTGCTGGTGCACCTGAGCCAGCAGCCGGCGCTGGTCGTCGAGGCCGACTACGTCGAGCTGTTCGACCGCGGGCGCAGCACCGCGCTGCACCTCTTCGAACACGTGCTCGGCGATTCGCGCGACCGGGGTCCGGCCATGATCGACCTGATCCAGACCTACGAAAAAGCGGGTCTGTTTTTCGGCCCGTCCGAGCTGCCCGACCACCTGAGCGTGTTGCTCGAATTCGCCTCCACCCAGCCCCCTGCGGTGGCGCGCGAGTTCCTCGGCGAGAGTGCGCACATCGTGCGGGTGATCTTCAGCGCGCTGCTCAAGCGCGAGAGCCCCTACGCCAGCGTGCTGGCCGCCGTGCTCGAAATTGCCGGCGAAAAAGCCGAACCGGTGCCGGTGGTGGCCGACGCCGGCATCGACGAGAGCTGGGCCGAACCCGCGGTGTTCGGCGGCTGCTCCACCGAAGGCCAGGCCAGGCCCGGCCAGCCGCAACCCATCCGCATCGTGAAGTCGGCCACCGGCCGTCACCCTTCATCCCCATCAGGAGCACAGGCATGACCTCACTGCACCACTTCCTCTTCGGCGTGTATCCCTACATTTGCCTGGCCGTGTTCTTCATGGGCAGCCTGGCCCGCTTCGACCGCGACCAGTACACCTGGAAAAGCGATTCCTCGCAGCTCCTGCGCAAAGGCCAGCTGCGCTGGGGCAGCAACCTGTTCCACGTCGGCATCCTGTTCCTGTTCTTCGGCCACGCCGTGGGCCTGCTCACACCGCACTTTTTCTACGAAGGCTTCATGGAGGCTGCGACCAAGCAGCGGCTGGCGATCTACGCGGGTGGCACCGCCGGCGTCATCTGCTTCGTGGGCCTGACCATGCTGCTGCACCGGCGCATCTTCGACCCGCGCATCCGCCTCACCAGCCACCGCACCGACCTGGCGATCCTGGTTATCCTGTGGGTGCAGCTGACGCTGGGCCTGATCACGCTGCCGTACTCGTATTCGCACTCGGACGGCAGCGCCATGCTGGTGCTGGCCGAGTGGGCGCAGCGCATCGTGACCTTCCGCCCCGAGGCGTCCGCCTTGATTGCCCTGGACTGGCCCTTCAAGGTGCACATGGTGCTGGGCATGACGATCTTCCTGCTGTTCCCGTTCTCGCGACTGGTGCATGTGTGGAGCGGTTTTGGCAGCCTCGCCTACCTGGTGCGGCCTTACCAGGTGGTGCGCAGCCGCCGCCTGGGTGTGCCGGCCAACCCGACCAACCCGGCCCACCCCAGCCAGCCGCGCTGATCCACCCCACCCACGGGAGACCCCATGAACCAAGACATCGCCACACCGTCCGGCTGCGGCAGCAGCGCCTGCGCCTGCAAGAGCCCCGAGGCCGCTGCGACGGTCCCGGTCGAGATCGCCAGCATCAACGGCATCCACCTGCACGAAGCCGGTGAGGTGCTGGGCGAGCAGGCCCTGCGCGAGCGCGCCTGCACCGAGCTGCTGCGCCAGCAGGCGGTGAGCGCCGGTCTGCTGCCGCGTTTCACCGGCCTGAATGCGCCCGAGCCCGACGACGCCACCCGCCGCGCCATCGAGGCCTTGCTCGAAGCCGAGGTGCACTCGCCCGAGCCGGGGCCGGAAGAATGCCGACGCCACTACGAAGCCCACAAGCCGCGCTTTGTGGTCGGCCAGGCGCTGCATGTGCGGCACATCCTGTTTGCCGTCACACCGGGCGTGCCGGTGAACGCGCTGGCCCAGCGCGCCGAGGCCGCGCTGCTGGAGCTTTCGCGCCAGGGCGTGGCCATCGAGCGTTTTGCGCAGCTCGCAACCGAACTCTCCAACTGCCCGTCGAGCACCCAGGGTGGCGACCTCGGCTGGATCACGCCGCAGGACTGCGCGCCCGAGCTGGCCAAGGCGCTGTTCCTGCAGAACGACGCCATCCAGGCCCTCGGTCTGCACCCGCGCCTGGTGCACAGCCGCTTCGGCCTGCACATCGTCGAGGTGCTGGAGCGCGATCCGGGGCGCCTGCCGGAGTTCGCCGAGCTGCAGGCGCAGATCGGCGCGAGGCTGGCCCTGCAGTCGCAGGCCACGGCCCTGCGCCAGTACATGCAGCTGCTGGTGGGCCAAGCAGACGTTGAAGGCGTGGAGCTGGAAGGGGCCGACACCCCGCTCGTGCAATGAGCGAACCCGCCGCCGGCGCATCAGCGGACGAGCTGCTGTTGCGCCTGCGGCATTTCCGCTCGGACTACTTCCCGCGCCACCAGCAGCGTTTTCAGGACCTGGTGGCCGAGGGCCAGCACCCCAAGACGCTGTTCATCGGCTGCTCCGACTCGCGCCTCGTGCCCTACCTGCTCACCGGCGCCGGACCGGGCGAACTCTTCATCGTGCGCAACGTGGGCGCCCTCGTCCCACCGCACGATCAGTCGCACGGCCTGCACGGAACGATGGCCGCGATCGAGTTTGCGGTGCTCAGCCTGCACGTGGAGCGCATCGTGATTTGCGGCCACAGCCACTGCGGCGCCATCCGCACCGCCTACGAAGGTGCGCCCGCTGAGGCCGTGGCCCTCACCGCGTGGCTCAAGCTGATCGACGAAGCCTTGCTGCCGGTGCAGCCCTGCGCCGAGTCGATGCGCCGCACCGAGCAGCGCGCGGTGGTGCTGCAGCTCGAACGCCTCATGGGCTACCCCATGGTGCGGCGCGAGGTCGAGGCCGGCCGGCTCACGCTGCACGGCTGGCACTACGTCATCGAGGACGGAGAAGTGCATGTGTTTGATGCACAACAAGGTGACTTCGTCGCGGCCTCGGTAGCCTCCAACAGCGGCACCGGGCCGTACCAACCTTATGTGGAACACGATGGACAAGTCATCAGTTACTGACGCCGCCGACACGCTGGCGGCCGAACTCCAGGCCCTGGCCCGCACGGGCGGTTTGCGCACCTGGCGCCTGCGCGGGCGCGAGCTGCTGCCGGTGGTGCAGGGCGGCATGGGTGTGGGTGTGTCGGCCGCTTCGTTGGCGGGCACCGTGGCCGGCTTCGGTGGCGTGGGCACGGTCTCGGCGGTGGACCTGCGCCGCCGCCACCCCGACCTGATGGCCGCCACCGCCCACCTCGACAAGGAACCCGACGCGCGCGAACGCATCGATGCGGCCAACCTCGTGGCGCTCGACCGCGAGATCCAGGGCGCCAAGACCCTCGCGCAGGGCCGTGGTCTGGTCGCTGTCAATGTGATGAAGGCGCTCAGCGCCTACGAACAGTACGTGCGCCAGGCGCTGGAGAGCGGCGCCGACGCGGTGGTGGTGGGCGCGGGCCTGCCCCTGGATCTGCCCGAGCTCGCGCGCGAGCACCCCGACACCGCGCTCATCCCCATCCTGTCGGACGCGCGCGGCGTGCAGCTGCTGGTGCGCAAGTGGGAGAAAAAAGGCCACCTGCCCGACGCCATCGTGATCGAGCACCCGCGCCTCGCCGGCGGCCACCTCGGTGCGGCCAAGGTGGCCGACCTGCAGGACACCCGCTTTGATTTCGAGGTTGTGATCCCGCAGGTGCTCGAGTTCTTCAAGACCGCCGGCATCGAACGCGAAATACCGCTGATCGCCGCCGGCGGCATCGGCAACCGGGACGACATCCTGCGCCTGCAGGCCCTGGGCGCCAGCGCGGTGCAGCTGGGCACAGCATTCGCCGTCACGCAGGAGTGCGACGCCGACGCGGCCTTCAAACGCGTGCTGGCCGAGGCCCGGCCTGAAGACCTGGTGGAGTTCATCAGCGTGGCCGGCTTGCCCGCGCGCGCCGTGCGCACCCCCTGGCTGGACAAATACCTGCGCCTGGAGCCGCGACTGAAGGCGGTTGCGCATGTGAAGAAAAAGTGCAACATGGCGTTTGACTGCCTGGCCCATTGCGGCCTGCGCGACGGCAAGGGCGAGATGGGGCAGTTCTGCATCGACCAGCAGCTCGGTCACGCGCTCGACGGCGACGCGCAGAAGGGACTGTTTTTCCGGGGTGCGGGTGTGCTGCCGTTCGGCCAGCAGATCCGTCCGGTGCAGGACCTGATGCGATGGCTGCTGGGCGGTGTCCGCCCTGCGCTGGCTTAACGAAAGAACACCCGACCATGAAACGCGACGCTCTGAAATCGGCCAGCACGGCCATCGGACAACAACCCATCACGCTGGACGTGCTGAAAGAGAAATACCTCAAGGACGGCGAGACCAGTGAGCAGGACATTTACCGCCGCGTGGCGCGTGCGCTGGCCTCGGTGGAACCCGAAGCAGACCGCGCGCTGTGGGAGCAGCGCTTTTTCGACAACCTGCAGGCCGGCGCGATCGGTGCCGGCCGCATCATGAGCGCGGCCGGCACCGCCATCCAGGCCACGCTGATCAACTGCTTCGTGCAGCCCGTGGGCGACTGCATCCAGGGCCTGGACGACGGCGGTTACCCCGGCATCTACGAAGCCCTGCGCGAGGCCGCCGAAACCATGCGACGGGGCGGTGGCGTGGGCTACGACTTCTCGCGCATCCGCCCGCGCGGCGCCGAGGTCAAGACCATGGCGTCACTCGCCTCGGGGCCGTGCAGCTACATCAACGTGTTCGACCAGTCCTGCGCCACGGTGGAGAGCGCGGGCGCGCGGCGCGGCGCACAGATGGGTGTGCTGCGCATCGACCACCCCGACGTGCTGGAGTTCATCACCGCCAAACGAACGCCCGGGCGCTGGAACAACTTCAACGTGTCGGTGGGCGTGAGCGACGCCTTCATGCAAGCACTCGCCGACGACCAGTCGTGGGAACTGGTGCACCGGGCGCGCCCCGGTGCGGCGCTGCTGGCCCAAGGCGCCCACCAGCGCGCCGATGGCCTGTGGGTCTACCGCAGCCTGGGTGCGCGCGAGCTGTGGGACACGGTGATGCGCTCCACCTACGATTTCGCCGAACCCGGCATCCTGTTCCTGGACCACATCCAGCGGGACAACAACCTGCGCTACTGCGAATCGATCGAGGCGACCAACCCATGCGGTGAGCAGCCACTTCCGCCCTACGGCTGCTGCGACCTCGGCCCGGTGATCCTGCCGCGCTTCGTACGCAACCCCTTCGGCTTCGGCGGTCTGCCCAGCTTCGATTTCGAGGCCTTCGAGGCGGCCGTGGCGCTGCAGGTGCGCGCGCTGGACAACGTGCTCGACGTGACCTGGTGGCCGCTGCCGCAGCAGCGCGAGGAGTCGGCGGCCAAGCGGCGCATCGGCGTGGGCTTCACCGGCATGGGCAATGCGCTGGCCATGCTGTGCGTGCGCTACGACCGTGCGGAGGGCCGTGCTCAGGCTGCTCAGATCGCTGAGCGCATGCGCGACGCGGCCTATACGGCCTCGGTGGCGCTGGCGCAGGAGAAGGGCGCGTTTCCGAAGTTCGATGCCGACGGCTACCTCGCCGAAGGCACCTTCGCCAGCCGCCTGCCCGAGGCCTTGCGCAGCGCCATCCGCACGCACGGCATCCGCAACAGCCACCTGCTCTCCATCGCGCCCACCGGCACCGTGAGCCTGGCCTTTGCCGACAACGCGTCCAACGGCATCGAGCCACCGTTTTCCTGGATGTACCGCCGCAAGAAGCGCGAGGCCGACGGCAGCGCCACCGACTACGCTGTGGAAGACCACGCCTGGCGGCTCTACCGCGAACTCGGCGGCGACATGGCGCAGCTGCCCGAGTACTTTGTGAACGCGCTGGCCATGCCGGCGGCCGGCCACCTGGCCATGATGGAGGCGGTGCAGCCCTTCGTGGACACCGCCATTTCCAAGACCGTGAACGTGCCGGCGGACTATCCCTACGACGACTTCAAGGGCCTGTACCAGCAGGCCTGGCGCGCCCAGCTCAAGGGCCTGGCGACCTACCGGCCCAACGCCATCCTGGGCTCGGTGCTCGACACCGGGCCCACGCCGGAAACCACGGCCAGCGTGGCCACCGTGGACCCGATGCGCACGGTGATCGAGAGCCGGCCACCGGGCGCGCTCTCTGCCGTGGCCGACAAGATCGAGTACTGGACGCAGGAGGGCCACCAGACCCTGTACCTGCTGGTGTCCTTCCTGCCGGTGCCCACGGCCGATGGCGCGGGCACGGTGGAACGCGCGATCGAATTTTTCATGCCGGTGGGGCAGAGCGGCGAGTCGCAGCAGTGGGTGTCGTCCAGCATGCGGCTGCTCTCGCTGGCCGCGCGCGGCGGTTTTCTGGAGCGTGCCCTGCGCGACATGCGCAAGGTGGTGTGGGACCGTGGCCCCGTGCGCATGGGTACGCACCAGAAGGCCGACGGCACCCATGTGCCGATGTGGCACGACTCGGTGGTGGCGGCCATCGCCTACGCGGTGCAGACGCTGATTGCACAACGCTCTGGAGTGACGCCCGCGTCGGGACAAGCTTCACCGGTGGTGGTGGACGCGACGCCAGGGATGATGCCGGGCAAGAAGTGCGGCGAGTGTGGCGCGCACGCGGTGATCCGCAAGGACGGCTGTGACTACTGCACGCAATGCGGCCACCTCGGGGTGTGTGGATGAACACCGCGCAGCTCACGCGGATGCCGCTGTGGGCGTACGCATTGGTTGCAAGTTCAGGTCCATATAGTGCAAGTTCAGAGCGTAGAAGCTACAAGTCGAAAATCACGCCCGCCTTGCAGGTGGCCTTAGCCCAAAAAGCTGAGACCATAATCATTCGAGACCGCTGCAGCGCAAGCTTCAGCGGTCTTTTTTATGTGTGGCTATCGGCGGTGCAAGAAGGATTAGAAAAAAGCGCCGCGCTGGTCGGTCAATGCTTACGTCGTATCGCTTTGAATCGTTCCTCGCTGCATTACAACTTGCGCCCGGGCTTCGTGCGAAAGTCCCACGATTGCGGCTGCAACTGCCACTTGGCCAGTCAAACCGCAGGTGACATCATTCGCGTGACGGGTCCAGGCAAACTGAACCTGAGCCCACGTCCTCTCGCCTCGCTGAGTTGCTCGTACGAATGATGGCAAAGAGGGTCGTAGTTCCCGCCGCTAAGACACAGCGCCTTCAGGCGGTCAACTTCGTACTGATGGAGGTGCTCTTTTGTCAGTTCATGGCGAGCGCAGATGGTGTAGTCATCGCCAATAAGCACGATACGAAAAGCGGGAGACGCCTTGCATAGGTTGGTCACAGTCGCCAATCTGAGTGGTACGTGAATTCCACCTGTGTCAGGTCCAAGCACCGCATACGCCTCTTGGCACTGCAGGTCACCGGTGGTCCACGTAATGTGACGAAGCTCGCAGGAAACGAGGCTTACAGCTTCCTTGTGGGTGCGACTCGGTAATCTGGCGACAAGCACCTCTACCCTCGAGTCTGTTGATTCGCCTGGATACTGGCAGGCAAACTCCATGCTGTCGAGCCGATATTCACATGGGCTCTCAAAGCTCCAAATGAAATCGAAGGCTTCTTTAAACTGGGCCCGAGCCTCGGGATGGGACATGACTTTGATATCGATTGAGTACATAAAGCAGCTGAAGAAGTGAGGGTTGCGCGCATGAACGGCACGAAAGCTGTGCGTCCCTGTACGTATAGCAACCGCAGGGTGGGGTGCTGACACCTCTGCGATGACGTTCGCAGGCGTCACTCTCATTGCAGGCAAAGTCGTACACCAACGCAGCGAACAGATAAAAAAGGGGCCAGCGCTCAATCACAGAGACTCCAAGCAGGAGCGAGCCTTTCTTGGTGGTATTTCTTTGCCCGTAGCCCATTGTTTGCATTTCTAGGAGGCGGTCGGAATGGAGGTTTCACGCGAAGAGCTGTATCGCAGGGTCTGGGAGCTCCCAGTTGTGACCCTGGCCCAGGAGTTCGACATATCCGATGTAGGGCTGTCCAAAGCCTGTCGTGCAAGCGGCATTCCGCTTCCTCCGCGCGGCTATTGGATGAAGCTGCAGCACGGCAAGACGGTCACAAAACCCGCACTGCCTCCCAGCACATTTACTACCGTGGTCATTGACGCGCCTCGGCATCGCCTTCCGGTGCCACCGAACCGAAAAAGGCCAGCCTCAGCCGAGCCACAAAAAATTGTCCTTGAAGCGCCTTCACCCTCGCACCAGCTCGCCCCGTTTGCAAAGGCCACCAAGCAACAGCTGTTGAGCGGCAAACTAACCTACGAACTCGTCCATCTCCACAAGACGGACCTGTTCGACTGTCAGGTTTCCAGGGGAGCCATTGAAGAAGCATGTCAGTTGCTAGACGCCGTCGAGAAGGCCGCACCCGCCTACGCGTTGACCCTTGTGCCGGGCGAGAAAACTCTGGAGTTCCTGCACGACGGACAAGCAGTTGTCTTCCGCCTTTCGGAACAATTCACTACCTCTCAGGAGCCTGTGCCTGGCAAGCAATACGCATCCTGGGAGCGACCGCCTCTGGTCTACCACTTCACCGGCAAGTTCAAGCTCGAACTCAGTGGTTACTTTGAAGGGAGAAAGAAATGGTCTGACGGTAAGCGGCAACGCTTGGCCGACGTCCTCGTAGATTTCATGGAAGGAGTCGTGCTGGCGGCCAAGGCACTCAAACAGCGACGACTCGAGATTGAGGACCGGGACCGACAGTGGCGAGAGGAGGCAGAACGCCGTGCAGAGCGTGAACGACGAGAAAAGGACCTCCTCGACTTTCGCAACAAGCTCCTCTCTGAGATTCAGGCGCAGCAACAGCGCGCAGAGCTCAAGGAATATGTGGAGAGCCTTCAGAGGGAGCTAAGCACATTCGTTGGACCTTTGCCGGAGTCAACGCGGCAGTGGCTTGCGACAGCTGAGCTCTGGGCGCATGCCACCGACCCAGTGCTGCAAAGAGTGCGGCGTCTCGCTTCCGGCATCAAGATGGACTACTACTCGGGCTCATTCGGGCTGCCCGTGGCTTGAAGCGCAAAAGCGGTTTTGTATTTCGAATTGCCGATTTGGAACCATGTTCTCTCGCTCCATTCGCGTAGGAAGTGAGCTTGCAATGAGCATCAAGGAACCCCCCCCCCCCCCTTTATGCGACGCAAATTTCAAGAGTCTTGAAGTGACGAACTGGTCAGGCTTTTGGCGTGCCGTCACAGCAGATAGACGTCGTCTTCAGCCAGTGATTTCGTACCTGATGTAACTACCGAAACGAAGGCCCCGAAGCTTGCCACAGCCTGAATGACTCCACTTCCAGGATGCCGCCACTTTCCCACTTGGTCAGCTGCCGCCACACAGAATTTCGGCTGAATTCTGTCAAGAAGTTCTCGATGAAAGTTGTGCTCTGAACCGTGATGTGGAAGCGTTAAGGTCTGAACGTTTTTCAGCAGAGCCCCGAAGTGTTTGAAGAAACTCTCGCGTCGACTCTGCGTCTTTAAGTCTGCATCACCTGTTCCAAGCCATCCGCACCTCACTGCAGGCGACAACCTGAAGTGCCACCCTGCGTGAAGCGAACTGGAAAACACTTCATTTGGTGAAGCGGGCTGTCGCGAAGGCCCCGAATATAAGCACATCGATGTGAGATTGAGGTCTTTCTCAACGTCCATATAGGCTTGTCTGAGAGCCGACTCGTGCTTGGTAAGCAGTTCCAGGCGAAAGTTGGAGTTTGCTGCCTTCTTCGCTAAATCTTCAACTGAAAGGCATAGCAACGCTGCAAGCTTTTCGAGGAAATCGCGCTCCTTGGACTTTACTAATGGGTCGATGTACGGTGAAAACAACCAGTGGATGCTGTTCTTATCTGTGACGAGAAGCCCTACGGTATCTGGCATCTCCAGCACATTGACCTTGCGTATGGACCCAGCGATATTTTTGGTTTGGTCAGTTGCAGGAGGAACCCGTTCTCCATCCGCTGGCTGGTGCTCACCTATGACACCAGAACCCACCAGCTTCCAGTCTTGCTGGTCGTCCATCAGAATCTGAGCGCCAGTTGGACTGTCTCCATCTGTGTCGGGATTCGCAAAAGGAGCATTCCCGTCCTGAGTCCCCCGTCTGACAAGGACAATGCGCGTGGGCTCGAGCTGAGTCAAGGCCGCTATTGGGTCTACGGTGAACTCCCTGTAAAAATCATCGCTCGCTGCCAAGGGGTCTTCTACCGAGGTCCGAGCAAACGCAAATAGTCGTTCCTCCATGCTGAGCAGTGGCATGAATACTGTTTCTACACGGAGGCCCGAGGGCGGGTCGAAGAGTTTCCGCAGCCCATTGACGTGGTCGGCATGGGCATGACTCACAAACAGAAAATCTACCTTCGTCCCTATGCCCCATTGGCTGATGGCTTCTGAAATCTCCCGGTTGCGTGCGGACGTGTACATTGCCATCGAGCCGCAATCAACGACATACCGAATAAAGCGCCCCTTTTGGAGTTTCACCATCCCCATGTGAAAAAAGCCCTGACCAACTGGTCGTTGAGTGCGAGTGTGGCGCAGTTTCACTAATGTCTCCCTTGGATTCTTTTTGGCGCTCCGCGAATGTTGGTCGCCGCTTAGCGGTGGATAAGTCTTCATACAACCAATATACCGCTGCACGGTGCGCCAGGACTGCTTTCAACCCCCAACGCCGTCTCCAGTTCTGTATGCATGCAGCGCACAGGCCTAGGCTTGGTGTGCCCCTGGTCGGTAAACTTTGAAGTCGAAGGCAACCCCAATGGAAAAAATCCCGTTCACCTCTTACGATTTTTGGGCGTATTTGTCGGCAGGTTTCCTGTTGCTGTTTGTCGCTGACCAGGTCGCAGGCACGGGACTGTTGGCAAGAGACTCATGGACCATCGTACAGGGCGTTGTTGCAGTCGCCAGCGCTTATGCGGTTGGTCAACTTGTTGCAAGCTGCTCGTCTTTCTTTTTCGAGCGACTGCTCGTCGGGAAGTTGCTCGGCTTCCCTCGCGACGTTATCTTCGGTCGCGTAAGCGCGCAGGGCTGGCTGCGTGCCTGCATGCCCGGCTACTTCAAGGCGCTGCCCGAAGAGACTAGGAAACGAGCAATTGAAAAGGCTGCTTTGGAGGGCGTCACGGGTCCCAGTGAGTCGATGTTTTGGGCCGCCTATGGACGGGCCCGCTCCGACGCGGTTGTTATGTACCGGCTCGACAATTTCCTGAATCTCTATGGCTTCTGTCGCAACACGGCGCTCGTCGCCTTCTTGAACGCGGCACTGCTTTACTGGTCCTACCGCTGGAATGGCGGGCCGGAGGCCCACCTTCAATGGTCCTTGGCGGCATTGGCAGTTGGTTTCGGAATGACCTTCCGCTACCTCAAGTTCTTCCGGCACTACGCCGTAGAAGTTTTCACCTCGTACGCGCACAGCAAGGGCAATTGATGGCGGTACTCCCTGTAAACGATGCACTACTGCAGGTCTTTGACGTCGAGCACGGCGGCTGCGCGCTCCTGACCACTCCAGCCGGCCTTGGTGGCTTTCGGCGGGTGCTCATCGACTGCGGTCATAACGCATCTCAATGCTGGTACCCCGGGCAGCACCTTCGCGGACTAGGTGTGACGTTTCTCGAGCAACTTGTAGTGACCAACTACGACGAAGACCACGTCTCGGGCTACCCGGACTTGCTCGCTCAGGGCGTCTACGTAGACTGGATTGCCCGGAACACAACTGTATCGCCCGAGACCATTCGCTTACTCAAGAGCGAGGACGGCATGGGCAAAGGCATTGACACGCTGGTGCGGAGCCTTGGTGCGTTCGGCTTGGTGGGTGACAACGGGAAATCCGTCCCTAAGTTCCAGGGTGTATCAATGGAGTACTTCTTTAACAGCTACCCGATATTCGAGGATGAGAACAACCTCAGCTTGGTGTTGTACCTGACGGTTTACGGCACCTCTTTCCTGTTCTCGGGGGACATGGAATGCGACGGTTTCGAGCACCTGCTGGCTACCAATGCCCGTTTCCGCCAGATTGTTCCGAACATCAATGTGCTGATGGCGTCACACCATGGCAGGGCCAATGGCGTTTGCCCCGAGATGTTCGATTCCTACGGGTGTCGCCCGCAGTTAGTTGTCATTTCCGACGACTACAAGCAGTACACCACCCAAGAAACAACCAACTACTACGCTTCCAAGACGACCGGCATTACAAACTTCCGGGCGCAAGGTGTTTCGCGCAGTGTGCTCACAACGCGTAAGGACGGAGACATTCACTTCGCCTGGGCCAACGGCAGTTGCACGGTCAGCTAAAACTCCAGAGTTGGATTCTGAATTCTTAGGTGTTGTTTCGACAATTGGTAGCACCATGTCTGCCCAGGTCTCACCTGGTCATGCCTCCCCAAAGAAATACTCCTCCACGCCCTGCGGCGGGGAGGAGCGCGCGGGCCCTGCTCTCATGAAGCCAGTTCGACAACGTAGAGAGAATGTTCTGCGTTGTGCGGCCAGGAGCGCCCTCCTCCATCGAAGATGCATGGCTGCTGGTAGAGCCCCGGCGGTCAACCGTCGGGGCTCCATGTCACTTACTTGCGCGGCGGGTTGTTTCCGCGACCACCACCCGAGGGATTGCCGGTTTTGCTGGGTCCGTTCTCAACGGTCAACTTTTTCATCTGCTGCTCCTGGTCCCGGGAAAAAGGAGCGAGCAACACCAGACCCCGGGACCAATACCCGATGCCGCTCGAATGAAAAATAGGGGTTCAGCTCGCCAGTCGACTGGCTGCCAGATACTGTTCGTACTGGCCTTGGAACTGCGACTTCATCCCTTCAAGACGGGCCTGAGCCGTCTCGATGCTCCTCGTACTCCAAGGTGCCCTTTTCAAGCTGCCGTCCGGAAGGTTTTCATGGAGTTCTATGGAAAGAACTGGACCAAAACGGGGTGTGAACCCGTTCCGGATGGCTTGGCTGTTGACGCCGACCGAAAACTGACCATCTAGAAGTCGAAGTGCCGACTGAAAA
>NZ_JAOASO010000135.1 GCF_030158645.1 Hydrogenophaga sp. | reverse complement strand
CCATGGAATACGCCGCCGACAAGTGCGACATCTTCGTGTCCGCCACCGGCAACAAGAACGTGATCCGCTACGAGCACATGGCCGCCATGAAAGACGAAGCCATCGTCTGCAACATCGGTCACTTCGACAACGAGATCGACGTCGCGTCGCTCGAAAAGTGTGTGTGGGACGAGATCAAGCCCCAGGTCGACCACATCACCTTCCCCGACGGCAAGAAGATCACCCTGCTGGCCAAAGGCCGCCTGGTGAACCTGGGTTGCGCCACCGGCCACCCCAGCTTCGTGATGTCGTCGAGCTTCGCCAACCAGACCATCGCGCAGATCGAGCTGTTCACCAAGCAGGACCAGTACGAATCGGGCAAGGTCTATGTGCTGCCCAAGCACCTGGATGAAAAGGTTGCCCGTCTGCACCTGAAGAAGGTCGGCGCCATGCTGACCGAACTCAGCGACGAGCAGGCCGCCTACATCGGTGTGAGCAAGGCCGGCCCTTACAAAGCCGACACGTACCGCTACTGATCCGCATGCGGGCAGACCAACTGCTCGTCGAGCGCGGACTGGCGGCGTCCAAGTCGCAAGCGCAGCGCCTGATTGCATCGGGCGTGCGCTGGCGGCTGCTGCCGGGCGACTGGACCACCGTCTCGAAGAACGGCCAGGAACTGCGCGAGACGGTGGAACTGCAGGCGGTGGACAACGCCGAGACGCGTTTTGTCTCGCGCGGTGGCCTCAAGCTCGACGGTGCCTTGCAACGCGTGGCGCTCGACGTGCGCGGCCTGCGCTGCCTCGACGTGGGCCAAAGCAGCGGTGGATTCACCGACTGCCTCCTGCAACGTGGCGCCCGGCAGGTGGTGGGCGTCGACGTGGGGCAGGGCCAGTTGCATCCGCGCCTGCGTGACGACGCGAGGGTGGTCTGCATCGAACGCTGCAACGCACGCGACCTCACCGCCGAGGCATTGACCGATGCGGGTGGGGAAGCCGCCGCCGCACCGTTCGACCTGATCGTGGGCGACCTGTCGTTCATCTCGCAGACGCTGGTGTGGCCGGCGCTGGTGCCCCTGCTCAAGGCGGGCGGCCAGGTGCTCATGCTGGTCAAGCCGCAGTTCGAACTGCAGCCCGAGCACATCGGCAAGGGCGGCCTGGTCAAGAGCGAAGCGAGCTACCCGCTGGTGCGCGAACGCATCGGGCAGGTGGTCCAAGACAGCGGCCTCGTGCTGCTCGACTATTTTGAGAGCCCGATCACCGGTGGTGACGGCAACCGCGAATTTCTGGTGTTCGCCCGCCTGCCGGCCTGAGGCCCGCGGCGGTGTCGAACCCGCACATTTCTGGAGAACCCCATGGGCCTGCCCGTGAGTTTTGAATTCTTTCCGCCCAAGACGCCCGAGGGCGTGGAGAAGCTGCGCGCGGTGCGCCAGCAGCTGTATCCCTTGAAGCCCGAGTTCTGCTCGGTCACCTACGGCGCCGGCGGTTCCACGCAGGAAGGCACCTTCAACACCGTGCGCGACATCCTCGCCGAATCGGTACCGGCGGCTTCGCACTTCTCGTGCATCGGCGCCACCAAGGCTTCGGTGCGCGAACAGCTCGCCACGCTCAAGGCCATGGGCGTGAAGCGCCTGGTGGCGCTGCGCGGTGACTTGCCCAGCGGCTACGGCGCGGGCGGCGAGTTCCACTACGCCAGCGACCTGGTGACCTTCATCCGCAGCGAGACCGGTGACGATTTCCACATCGAGGTGGCGGCCTACCCGGAGGTGCATCCGCAGGCGAAGTCGCCCGATTCCGATTTGCAGGCCTACGTGACCAAGGTGCGCGCGGGCGCGCACTCGGCCATCACCCAGTACTTCTACAACAGCGACGCTTACTTCCGCTTCGTGGACGACGCGTACAAGCTTGGCGTCGACGTGCCGGTGGTGCCCGGCATCATGCCCATCACCAGTTCCACGCAGCTCATGCGCTTCTCGGACGCCAGCGGCGCCGAGATCCCGCGCTGGATCCGCCTGCGCCTGCAAGCCTTCGGCGACGACAGCGCTTCCATCAAGGCCTTTGGCCTGGACGTGGTGACCGACCTGTGCGACCAGCTGCGCAACGGCGGCGTGCCGGCGCTGCACTTCTACACCATGAACCAGAGTGCGGCCACGCTGGAGATTGCGAACCGGCTGCAGCTGTCATGAGTTTGAAGGGCGCGTTCACCCTCGCTCTGGCCACCGTGTTGTGGCTGGGTGGGTGTGCGACGCAGCCGCCTTCCGGTCCACCGCTGTCCAGCACGCCCGCGGCAGGCGATGCGCCCGCGGTGGGTGCGGTGATCCCGCCACAGGTGGGTGAGGTGCCATCTCCAGCGCCCGATGCGGTGGACACGACGCGCGATCGCGAAATCGAGCGGGGTCGCGCGTCTTGGTATGGACCCCGGTTTCACGGACGGCGCACGGCCAGCGGCGAGACCTTCAACATGCACGATCTCACCGCGGCCCACAAGACGCTGCCGTTCGGCACACGCGTGCGGGTGCGCAACCTCGCCAATGGTCAGGAAGTGGCCGTGCGCATCAACGACCGGGGCCCCCATGTGCGGGGCCGCGTCATCGACCTGAGCCGCGCAGCGGCCCAGCAGATCGGCCTGCTTCAGATGGGCGTGGCGACGATCGTGGTGCTGCGCGACTGAAACTTTGATCTGCGTCAAAGGCCGGCGTGGCAGGCTCGCGATCCCTTGTGCGCATTGACGCAGCGCAACATCGAGCGGGTCCAGGTCTTCTGTAATGGGTGTCGGGAATGTTCCCGGCTCGATCACTGAACACCATGAAAAAGACCACTCTGGCCATTGCCTCCCTCGCACTGCTGGCATCGGGTGCTGCCGTTGCGCAAGACTTCACCGCAGGCTCGTTGCTGGTGCGCGCGCGCGCCGTGCACCTGGACAGCGCCAACAAGGACAGCACCGGTCTGGACCTGTCGATCAACAACAAGACGCTGCCCGAAGTGGACTTCACCTACTTCTTCAGCCCCAACCTGGCGGCCGAGCTGGTGTTGACCGTGCCGCAAAAGCAGCGGGTGTACGCCGGCGCCACGCAGATCGGCACGCTGAAGCATTTGCCACCCACCCTCACGTTGCAGTACCACTTCAACCACGCCAGCGGCATCAAGCCCTACGTGGGGGCGGGTGTGAACTACACGCGCTTCAGTTCGGTGGAGCTGCTCGGCGGCGCGGCCGACCTCAAACGCAACAGCTACGGCCTCGCGTTCCAGGCGGGCGTGGACTTCCCCCTGTCCAAAAACCTGTACCTCAACGTCGACGTGAAGAAGGTTTACATCAAGACCGACGTGATCGCCGGCGGCAGCAACATCGGCACCTTCAAGGTGGACCCGGTGCTGGTCGGCGTCGGTCTGGGCTGGCGCTTCTGAGTCGGTGCCGGGGCGAGCGCCTCAGCGCTCGTCAAAGCTGACGACCAGGTGATCGCTCGTGGGGCGCGCCTGGCAGCTCAGCACAAAACCCTGGTCGGTTTCCCAGGGCTCCAGCGTGTAGTTCTTTTCCATCGCCACCGAGCCCTGCATCACCTTGGCCCGGCAGGTGCAGCACACGCCGCCGCGGCACGACCAGGGCAGGTCCAGCCCCGCGTTGAGGGCCACATCGAGCACGCGCTCGTCCCGGTTCATGCGCAGTTCGTGCGGCTTGCCGTCGAGCATCACGGTGAGCGCGACTTCACCCTCGCTGTGCACCGCCGCATCGGCGTGACCCAAGACCACCGCCTTCCGTGTCGCGGCGGGCAAGGCTTCCAGGGTGGGCGAGGTGAAGCGCTCGGTGTGCACCCGGTCGGGCCGCACGCCGGCGTCGAGCAGGGCCTTCTCGGTCGCATCGATCATGGCCGCAGGACCGCAGACGAACACCTCGTCCATGCTGGCCACCGGCAGCAGCGTGGCGATGAGCGCGCGCACCTTGTCGCCGTCGATGCGGCCTTCGAGCAACGGCACCTCTTGCGCCTGGCGCGAGAGGATGTGGATCAGCGTGAGCCGGTCGGCGTAACGGTCTTTCAAGTCCTGCAGCGCTTCGTTGAACATCACGCTGTCCATGCGGCGGTTGCCATAGACCAGGGTGAATTTCGCCTGCGGCGATTCTTCGAGCGTGCTGGCCATGAGCGAGAGGATGGGCGTGATGCCCGAACCCGCTGCGAAGCCCACGCGGTGCAGCGCGCGCGCCTTGTGCACGGTGAAGCGGCCGTCGGGCGGCATCACCTTCAGTGTGTCGCCGGCCTTGAGTTCGCTCGCCGCCCAGTTGGAAAACACGCCACCGTCCACCGGCCGGATGCCCAGCGTGAGCTCACCCTGTTGCGTGAGCAGGCTGCGCGGGCTGCTGATGGAGTAACTGCGCCGCACATCTTGCCCGCCGATGGTGGCGCGCACGGTGAGGAACTGGCCCGGCTCGAACGCAAACGCCGTGCGCTGCTCGGGCGGGACGGCCAGCGTGATGGCCACCGCGCCCGCGGCCTCGGGGCTGATGCGGGCGATGGGCAGCTCGTGGAAGCGGGGTGCGGTGCTCATGGCATCAATAGGGTTTGAAGTAGTCGAAGGGCTCCAGGCAGTCGAGGCAGCGGTACATCGCCTTGCAGGCGGTGGAGCCGAAGGGCGATGTCTCGGTGGTGTGGGTCGAGCCACACTGCGGGCAGGGCACCGCCTCGCGCTGCAGGGCCTGGCGCGAAAACTTCAGCACGTTGGTGCCGGCGTTCGCGCTGCTGCCGCATTGCGGCGGTGCGATGCCGTAGGCGCGCAGCTTCTCGCGCGCGGCCTCGCTCATCCAGTCGGTCGTCCAGGCCGGGGCGAGTTGTGTCACCACGCGCGCGCCGATGCCGGCGTTGACCAAAGCCGCGCGCACATCGTCCTCGATCTGCCCCATGGCCGGGCAGCCGCTGTAGGTGGGCGTGATCACCACCTCGGGTGTGCCGTCGGCACCCGCGCGCACCTCGCGCAGGATGCCGAGCTCGCTCAAGCTGACCACCGGGATTTCGGGGTCGCTCAGGTCGGCGAGCGCGGCCCAGATCGCAGCGTGGTCCCCGGCGGCGGCGAGCGTCATGGTGCTGCTCACCACACCGCTTGCGGGTGCGTGCGCGCCAGGCTCTGCATCTCGGCGAGCAGAAAACCCATGTGTTCCGAATGCACGCCCAGCTTGCCCTGCGGTACGTAGCCCTGCACCGCCGGGCGCTTGAGCGTGGCCTCTTGCACCGTGTCGTCCACCAGGGCGTCCCAGTCGGCCTTGAGGCTGGCCAGGTCGGCGCCCGTGCTGCTCTGCACCGCCTGTGTTTCGGCGTCGCTGCCGATCCAGAACTCCTGGCAATACGGCAGCAGGTGGTTGAGCGCGGCTTGCGCGCGGGCGTGCGACTCAATGGTGCCGTCGCCGAAACGCACCAGCCAGTCGCTGGCGTGGCGCAGGTGGTAGCGCACTTCCTTCAATGACTTGGCCGCGATGGCGGCGAGGTGCGCGTCGGCCGAGTTCTGAAGCCTGTCCCACACCAGCACCATGAGCGCGCTGTAGAGGAAGTTGCGCGTGATGGTGGTGGCGTAGTCGCGGTCGCCCGAGGCGGTGCTGGCCAGCGCGCCGCTGTGCGGCAGCTCCAGCAAGGTGAGGTTGCGGAACTCGTGCGTGTCGCGGAAGTAGGCCAGGGTGTCTTCGCTCACCCGGCCGTCGGTGCGCGCGCCTTGCAGGTGCTGGAACCGTTGCGTCAGGTCAGCGTCGTCGTTGATGAGCGCGGCGGCGTGCTGGTACAGCATGCGGGCCTGGCCCAGCAGGTCGAGGCTGTTGTTGGCCAGGGCCAGGTCCTCTTCGAGGATGGGCCCGTGACCGCACCACTCGGCGTTGCGTTGGCCGAGCACCAGCGCGTTGTCGGCGAGGTGCAGCAAATAGTCCACGGGTGCGTGGGTGGGGGCCGAGACCATCACATGTGCCCCACTTGGTCGGGGATTTCGTAGAACGTGGGGTGGCGGTACACCTTGTCGGCCGCTGGGTCGAAGAAGCTGTCCTTGCTGTCGGGCTCGCTGGCCGTGATGCTGTTGGACGGCACGACCCAGATGCTCACGCCCTCCTGGCGGCGCGTGTACACGTCGCGCGCCATTTGCAGCGCGTGGGGCGCGTCGCTGGCGTGCAGGCTGCCGCAGTGCTTGTGCTCAAGGCCCTGCTTGCTCCGCACGAAGACTTCCCACAGAGGCCATTCTTTCAGCGCCGTGCTCATGCCGCCTCCTTCATGGCGCGTGCCTGTTGTTTGGCCGCATGGGCCAGGGCCGCCTCGCGCACCCAGGCGCCGTCGTTCCACGCTTTCACCCGCGTGGCCAGACGCTCCTTGTTGCACGGGCCGTCGCCGTTGACCACCGCCCAGAACTCGTCCCAGTCGATCTGCCCGTAGTCGTGGTGACCACGCGCCTCGTTCCATTTCAGATCGGGGTCGGGCAGGGTCACGCCCAGCAC
>NZ_JAOASO010000134.1 GCF_030158645.1 Hydrogenophaga sp. | reverse complement strand
TCGTCGGAGCGGAATCCGCGCCAGAACCCCAGCAGCATCAGACTGCGGTTGCGCGCGTGGCGAAGCAAAGCCGGCTGGTCACCGGAGCGCTGGGCATTGCTGATGGCAGCGTCGAGCCACTGATCGATCTGCTGGAGCACCGCCAGTTCCAGCGGGCGCGCGCGCTTTTCTGGCGCGGAGTGGACGGAGCGGATGCCTTTGAGTACCTGGCGTACCAGCGGCGACTTCGTGGGGTCGGGGAAACCTTGATCGGTATGCCAGCGGGACAGCGCGGCCAGCCGCTGGCGCAGCGTGTTGATGGCCAGGGTCGCCGCATGGTCGGCCAAGTAGCGGGAGATGGCGTCGGCCGTGGAAGGCAGTAGGCCCTTCCACTCGATCTCGAAATGGCGAATTGCGGAGGCGTAACTCCTGCGCGTGTTGTCGCGCTCGGCGGCCTCGATGTATTGGGCAACACGGGTCATGTGACGGTCGTCAGGCTGCTTTCCCGTCAGGAGGATTGGCGTCGACCGATGTTATGACGGCAGCGGCCATCGCATCGGGCACCGCCGACGCCAACAGCAGCTCACCGGTCCACATGCGAGCAACAGCTGACAGGCAAGCGTGTCGCAAATTGGGTTGAGCCTGATGCTGCGGGGCGAGCTCAGGCAAACTGCAACTCGATCTTGCCGGCGCGGCGGCGCACCGGGCCGACCACGATCTTCACATCGTGACCCAGCCTGGCCACCAGTTCCAGCAGCTTGGCTTCGCTGACGCCGCGGAATTGGCCGCGTGTGATGCGCGAGACCTTGGATTGATCGATGCCCAGCAGCGTCGCAGCATCCTCTTGCGTCAGGCGGCGTGCCTTGATCGCGCGCGCGATCTCACCGGCCAGCTGGGATTTGCGCGCCATCTCGGCCGCGTCGGTGTAACCCAGGTCGGCGTAGACATTCGTGCCACCTTCTTCAATGGTGATGTCGTTGTGTGCATTCATTTGCGTACTCCTTGCTGTGCCAACCATACCTCGAAATCTTGCTTTGCGGCCTTCAGGCGGATATTGATCAGGTCCATATCTGGCTTGGGCGTTGCGATGCCGCTTTTGGATTTCTTCTGGAAGCAGTGCAGAACATAGACCCAGCCGGCGAACTTGACGGTGTAGACAGCCCGGTAGGTGTCTCCCTGGTGGTCCTCGACCACCTCCAGCACACCGGCCGAGCCGAAACCCGTCATGGCCTTGGCATCCTGGTGCTTGCCGCCGGCTTGCGCCAAGTCGATGGCATGGCCGAAGACGTCTTTGACATCCTCTGGCATGGCATCCAGATCGCGCTTGGCGGAGCTGACCCATTTGATGGGTTTGCGCGCTTGCTTCAACATCGCCTCAATTATGCCCGTTTAGGCATACCGCCGTCAACTCGCCGAAAGCCAAACCTCGGGCAATTCACGCATGCACCGGCCGTGCCCGCCGACGCCGAATGATCAGCATTTCCCCAGGCCGATTCTCCGTCCCTGACGTGTATTGGAGTTGACCCACTTCAGTGGACGGTTACTGGTTTGATTCTCAAAAGTTTGGGGTGGTTGCTCGGCGTGCTCGGTGGTGGAGAAGAACGTGCAGGACATCATCATCCCCGCCAAGAGGTGAAGGGCGTTCGAACTACGGATGATCCCTCTAGCCCCTGCTCTAAAAGGGCGTTGGTGAACGATAAACCTTCACTGGACCCGCGCCTTCGTACACCATCTCACCGTTGACAATCACGATCACAATCCACCAGTCGTGCACCTCGATGACGTGGTATTCGTGAGGCTCCAGCGGTAGGGGCGTCTCGCGGTAGCTGTTCACGCCATCAGGTTTGGGATGCCACAGTAACGTCGGATGTTCAGTCATCAAAATGGCGCTTCGGATACGAAAACATCAACCGGACCCGGACCTTGGTAAACGGCTTCACCGGTGACCACGACCCTCACAATCCACCAGTCGTCTCGCTGCTCCACTTCATAGGCTACCGCAGGCAGTTCGAGCACGGTCTCCACCGGGAATGGAATCCCATCCGGCACTGGGTGTCGTAGCAGCGTCGGATGCCCTGGAGGAAAGTTCACGGTGGGCGTCATACGGGTGGGGGTATGCGAATTGTCCTTGATCACGCCCTCGCCACCGGCACATCCTCAAGCCTCGTTGTGTACTGAGGGGTTCGGCGTTCCTGCTTCATCCCCATCCATGAGCCGCATTCCGATCATGAATTTCTACTCGGAACTCGGAAGCTCGCGCGACAGTTCGATGCTCAGAGTGCCGTGATGTCGGTCCGCACCGGCCAACGCAGCGCGCCGGTGGTGGACCTTTGCGCCGTCGCCTCGAACTCGTGTTGCAGCACCAGCGTGTAGCGACCCGGGCGCGGCGTGCACAGGCGGTAGCCGTCGTGCATCGCATCGAGCGTGATGCCGCCGCTTTGCGGCGTGTGCAGGCGCCAGGCGTCGACCTCGGGAGCGCTCATGCGCAAGGTGACGCAGAAGCCGCGCTTCATGTTGGACACCACCACCAGCCGCTGCTGGGCGCTCCAGTCACCATCGGCATCGGCGTCCAGCACCACGGGGTGGCTGTTTTCCAGCACGCGTATGAACTGAGGGATGATGATGCGGAGTTCTAACTCGGTGCTGGACTTTTCCAAGCTGACCAGCACGCTCTCGCTGCTGCTGGTCGAGGGGGGCAGCAGCAGTGCACAGGCGGTCAGTACGGGGATGAGGGGGCGCGTGCAAGCAACCATGACCCACTATAGGCCTCAGATCAAGAAAGATGACCCCCATAGGAGGTCAAGCCGGGATACGGCCAGTTTTAGCTCATAAGCGTCAAAGTCACTAAGGATGGCTTACTTTATGCGGGCATTCAGTCGGCCACGCGGAGTCGGCCCCCTCCCGATAGCTCACACGACCGGCTCTCTATGCCTTGGAAAACTTGGGGCAGCTCCTATCCATTGCGACAGCGCGCCCTTGCCGCGCTGTCGCAAATGGCCTGGTCATATGTCATCGTGCCCTCAACCACCGCCGCGGCGTCCGCCAGAAATCGTGGCGTGGGTTCATGGCCCGCAATCCACGTGTCGTAAGAGACTGGGCCATCGCATCGCGGCGCTCCTCCTTCGTGGTCATGGCGACTCCTCAACCCCAAGAGGACGCCAAGCCATCAACTCTGCGCTGTGCAGCTTTGGATCGAACCGATTTAGCAGGTTCTCCAGCGCGTGCCCGGGATGAAACGCCGCGATCCCGCAGCCGCGAAGCGGGGCGAGGCACCTCCTGCCGACTTGCTTTTTGGGTCATGCTAACGATTTTCCTCCTGGAGCGCCCCGCGACGTCAATCAATCTGTCGCATCGACGCTTGCCCACACCCTGGTAGCCCGCATCGGACTGCCCAAGTGCGCGGAACCGCAAGTGGGAACGTGCATGCACAAGCCGTCAACGACCGAGAATCTCTCTCTGCGAATGTAGAGGGGGATGTGAATTTCTAGTCTTGGCTTGAGGGGCTGTTAGACGTTTCTCCCCCCTTCGCAGCGGGCTCACCAAGGAAATGAATCTGGGGCAACCGCTTGGAGTCTTCTCGTGACTGCAGAAAGATCAGTTCAAACTCACGGCTGCTGATCTGGCGCAGCTGAAAAGCATGAATTTCGCACATCTCGACGATCGCGGCGATCTCCTCAGTCTTGGGTTGGCAGTAGCGCCAAGCGCCAGTGACCGTGCAGCGCACACGAATCGACTCCAACGCCTCGAAGGCTGCATCCAATATGGACGTGAGCCCTTTCACCACGCCCATGCGCTCTACCCGTCGAGAGACCACCACCGCCAAGCGTAGATCCTGCCACGACATCGCTGACTTCTCGGGGACAGTCAGGTCGCCACATGACCGCTTCAGCGACTCTGCCAAGCCGGTGAGGGTCGCTGGATCAATCTTGGCCGCTCTTGTCGCGGCGAGTTCGAAAGTGTTGGTGGCGGGTTTCCACCGTGGCACAAATGGCTTGTTTCGCTTCTTACTGACCATGGATCAATGTGTACAACGTGACAAGATGGCTGGCGCCGGCGTCGATGTCAATGTCGCTTCGGCCAGATAAGACCTCATGCGATAGATGTGGGGCAGAGCCATGCGCAGGAGGTTTGGTGCCCGCTATGGAACGTATCACATGTTCTTTCGACCAACTCCATCTCAGTCTGCTCAGACTCGTGGGCAAGGTTGTGGGCCAGATCCTGAGGCGCGCGCTCGAAGCGCTGCGTGAGCACCATGTGGACCTTCTTGCGCGTGACGATCTCCACATTGACGAGATCAGTTTTGCATAGCGACCTATTCAAGCGTCTGCCCGGGGCGGGGGGCATGCCGGCCGGGTTAAACGGGATGCCTGAGGTGCTTCCAGCAGCTCTCGATTGCACATTTCGATGGCATTGCGTTAATACACCCGCCGCATAAGGGTCTGCGACGAAGCGCGCATGGTTTTCCACAGACATATCCCCTGAATCAGGGGATATCTCACCGCCACATACGCTCGCTGCAGTCACTGTGGGAACGACCTCGAAACCCCTCTCAACTCGCTGCATCGACGCCGGCACCGCCAAATAGATACTCACAAAGTATCAACAGAAAATCCTGAATGACTCCAGCGGTCTGGTCAAGCTCGCACCTGTAAGTATTTGCGGCGCCAGAACCGAGTGCCATGGACCGCTCAGGTACTGAACTGATGCCCGTCAACAAGGCCGTGACCTGCCCGATCCCAGTTTTGAACTGACCGGATTCAGGGGAGGCGTCACGTTTTTGAACTCATCGGTCTTGGGTGAGTAGATATTTCGGCTTCATATCTGCTCCAATAAAGCCGATAAACGCACTAAAGAACAGTATCGATTGTTGAGTTCCACTGATCTCTGACCCGAGGGGGGTGCGGATAAAAACTTGGACTGGTTTTATGCCGCAAGTCCAAGGCTCACCCGGTATTCGATCGGGCTGAGGGCCCCCAGGGAGATCTTGATCCGCTTCTCGTTGTACCAACGGATGTAGTCGTCGAGCACCTCAATGAACTGCTCAACTGTGACGCTCTTCCAGTCCCGAGGATAGAACAGTTCATTCTTCAACCGACCGAAGAAGCCCTCGCACGCTGCGTTGTCAGGCGAGCAGGCCTTGCGGGACATCGAGCGGGTGAGCTTGGCCTCGCTCATTCTGGATAGCCAGCCAGGCCAGCGGTAGTGACCTCCGCGGTCTGAGTGGACCACTGGTCGATCGCTTGTCTCTGTGACGGTCTCGATGGCTGCATCCAGCATGGTGTTGACCAGCTCTGCATCCGGACTCGTGCCGATGGTCCAGCTCACCACCATCCCGTCGAAGCAATCGATGATCGGCGACAGGTAGACCTTGCCTGCAGGGA
The DNA here is from genome assembly GCF_030158645.1 of Hydrogenophaga sp. Lineage (GTDB taxonomy): Bacteria > Pseudomonadota > Gammaproteobacteria > Burkholderiales > Burkholderiaceae_C > Hydrogenophaga. Next base: position 1,173 of record NZ_JAOASO010000134.1, on the reverse strand, counting down.
TCTGGAACTCCGTGATGTCGGTCAGCCATTTCTTGTTGGGGGCTGCTGCCTGGAAGTCACGGTTGATGATGTTCTCTGGTGCCGGGCTGATCTCGCCCAGGTAAGACGCATACCGACGCCTCTTGGGTTTTGCAACGACCAGGCTCTCTTGCTTCATCAGCCGCTGTATCACCTTCTCGGAGATCGGGCCTTGCTCTCTGGCCAGTGAGGCTTGCAGCCTGCGGTAGCCATAGCAGCGGTGATTGGACTCGAAGATCTCGGTGATGGACTGGCGCACCCTCACGTACTTGTCTCCGATTGCCGCGCGGGCCCGATGGTAGAAGTACGAGCTACGCGCAAGACCCAACTGTGCAAGGAGCTCTGGCAGGCCATAGTGCTCCCTGAGGGCGTCAATCAGCAGTGTCTTCTCCCGGTTGGACAGGAGTTGCAGATCGACGCCCAGGCCTTTTTTTAACAGTTCGTTGGCCTTGTTCAAGAGGTCCTGCTCAAGGCGCAGTTGCCTGACTTCGTGGCGCAGTATTTCAACCTGGCGCTCGAGCTCTTCGCGCTCTTGCGCCTGCGGTGATCGATCGGTGTGTTTCATTGATGCGGGTGCCTCACGCCCCAGAAGCTGGTTCTTCCAGTTGTACAACGTTGGTCGGCACACGCCGAGCCTGTCGGCAACAGCCTGTGCACTTTCCTGCCGGGTGCAAAGCTCCATCACTCCCGCTTGCTTCAAGGACTCGGGATACCTTCGTTGGCCCACATTGCCAACGACAGCCCTCCTGGCCTCAGGGAATGCCTCACGCACCCACTTGGTAAGCGTCCCACGACCGGGGTAGCCCAGCGCCCTCATGGTGGCCGCGATACACCGGTCATGGGTGAGGTAGTGCTCGATGGCTGCAGCCTTCTGCGCCTGCGAGAACTTCGGTTTACGGCCTGCGTAGCCAGCGGACAAGTCGAGCTTGAACTGGTACTCGTTGTACCAACCCTTCAAAGAATTCTTCGTCGGATAGCCCAGCTGCCGTATGGTGGGCCTGACGCGCTTGCCCAGCTTGATGTAGAGCTCAACGGCTCGGATTCGATCTTCGTAGGAATACATGAACTACCTCCTGGTAGTCCAAGTTTTCGTCCGCACCCCCGAGATTTCCATCGAATGCTGACCCACCCGCTTGTGTGAGCAAAGCAGCTCAC
>NZ_JAOASO010000133.1 GCF_030158645.1 Hydrogenophaga sp. | reverse complement strand
TCACCGGCACCTTCCCCACGCTCAAACGCGAAGACGCCAAAGCCCTGCTGGAGGCGGCCGGGGCCAAGGTGGCCGGCTCGGTGAGCAAAAAGACCGACTACGTGGTGGCCGGTGCCGAGGCGGGCAGCAAGCTGGACAAGGCGAACGAGCTGGGGGTGGCGGTGATCGACGAGCGGGCGATGTTGGCGATATTGGGTAGTACTTGAGTGTTAAATTTCTCCGCCGGTCATCGAGACCGAGGAGAAATCACATGTTGCAGAACTCATTTCACATCTGGTTCTTGCTGTTCATTTGGGTACTGTGCGCGCCGGTTAACGCTCTCACCGTCGGCACTCCGCAGCGCGTTGAACCGGTCTCTTGGTCCGGGCAATGGATAGAGTGGGTGAGGGCCGGCGACCATGTTCGAGCCGAGGCTGATATTGAGTTGCGCTTGAAGCAGTCTTCGACCGATGTACACGTCAATCAACGGCTGAACAACGCGCTGGAGACCATGGCGCGCCGCTGGCGCGTGGAGCCTGCGTTGTTCGAGGTTTGGCTGCGAGCCAGCGATCACGGCTCTGTTCGATTGGTGCAAGCCAAACTGAAGACCAACATCGCTTGGGCAGCCCGTGGCGTCCATATGGCGCGAGATGTGCACACCGACAATTTCGCGCGAATGCACGCCTTGATGGCTGAGGCTGAGCCCTTGTACGAAGAGGCCCTGGAGCGGTTGGGACCTTCTTGTGACCCTTGTCAACGCGGCCTGGTCGTCACGGCGTACTACAACCGAGGGGCCCGCGAAGCCGCGCTTGTTGTGGATCGGGCCATGCAGGCGCTGGGTGGTGGCGGCTACCTGACCCCTCTGGAATACCTCCACTACCTCCAGCCCAAATGGGGCGGCAGTTGGCGGCAGGGCGAAGCGTTTGTGCATGTGTTTGCGCGCGACTACCCAGGGTCCAAAACCACGGCGGTGCTACGCAGCCAACTGGCCGAGTACAAGGCCGACGAACTCTGGGTCGCCAACAAGCGTCACCAAGCCACGGTTCTGCTTCAAGAGTCGCTGACATGGGATCCGGACAATGCCAGCGCCTGGGCGAGTCTTGCGGCACTCGCGAACGCGGAAGGTGACGGTGCCATGGCCATGGAGGCCGCGACTCGAGCACTTCATCTGGATCCAGAAGCCAAAATGGCACTGAGTACGCGAGCGTCGATGCTTCTTGAGGGACCGAATCCCGCTGAGGCCCTCGCCGACTTGGAAGGTGCAACTGTGTTGGGTGATGACTGGGCCTTGGCAACCCTGGTTCGCATTCTGGCCAACGGCTTGCACGGCACACCCAAGGCGCCGGAGCGCGTGGCTTCCATTTGCCGCGCTGCCATGGAGCGGGACACACCCACGGCCTATGCCTGCATGGCGTCGGTCTACTACTTCGGCTTGGGTGAAGCCGTCGACAAACCTCGTGCGTTCGGCTATTTCCTCGAGGCATCGGATCGGGGCTTCAAAGGGTCTGCCGTGGATGCCGGTTTCATGCTCATGCGGGGTGATGGTGTGCCCCGTGACGAAGAGCAAGCCATTGCGCAGTGGATCCGCGCTGCCGATGCCGGTGACGAGAGGGCCACACAGCTGCTGCGTGGTCACATGAGCACATGGACGTATTTCTGGCGTGTGCAACGACCGGCATACCTGCGTCATGCCAAAGCTTATGCAGAACAGGTGCAGGCAGTTCCCGGGGTGCTGTTGGCTGGACTGCTCGGTTGGCTCCTCAGCTGACCATCGGCGCTCTTGAACCACTCGCTCATTTGAACCGGTAATGATCCCGGTTGAGCACCGCCGCGATGGCGGTGACTTCTTCCGGGAACAGCTGCAGGTTCAGCTGCGTGCTGCAGTTCTCCACCATGCCGCGCAGCAGGCCGGCGTTGTGGATGCGGCCTTTCGGGCGGTAGATGGCGCTGCCGTCGCCGCCGACCTTGCTGGCGTGACATGTCGCGCATCGGTTCTCGGCGATGAGTTTGGCCCCCAGGGCGAGGTCGGCGCCCTTGAAGATCCCGGCGCCCTGGGCCTGGGCCATCAAGGGCAGCATCAGGGCGAAGGCGAGCAGGGCGGTCTTCATGGGTTCTCCTCGGGTGGTCGCGTGGGGTGACGTGATCAGCGAAACTAAACCCATCTCCCCCGCTTGTCCAACCCATGACCATCCACACCATCCTGAAAATGGGCGATCCGCGCCTGCTGCGCCACGCCCAGCCCATCACCCGCTTCGACACGCCCGAGCTGCACCAGCTGGTGGTGGACCTGCAGGAGACGATGGTGGCTGCCAACGGCGCAGGGCTGGCCGCGCCGCAGATCGGGGTGGACCTGCAGGTGGTGATTTTCGGCAGCGGCGCGACCAACCCGCGCTACCCCGAAGCGCCGGTGGTGCCTCGCACCGTGCTGGTGAACCCGGTCATCACGCCGCTGGGTGACGAGGAAGAAGAGGGCTGGGAAGGTTGCCTGTCGGTGCCGGGCCTGCGCGGCGTGGTGCCGCGCTGGCGCCGCATCCGTTACCAGGGCTTTGATGAGCACGGTCAAACCATCGACCGCGAGGCCGAGGGCTTCCATGCGCGGGTGGTGCAGCACGAGTGCGACCACCTCTGGGGCAAGCTCTACCCGATGCGGGTGCGCGACTTCAGCCGCTTCGGCTTCACCGAGGTGCTTTTTCCCGGGCTGGACGCGGCAGAAGACGATTGAAACAAACCGTCGCGCGGTTGAAATGAATTGACATGTTGGGGCGGGCACATCGACTAGAGTCGGGCCCGGGTCAAACCAAACCACAGGGATTCCATTTCATGAAGCACTTGCTTGCCGTGACGGCGTGCGCGGCACTGCTCGGCGCCTGCAGCGTGACCAAACCACCCGCCGACGTGGCGGTGGTGCTGCCCGGCAGCTGGTACGCGCCCCCGCTGGCCCACTCGGGCAGCACGCAGGAACTCACCGCCTGGTGGAGCCGGTTCGACGACCCGGTGCTCACCGACTGGATCCACCGCGCGCAAGCGCAAAGCCCCAGCATCGCCACCGCCCGCGCGCAGGTGTTTTCCGCCCGCGCCACCCGCTTCGGCGTGGAGGCGCAGAACGGGCCTCAGGTGAACGCGGTGGCCAACGCCACCCGCGGCATCACCGACCCGACCATTCCGCTGGGCACCACGCTGAGCGCCGGCTTGCAGGCCTCGTGGGCGATCGGTCTGTGGGGTGAGAGCGCCGCGCGCCTGGGCAGCGCAAAGGCGCAGCAAGACGCCGCCAGCGCGGGCTGGCACGAAGCCCGGGTCCTGGTGGCCTCGGAACTGGCACAGCTCTACTTTTCTCAGCGCCTGTGCCGCGAGCAGCTCGCCGTCGCCCTGCGCGACCGCGAATCGCGCGCGGTCACGGCGCAGAACAACAGCACGTCCGAGCGCGCTGGCCTCACCGCCCCGGCGGTGGCCGCGCTGGCGCGCGCCAGCGCGGCCGAGAGCGCAGCGCGCTACCGCCAGCAGGACGAGGTTTGCGAGCGGCAGGTGAAGTCGCTGGTGGCGCTCACCGGTGTGCCCGAGCCCGAGGTGCGCCAGCGGCTGGCCGGTGCGCCGGCCTTGCTGTCTTCGGAGCGCCTTGACGGCCTGCTGTTGGTGAACGCCGTGCCGGCCGAAGTCATCCGCCAGCGGCCCGATGTCTACCGCGCACAGCGCGAGCTGGTGGCCGCCAGCGAAGACGTGGGCGTGGCCAGGGCCGCTTTGCTGCCGGGCCTGTCGCTCTCGGGCAGCTTGCTGCGCAACCGGTTCTCCGGCAGCGGCACCGAGGGCACGTTCAACACCTGGGCCATCGGACCGATCCGCCTGAGCCTGCCGCTGCTGGGGCGTGACAGCCTTCGCGCGAGCACCGACAGTGCGCAGGCCCGCTACGAGTCTGCGGCCATCGCGTACGCCAGCACCCTGCGCCAGGCGGTGGCCGAGGTGGAGCAGGCGCTGGTGACGCTGGCCAGCCTGCGCGAGCGGGAGGCGTCGACGGTCACGGCCGTGGCCGGCTACGAACAGTCGCTCAAGGGCACCGAGGCGCGCTACCGCGTGGGCCTGGCCAACCTCAACGAACTGGAAGAGGCGCGCCGCCTCAAGCTCAACGCCGACAGCAGCGCGGTGAATCTGCAGCAAGAACGCATCAACGCCTGGATCCAGCTCTACGTCGCCCTGGGCGGTGGCTTCGATCCCGTGAACAACCCCAACGCACTCAAAGACCCCGCATGAACGCCACAACTTCCCCATCGCGCAAACGCTGGCTCTGGCTGGCCATCGCCCTGGCCCTGGTGCTGCTGGTGGTTTTCTGGGCGTTCATCAAGCAGCCCGCGGCGCCCGCGCCCGACGCGGCTGCCGCCGGCCCCAAGCCTTCGCTCACCGTGACCGTGGCCCAGCCCGAGCGCAGCAGCCTGCCGATCCGCCTGCAGGCCAACGGCAACATCACCGCCTGGCAAGAGGCCAGCGTGGGCGCCGAACTCAATGGCCTGCGGCTGGCGTCGGTGAACGTGAACGTGGGTGACGTGGTGCGCAAGGGCCAGGTGCTGGCCGAGTTCGCGCGCGAAACCACGCAGGCCGACAGCCTGCAGAGCCGTGCCAGCCTGATGCAGGCCGAGGCCAGCCATGAGAACGCCAAGGCCGACGCCGACCGGGCGCGGTCCATCCAGGACAGCGGCGCGCTCTCCGCTTCGCAGGTGGCGCATTACCTCACGCAAGAGAAGGTGGCGCGCGCGCAACTGGAAGCCGCGAAGGCTGTGCTGAGCGCCACCGAGGTTCGCCTGGGCAACACCCAGGTGCTCGCGCCCGATGACGGCGTGATTTCGGCGCGCGGTGCCACCGTGGGTGCGGTGGTGAGCGCGGGGCAGGAGCTGTTCCGCCTGGTGCGCCAGAGCCGCATGGAATGGCGCGGCGAGGTCACGCCCAGCGAGGTGGGGCGTGTGAGCAAAGGCCAGGAGGTGAAGGTCACAGCGGCCAGCGGGCTGGAGATCACCGGCCGGGTGCGCGCGATCGCGCCCAGCGCGGACCCGCAGACGCGCAACATCCTGGTGTTTGTGGACCTGCCGCGCAACGACGAGCTGAAGGCGGGTACTTTTGCCAAGGGCTTCTTTGAGCTGGGCCAGAGCGATGCGCTCACGGTGCCCAGCGAATCCATCGTGGTGCGCGACGGCAGCAACTACGTGTTCGTGATCGACCCGCAGAACAAGGCCAGCCAGCGCAAGGTGCAGACCGGCCGGCGGGTGGGCGAGCGGGTCGAGGTGCTCGAAGGCGTGAAGGCCGACGAGCCGGTGGCGGTGCAGGGCGCGGGTTTCCTGAACGAAGCCGATCTCGTCAAAGTGGTGAAGTGAGGACCGGGCCATGAACGTCTCTGCCTGGTCCATCAAGAATCCGATCCCGGCGTCGATGCTGTTCTTCATGCTGACGCTGGCGGGCCTGTTCTCGTTCGGCCAGATGAAGGTGCAAAACTTCCCCGACCTGGATGTGCCCAACATCACGGTGAGCGCCAGCCTGCCGGGCGCCGCGCCCAACCAGCTGGAAAACGACGTGGCGCGCGTCATCGAAAACAGCCTCGCCTCGCTGCAAGGCATCAAGCACATCACCACCAAGGTGCAGGACGGCGCGGTCACCATCACGACCGAATTCCGCATCGAGAAGAACACGCAGGAAGCGCTGGACGATGTGCGCTCGGCCGTGGCCAAGGTGCGCGGTGACCTGCCGGCCGATCTGCGCGAACCCATCATCAACAAGGTCGAGCTCGCCGGGGGTGCGGTGCTGGCCTACACCGTGTCGTCCGACAAGATGGACGCGGAAGCCATCTCGTGGTTTGTCGAAAACGACATTTCCAAGCTGCTGCTCTCGGTGCGCGGCGTGGGCGCCATCAACCGCGTGGGTGGCGTGGACCGCGAAGTGCAGGTGCTGCTGGACCCGCTGAAGCTGCAGGCGCTGGGTGCGAGCGCGGCCGACGTGTCGCGCCAACTCGCCAAAGTGCAGATCGAAAGCGCCGGTGGCCGGGTGGACCTGGGCGGCAGCCAGCAGCCGTTGCGCACGCTGTCTTCATTGCAATCGGCTGAAGAACTCTCGCGGCTGGAGCTGTCGCTCTCCGACGGCCGACGCGTTCGCCTGGACCAGATCGCCACCATCCAGGACACGGTGGCCGAGCCCACGGCCGCGGCCTTCCTGAACGGCCAGCCGGTGGTGGGTTTTGAAGTCGCGCGCAGCCGCGGCGCCAGCGAGATCGAGGTGGGCAATGGCGTGCGCGAAAAGCTCACGGAGCTGCGCGCCGCGCGGCCGGATCTGAGCATCACCGAGTCGTTCGACTTCGTCACGCCGGTGCAGGAGGAGTTCGACGGCTCCATGGTGCTGCTGTACGAAGGTGCCATCCTGGCGGTGCTGGTGGTGTGGCTGTTTCTGCGCGACTTTCGCGCCACCGTGGTCTCGGCGGTCGCGCTGCCACTGTCGGCCATCCCGGCCTTCATCGGCATGCACTACATGGGCTTCACCATCAACGTGGTGACGCTGCTGGCCATGTCGCTGGTGATCGGCATCCTGGTGGACGATGCGATCGTGGAGGTGGAGAACATCGTGCGCCACATGCGCATGGGCAAGACGCCGTACCAGGCGTCGATGGAAGCGGCCGACGAGATCGGTTTGGCGGTCATCGCCACCACCTTCGCCTTGATCGCGGTGTTCCTGCCCACGGCCTTCATGTCGGGCATCCCGGGCAAGTTCTTCAAGCAGTTCGGCTGGACGGCGTCGTTCGCGGTGTTCGCCTCGCTGGTGGTGGCGCGCGCGCTCACGCCCATGATGGCGGCCTACCTACTCAAGCCGGTGGTGATGGCCCAGGACATGCCGCGCTGGGCGCGCAGCAACCGCGTGACCGGTGCCTTCTGGAAGTGGATGACCAACCAGGACGAACCCGCCTGGCTCAACACCTACCGGGGCTGGGCGGCCTGGTGCATCCGCCACCGCTGGATCACCATGATCGGCGCGGGCGTGTTCTTCGTCGGCTCGCTCATGCTGATTCCGCTGCTGCCGCAGGGCTTCATTCCGCCCGACGACAACTCGCAGACGCAGGTCTACATCGAACTGCCACCGGGCTCCACGCTGCAGCAGACCGTGGCGAGTGCCGAGCGTGCGCGCCTGTTGGTGATGGACGTGCCGCATGTGAAGTCGGTCTACACCACCATCGGATCGGGCTCCGCAGGCAGTGATCCCTTTGCGCCGCAGGGCACGGCCGAGTCGCGCAAGGCGGCGCTGACCATCCAGCTCGACGCGCGGGGCACGCGCCCGCGCAAACAGGTCATCGAAAACCAGATGCGCGCGGCCATGTCCAACCTGCCGGGCGTGCGCAGCAAGGTGGGCCTGGGCGGTTCGGGTGAAAAGTACATCCTGACGCTCACCGGCAACGACGCCGCCGCGCTCACCACCGCGGCCACCGGGATCGAACGCGACCTGCGCACCATTCCCGGCGTGGGCAGCGTGCAGTCCACCGCGTCGCTGGTGCGCACCGAGATCAGCGTGACGCCCGACCTGGCGCGCGCTGCCGACATGGGCGTGACCAGCAGCGCGATCGCCGAGACCTTGCGCATTGCCACCGTGGGCGATTACGACACGGCGCTCCCGAAGATGAACCTGCCGCAGCGGCAGATTCCCATCGTGGTCAAGCTTGACGCCTCCGCCCGTGGTGATCTGGACTTGCTGGCCCGTCTGGCGGTGCCGGGCGGCAAGGGGCCGGTGATGCTGGGGCAGGTGGCCACGCTGAGCTTTGGCGGCGGCCCGGCCGTGATCGACCGCTACGACCGCGCGCGCAACATCAACTTTGAAGTCGAGCTCGCCGGCATTGCGCTGGGCGACATGAAGAACGCGGTGGAGAAACTGCCCAGCCTGCGCAACCTGCCACCGGGCGTGTCGGTGCTGGAGATCGGCGATGCCGAGGTGCAGGGCGAGCTGTTCGCCAGCTTCGGCCTGGCCATGCTGACCGGCGTGCTGTGCATCTACATCGTGCTGGTGCTGCTGTTCAAGGCCTTCCTGCACCCGGTGACGATTCTGGCGGCACTGCCGCTGTCGTTGGGTGGCGCCTTCGTGGCGCTGCTGCTGGCCGACAAGAGCTTCTCCATGCCGTCGCTGATCGGTTTGATCATGCTGATGGGGGTGGCGACGAAGAACTCGATTTTGCTGGTGGAGTACGCGATCGAGGCGCGGCGCGAGCACGGCATGAACCGGCTGGATGCGATTCTGGATGCCTGCCACAAGCGCGCGCGCCCGATCGTGATGACGACGATCGCCATGGGCGCGGGCATGTTGCCGATCGCCATTGGCTGGGGCGCGGCCGACAGCAGTTTCCGTTCACCGATGGCGGTGGCGGTGATCGGCGGTTTGATCACCTCGACCTTCCTGAGCCTGCTGGTGATTCCGGCGGTGTTCACGCTGGTTGACGATGTGTCGATCTGGTTCGGGTCGCTGTTTGGGCGCAAACCTTCTGGGGCCGAGTCGCCGTCGGAGGCCTTGCGAGCCTAGGGTTTGGCGGGCTCGTGAGTGAGTGGCGCTCTGCTCCGCGGCTGTCCCCCGAGGCGGCTTTGCCGCCTCTCCTCCTTGATGCCGCTGCGCTGAGCGCCACTCACTCACGAGCTGATGTGAAGTAGGTGCGCGCACAGACCGAGTGAAACGAGGTCATCGGCGGCCATGGGGCACGGCGCAGCGAAATCAAGGAGGAGGGGCCGCAGGCCCCGGGGGACATTCGCGGAGCCGTGCCCCGTGGTCGCCGATGACCGGAGCAGGCGGAGAGAAACACGAGCAAAGTCGGAGCGAAAACTCAGCCCTCCAAAGTCTCCAGCAACTCCGTCTCGATCTCGATCTGCCGCTTGTTCATCTGCAACTGCGCGCCACAGATGAGGAAGGTGTCTTCCACCCGCTCGCCCAGCGTGGTGATCTTGGCCAGCTGCACGTTGATGTCGTAACGCGCCAGCACGCGCGAGATGCCGTAAAGCAGGCCGGCGCGGTCGCTCGCCGAGACCGACAGCAGCCAGCGCTGCGCCTTCTCGTCGGGCCGCAGGTCCACCCGCGGCGTGACCGGGAAACTCTTGACCCGGCGCGAGAGACGGCCCTTCATGGGCGCCGGCAGCGGGCCGCACTCGTCGATGGTCTGCGCCAGGTTGTTCTCCACCATCGCGATCAATTCGCGGTAGTGCTCCGACAACGTGGGCGCCACCACCTGGAAGGTGTCGAGCGCGTGGCCGGTGAGCGTGGTGTGCACGCGGGCGTCCAGGATGCTGAAGTTGGAGCTGTCGAAGTAGCCGCAGATGCGGGCAAACAGATCGTTCTGATCGGGCGCATACACCAGCACCTGCAGGCCTTCGCCTTCGGGCGAAAGGCGGGCGCGCACGATGCAGCGATCCACCACCGTTTCATCCACGTCGGGCGCCGGCTTGGCGGCGGCTTTGGTTGCGGTCTGGGCGATCTGCCGCGTGAGCACCCGCGTGTGCCAGGCGATCTCGTCGGCCTGGTGGCGCATGAAGTAGCTCACGTCCAGCGTGTCCCACAGCGCCTTGTGCGCCATGTGCGGCAGCGCGTGCAGCGCCAGCATGGACAGCGCCTCGCGCTTGCGCGCTTCGATCACCGCACCCGGGTCGGGGGCTCGGCCGCCGAGCGCTCGCAGGGTGTAGCGGTACAGGTCTTCCAGCAGCTTGCCCTTCCAGGCGTTCCACACCTTCGGGCTGGTGCCCCGGATGTCGGCCACGGTGAGCAAGTAGAGCGCCGTGAGGTAACGCTCGTTGCCCACGCGTTTCGCAAATGCGGCGATCACGTCTGGGTCGCTCAGGTCTTCCTTCTGCGCCATGCGGCTCATGGTCAGGTGTTCGGACACCAGGAACTCGATCAGCTTGCTGTCTTCGCGCTCGATGCCGTGCTGGCGGCAGAAGGTGCGCACGTCCTTGGCGCCGAGGTCGGAATGGTCACCGCCGCGGCCCTTGGCGATGTCGTGGAAGATGGCTGCGATGTAGAAGATCCAGGGCTTGTCCCAGCCGGCGGCTAGCTGTGAGCAGAACGGGTATTCGTGCGAGTGCTCGGCAATGAAGAAGCGGCGCACGTTGCGCAGCACCATGAGGATGTGCTGGTCCACGGTGTACACATGGAACAGGTCGTGCTGCATCTGGCCCACGATGTGGCGAAAAACCCAGAGGTAGCGCCCGAGCACCGAGGTCTCGTTCATCATGCGCAGCGCATGCGTGATGCCTTCGGGCTCTTTCAGGATCTGCAGGAACTGAGCGCGGTTGACCGGGTCGGCGCGGAACTTCGCGTTCATGACCGGTCGGGCGTTGTAGAGCGCGCGCAGCGTGCGGGCCGAGAAGCCTTTGATGCCCACCGTGGTCTGGTAGATGTGAAACGTCTCCAGGATGGCTCGCGGTTGCTGGACGTACAGATCGTCGCTGGCCACCTCCAGCATGCCACCCTTGTCGAAGAAGCGCGGGTTCAGCGGTCTCAGGCGGTCCACGCCGGCCATGTCGTCCTGCAGGCGCTCCTGGATGTTGAGCAGCAGGATCTGGTTGAGCTGGGTCACGGCCTTGGCGGCCCAGTAGTAACGCTTCATGAGCGCTTCGCTGGCGCGGCGCGTGCCTTTGGCCGTGGGTGTTGCGTGAGGCTGTCCGGGTGGGCCGGCGGTGATGACGGCCGGAACCTGCGCCTTGAAGCCGAACGACTCGGCCACCGCGGTCTGCAGGTCGAACACCAGCCGGTCTTCGCGCCGGTTGGCCAGCAGGTGCAGTCGCGCGCGGATCAGGCTGAGCAAGGCTTCGTTGGCCTTGATCTGGCGCGCTTCCAGCGGCGTGGCCAGGCCTTTGCGCGCCAGGTCGTCCCAGCTGCGCCCCAGGCCGGCGGCCTTGGACACCCACAGGATGATCTGCAGGTCGCGCAAGCCGCCGGGCGACTCCTTGCAGTTGGGCTCCAGCGAATACGGCGTGTTTTCGTACTTGGTGTGGCGCTGGCGCATCTCCAGCGTCTTGGCCACGTAAAAGGCCTTGGGGTCCATGGCCTCGTCCAGCAGGCTGACGAGGCGGTTGAAAGCGCTCTTGCTGCCACAGATCAGGCGGCTTTCCAGCATGGAGGTCTGCACCGTCACGTCTTTGGCCGACTCCTCCACGCAGTCGGTCACCGAGCGAACGCTGGACCCGATTTCCAGACCCAGGTCCCAGCACGCGCCGATGAAGCCCTCGATCTGCTTCTTGAGTTCGGCGTCATCGTCGGGCATGGCGCCGTCGGGCAGCAGCACCAGCACATCCACATCGGAGTAGGGGAACAGTTCACCACGGCCGTAGCCGCCCACGGCGATCAGCGAGAAGCCGGTGCCGAAGCCGGCGCGGCTCCAGAGCTCCCGCAAGGTCTGGTCGGTCAGCCGTGAGAGTTGCTGCAGCGCTTGGCGCACACCCCGCGTGGAAGCTCCCTGGTCGCGCAGCAGCGAGAAGAGGGCGGACTTGTCGTCGCGGTAACGCTGGCGCAGTGCGCCAAAGTCGCCCGAGGGCGCCAGAACGGGGTCCATCGGCTCAGGCCGCCACGGCGGCGGCTGGCGTCACAAAAGCCGGCGGCGCCAGGCTGCCGGCCGACAGCGTGAGCACCTCGTAGCCGGTTTCGGTCACCAGCACCGTGTGTTCCCACTGGGCGGAGAGTGAGCGGTCGCGCGTGACGATGGTCCAGCCGTCGCCCTGTTCCTTGATGTCGCGTTTGCCCGCGTTGATCATGGGCTCGATGGTGAAGGTCATGCCGGGTTTGAGTTCTTCCAGCGTGCCCGGGCGGCCGTAGTGCAGCACCTGCGGGTCTTCGTGAAACTTCTGCCCGATGCCGTGGCCGCAGAACTCGCGCACCACCGAGAAGCCGTTGCCCTCGGCAAAGGTCTGGATGGCGTGACCGATGTCGCCCAGGCGGATGCCGGGCTTGACCATCACGATGCCTTTCCACATGGCCTCGTACGTCACCTGGGTCAGCCGGCGCGCCTGCACCGAACAGGCGGCCTCGCCACCGATCATGTACATGCGGCTGTTGTCGCCGAACCAGCCGTCCTTGATGACGGTCACGTCCACGTTGAGGATGTCGCCTTTCTTGAGCGGTTTCTCGTTCGGAATGCCGTGGCACACCACGTGGTTGATGGAGGTGCACAGGTGGCCGGGGTAGGGCGGATAGCCACTGGGCTGGTAGCCGATGGTGGCGGACACCGTGCCTTGCTGTTTCATGAATTCGGCCGCCAGGCGGTCGATCTCCAGCGTGGTCACGCCCGGCTGGATCAGCGGCGTGAGGTAGTCCAGCACTTCGGAGGCCAGGCGGCAGGCCACCCGCATGCCTTCGATGCCCGCTGCGTCTTTGTAGGTGATGCTCATGGACGCGGATTATCCCACCGGGCCCTGCGGCGCAGGGTATCGGTGCCGATGACTGGGCGGGCCACGCGGGTAAAATCGCCACTCCGCCCACCCCCCGGGTCTACGCACCTCAGGCTCCCAACGTGTCCCTGCACCTGCGCACTTTCGATGGCGGCAATGCCATCAGCGACTTCAAAGTCCAGCAACTCCTGCCCCGTCTGGCAGCCCTCTCCGACAAGATCACCGGCCTCTCGGCCCGCTTCGTGCACCTGGCCGCCTTCGACGGCGAGCCCGATGCGGCCACCGTGGCGCGTGTGGGCGAGCTGCTGACCTACGGTGAGCCCGCTTCAGAAGCCCACCTCAAGCTCGAAGCCGCTGGCGCCCCGGCCCTGCTGGTGATGCCGCGCCTGGGCACGGTCTCGCCCTGGGCTTCCAAGGCCACCGACATCGCGCACAACTGCGGCCTGGCCCTGCACCGGGTGGAGCGGCTGGTCGAGTTCCGCCTGCAGCTCAAGAGCGGACTGCTCGGCAAGGCCAGCCTGTCGGCCGAACAGTTGCGTGCCGTGGCCGACCTGCTGCACGACCGCATGACGGAAAACGTCTCGCTCGACCGCAGACAGGCGCAGGCCCTGTTCACCGAACTGCACCCTGCGCCCATGGAGCAGGTGGACGTGCTTGGCGGCGGTCGCGCCGCGCTGGAGCGCGCCAACGCCGACTGGGGGCTGGCCCTGGCCGACGATGAAATCGATTATTTGGTCAACGCATTCAACGGCCTGCAGCGCAACCCGACCGACGTGGAGCTGATGATGTTTGCGCAGGCCAACAGCGAACACTGCCGCCACAAGATCTTCAACGCGCAGTTCACCATCGACGGCGTGGCGCAGGAGAAAAGCCTGTTCGGCATGATCCGCCACACCCACCAGCTGGCACCGCAGCACACCGTGGTGGCGTATTCGGACAACGCCTCCATCATGGAAGGCAGCGTGGTGGAGCGCTTCGTGGCGCGCGCGGGCGGCGAAGCCTCGCCCGCCTACGCGGCCGAAACCGCCACGCACCACGTGTTGATGAAGGTGGAGACGCACAACCACCCGACCGCCATCTCTCCGTTCCCCGGCGCCTCCACCGGCGCAGGCGGCGAAATCCGCGACGAGGGCGCGACCGGCCGCGGCTCCAAGCCCAAGGCCGGCCTGACCGGCTTCACCGTGGGCAAGCTCTGGGGCGGCCTGAGTGACCAGCCGGGCGGCAAGCCCGAGCACATCGCCAGCCCGCTGCAGATCATGACCGAGGGCCCGCTCGGCGGTGCGGCTTTCAACAACGAGTTCGGCCGGCCCAACCTGCTGGGCTATTTCCGCGAATACGAACTGGCGGTGGACGGCGTTCAGCGTGGGTATCACAAGCCCATCATGATCGCCGGCGGCGTGGGCGTGATCGACGCCATCCAGACCCAGAAGATCGAGTTCCCGGCCGGCTCGCTGCTGATCCAGCTCGGCGGCCCGGGCATGAAGATCGGCATGGGGGGCAGCGCGGCGAGTTCCATGGCCAGCGGCACCAACGCCGCCTCGCTGGACTTCGACTCCGTGCAACGCGGTAACCCTGAGATCGAGCGCCGAGCCCAGGAGGTCATCAACCACTGCTGGCAGCAGGGGGCGAACAACCCCATCCTGGCGATCCACGACGTGGGCGCGGGTGGTCTGTCGAATGCCTTTCCCGAGCTGACCAACGACGCCGGGCGCGGTGCGCGTTTTGACCTGCGCGCCGTGCCGCTGGAAGAAAGCGGCCTGGCGCCCAAGGAAATCTGGTGCAACGAAAGCCAGGAGCGTTATGTGCTGGCGATCGCGCCCGAATCGCTGGAGGTGTTCAAAGGTTTCTGCGAGCGCGAACGCTGCCCGTTTGCCGTGGTGGGTGTGGCCACGGAAGAGCGCGAGCTGGTGCTGGCCGACGACCCTTCCACAGGCTCAGGGCGAACGGAAAAAGCGGTCGACATGCCCATGAACGTGCTGCTGGGCAAGCCGCCCAAGATGCACCGTGATGTGAGGTCGGTGGATCGCCAGCCCGCGCCGCTGGACCTCACCGGCGTCGATCTGCAGAAGGCTGTGATCGACGTGCTGAGTCATCCCACGGTGGCGTCCAAGCGTTTCCTCATCACCATCGGCGACCGCACCGTGGGTGGACTCTCTCACCGCGACCAGATGGTCGGCCCCTGGCAGGTGCCGGTGGCCGACTGCGCCGTGACCCTGGCCGATTTCAAGGGCTTCGCGGGCGAGGCCATGAGCATGGGCGAGCGCACGCCGCTGGCCGCCCTCGACGCCGCCGCCTCCGGCCGCATGGCGGTGGCCGAAGCCATCACCAACCTGCTGGCCGCGCCCATCGAACTTCCACGCGTGAAGCTCTCCGCCAACTGGATGGCTGCCTGCGGCGAACCGGGCGAAGACGCTGCCTTGTACGAGACGGTGAAGGCCGTTGGCATGGAACTCTGCCCCGCGCTGGGTATCTCAATTCCCGTGGGCAAGGACAGCCTGTCCATGCGCACGCAGTGGAAAGAGGGCAGCGACACGAAAAAGGTGACCTCGCCGGTGAGCCTGATCGTGAGCGCTTTCGCCACGCTGGCCGACGTGCGCGGCACGCTCACGCCGCAGCTGAACAACGCGCTGGACGACACCACGCTGGTGCTGATCGACCTGGGCAAAGGCCGCCACCGCATGGGCGGCAGCGTGCTGGCCCAGGTGCTGGGGCAGGGCGGTGGCGAGGCGCCCGATCTGGACGACGCACAAGACCTCGTCAACCTGGTGAACGCCGTGAACGCGCTGCGGGCCGAGGGCAAGGTCCTGGCCTATCACGACCGCAGCGACGGTGGCCTGCTGGCCGCCGCCGCCGAGATGGCCTTTGCCGGCCACGTGGGCGTGTCGCTCAACGTGGACCTGCTGGTCACCGAGGGCGACGGCATCAGCGACAGCCGTGCCGAGATGGGCGACGCCAAAAACTGGGCCGGTCAGGTGAGTGCGCGGCGCGAAGAGCTCACGCTCAAGGCGCTGTTCAGCGAAGAGCTGGGCGTGCTGCTGCAGGTGGCGACCTCCGACCGCAACGCCGTGATGCAGACCTTGCGCGAGCACGGTCTGAGCAAACACAGCCACTTTGTCGGCAAGACCCGGCCCGCGACTTCCAGCATGGAGGTGGGCAAAGGCCAGTTGCAGGTCTGGCGCGACACCAAGGCCGTGTTCTCGGCCAGCCTGTTTGATTTGCACCAGGTCTGGGACAGCGTGAGCTGGAAGATCAACCAGCAGCGCGACAACCCGGCCTGTGCCGATGCCGAACATGCGGCCGCCGGCCAGCCCGATGACCCCGGTCTGCACACGAGGCTGACCTTCGACCCGACCAACAACATCGCCGCGCCGTTCCTCAACCTCGCCAGGCCCCGGGTCGCGATCCTGCGCGAGCAGGGCGTGAACTCCCACGTGGAGATGGCCTACGCCTTCACCCAGGCCGGCTTCGAAGCGTTTGACGTGCACATGACCGACCTGCAGACCGGCCGCGCGAAGCTGGCCGATTTCAAGGGCGTTGTGGCCTGCGGCGGCTTCAGCTACGGCGACACGCTGGGTGCCGGCATCGGCTGGGCGCGCAGCATCACCTTCAACGAGGCGCTCTCCGCCCAGTTCCAGGCGTTCTTTGCCCGAGGCGACACCTTCGGTCTGGGCGTGTGCAACGGTTGCCAGATGTTTGCCGAGCTGGCCGACATCATCCCCGGCGCCGAGGCCTGGCCGCGCTTCACCACCAACCAAAGCGAGCGTTTCGAGGCACGCCTCTCGATGGTGGAGGTGCTCGACTCGCCCAGCCTGTTCTTGGCCGGCATGGCGGGCAGCCGGTTGCCGATCGCGGTGGCGCATGGCGAGGGCTATGCCAACTTCCACCACCGGGGCGACGCCAGCAAGGCGATCGCGGCGATGCGCTTCACCGACAACACGGGTACGGCCACCGAGGCCTACCCGTTCAACCCCAACGGCAGCCCGGGTGGCCTGACCGCAGTGACCACCGCAGACGGCCGCTTCACGGCCATGATGCCGCACCCCGAGCGCGTGTTCCGCAACATCCAGATGAGCTGGACCGACCAGGACCCGGCGGCCCGCAGCGCCTGGATGCGTTTGTGGCACAACGCGCGACGGTGGGTCGCATGACCCCGCCCCGCATCGCTTTCGGCGCCTGACGCCTCAACCCTCGAAAGTACCCATGGCCGGAAGCAGCTTGCTTTTATTGATCGACGACATCGCCGCCATCCTGGACGATGTGGCCGTGATGACCAAGATCGCCGCGCGCCAAGGCGCAGCCGCGGCCGATGACGTGGCCGTGATGACGAAGCTGGCCGTGAAGAAGACGGCGGGTGTGCTGGGCGATGACCTCGCGCTCAACGCGCAACAGGTCACCGGCGTGAAGGCCGATCGTGAGTTGCCGGTGGTCTGGGCGGTGGCCAAGGGCTCGATGATCAACAAGGCCATCCTGGTACCGGCGGCCTTGCTCATCAGCGTGGTCGCGCCCTGGGCCATCACGCCGCTGCTGATGCTGGGCGGCTTGTTCCTCTGTTACGAGGGGGTCGAAAAACTCGTGCACGCGTTCGGCGCCCACAAGGCCGAAGACGAGGCGGAACACGCGAAGCTGCTGGAAGCCGTGGTCGACAAGAATGTGGACCTGGTGGCCTTCGAGAAAGAGAAGATCAAGGGCGCCGTGCGCACCGACTTCATCCTCTCGGCCGAGATCATCGTGATCAGCCTGGGCACGGTGGCCGCGGCCAGCATGGGCCAGCGCGTGGCGGTGCTGGTGGGCATTTCGCTGCTCATGACGGTGGGTGTTTATGGCCTGGTGGCCGGCATCGTCAAGCTGGACGATCTGGGTCTTCACCTCAACCAGCAAGTGGCGCGCTGGAAGCAGGCGATCGGCCGCGGAATCCTCGCGGCTGCGCCCTGGCTCATGAAAACGCTCTCGGTCGTGGGCACCGCCGCCATGTTCCTGGTGGGCGGCGGCATCCTGGTGCACGGTGTGCCCGCGGTGGGCCATGGCATTGAAGACTTCGCCGCGGGCCTGGGCTGGGTGGCGCCCGTGGTGACCAGCCTGGCCGGAGCGCTGGTGGGCGTGGTGGCCGGTGCCGTGGTGCTGGTGTTGGTGGGCTTGGTTGGCCGCCTGCGCGGCAAGAAGCCCCAGCCCGCCTGACGCGCTGATCCTTCAGTTGGGGATGGCACTGACCGGGGCAGCGTCCTAGAATGAGTCGGTCGAGCCCCGAGCCTCCAGGGGCCCGCCACCGGACACCGCACCGATTGGCGGTGAAACCTCGGGTCTTCGCCACATGGACGGGATCTTCATCAGCTACCGCAGGGACGACTCGGCCGGTTACGCCGGGCGGCTGTACGACCGCCTCGCCGCCCACTTCGGCGCCGACCGGGTGTTCATGGACGTGGCGGGCATCGAACTCGGCACCGACTTCGTCACCGCGATCGAGCAGGCGGTGGGTTCCTGCCAAGTCCTGGTCGTCGTCATCGGTGACGAATGGCTCAGCACCACCGACGCTGCCGGGCGCCGGCGGCTCGACGATCCCCACGACTTTGTGCGACTGGAAACCGGCGTGGCGCTGGAGCGCGAGATCCGCGTGGTGCCGGTGCTGGTGGGTGGTGCGCTCATGCCGCGTGGTGACGAGCTGCCCGCCGACCTCAAGGCGCTGGCCCGGCGCCAGGCCATCGAGATCAGCCACAAGCAGTGGGAGGCCTCCACGCAAGAGCTGATCCGCGCCCTCGACACCATGCTGGACCGGCGCGCGGACGCCGGCATCACCGAACCCACTGCCGTCGCCGACAAGCCTCGCGACGCCCATGGACCCGTTGCCTCGACCTCCTCACCCGCCGTGACGGCGGCCAGCAGCGGTGGACTTTGGCGCTGGGCAGGTCTGGGCGTCGGTGGGCTCGCGCTTGGACTTTGGGCCTTCTGGCCCGGCGATGACGGGTCCACGTCCCCGGTCGCCTCCACCCCCCTGCTCACCGCCGAATCGCCCCGAGCGCCCGAGACGGCGGTCGTGGTCGCAGCCGCGCCGGCACCGGCTCCAGTGTCCGCGGCGACGCCGACAGCGGAGACGGCACCTCCCGCCAGGCCCGCTGTGGTGGCGGCTCCCGTGGTGTCTGCGCCGGTGATCGTGGCCGCTGCACCGACCCGGCCGCCGCCCCCCTCGAGCCCGGCCACGGCGGCCCCGCTGACCACGACCCGGCCCGCCACGCCGATCGACGTGGCACGTGCCAGGCCAGCGGAGCCTGCCGCACCAGCACCAGCGCCCGCGACGGTGGCTGCGGTGCCGGAGCGTCCACCCGAAGTGGCGCGTGAAGTCAACGCCGCCTTGCCCCGGCCGGGCGAGAGCTGGACGTACCGCACCAGCGGCAAATGGCCTACCAGCCCGCGCCGTGACATCGTGATTTCCGTGCAATCGGTGCGCGACGGCTTGGTGACGGATACCCTGCGCGCCGACGCCGAAACGCGCATCGTGGGCGACTCGCGCCGCGCCATCGGCAGCCGCCCCGCGTTTCTGACCTGGGACCAGATCGGCCTGGAGTACAGCCCCTACCTCGGCGCCTTTCGCGACCTGAGCACCCTGGGCTCGCTGAGCGACTTCGCCACCCCTGACGTCGACACCTGGGGCCAGTGGTACTCGCAGGCCAAGGTGCTCGGGCGCGAGACGGTGAATGTGCCGGGCGGCAGCTTCGAGGCGTTCAAGGTGGAGGTGTGGAGCAGCCGCAGCGCCACCGGTGGCACCACCCTGGCCTCGATCGAGCCGGTGCGCATCCACTACCTGATCTGGTACGCACCGCCGGTCAAGCGCTACGTGAAGATGCAACGTCGCGTGATCAGTGCCAACAGCCGGGAAATCGAAAAGGACCTGTTCGAGCTGGTGGCGCATCGCTGATCCCGAGACCGCTTGACCTGTGTCAAGGCACGCAGACGCGGTCTGCCTAGACTGGTGCCATCCGCCGGCCGATCCTGCCCGGCGAAGCGCGAGGAGACCGCATGACCACCGCCACCCACAGCCCTGAAGCCAACGCGCGCACCGACGCGCCGCTGACCACCTTCGCGAACTGCCACGTCGGCATCCTCAAACGCCTGCAGTCGCTGGATGCGCTGCCCGCGCTGCTGGCGCCCGCCGCCCAGGCGCGCCAGATCGCATCGGACTCGTTGGCGTTCTTCCGCGAAGCGATTTTTGAACACCACCTCGACGAAGAGCGCGACCTGTTCCCGGCCGTGCTCGCCAGCGCCCAGCCGGGTGCCGAGCGCGACCGCGTTCGGGTCATGACCGAGCGGCTGACGCACGAACACCGCGCCATCGAAACGCTGTGGAAAAACCTGGAAAAAGCGCTCAAGCGCGTGGGCAAGGGGCAGGATGCCGACCTGGACGTGAACGAAGTGCACCAGCTCGTGGCCGCGTATGCGGCCCACGCGGGCTTCGAGGAAGCGGAGTTCCTGCCCCTGTGCGAAACCATCCTGGGTCGCAACAGCAACCACATGGCCGCCCTCGGCCTCTCGCTGCACATGCGCCACGTGCGCCAGCCGACCGCCTACATCTGAGGACGCGGCGCCCTCAGGGCAGAATCCGGTGGTGCCCAACCCGCCACCGGAGACCCGCTTTGACCGCAGCCGCCGACCCCACGCAGACAACTTCCATCGTGCTCGTGCATGGCGCTTGGCACGGCGCCTGGTGCTGGAGCCGGGTGTTGCCGCTGCTGCGCAGTGCCGGGGTGGACAGCCACGCCGTCACCTTGACCGGTGTGGGCGAACGTGCCCACCTGATGGCGCCCACGATCGATCTGCACACCCACATCCAGGATGTGATCGGCCTGATCGCAGCCGAAGAACTCCAGCGCGTGGTGCTGGTGGGCCACAGCTACGCGGGCATGGTGATCACCGGCGTGGCCGATCGGCTGCAAGCCAACCACCCGGGGTTGCTCGTGCACCTGGTGTACCTCGACGCCGCGCTGCCGTATCCCGGTGACAGCTGGAGCAGCCACCACGCCACAGAGACCCAACAGGCCCGGATCGCGGCATCGCAGCCCAGCGGCGGCCTGAGCTTTCCGCCGCCCGATGCCAGCCTGTTCGGCCTGAGCGGCGCCGACCGCGACTGGGTCAACCGGCGCCAGACCCCGCAGCCTTTCCATCTGTACCAACAGCCGCTGGACTTCGACGCCGAGCGGGTGGCCGCCGTGCCGCGCACGTTCATTGACTGCACCCAACCGGCGCTGGCCACCATTGCACCGTCGCGCGTGCGGGTGCGCAGCGAACCCGGCTGGAACGTGGTGGAGATGGCCACCGGCCACGACCCGATGGTGAGCGAACCGGCGGCGCTCAGCCAGATCCTGCTGGACATCCAGCGGCGCGCCTGAGGTCCACACGAATACGATCATGACGCAGCGCCTGGACCGCATCGACCTCCTGCGCGCCGCGGCCATGCTGTGGATGACGGCGTACCACTTCTGCTTCGACCTCAACTTCTTCCGCCTGATCCGCGAAGACTTCTACCGGGACCCGTTCTGGACCTGGCAGCGCACCGCCATCGTGAGCCTGTTTCTGTTCACCGCCGGCCTGTCGCAGGCGGTGGCTGTGCACCAGGGGCAGACCTGGGCGCGTTTCTGGCGCCGCTGGTTGCAGGTGGCCGGTGCGGCGCTGCTGGTCACCGCCGGCTCGCTGCTGGTCTTTCCCCAGAGCTTCATTTACTTTGGCGTTCTGCACGGCATCGCGGTGATGTTGATCGTGGTGCGCCTGACCGCGGGTTGGGGCGCATGGCTGTGGCCGCTGGGTGCGCTGGCCATCGGCCTCAAGCTGGTGGCACCGGCCCTGATCCAGTCGGTTCCTGCGCTGGAGGTGTTCAACACGCCCTGGCTCAACTGGCTGGGTCTCATCAGCAAAAAGCCCGTGACCGAGGACTACGTGCCTTTGCTGCCCTGGCTGGGTGTGATGTGGTGGGGTGTCGCGGTCGGGCGCTGGGCGAGTCGCGAGCGGCCGCAGTGGCTGGGCAACGGTGTGCCGGCCCGGAGGGGACGCAAGGCGTTGGTGTGGCTGGGCCGCTGGAGTTTGAGCTACTACCTGCTGCACCAGCCGGTGCTGATGGCGCTGATCTGGCTGGCCATGCGGCTGTCCTGAAACGAAAAAAGCGCGGAAGTCCGCGCTTTTTTCTTGAGCCATGAGGCCGCTTATTCGATCTTGGCCTTTTCGCGCAGACCTTTCTGGAACTCGGTGAGCTTTTGCTGCTGCATCTGCTGCGCGATCTGCGGCTTGATGTCTTCCATCTTGGGCAGTTCGGCCTGGCGGACGTCGTCGACGCGGATGATGTGCCAGCCGAACTGGGTCTTCACCGGCACCTGGGTGGTCTGGCCCTTTTCAAGTTTGACCATCGCCTCGGAGAACTCCGGCACGTAGCTGGCAGCGGCGGCCCAGTCCAGATCACCACCGTTGGCACCGGAGCCTGGGTCCTTGGACTGTTTCTTGGCGATGTCTTCGAACTTGGCCTTGCCCTTGAGCGAAGCGATGATGGCCTTGGCTTCTTCTTCCTTCTCCACCAGGATGTGGCGGGCGCGGTATTCCTTGCCACCGTTGGCCGCCACGAACTTGTCGTATTCGGCTTTGATGTCGGCGTCCGTCACCGGGTTCTTGGCCTGGAAATCGGCGAACAACGCGCGGATCATGATGGTCTGGCGGGCCAGTTCAAGCTGGTTCTTGAATTCGTCGGTGGCGCCGATGCCCCGCTTCTGCGCTTCCTGCATGAACACTTCGCGCAGTACCACCTCTTCCTTGAGCTGGGCACGCACCGTGTCGTCCACCGGGCGACCGCTGGCGGCGATCTGCTGCGCCAGCACGTCCAGGCGCGCGGTGGGCACGGCCTTGCCGTTGACGATGGCGATGTTCTGGGCAGAGGCGCTGAAGGCAGCGGCAACGAGCACGGCCATGGTCAGGGCTGAGCGGGAAAATTTCATGTTGATCCTCGGGGTTGAAAAGGGGTTGGAGCTGCGGGTGCCGACAGGGTTCAGCAGACTCGTATCAGAACGTAGCGGCGGGCATGGAAGCCGCGTCAGGCCTTGATTTCAATGGCCAACGCGTGCAGCCCCGCGTCGGTGAATTTTTGCAGCGCATCATACACAAGGCGGTGTTTGGCCACCCGGCTCAAACCGGCAAAAGCGGGTGCCGCGATGCGCACACGGAAGTGGGTGCCGAAACCCATGCCGTTGGACCCGGAGTGCCCCGCGTGGGCCGCGCTTTCGTCCAGCACTTCCAGCTCGGTGGGGGTCAGCACGGCGCGCAGTTGCGCTTCGATGGCGGCCGCCGTGGGCGTTGCGGCATCGCTCATGATTTTTCCACCGGGTCGTCCTTGAGGAAGCGCGAGATGTACAAGCCCTGGCCGACGATGAAGACCACCGGGAACACATAGCCCCAGAGCTTGAAGTTGACCCAGTCTTCGGTGGAGTAGTAGGCCGCCACGTAAGCGTTGATCGCCGCCATGAACAGGAAGTAACCCACCCAGGCGACGGTGAGTTTGGCCCACACGCCGTCGGGCAGGCTGAGCTGACTGCCCAGCAGCAGCTTGAGAAAGTTCTTTTTCCAGATCCAGAGCGCGGCGGCCAGCACGATGGCCATGCTCGCGTACAGCACGGTGGGCTTCCATTTGATGAAGCGCTCGTCCTGCAGGAAGAGGGTGAGGGCACCGAACACGAGGATGAGCACCAGCGTGACCTTCTGCAGCGTCTGCAGTTTGCGGTCGATGCCGTAGATGATGCCGGTCTGCACCACCGTGGCCGCCATCAGCACCGCGGTGGCGGTGTAGATGTCGGCCATCTTGTAGGCGATGACAAACAGGGCGATGGGGAAAAAGTCGATGAGGAAACGCATGGGTGGATTATCCGCTGCGCACGGCGGTCGCCGTTGACAGGGGTCAAGCCGAGGAACTCGGCACCACAATGGGTGCTCCATACGACTCGTGCATTCACTTTCGGCTTCCAGGAGCAACACCGACATGACCCCTCAAGAACAACAATCCATCCTCACCATCGCCTTGCTGGCGGGCTTTGCCGATGGCCACAAGGCCGACAGCGAGCGTGAGGCGATCCGGCGCATGGCCGATTCGCTGGGGCAGGAGAACGCCGGTGCCGGCCTGCCGCGGCTGTACCAGGACGTGTTGCTCAAGCGCGTGTCGTTGTCCACCGCAGCGTCCAGCCTGCAAGATGCCGGGCAGCGCCAGCTGGCCTATGAAATGGCGGTGTGCGTGTGTGACGCCGATGGCCGGCAAAGCGAGCCCGAACGCGCCTTCCTGGCGGAGCTGAAGACACTTCTGAAGCTCGACCCGACGGTCGCCGCTGCGTTTGAGCGCGAGGCCGACGCCATCGTCGATGCGGCGGAAAAAGCGGTGCCGGTCGCGGTGCCTGCGGCGGTGGCTGCGGCCTCGGTGGTGGCCGCCTCCGTGACGCCCGGGGTCGATCTCGACAAATCGATTCTGAACCACGCGCTGCTCAACGGTGCCCTGGAGCTGCTGCCGCAATCCTGGGCCTCCATGGCCATCATTCCGCTGCAGGTCAAGATGGTCTACGCCATCGGCAAGGCGCATGGAGTGGAGCTGGACCAGGGCCACATCCGGGAATTCATCGCTGCCGTGGGCGTGGGCCTCACCTCTCAGTACCTGGAGCAGTTCGGCCGCAAATTGCTGGGCGGCTTGCTGGGCAAGGTGGCGGGCCGCGCCATCGGCGGGGTGGGCGGTGCAGCCACCGGCATGGCCTTCTCGTTTGCCACCACCTATGCCTTGGGCCAGGTGGCGAAGCGCTACTACGCGGGTGGGCGGGTCATGAGCACCGCGTTGCTGCAAGAGACCTTTCAAAGCCTGCTGGGCCCCGCGAAGCAGATGCAGACGCAGTACCTGCCGCAGATCCGGGAGAAGGCCGCCACGCTGGACGCGGGTCAGATCATGCAGATGATCAAACGGTGAGAGGTTCGGACACGGCCATCGCTTCTGCAGCGATGTCCAGCGAACGAAGGCGCAGCGCAGGGTCGTAGATGTCGCAGACGATCATGAATTCGTCGGCCTGCGTCGCGTCGGCCAAGGCCTGCAGGCCTTCGCGCACCGTGTCCGGCCCACCAATCACCGCAGCGGCCAGGAAGTCGGCGATGCCGGCCTGTTCCTGTGGGTGCAAGCGTTCCATGAAGCCCTGCACCGGCGGCGGCAGCTGGCCGCGCTGACCGGTGAGGATGCCCAGCACGCGCTGGTAGGTGCTGCTGGCCAGGTACTCGGCCTCGTCGTCGGTCGGGGCCGCAATCAAGGGCACGCCGATGATCACGTAGGGTTTCGCCAGCTGGGCCGATGGCTTGAAATGGCTGCGGTACACGTCCAGCGCCTGCAGCAGCATGCGCGGTGCGAAGTGCGAGGCGAAGGCGAACGGCAGACCGCGCTCGGCCGCCAGTCGGGCCGAGAACAGGCTGGAGCCGAGCAGCCAGATCGGCACGTTGGTGCCGGTTCCCGGGTTGGCGACCACGCGCTGGCCGGGCTGTGACGGGCCCAGCAGGTGCTGGAACTCCGCCACGTCGCGCGGGAAGTCGTCTTCGCTTTCGGTGCGGTTGCGGCGCAGCGCGCGCATGGTCATGGGGTCGGTGCCGGGCGCACGGCCCAGGCCCAGGTCGATGCGGTTGGGGTAGAGCTCGGCCAGCGTGCCGAAGGCTTCGGCCACCACCAGTGGCGCATGGTTGGGCAGCATCACGCCGCCCGAGCCCACGCGCATGCGTGTGGTGCCGCCCGCGATGTGGCCCACCAGCACGGCCGTGGCCGAGCAGGCGATGCCGCTCATGTTGTGGTGCTCGGCCAGCCAGTAGCGGGTGAAGCCGAGGGACTCGGCGTGCTGTGCCGTGCTCAGCGCCACGTTGAGCGCGTCGGCCACGCTGCGCCCTTCGCGCACGGCGACCAGGTCGAGCATGGAGAGTGGGATGTCTTGCAGTGTTTTCATGGGGATCAGGTGGGGAACAGACCTTCAACCGACAGGTAGCGCTCACCGGTGTCGTAGTTGAAGCCGAGCACCACGGCGTTGGCCGGCAACTCGGGAAGTTTTTGCGCGATGGCGGCCAAGGTGGCGCCGGAAGAAATGCCGACCAGCATGCCTTCTTCGCGCGCGCTGCGGCGCGCCATCTCGCGGGCTGGTTCGGCCTCGACCTGGATCACGCCGTCGAGCACGCTCACGTCGAGGTTGTTCGGGATGAACCCGGCGCCGATGCCCTGAATGGGGTGGGGCGAGGGCGCACCACCGGAGATCACCGGCGAGGCAGCCGGTTCCACCGCGAACACCTTGAGCCGGGGCCAGCGCGCCTTGAGCACACGGGCCACACCGGTGAGGTGGCCGCCCGTGCCCACGCCGGTGATGATGGCATCGATGCCTTCGGGAAAGTCGGCGGCGATTTCCTCGGCCGTGGTCTGCACGTGCACCGCCACGTTGGCCGGGTTGTTGAACTGCTGCGGCATCCAGGCGCCGGGTGTGCTGGCCACGATTTCTTCGGCGCGAGCGATCGAGCCTTTCATGCCCTTTTCGCGCGGCGTGAGGTCGAAACTGGCGCCATAGGCCAGCATGAGGCGGCGGCGTTCCACCGACATGCTGTCGGGCATGACCAGGATGATCTTGTAGCCCTTGACCGCCGCCACCATGGCCAGTCCGATGCCGGTGTTGCCCGAGGTGGGCTCGACAATGGTGCCGCCAGGTTTGAGCGCCCCGGTTTGCTCGGCCGCCTCGACCATGGCCAGGGCGATGCGGTCCTTGATGGAGCCGCCCGGGTTGCCGCGCTCGGACTTGATCCAGACCTGTTGTGTGGCGTCTCCAAACAGGCGCTGGATGCGCACGTGCGGCGTGTTGCCGATGGTCTGCAGGATGCTGTTGGCTTTCATGGGGTGTCCTTGGTGGGAGCGTGTTCCAGCGACGCCGAGTTCATGCAGTAGCGCAAGCCGGTGTCGGTGGGGCCGTCGTCGAACACATGGCCCAGGTGCGCGCCGCACTGGCTGCACACGGTCTCCACCCGCACCATGCCGTGGGTGCGGTCGGTGATTTCGGTGATGGCGCCGGGCACGGCCTGCGAGAAGCTGGGCCAGCCGCAGCCGGCGTCGAACTTGGTCTTGGCGTCGAACAGGGTGTTGCCGCAGCAGATGCAGTGGTAGCTGCCATCGGCCCAGACCTGCTCGTACTTGCCGGTGTAGGGGCGCTCGGTGTGGGCGTGACGGGTCACGTCGAAGGCTCGCGCTTCGGCGCCTTTGGCGGCCAGCAATTCGCGCCACTCGGCTTCGGTTTTCTGGATGGGAAAATTCATCTGGGTTCTCCTAGGACGAGCAACTGATTTCGATCTGGCTGGCCCAGTCGGGCGGGAAGGCGGCCAGGTCTTCTTGACCGGCGACTTCTTCAAATGGGTGCTCCAGTGCGTTTTGCAACCTGGCCACCTCGCTGAAGTCCCCTTGTTTCGCGCGCTGGATGGCGACTTCGCCCAGGTGGTTGCGCAGCACCACGTGCGGGTTGGTGCGCAGCATGTGCGCCTGTGTGGCGGTGGCGTCGAAGCCGGGCTGCGCCTGCAGGCGCGCTTGCCATTGCCCTGCCCACGCATCGAAGGCGTCGCGCTGCAGAAACAGGTCGCGCACGGGCTCCAGCCCACCCGCCACCGCATGGCTCAGCCGGCGCCAGAAGATGGTGAAGTCCACCGCATCGGCGGCCATCAACTTCATCAGGCCTTCGGTGAGTTCCGCATCCCCGGCCTGCACGCTGGCCAGGCCCAGCTTGGCGCTCATGCGCCGCTGCAGCGCGGCCGGCATCAGCGCCTTGTAGGGCTCCAGTGCATCCAGCGCCTGCTGCTGCTCGTCCATCAGCGGCAGCAGGGCCTGGCCGAGCGCAAACAGGTTCCAGTAGGCGATGTTGGGCTGGCGGTTGTAGGCGTAGCGACCGCCGGTGTCGCTGTGGTTGCAGATGTGGCCGGGGTTGAAGGCGTCGAGGAACTGGAACGGACCGTAGTCAATGGTGAGGCCCAGGATGCTCATGTTGTCGGTGTTCATCACGCCGTGGCAAAAGCCCACGGCCTGCCACTGGGCCACGGTCTCGGCGGTGCGCGCGCTCACAGCTTCCAGCAGCGCGGCATAGGGGTTGCCCGGCGCCTCACGACACGCGGGGTAGAAGTGGTCGATGACGAAATCGGCCAGGAGGCGCAGCTGGTCGTGCTGGCCACTGTGCGAGAAATGCTCGAAATGTCCAAAGCGGATGAAGCTGGGCGCCACCCGCGTGACCACCGCGGCGGTTTCGATTGCTTCGCGCCGGACCGGTGCGGGCGAGCCCGTGACGCACAGCGCGCGGCTGGTGGGTACGCCCAGCGCGTGCATGGCCTCGCTGCAGAGGAATTCGCGGATCGAGCTGCGCAGCACGGCCCGGCCGTCGCCCATGCGGGAGTAGGGCGTGAGTCCCGCGCCCTTGAGCTGTATTTCCTGTGGGCCGTTCCCGGTGTCCACCTCACCCAGCAGAATCGCACGTCCGTCACCCAGTTGACCGGCCCAGTGGCCGAACTGGTGGCCGCTGTAGACACTGGCCAGCGGCTGCGAGCCCGCGATCGGCACATTGCCGGTGAATGCGTTCAGCCCGGTGGGCGAGGTCAGCCAGGCGTCGTCCAGGCCGACCAGCCGAGCGACGCCGTGGCTGATGCCCACCCACGTGGGAGAAGGCAGCGGTGTCGGCAGCAAAGGTGTGTAAAACGCGGCGCCCAGGCCTGCAAAACGGTTGCGCCAGACCAGTCCCAGGTCGGCCTCTGCGTGCACGGTTGTGTTCATCGGGCCATTGTCGCCTTGCGCAAGCGACCCCGGCCGCGCAAGGCTAATCGGAATCTGCTGTGGTCAGCAGGGCAGCGAGCGCTGGTTCGTCCAGGATGGTGATGCGGCCAAAGTTGATCGCGACCAGGCCGTCCAGCTGCATGCGCTGCAGCACCTTGTTCACGGTCTGGCGGGACAGGCCGGCCAGGTGGCCGAGTTCTTCTTGCGACAACTCAATGCGCTTCATACCGTGCCAGAAGAGCCGGCTGAGGTACAGCGCGACCCGCTGCTGCGGCGAACGCACCCGGCCAGCTTCGATCACGGCCATGCTTTGCGAAAGCCGCTTGTTCATCTGTGCCACCAGGGCCTGGTTGAACTCCAGGCTGGCCGCGCGCAGTTCGTCAAACAGGGGCAGCGGCAGGCACATCAAGGCTGTGTCGCGCAAGGCCACCACCTCGTAGCGCCGTTTCTCCGATTTCAAGGCCGAGCCTTCGCCAAACCAGTCCCCCGCGGAAACGCCGAGAAACACCGAGAGGCGGCCATCGGGCGAGTGGGTTTGCAGCTTCACCAATCCCGAAAGCACCGCGTACCAGCCCATCACGGGTTCGCCAGCGCGCAACAGCACATCACCCTTGTCCCCCTTGATGGAGAACACCTCGTTGATGACGCGTGTTCTCAGCGTGTGGGGCAGTCGGTCCAGCCAGGGTTGGCTCGCCACGAAGACGGGTGAAGTTCTGTTGGAGATGGTGAGCACGGGTCGGGTCCGGGGTGGGGCTCGGCGAGCTGTTTCGCGGAAATGTCTCATGGCATGCAAAGGTTCCATGCGATCCCGCACGCTTTGCCAGAGTGCGCATGAATGAAAACTTTACTACGAGAGGCGCAGTACGTTATTGTTATAAACGCACATTCCGTTGCAACTTTAGGAGTCAAACATGAAGGATCTGCTTCGCCCGCGCCGGGCCTTCGCCCTGCTGATGTCGCTCATGCTGGCCTTGGGCAGCGCCCAGGCCACCGCCTCTGAAATCGGGGTCACAGACACAGAAATACTGCTGGGCCAGTCGCTGGGCCTGACTGGACCGCTCGCCGAGTTGACGCTGGACATCAACAATGGAGCGCGTGCTTATGTCAACGAGGTCAATTCCCGGGGAGGCATTCATGGCCGTCGCCTGAAGGTCATCACCATGGACGATGGCTACCAGGCACCCAACACCGTGAAAAATGTGGAGCAGATGGTCAATCAGGACAAGGTGTTTGCCATCTTCAACGTGACCGGCACACCCAATTGCGAAGCCATCCTCCCCCTTGTGAAACAAAACGGTGTCCCCTTCTTCTCGCCGTTCACCGGGGCAGACAGCCTGAGGAATCCCCCGGTGCCCAACGTGTTCAATGTGCGCGCAAGCTACCGCGACGAGACCGAAAAACTGGTCCAGCACCTGCAGACCGTCGGCATTCAGCGCATCGGGGTGGTCTACCAGGCCAGCAGCTTCGGCAAAGACGGCCTCGCCGGCGTGGAGGCCGCGATGGCGCAGCGCGGCATGAAACCCCACGCCGTGGCCAGCGTCCAGTCCAACGCCTCGGACACGGATGCCGCGGTCACCGCCGTGAGTGAAAGCAACCCCGGCGCCATCATCTTGATCACCGCGGGACGCCCGACCTTTGAATTCATCAAGTCCTACAACAAGGCGCGTCGAGGCGTGCAGTTCTACACGCTGTCGGTCATGGGCGCCAGCGCCAACATCAAGGCCTTGGGCAAAGACGGCGTCGGGGTGGTGGTGGCATCCGTCGTGCCGTTCCCCTGGAGTCAAGCTCACCCGCTGGTCAAGGAATACCAGAGCGCCATGCAGAAGATCGGACTCACCGACTACTCATTCGTGAGCTTCGAGAGCTACATCAATGCCCGGGTTCTGGGTGCCGCGATCGAACGCACCGGCAAGAACCTGACCCGCAGCGGTCTGGTCAACGCTGCCGAGAACATGAGACAGGTCAGCCTGGGCGGATTCAACGTGGGCTTCGGCAAAGATTCTCGCCAAGCGTCAAAACACGTCGAGCTCACCATCATTGGCGCCAACGGAAAATTCATCAAGTAAGCCACCCCAACGCCGACCGGAGCAACCCGCTACCATCAGGCCGATTTATCCAAAACCTCAACCACAGGAGACAACCCATGCTGGGTCAGATGCAGAGCCAACCCCTTTTGATTTCCACGCTGATCGTTCACGCCGAGCGGCATCACGCCAGCGGCGAGATCGTTTCACGCCGGGTCGAAGGAGACATCCACCGCAGCAACTGGGGACAGGTCGCCGTGCGCGCACGTAAGGTCGCCAACGCGCTCAACGCGCTGAACCTCACATTTGGAGACCGTGTGGCCACGCTGGCCTGGAACGGCTACCGGCACCTCGAACTGTATTTCGGCGTCAGCGGCACCGGCCATGTGCTGCACACGCTCAACCCGCGTCTGCACCCTGAGCAACTCACCTGGATCGTCAACCACGCAGAAGACAAGGTCGTCTGTTTCGACATGACTTTCCTCCCGCTGGTCAAGGCCGTGGCGGCCAATTGCCCCTCGGTCAAGCACTGGATCGCATTGTGCGACGCAGACAAGCTGCCCACCGACAGTGGCCTCACGGGCCTGCAGAGTTACGAGGCCTGGATCGCCAACCAGCCCGACACCTACCAATGGCCCACGTTTGACGAGAATTCCGCGTCCAGCATGTGCTACACGAGCGGTACGACCGGCAACCCCAAGGCCGCGCTGTACTCGCATCGGTCCACCATCCTGCATGCGTTCACCGCAGCGCTGCCCGATGCCCTGAATCTGAGCGCGCGCGACAGCGTCTTGCCTGTGGTTCCGATGTTCCACGTCAACGCCTGGGGCATTCCGTACTCGGCGGCCGCCACGGGTTCCAAACTGGTGTTCCCCGGCCCGGCCATGGACGGCAAATCGATTTTCGACTTGCTCGAAGGCGAAAAAGTGACGATGGCGGCGGGCGTGCCCACGGTGTGGCAAATGTTGCTGGGCCACCTGCAGGCGAACAACCTGAAGTTCGGCACGCTCAAGAGCACCGTCATTGGAGGATCGGCATGCCCGCCCGCCATGATGAAAGCATTCAATGACCAATACGGCGTGTCCGTGATCCACGCCTGGGGCATGACCGAAATGTCGCCGCTGGGCACGGTGTGTTCGCTGAAGAATGCGCAGATGGCGCTGCCGCCCGAGGAGCAACACAAGATCTTGCTCAAGCAGGGTCGTGCCGTGTATGGCGTGGACATGAAGATCGTCGACGATGCGGGAGAGGAATTGCCCTGGGACGGCAAGAGCTACGGCGACCTGCTGGTCCGTGGGCCCTGGATCATTGCGAGTTATTACAAAGGGGAGGGCGGTGACCCATTGCGCTACGACGCGCAAGGCCTGGGCTGGTTTCCCACCGGCGACGTTGCCACCATCGATCCCGACGGTTTCATGCAGATCACCGACCGGAGCAAGGACGTGATCAAGTCCGGCGGCGAGTGGATCAGCTCCATCGACGTTGAAAACATCGCCATGGCCCATCCGGCCGTGGCCATGGCCGCCTGCGTCGGGATGCGCCACCCCAAGTGGGACGAGCGCCCCATTGTGGTGGTGGTCAAAAAGCCGGGGACCGAAGTCACGCGTGAGGAGTTGCTGGCTTTCTTCGAGGGCAAGACCGCCAAGTGGCAGATCCCGGACGATGTGGTGTTCGTTGACGCGATTCCGCTGGGGGCCACCGGCAAGATGCAGAAGATGACCTTGCGTCAGCAACTCAAGGACTACGTGTTGCCCGGCGTCTGACACCGAGGTTGGGGGGCGCGAGAGAAGCACTTTCGCGCATAAAAGTCGCCAGCGCGATAGCCCCTAGGGGCTATCCCTGAGTGCTGCACCGCAACAGGCTTGTAAGCTGCGCTCGCGACTTTCCCAAAACCATCGGAGACAGACAATGCATTTCGCCATCAAGAGCCTCACCGCAGCAACGCTGCTCGCTTGCGCCCTGGGCGCCCACGCCCAGAAGGGCGAAACGGTCAAGATCGCGCTGATCGACCCTCAGACCGGCCTCATGGGTCCGGTGGGCAACAACCAGCTCAAGAGCTGGCAGTTCTTCGCCGAGAAGTTCTCGCAGAGCAATCCGGCCGGCGTGAAGTTCGAGGTGGTCGGCTTCGACAACAAGCTCAGCCCCGCCGAGAGCCTGAACAACTTCAAGGCCGCACTCGACCAGGGCGTGCGCTACATCGCACAGGGCAACGGCTCCTCGGTGGCCGGCGCGTTGATCGACGCCGTGAGCAAACACAACGAGCGCAACCCCGGCAAGGAAGTGATCTTCCTGAACTACGCCGCCGTGGACCCCGACTTCACCAACAGCAAGTGCAACTACTGGCACTTCCGCTTCGACGCGGACACGTCCATGAAGATGGAGGCGATGACCACCTTCATGAAGGACCAGCCGGACGTCAAGAACGTCTATCTGCTCAACCAGAACTACTCGCACGGTCAGCAGGTGGCACGCTTCGCCAAAGAAAACCTCGCGCGCAAGCGCCCCGACGTGAAGATTGTGGGCGAAGACCTGCACCCGCTGGCCCAGGTGCGCGACTTTGCGCCCTACGTGGCCAAGATCAAGGCCTCAGGTGCCGACACCGTGATCACCGGTAACTGGGGTTCCGACCTCGCCTTGCTGGTGAAGGCCGCCAACGAAGGTGGTTACACCGGCAAGTTTTACACCTATTACACCGGCGTGACCGGCACGCCCACGGCGCTGGGCACGGGCGGCGACGGCCGCGTCTACCAAGTCTCTTACCAGCACTACAACATGGGCGGCCAGATGGGCAAGTGGGCTGATGAGTTCCAGGCCAAGTACAAGGACGACATGTACACCGGCGCGATCCCGCTGGCTTACGCTGCCGTGTCCGAAGCCATGGCCAAAGCCAAGTCCACCGACCCGGTGAAGGTGGCTGCCGCCATGGAAGGCCTGAAGTTCAAGGGCTTCAACGGTGAAGTGGAAGTGCGCAAGCTGGACCACCAGTTGCAGCAACCGCTGTTCGTCACGGTCTGGCAGAAAGCCGGCGGAAAGTTCCCCTACAGCGCCGAGAACACCGGCATGACGCTGGTGCCAGTGAAGGAATATCCGTCCTACGTGTCCAGCACGCCCACCAGCTGCCAGATGAAGCGTCCGGGCTGATCGACTGCACCACCGCGCACGAACCCGGTTTCGTGCAGGGCGGTTGCCTTGGGTAGAACCAGCGCCGTTTCCGGCGCTGGTTTGTTTTCACCATGCTCCGACGGCTGACACACCAGCCACGAAAGGCGAACTCATGGAGTTCTTCATCATCTCCATGCTCAACGGCATCAGCTACGGTCTGTTGCTGTTCATGTTGAGCTCGGGGTTGACCCTCATCTTCAGCATGATGGGCGTCCTCAATTTTGCGCATGCCAGCTTTTACATGGTGGGCGCCTACGTGGGCTACACGCTGTCCAACTGGATCGGCTTCTGGCCCGCCCTGATCGTGGCCCCCGTGCTGGTGGGTGCCATGGGGGCGCTGTTCGAGCGGCTCACGCTTCGCAAGGTGCACAAGTTCGGTCATGTGCCCGAGCTGCTGGTGACCTTCGGCTTTTCCTACATCCTGCTCGAGGTGGTGCAACTGATCTGGGGCCGCACGGCGCTGGACTTCGCACCGCCCGAAGCCCTGCGCGGTCCGGCGTTTACGCTGGTGCACCTGGCCGACGACTCGCTGCGAATGGTCTGGGGTGCTGCCTCCAGCGAGGTGTGTTCAGCAGCCAACGTGATCTGCTCGCCATTCCCTGCCACGCGCGGTTTCATGATGCTGGTGGCACTGCTGATGCTGCTGTCGCTCTGGCTGCTGCTCACGCGCACCCGCATCGGTCTGGTGATCCAGGCCGCGCTCACCCACCCTGAGACCGTGGAGAGCCTGGGGCACAACGTGCCGCGTGTGTTCATGCTGGTGTTTGGCGCCGGCACCGGGCTGGCCGGGCTGGCTGGCGTGATTGGAGGCAGCACGTTTGTCACCGAGCCGGCCATGGCCGCCACGGTGGGATCCGTGATCTTTGTGGTGGTGGTGGTCGGCGGCATGGGCTCGCTCTCCGGCGCGTTCCTGGCCTCGGTGCTCATCGGCGTGATCCAGACCTTCGCCGTCGCTTTCGACTATTCCTTCATCAGTCTGGCGCAGCAGTTCGGCATCGAGCTGTCTGACACGGCCAAGAACAACTCGGTGGTCAAGCTGACCCTGTCGCAGGTGGCGCCGATCCTGCCCTACTTGTTCCTCGTGCTGATCCTGATCTTCCGCCCCAAGGGCCTGCTCGGCACGCGAGAGGGCTGACCCGCCATGACCACCATGCAACACACCAAAACAGGCTTCAACAAAGGCCGCTGGACCGTCTGGTCCCTCTTTGCCGCGCTCCTGCTGGTCGCACCCTTCGTGTTCAGCAGCAACCTCGCGGTGACCATGCTCTCGCAGATGGGCATCGCCATCATTGCCTGCCTGTCCTACAACATCCTGCTGGGGCAGGGCGGCATGCTGAGCTTCGGCCACGCGGTCTACACGGGGCTGGGATCCTACGTGGCGATGCACGCGCTCAACGCCGCGTCGGGTGGGCAGTTGCCCATCCCCGTGACGCTTTTGCCTCTGGTCGGCGGCGTGACCGGTCTGTTCTTCGCCATCCTGTTTGGCTACGTCACCACCAAGAAGGCTGGAACCACCTTTGCCATGATCACGTTGGGCATGGCTGAACTGGTGTTTGCCATGTCCCTCATGTTCTCCGAGTTCTTCGGTGGCGAAGCCGGCGTGTCGGGCAACCGGGTGGTGGGAGAGGCTTTCATGGGCGTGACCTACGGGCCGCCACGGCAGGTGTACTTCCTCATCGCGGTGTACACCTTCATCTGTGTTGGACTGATGTTCGCCTTCACACGCACGCCGCTGGGCCGCATCCTCAACGCCGTGCGCGACAACCCGGAGCGCGTGGAGTTCATTGGTTACAACACGCAAAAAGTTCGCTACCTGTCGTTCATGATCGCCGGCTTCTTCGCCGGTATCGCCGGTGGGCTGGGCGCGCTCAACTTCGAAATCGTCACGGCCGAAGTGGTCGGTGCCGGGCGCTCGGGGGCTTACTTGCTGTTCACGTTTCTGGGCGGCGCCACCATCTTTTTCGGACCCATCATCGGCGGCATCCTGATGGTGTTGGCCTCGGTGCTGCTCTCGGAGCTCACCAAAGCCTGGCTGCTCTACCTGGGCCTGATCTTTTTGTTCATGGTGATGTACGCACCCGGCGGCGTGGCCAGTCTGATCATGATGAATGTGCGGGTGGCGGCTTACGGCATGCTGCGCCGGGTGATGGGCAGTTACGCGTTGCTGGCGGTCTTTGGTGTGGTCATGTTTGCCGGAGCGGGCGCCATGATCGAGATGATGTACCACCTGCAGCTCAATGCCGGACAGGACACCCTGTTGCGTTTCTTCGGGCTGGAACTCGACGCCAAGGGAGTTTCGAGCTGGGTGGGTGCCATCGCCGTGTTTGCGGTTGGTTTCGTCCTGTTCGAATGGGTACGCCGCCGCTTCATGCGGCAGTGGAGTGACATCCAGGTGGCGATTGAAAAACACACACAGCAACGGGAGGCGGCATGAGCACAGAGGCAAACACGCCGGCGCTGGAACTGCGCGACCTGCGCAAGAGCTTTGGCAAAACAGACATCATCCGCGGCGTGAACCTCACGGTGAAGCCCGGTGAACGCGTGGCCATCATCGGCCCCAACGGCGCGGGCAAGTCCACGCTGTTCAACCTGATTTCGGGCCGATTCGAGCCCAGCAGCGGCGACGTGATCCTCGGCGGCCACCGCATCAACGGGCTGAAACCTTTCGAGATCAACCGGCTGGGGCTCTCGCGCAG
Organism: Hydrogenophaga sp.; assembly: GCF_030158645.1. Taxonomy (GTDB): domain Bacteria; phylum Pseudomonadota; class Gammaproteobacteria; order Burkholderiales; family Burkholderiaceae_C; genus Hydrogenophaga. Next base: position 82,792 of record NZ_JAOASO010000133.1, on the reverse strand, counting down.
TTTCCAGATCACGAACATTTTTCCCAAGCTCAGCGTGTTCGAGAACCTGCGCTGCGGCGTGCTCTGGAGCCTGGGCTACAAGTACACCTTCCTGAAGTTCCTTGCGAACCTTAAAGACGCCAACGACCGCGCAGAAGAGCTCATGCGCATGATCCACCTGGAGCGCAAGCACGACACGCTGGCCATGAACCTGACGTACGCCGAACAGCGTGCGCTGGAGATCGGCATCACGATCGCGGGGGGAGCACAGGTCATCCTGCTCGATGAACCCACGGCCGGCATGAGCAAGAGCGAAACCAGCCGGTTCATCGATCTCATCCGCGAGGTGACGGTGGGCAAAACGCTGCTCACCGTGGAACACGACATGGGCGTGGTGTTCGGCCTGGCCGACCGCATCGCCGTGGTGGTGTACGGCGAGGTGATTGCTTTCGACACGCCCGAAGCCGTGCGCGCCAATCCGCGCGTGCAAGAAGCTTATTTGGGCTCGGTGCTCGCAGATCAACAGGCGGCAGGCCACTGAGGACACACCATGCTCGATATCCAAGACCTTCACGCCTACTACGGCAAGAGCCATGTGCTGCACGGGGTGCAGTTTTCGGTCGGCAAGGGCGAGATCGTGGCCCTGCTCGGGCGCAACGGCTCGGGCCGCTCCACCACCGCCAAGGCCATCATGGGTTTGGTGGAAGCCACCGGCAGCGTGGCGTGGCAGGGCAAGCCCATCCTGGGCAAGAAGCCTTTCGAGATCGCCCACCTCGGCATCGGCCATGTGCCCGAGAACCGCGACATCTTTCCCAAGCTCACCGTGCACCAGAACCTGCTGCTCGGCCAAAAGGGCAAGGGCATCGGTGCGCGCTGGAGTTTTGACGACATGTACGCCATGTTCCCGCGCCTCAAGGAGCGAGAGCACACCGAGGCCGGCGTGCTCTCCGGTGGCGAACAGCAGATGCTCACGCTGTGCCGCACGCTCATGGGCGACCCCGACCTCATCATCATCGACGAGCCCACCGAAGGTCTGGCGCCCAAGATCGTGGAGCTGGTGGCCGAATACCTGCAGACGCTCAAGGCCCGCGGCGTGTCGGTGCTGCTGATCGAGCAAAAACTCACCATCGCGTTGAGCATCTCCGACCGCGTGCTGGTGATGGGCCATGGCAGCATCGTGTTCGAGGGAACGCCCGAGACCCTGCGTGCTGATGCGCAGATCCGCAAGGAATGGCTTGAGGTGTGAGGCCCCCCGCGCCGCCTTCGGCGTCACCCCCCGGTAGGGAGCGATGCCTGTGGGCCGGCGGAGCCCGACCCACGGCATCCTGGGTTCGGGCACCTGCGCCGCAGAGGGTTCGGTCTTCCACGCGACACCCGGCCCTTGCGGCATCGCAGCAAGTTTCTAGAATCGAACGATCGTTCTTTTTCGGGAAGAGCGTCACAGTCAACGCCCCACGGGCACCCGTTTTCCGCCAACAACGAAGGAGATTCCATGACCGCTGAGTACCAGGTCCACGGCGATGTGGCCGTCATCACCATGAACAACCCGCCGGTCAACGGTCTGGGTCTCTCCACGCGCCAGGGCATTGCCGCAGGTCTGGAGAAGGCGGAAGCCGATCCGGCGGTGAAGTCCATCGTGATCACCGGCGCCGGGAAGGCGTTCTCAGGTGGCGCGGACATTCGCGAATTCGGCTCGCCCAAGGCGCTGGCCGAGCCCAACCTGCTCTCCGTCATCCTGGCGGTCGAGAACACGTCCAAGCCGGTCATCGCTGCCATCCACAGCGTGTGCATGGGTGGTGGTCTGGAACTCGCGCTGGGTTGCCATTACCGCATTGCCGCACCCGGCACCAACGTGGCGCTGCCTGAAGTGAAGCTGGGCCTCATCCCCGGCGCTGGCGGCACACAGCGCCTGCCGCGCGCCCTGGGTGTGGAGGCCGCGCTCAACATGATCGTCAGCGGCGAGCCGGTGAAGAGCGAGATGCTCGCCATGCTGCCGGGCCAGAAGCTGTTCGACAAGATGGCTGCGTCTGCCGAGAGCCTGGCCGAAGAAGCCCTGGCCCTGGCGCGCGAGATGGCCGCCAAACACGCCGACGGCAGCGCGTTGCCGAAGGTGCGCAACCTGCCCTGCAAGCACCCGCTGGGCGACGCCTATTTCGCGTTCGCACGCAACATGGTCAAGGGCATGTCGAAGAACTTTCCCGCGCCCGCCAAGTGCGTGGACGCCGTGGAAGCCGCCACCAAGAAGAAGTTCGACGACGGCATGGCCTTCGAGCGCGACATCTTCATCAACCTGATGTGGACGCCCGAGTGCCGCGCGCTGCGCCACCTGTTCACCGCCGAACGCGCCGCGAGCAAGATTCCGGACGTGCCGGAAGACACGCCCAAGCGCGAGATTGCTTCGGTGGCCGTCATCGGCGCCGGCACCATGGGTGGCGGCATCGCCATGAACTTCCTCAACGCCGGCATCCCGGTGAAGATGCTGGAGATGAAGCAAGAAGCGCTCGACCGCGGTCTGGCCACCATCCGCAAGAATTACGAAGCCCAGGTGAAGAAGGGCAAGCTCAAGCAGGACAAGTACGAGCAGCGCATGGCGCTCTTGAGCACCACGCTGAGCTACGACGACCTGAGCGCGGCCGACCTCGTGATCGAGGCCGTGTTTGAAGAGATCGGCGTCAAGGAAGCCGTGTTCAAGGAACTCGACCGCGTGATGAAGCCCGGCGCGATCCTGGCCTCCAACACCTCGACGCTCGACGTCAACAAGATCGCCTCCTTCACGAAGCGCCCGCAGGACGTGGTGGGCCTGCACTTCTTCAGCCCGGCCAACGTGATGAAGCTGCTCGAAGTGGTGCGCGGCGAGAAGACCGCCAAGGACGTGATGGCCACCGTGATGACCGTGGCCAAGAAAATCAAGAAAACCGCGGTGGTCTCTGGCGTGTGCGACGGCTTCATCGGCAACCGCATGATCGAGCAATACGGCCGCCAGGGCGGCTTTTTGCTGGACGAAGGCTGCACGCCCGAGCAGGTCGACAAGGCGATGGAGAAGTTCGGCATGGCCATGGGACCGTTCCGCATGGGCGACCTCGCCGGCAACGACATCGGCTGGGCGATCCGCAAGCGCCGCTACCAGGAAAAGCCGGACATGAAGTACAGCAAGACCGCTGACTTGCTGTGCGAGAAGGGCCGCTACGGCCAGAAGACCGGCGCCGGCTGGTACGACTACGTGCCGGGCAAGCGCGACGCGATCCCGAACGCCGAAGTGGTGAAGATGATCGAGGACCATCGCAAGGCCCTGGGCATCACGCCGCGCAAGATTTCCGATGAAGAGATCGTGCAGCGCCTGGTGTATTCGCTGGTGAACGAAGCCGCGCACATCCTGGAAGAGGGCATTGCCAACAAGGCCAGCGACATCGACGTGGTCTACATCTTCGGTTACGGCTTCCCCGCGCACCGCGGCGGCCCGATGGTCTACGCCGACACGGTGGGCCTGTTCAACGTGGTGCAGAGCATGAAGCGCTTTGCCAAGAACCCGCTGGACGACGCGAAATTCTGGGAGCCGGCACCGCTGCTGGCGAGGTTGGTCGCTGAAGGCAAGACCTTCAACTGATCCCACACCACCCGAACACATCAGGAGAATTTTCATGACCAACGCCGTCATCGTTTCCACCGCCCGCACACCCCTGGCCAAGAGCTGGAAGGGCGCCTTCAACATGACCCATGGCGCCACCCTGGGTGGCCATGCGGTCCAGCACGCTGTTCAGCGCGCCGGCATCGAAGCCGCCGAAGTGGACGACGTGATCATGGGTTGCGCCAACCCCGAGGGCGCCACCGGCGCCAACATCGCGCGCCAGATCGCGCTGCGCGCCGGCCTGCCCATCACCACCTCGGGCATGACGGTCAACCGTTTCTGCTCGTCGGGTCTGCAGACCATTGCCATGGCCGCGCAACGCATCATCGCGGGCGAAGGCGACGTGTACGTGGCCGGCGGCGTGGAGAGCATCTCCTGCGTGCAGCAGGAAATGAACACCCACATGTTGGCCGATCCCTGGCTGGTGAAGAACAAGCCCGAGATCTACTGGAACATGCTGCAGACCGCCGAGCAGGTGGCCAAGCGCTACAACATCGGCCGCGACGCCATGGACGAATACGGCGCCGCCAGCCAGCAGAAGGCCACGGCCGCTCTCGAAGCCGGTCTGTTCAAGGCCGAGATCGCCCCCATCACCGTGACCGCCGGCGTGGCCGACAAGGTCATGGGCCTCACCACCAAACAGGTGACGGTGGAGAACGACGAAGGCATCCGAGCCGGCACCACCTTTGAAGGTATCCACGGCCTGCGCTCGGCGCTGCCGGGTGGCCTGGTCTCCGCCGGCAATGCCAGCCAGTTCAGCGATGGCGGCGGCGCCTGCGTGCTGATGAACGAGACGATGGCCGAGAAGCGCGGCCTGACACCCCTGGGCCGTTTCCTGGGCTTCGCTGTGGCCGGTTGTGAGCCCGACGAGATGGGCATTGGCCCGGTGTTCGCCATCCCCAAGGTGCTCGCGCGCCTGGGCTTGAAGGTGAGCGACATCGATCTGTGGGAACTCAACGAAGCCTTCGCGGTGCAGGTGATCTACTGCCGCGACAAGCTGGGCATCCCGGGCGACCGCCTCAACGTCAACGGCGGCGCGATTGCCGTGGGTCACCCCTACGGCGTGTCGGGCCAGCGCCTGACCGGTCACGCATTGATCGAAGGCAAGCGCCGCGGCGCGAAACGTGTCGTGGTCACGATGTGCATCGGCGGCGGCATGGGTGCCGCTGGTGTGTTCGAAGTTCTCTGAGACCGGGGCGCACCATGACTTTGCGCCCGACCGTCGACTTCCTGCTGCACGACTGGCTGCACGTCGAGACGCTGCAGCAGCGTGAGCGTTTCGCGGACCACAGCCGCGAAACGTTCGACGCGGTGCTCGACACCTGCGAGCGCATTGCGCGCGAGAAGTACGCACCCTTCAACCGGCTGGTGGACACGCAGGAGCCGCATTTCGACGGCGAGCGCGTGATCCTGCCGCAGGCGACGCACGATGCACAGAAAGCCTACGCCGCCAGCGGCATGCTGAGTGCTGCTCAGGATTACGACGTGGGGGGCATGCAGCTGCCTTACACGGTGGAAGCCGCGGCCAACGCGTTCTTTGCCATGGCCTCGGTCAGCATCGGCAGCGGCATGCTCACGACCGGCAACGCCAACCTGCTGATGGTGCACGGCACCGAGATGCAGAAGCAGGTGTTTGCGCTCAACGAATTCAGTGGGCGCTTTTCGGGGACCATGTGCTTGTCCGAGCCCCAGGCCGGTTCGAGCCTGAGCGACGTGTCCACCCGTGCCGTGCCCGATGGCGCCGACTTCGCGGACGATCCGCTGGGCCCGCGCTACCGCCTCAAGGGCAACAAGATGTGGATCTCGGCCGGCGAGCACGAGCTGACCGAGAACATCATCCACCTGGTGCTGGCCAAGATCCCGGACGAGAACGGCAAGCTGGTGCCGGGCACGCGCGGCATTTCGCTGTTCATCGTGCCCAAGAAGATGGTGAACACCGCCGGTGAACTGACCGGCGAGCGCAACGACGTGGCGCTGGCCGGGCTCAACCACAAGTGCGGCTGGCGCGGCACCACCAACACGCTGCTCAATTTCGGCGAGGGCAAGTACCCGGTCGGTGGTGAAGCGGGGGCCGTGGGCTACCTGGTGGGCCAGGCGGGCAAGGGCCTGCACTGCATGTTCCACATGATGAACGAGGCCCGCATCGGCGTGGGCATGGCCGCGACCATGCTGGGCATGGCGGGCTACCTGGCGAGCCTGGACTACGCGAAGAACCGCCCGCAGGGCCGCCCCATGGGGCCTGCCGGCAAAGACCCGGCACAGGCACCTGTGCGCATCATCGAACATGCCGATGTGAAACGCATGCTGCTGGCGCAGAAGTCGTATTGCGAAGGCGCGCTCGCGCTCGAGCTCTATTGCGCGCGGCTGGTCGACGAACAGCACACGGCCGAAGCGGCAGCGGCCGACGATGCCCGTCTGTTGCTTGAAGTGCTCACACCGATAGCGAAGAGCTGGCCGAGCGAGTGGTGCCTGGAAGCCAACAGCCTGGCGATCCAGATCCACGGCGGCTACGGCTACACGCGCGACTTTCCGGTGGAGCAGTACTGGCGCGACAACCGCCTGAACATGATCCACGAAGGCACGCACGGCATCCAGGCGATGGACTTGCTGGGCCGCAAGGTGCTGATGGAAGGCGGCAAGGGTCTCACGCTGCTGGCCGGGCGCATCAACGCCACCATCCAGCGCGCCATCCACGTGCCCGAGTTCGCGGCCCACGCCAACGCACTGGGCCAGGCGCTCGCGCAGGTGGGTGCCGCCACCAAGGCGGCCTGGTCCACCGGCGAGCCGACCGACGCCCTGGCCAATGCCGTGCCGTATCTGCAGGCCTTTGGCCATACCGTACTGGCCTGGGTTTGGCTGGACGTGGCGCTGGCCGCCCACGCTGCACCCGAGTCGCATGCACGCACCGGGCGCCTGGCCGCTGTGCGTTTCTTCTTCCACTACGAGCTGCCGAAAATCGGCGCCTGGCTGCAGGTGGTGAGCAGCCGCGACCAGACCTGTGCGGCGCTGCCCGAAGAGGCCTTTTGATGCTGCACCACATCGTCATGTGGAAGATCAAGGACCTGGGCGTCGAGGGCGACAAGGCCGCCAACGTTGCCCAGGCCAAAGCCTTGCTGGAAGCCTGCTCGAACCTGGTGCCCGGCATGGAACGCTTCGATGTGGCCACCGCACAGACCGGACTGGAGGCCACCTTCGATCTGGTGCTCAACAGCACATTCACCGATCGCGCAGCGCTCGCGGCCTACCAGACACACCCGTCGCATGTGGCGCTCAAGCCGTTCATGCGCAAGGTGGTGCTGGAACGACACTGCATGGATTACGAGAACTGAGCGCCGGCGACGGTGCCCACCCCAACCCGTTCCCCATGGGGGCGGCGTCAACACCACAACAAGGAGACACCCATGACCAGAACCATCCACCAACTCTTCGACCTCAAAGGCAAGACCGCCCTCATCACCGGCGGCTCGCGCGGCCTGGGCCTGCAGATGGCCCACGCATTGGGTGAAGCCGGTGCCCGCGTGGTGGTCAGCTCGCGCAAGGCCGAGGACCTGGAAGCCGCCACCGCCGAGTTGCAGGCCGCGGGCATCGATGCGCGCTGGATTGCCGCCGACTGTTCGAAGGAAGAAGACATCCATCGCCTGGCCGACGAAAGCTTGCAGCGCCTGGGCGACATCGACATCCTGATCAACAACGCCGGTGCCGCCTGGGGCGCGCCGGCCGAAGACCACCCGGTGGACGCGTGGGACAAGGTGATGAACCTCAACGTGCGCAGCTATTTCATCCTGAGCCAGGTCGTGGCCAAGCGCAGCATGATCGCGCGCAAAACCGGCAGCATCATCAACACCGCTTCGATCGCCGGCCTGGGCGGCAACCCGCGCGACATGAAGACCATTGCGTACAACACCTCCAAGGGCGCGGTGATCAACTTCACCCGCGCGCTGGCCGCCGAGTGGGGCGCGCACGGCATCCGCGTCAACGCGATCTGCCCCGGCTTCTTCCCGAGCAAGATGACCATGGGCACGCTCAAGGCCATGGGCGAAGAGCGCCTCGCCGCGCATGCGCCGCTGGGCCGCCTGGGCGACGACGAAGACCTGAAAGGCCTCACGCTGCTGTACGCGAGCGACGCGGGCAAACACATCACGGGCCAGTGGCTGGCGGTGGACGGCGGCGTCAGCATCATCACCGGCGGCTGAGCACTTCATGGAGTTTTCTGTCCGCATCCCCTTCGTCGAACTGCTCGGCTTCGAACTGCACAAGTTCGAGGGCGGTGACGCGGAGATCAGCTTCAACCCGTCAGAGGACCACCTCAACTCCTTCGACGTGGTGCACGGCGGCGCGAGCATGACGCTGCTCGACGTGGTCATGGCGCACGCCGCGCGCTCGGTCGAGCCCGACATGGGCGGCGTCACCATCGAGATGAAAACCAGCTTCATGCGCGCGGCCAAAGGGCCGCTCACCGCCAAAGGCAAGCTGCTGCACCGCACCGCCACCATGGCCTTCACCGAAGGCAGCATTTTTGACGCGGCGGGCAAGCTCTGCTCTCATGCCACCGGTACCTTCAAGTTTGTTGCCCGCCTGCCCGTGGGCGCGGGCAGCGTGCAGGCTTTCAACCGCATCTCGACCGACTGACTTCACCAGCCGATTTCACACACCGACTTTTCAGGAGACACACATGCCCACCAACCAACAGATCGTGCTCGACAACCGTCCCCAGGGCGAAGCCACCGTCGACAACTTCAAGCTCGTCTCGACCGACACCCCGGCACTTGCCGACAACCAGGTGCTGGTGCGTCACCACTTTCTGAGCCTGGACCCCTACATGCGCGGACGCATGAACGACAGCAAGAGCTACGCGGCCTCGCAGGCGCTGGGCGAGGTCATGATCGGCGGCACCGTGGGCGAGGTGGTCGAATCCAAGCACCCCAAGTTCCAGCCCGGCGACAAGGTCGTGGGCATGGGCGGCTGGCAGCAGTACAGCGTGGTCGATGCCGCGCAGCCCGGCGCGCTGCGCAAGGTCGACACCACCCACGTGCCGCTGTCCTACTACCTGGGTGCGGTCGGCATGCCCGGCGTGACCGCCTGGTACGGGCTGGTGAAGATCATCAACCCCAAGGCGGGCGACACCGTGGTGGTGAGTGCGGCCACCGGTGCGGTCGGCAGCGCCTTCGGTGCCCTGGCCAAGGCGCGCGGTTGCCGTGCGGTGGGCATTGCGGGCGGTCCGGAGAAGTGCAAGTACGCGGTCGAAGAACTCGGCTTCGACGCCTGCATCGACTACAAGCTCCACAAGGACGCGTACTCGCTGGCCAAGGCACTCAAGGATGTGTGCTCGAAAGGCATCGACGGCTACTTTGAAAACGTGGGTGGCATGGTGCTGGACGCGGTGTTGCTGCGCATGAACGCCTTCGGCCGCATCGCGGTGTGCGGCATGATCGCTGGCTACGACGGCCAGCCGCTGCCGCTGGCCAATCCCGCGTTGATCCTGGTGAACCGCCTGAAGATCGAAGGTTTCATCGTCAGCGAGCACATGGAGGTCTGGCCCGAGGCGCTCACCGAGTTGGGCACCCTGGTGGCCACCGGCAAGCTGCGACCGCGCGAAACGGTGGCCGAGGGTCTGGCCGCTGCGCCCGAGGCCTTCATGGGTCTGTTGAAGGGCAAGAACTTCGGCAAGCAGCTCGTCAAACTGGTCTGACGCGGGCGCAGCCATGGACACGGCCAGCCCACGAGGTGAGGAGTTCCGGCAGGACCTTCGCGCCCCCGGGGTGCGCAACGTGGAGGCGCGGCGGCTGCTGACCTCCGACGAGCTGGCCCCGCTGACCACGCTGTCCCTGTCCCGCACCTGGCTGGCCTTGGCACAGACCGTTGGTCTGATCGCGGCCGCCGCGGCGCTGGCGGTGGCCACCTGGCCGAGCCCCTGGATGTTGCTCAGTGTGGTGGTGATCGGCATGGCGCAGCACGCCATCTTCGTCCTGGTTCACGAGGCCGCGCACTACCGCCTGTTCGCCGCGCGCTGGGCGAACGACGGTCTGGGCCGGCTGATGGGCATGGCGGCGGGACTGTCCATGTGCACCTACCGCGTCACGCACCGGCTGCACCACAACCACCTCTACACCGAAGAGGACCCCGACACCGCCATCCACGGCGGTTATCCGCGCGGTCGTCTCTACCTGCTGAAGAAGCTTGGGCAGGATCTGCTGGGCCTTAACGCGTGGAAGACCTACGCCTATTTCTTCGGCGCGCCCGCGATCAACGAGGACACGCAGCGCGAAATCCGCCCGCTGGACGACACCTCGCCCGCCCTGCGCGCCGCCGCGAGGCAAGACCGCTGGTTTGTGGTCGGCTTTCACCTCGTGGCACCGTTGCTCGCGCTGTTGCTGGGCGGCACCACCGGCCTGGCGATGTACGCGGTGCTCTGGCTGCTGCCGCTGGTGACGGTGCTGCAGCCCATCCTGCGCCTGCGCGCCATCTTTGAACACGGCGCGGTGCACGACCTCTCGTCGCCACTGACCGCCGCGCGCTGCAACCGCACCTGGGGCGGCGTGCTGAACTGGCTGGGCCGGTTTGTCCTGTTCCCGCACCATGTGAACCACCACCTGGAACACCACCTGTATCCGGCGGTGCCGCACTACCACCTGCCGCGTCTGCACCAGCTGCTGCGGGAAAAGGGCGCGCTGGACGCGGCCGAGGTGCGTGACCTCGCCGACACCTGGGGCCTGATCTTTGCCGCGAGGAGGCGCCGCCATGAATCCCACGCATGAAGTCTTCAACCAGCCCGCACCGCTGGTCGACACCAACCTCTTTGCCACCAACCGGGCGATGCAGGCCGCGCTGAAACTCAACGCACCCGCGCTGGACACCGCGCCTTTGCGCGCGCTCGGCGCTGTGGTGGGCAGTGGCGAGATGCAGGCGCATGCCCGGCTGGCGAATGTGCACACGCCGCAACTCAAGACGCACAACCGGTTGGGCCAGCGGGTGGACCAGGTGGAGTTCCATCCGAGCTACCACGCGCTGATGTCGGCCGCGGTCCATGCCGGGCTGCACGGCACGGCCTTTTCTGCCGAGCAGCAGGCCACCGGCCACGCGCACCAGCTGCGCGCCGCCGGCTTCATGCTCTTCACCGAGCTTGAGCCTTCCATCCTCTGTCCCATCTCCATGAGCTACGCCGTCGCGCCCGCGCTCAAGGACAACCCCGCGATCTACAACGACTGGGAAGGCGGCCTCACCAGCCGCGCTTACGACCCGGCGCTCAAGGTCTGGCGCGACAAGGCCGGCCTGACCATGGGCATGGGCATGACCGAGAAGCAGGGCGGCTCCGACGTGCGCGCCAACACCACGCGCGCCGAGCCCGCCGGCACGGACGCCTGGGGCCAGCGCTTCAGCGTCACCGGCCACAAGTGGTTTTTCTCGGCCCCCATGTGCGACGCCTTCCTGATCCTGGCGCAAACCGCCAGCGGCCTGAGCTGCCTGTTTTTGCCGCGCGTGCTGCCCGACGGTTCGATGAACCGGCTGTTCATCCAGCGCCTGAAAGACAAGCTGGGCAACAAGGCCAACGCGAGTTCCGAGGTGGAGTTCGCCGGTGCCAGTGCGTGGCTGGTGGGCGAGGAGGGCCGGGGCATCCCGCAGATCCTGGCCATGGGCACCCTGACGCGGCTCGACTGCGCCTTGGGCACCAGCGGCCTGATGCGCCAGGCGCTGAGCATCGCGCTCCACCACACTGCTCAGCGCAAGGCCTTCGGCAAGACCCTCATCGACCAGCCGCTGATGAAAAACGTGCTGGCCGACCTGGCCCTGGAGTCCGAAGCCGCCACCGCGCTGGCGTTGCGCCTGGCGCGCAGCTTCGACCGGGCGGACGACGCCCACGAGCAGGTGATGAACCGACTGCTCACGCCGGTGGCCAAGTTCTGGATCTGCAAGCGCGGCAGCCACTTCGCCCAGGAGGCCATGGAATGCCTGGGTGGCAACGGCTACGTGGAAGAGGGCGGTGAAGGGGTGATGGCGCGCATCTACCGCGAAATGCCGCTCAACAGCATCTGGGAAGGCGCGGGCAACATCATGGCCATCGACCTGCTGCGCGCCCTGCGCAAGGCCGATGCCGCCGCTGCGCTGGCCCACGAGCTTGCACCCGCCCGGGGCATGCACGCCGCGCTCGACCGGCTTGCCGCGCAACTGCCCATCCGCGTGGAAGAGATGGCCAGCGAGATGGAAGCGCGCCGCCTCGCGCAAGACGTGGCGCTGGCCGTGCAGGCCGCGCTGCTGGCGCAAACCGCGCCAGCCGCTGTGTTCGCCGCGTTCTGCGATTCGCGCATTGGCGGCGCGTGGGGCCACAGCTTCGGCTCGCTGGGCGCCGGGGTGGACCACGACGCCATACTCGAACGCGCCATGCCGCACTGAACAACGACACTGGAGACACCATGCCCGACCTCATCCTGCACCACTACCCCACGTCCCCGTTCTCGGAAAAAGTGCGCCTGATCCTGGGCCACAAGCAGCTCAGCTGGCAGAGCGTGAACATCCCGCGCATCATGCCCAAGCCCGACGTGATCGCGCTCACCGGCGGTTACCGCCGCACGCCGTTCCTGCAGATCGGCGCCGACATCTATTGCGACACCGCGCTCATCTGCGATGTGCTCGAACACCGCCAGCCCGAGCCCACGCTCTACCCCGAGCACCTCAAGGGCGCGGCGCGCGTGCTCGCGCAGTGGGCCGACAGCACCTTGTTCTGGGCCGCCATGGGTCACAACCTCAGCCCCAAGGGCGCAGCCGCGCTGTTCGCCGGTCAGCCACCCGAAGCGGCGCAGGCCTTTGCGGCCGACCGCGGCGCCATGCGAACGGGCATGACCAGTCTGCGCCCGGGCGACGCCACCGCCGCCTACAAGAGCTATTTGCGCCGCCTCTCGACCATGGTGGACATGCACCCGTTTTTGCTGGGCGACGCGCCCTGCGTGGCCGACTTTGCGGCCTACCACCCGCTGTGGTTCAGCCGCGTGGTCAACCCGGCCATGGCGGGCATCCTGGACGCCACGCCCAACGTGATCGAGTGGATGGACCGCATGGCCGCCATCGGTCACGGCCACTCGAGCAAGCTCACGGCCACCGAGGCCATTGCCATCGCAGCCGCGGCTCAGCCCGCGCCGCACACCGACGACACCTTCCAGGACGACCACGGCATCGCGCTGGGCAGCCGCGTCACCATCAGCGCCGAGACTTTTGGCCAGGAACCCACCGAAGGTATCCTGCGCGCCGCCACCCGAACCCGCTACACCCTGGAGCGCACCGACGAGCGTGCGGGCTTGCTGCATGTGCACTTTCCGCGCATCGGTTTTGTGCTGAGGGAAGCGCGCGCTTGAGACCCGAAGGACCCACGCACTGGCGCTGCCTGCCGTTTGATGCGCTCGCTGCCCACACCCTTTACCGTCTGCTGGCCCTGCGCAGCCAGGTGTTCGTGGTGGAGCAGCGCTGCGTGTTCCAAGACATGGACGGCGCCGACGCGCAGTGCATGCATGTGCTCGCCGAATGCCACCGGCCCGACGGCGTCGAGTTGATGGCCTACGCTCGATTGGCGCCCGCGGGGCTGAAATACGCCGAGGCCAGCATTGGCCGGGTGGTGACGAATCCGGTCACGCGCGGCAGCGGGATCGGCCATGCGCTGATCCGCCAGTCGGTGCACATGCTGCACGGCCTGTGGGGTGCACAACCCATCCGCATCGGCGCGCAGGCGCACCTGCAACCTTTCTACGGCCAGCACGGCTTCGAGCCGGTCGGGCCGATCTACCTTGAGGACGGCATCGACCACATCGAGATGGTGCGGGCCGCCTGAACTTTTCACACACAGGAGACAACCATGATTCAGGACTTCAAAGGCAAAACCGCGGTGCTCACCGGCGCAGGCTCGGGCTTCGGGCTGGAGTGCGCGCGCATCGGTGCGAAGCTCGGCATGAACCTCGTGCTGGTCGACGTGCAGCAAGACGCGCTGGACGCAGCCACCGCGGAAATCGAGGCCACCGGCGTCCAGGTGCTCTCGCGCCAGGTCGACGTGTCGAGCACCGAGCAGATGGAGGCACTCGCCGCCGACGTGGAGAAGACCTTCGGCGCGCCGCACTTCGTGTTCAACAACGCGGGCGTGGGTTCGGGTGGTCTGATCTGGGAAAACTCGGTCAAGGACTGGGAGTGGGTGTTGGGCGTGAACCTCTGGGGCGTGGTGCACGGCGTGCGCCTGTTCACCCCCATGATGCTGGCCGCCGCGAAACAGGACCCGACCTGGCGCGGCCACATCGTGAACACCGCCAGCATGGCCGGCCTGCTGACGCCGCCCAACATGGGCATCTACAACGTGAGCAAGCACGCGGTGGTGAGCCTGACCGAAACGCTCTACCAGGACCTGAAGCTGGTGAGTGATCAGGTGAGCGCGAGCGTGCTCTGCCCGTACTTCGTGCCCACCGGCATCAGCCAGAGCCACCGCAACCGCCCGGCCGAACTGGCCGACGAGAAAGCCACGCAGAGCCAGCTGATCGGCCAGGCCATGAGCGACAAGGCCGTGAGCTCGGGCAAGGTCACCGCTGCGCAGGTGGCCCAACTGGTGTTCGACGCCATCACCGCCGACCAGTTTTACATCTTCAGCCACCCGCGCGCGCTGGGCAATGTGCGCGCGCGCATGGAAGGCATCGTCAACCAGACCAACCCCGCGGACCCGTTCCACGAGCGGCCCGAGATCGGCGTGGGTTTGCGCGCGGCGCTGCGCGCGGTCTGACGCCTGGGTGGTCGAGAGCGGTCAGGCCGGGTCTTGCGCCGTCTGCTGCGCGGCGGCCTTCTTCACCTGGTTGCCCAACACGAGCGCCCGCCCGGCAAACAAGCCACCAGCGGCTTCCATGTCCATGCGCTCGGCGTCGCGCCGGCGCAGGCGCTCCATCACCTCGTCCGCCTCTTCTTCGGCCGCGCCCAGCGTCAGCACGGCCTGGCGCCCCATGGCCATGGCGGACTCGAAGGTTTCGCGAACGAGGTAGCCCACATCGGCCTTGCGCAACGCCAGCACGTGTTCGCGGTCGAAGGCGCGCACCAGCAGTTCGGCCTGGGGGAACTCGGTTCTGGCGAGTTCGGCGATGCGCGTGGCAGCGCCCTTGTTGTCCAGACAGACCAGGATGGCGCTGGCCGTGTGCGCGCCGGCGGCGTGCAGCACATCGGCCCGGCAGCCGTCGCCGTAGTAGACCTTGAACCCGTAGGCCTCGGCGTCGCGGATCATCTGCACGTTGTTGTCGATGATGGTGATGCTCGCGCCGCGCGCGATCACGCCCTGGCTGGCGATCTGGCCAAAGCGGCCGAAACCGATCACCAGCACGCTGGCGGCCTGGCCATTGACGGCCTCGATGCCCTCCATGGACACACCGGGTTTTGTGGCCAGGCGCCGGTGCATCAGCACCACCAACGGCGTGAGCGCCATGGAGAGCACGACGATGGCGGTCATGTTGGCGTTGACCACGGGGTCGATCACTTTCGCGCCGAGGGCCGCCGTGAACAACACGAAAGCGAATTCGCCGCCTTGCGCCATGAGCACCGCCCGGTCCAGCGCGTCGGCGTGTGAACTCTTCGCGAAGCGCGCCACACCGTAGATGCACAGCGCCTTGACCAGCATCATGGCCACCACGCCGGCGGCGATCAGTGGCCAGTTGCTCGCCACCGCCGCCAGGTCGAGTGACATGCCCACGCTCAGGAAGAAAAGACCCAGCAGCAGGCCGCGGAAGGGTTCGATGTCGGCTTCGAGCTGGTGGCGGAAGGTGGATTCGGACAGCAGCACGCCGGCCAGAAACGCGCCCATGGCCATGGACAGGCCGCCCACCTGCATGAGCAGCGCCGCGCCCAGCACCACCAGCAGGGCGGCGGCGGTCATGACCTCGCGCGCCTTGGCGTTGGCCAGCACGCGGAAGAGGGGGTTCAGCAGCCACACGCCAGCGGCCACCAGCGCCACCAGCGAGCCCAGCGCCAGGCCAATGGTGGTCCAGCGCGACGAGGTGGCCGCTACCGGCCCGGCCAGGTCGGGCGGGGCCATGAAGACAATCACGGCGAGCAGCGGCACGATGAGCAGGTCTTCAAACAGCAGGATGGCCACGATCTTTTGGCCGCGCGGCTGTGCCATGTCGCCGCGTTCGCCCAGCAGCTGCATGACCACCGCGGTGGAGGTCAGCACAAAACCCATGGCGCTCACGAACGACACCGGCAGCGAAAAACCAAATGCCAGGCCCACACCGGTTAGCAGCAGACCACACACCACCACCTGCAGGCTGCCCAGGCCAAAAATGGCCCGTCGCAGGCTCCACAGGTGCGAAGGCTGCATCTCCAGGCCGATGACAAACAGGTACATCACGACACCGAGTTCGGCAGTGTGCAGGATGGTCGCCGGGTCGTTGATCAGCGCCAGGCCAAACGGTCCGATGGCCAGGCCCGCGGCCAGGTAACCCAGCACCGAACCCAGGCCCAGGCGCTTGAACAGCGGCACGGCCACGACCGCGGCGCCGAGCAGGGTCACAACTTTGAGCAGATCGCCTGCGCTGCCTTCAACGGCCATGGAGAACTCCGGGTGAGTGGATGGGTGGAACGCGAAATTGTGACGCACGTGTTCACCGCCCTGACCAGGTGCTGCGACACGATCGACCGCCGGCTTTCGCCCGGCTGGGACAATGCCGGTCTATGTTCAACACCCGTTACCTCAAGATGGCCCTGATCCTGGGCCTGCTCTCCGCCATTGGCCCTTTCGCCATCGACATGTACCTGCCCGCGCTGCCCGACATCGGGCGGAGCCTGGGCGCCGAAGTCGCCCCCGTGCAACTCAGCCTGACCGCCTTCTTTCTCGCGCTGGGCGTGGGCCAGTTGCTCTACGGCCCGGTCTCCGACATGGTGGGTCGCAAGCCACCGCTGTATTTCGGCCTCGGCCTGTTCACGCTGGCCAGCATCGGCTGCGCCTTGGCCACCGACATTGAAACCCTGGTGGTCCTGCGCTTTCTGCAAGGCCTGGGTGCGGCCGCCGGCATGGCGATTCCGCGCGCCGTGGTGCGCGACCTGCACACCGGCGCCGAAGCCGCGCGCCTGATGTCCTTGCTGATGCTGGTGTTCAGCGTCTCGCCCATCCTGGCGCCGCTGGTGGGCAGCGGGGTGATCGCGCTGACCGGCTGGCGTGGGGTGTTCTGGGCCGTGGCCCTGGCCTCGGTGGCCGGGCTGGTGCTGGTGTACAGCGCGCTGCAGGAAACCCGCAGCGCCGCCGAGCGGGTGGAGAGCAGCCTCGGCAGCGCTCTGCGGGCCTATGCGCTGTTGCTGCGCGACTGGCACTACCTGGGGCTGGTGGGCATCGGCGCCACGGCGATGGCGGGCTTCTTCGTGTACCTGGCGGGCTCGCCCTTCGTGCTCATCAACCATTACGGCCTCACACCCGTGCAATACAGCCTGGCGTTTTCGTTCAACGCCATCGCTTTCATCGGTGCTTCGCAGTTCACCGCCCTGCTGGGTCGGCGCTTCGGGCTGGTGCGCCTGGTGAAGGCGGCGGCCAGTGCCTCGGGCCTGACCATGTCGGTGCTCCTGATTTACTACCTCGCCGGCGGCGACCAGCTTGCCGTGTTGATTGCGCTGTATTTCGTGGCCAGCGGTTTCATGGGCCTGGTGATTCCCACCACCTCGGTGCTCGCGCTGGAGAAACACGGCGCCATCGCCGGCACCGCCTCGGCGCTGCTGGGCACGCTGCAGATGCTGGGCGGCGCCGCCGCCATGGCCATCGTGAGCCTGTTTGCCAACGGCAAACCCCTGCCCATGGTGGTGGGCATGGCGTCGGGTGCGCTGATCGGCGTGGCGCTGACCTGGGTCACGCTGGGTGGAGATGCCCATTGAGGGCGCGCATGCAACTGCCCGGCGCGCTCACCGGAAGAGGCGCTGCAACCAGGCCCGAGCGCCCGTGGGCGGTTTGCGCATCGTCTTGGGCATCTGACTGGCGGCCGACGCGAAGTCCCGTTCGAAGTCGAGGTCTTCAGACACCTGGGTCCGGTGGCGCATCACGCGTGCGGGTTCCGCCAGCAGTTGGCGGTGTCGGGCCAGGGCGGACCGCAGCGTGCGGTTCAAGTATTCGGCGCCAGCGGGTTTGGCGATGAAGCGGTAGATCTGACCTTCGTTGATCAGCCGGCCGATCACGGCACTGTCGCGCTCCTGGCTGTAGACCATCACCACCACCTCGGGCTGGTTTCGCCGCACCGCGCGGATCAGGTCCATCTGCTGCGAGCGTGCGCCCTGGATGTCGGTGATCAGCACGGCCACTTTTTGCCGGGTGAGCTGGCTGACCGCTTCACCAATGTCGTCGGTGCAGACGATGTTGCCCTCGCGCTTGACGGCCGAGCGCCACTGCGCAACCGCGCTGTCATCGCCGTCGAAGACCAGCACGCCTTCGTCAAATGCGTCGGGTCCATCGGCACCCACGGTGTCTTGAAAGTCCACCCACGAAGCCTGTGTCATGCGGGCGACCTTGGCCGCGTCGCTCACGGTTTCCAGCAGTTTCTGGTTATCCCAGGGTTTGGAGATGAAGCGGAAGACTTCGCTCTCGTTGACCGAGCTGAGCACCGCGTTGAAGTCCGAGTAGCCGGTGAGCAGCAGCCGGATGCTGCGCGGGGAAACCCGTCGGGCCCTTTCCAGAAACTCGGTGCCGGTCATGCCGGGCATGCGCTGATCGCTGATGACCACATCGAAATTCTGGGCGCCCATCAAGGCCAGGGCGTCGAGCCCGCTGGCGGCCACCGCCACGTCGTACTGACCGCGCAGCAACCAGCGCAGCGAGCGCAGCAGGCCGGGCTCGTCGTCGACGCACAGCACCTTGGGCAGTGAAGCGTGGGACATGGTCAGGTCACCTTGTCGATGGGCAGGCGCACGCGGAACTCGCTGCCCACGCCGACTTCGCTGCTGACGTGGATGTCGCCCCCGTGCTCCTCCACGATGTTGCGGGCGATCGCCAGACCCAGTCCCGTGCCTTCGCCGTCCGGCTTGGTGGTGAAGTAGGCTTCGAAAATGTGGGGCAGGACTTCGGCCGGAATGCCCCGACCCGTGTCGCGCACGCTGACGGTGATGTGTCGGGCATCGGCACGGGTGGCCACTGTGATCGTGCCCGCGCCGTCGATCGCCTGTGCTGCGTTGTTGATGAGGTTCAAGAACACCTGGTTGAGCTGCGACACATTGCACTTGATCGCGGGCAGCGGTTGAAATGCCTGCTCCACGGTGATCTTGGTCGAGATCACTGTCTTGGCGATGTAGCACACGCTGCCCAGCGCGGCGTTGAGATTCACCTCGGCGGTGTGGGCGCGGTCGAGGCGGGTGAAGCTGCGCAGGTTGTCCACCAGCTCGTTCATCTGTCCCATGCCCATGAGCACGTCGCTCAGCATCTCGCGCGCTTCGCGCACCTCCAGCATGGCCGATGCGAGGTCGCGTGCCTGTCTTTCTTCATCCAGCGGTTCCATCACGGTGTCGGATTCGGTCACGGCTTCGGTCCGGCAGATGGAGTGGCGGATTTGCCGGTGCACAGCGCCTTCGAGCTGGTCCAGCGACTGGATCGACATCAGAACATTGTTCTTGGAAAACGCCAGCGGGGTGTTCAACTGGTGCGCCACACCCGCCACCATCTGACCCAGGGACGTCATTTTTTCCGACTGCGCCAGGCGCTGTTTGGTGGCGTCGCTCTCGCGCGCCTGGCGCTCGATCACGGTTTGAGCCCGGCGCACGATGCTCAGCAGCACAACGTAGAGCAGTGCCAGCAGACCCGCCACGATACCGAGTTGCTGATTGGAGCTGTTTTGCACTTTCAAGTGGTTGAGGGCGGCCTGCTCGGCCAGTCGGGTCTGGTTGGCTTGGGCCACCTGTTTGAATTCGCCCGAGGTGGCCTTGATCTGGCCCAGGAACGGAGTCACGTCGGCATACACCTCGAACACCCCCACGATCTTCTGGGTGCCGGGTTCGATAACCGGCAAGTAGCTGGCGATCAGGTCGCGGTTTTCCACCACACCCTGCAATGCGCTGAATTTGTCGCGGAACGTGAGTTCGCTGATGGCCTTGCCGTCGCGGGCCGCGCTCTTCCAGCCGCCGTTGCCCGACTTGTCCTCGCCGACCTGAGCCAGCTCGGTCGAATAGACCGTGATACCGCTCAAGTCATACACCTTGATCTTGAAGATGGTGCTGCCCTGCATGGCCTCGCGCACCCGTGCGTCCAGCGGAGCAAAGCTCTTCAATGCCTTGAGCTTCTCACCAACCTGTTTGAAGCACGCCTTTTTCTCAGGCGTTGCCCCCGCCTTGCCCTGAGCGTCCACCCCATCGGCCATGGCTCTGCAGGGTGCGAAATCGACCGAGTCGATCTCGCCAAAGTACGGGGTGAGGTCGCTGGCCCAGAGCGCGTTGGAGAAAAGCCGTGTCAAGTTCACGTTGCCCTGCTCGTTCACCGCCAGCAGGTCGCGCCGGGCGACTGCATCGGCGCGGGTCACGAAATCGCTTTGAATGCCACTGAGCATTTGCGCTTCGTTGGACTGGACTTCCTGGAAGAAGGAAGACTGTCGCTGTTCGAAATACATCAGGGTGGCAGCCACCACGCCAAAGGCCACCAGGCTGGTGACGGTGAAGTAACGGGTGAGGCGGAAATAGTTGTTCATGAACTCTCCAGCAAGTTGGGAAACCGGAACCAACGGTGCGAGACGGGCTTCGTGTCGGTTGATGCGTCGGACTGGCTGAGATACTAGGTAGGGGTATCAAAACAACCCATACTTCAAGTGAATTATTTCGTATTCACAAACTCAGGAATTGGTGACAAAAGTCATGTCTGTTTCATGAAAAAGCAGGCATCGCCAACGCCCGGCACGCACAAAAGACCCTCGCCCTGCGTGTGGCACACTCCCCGGCTTTTTCCACCACACGACAAGCGCCCCAGAGGCGAACAGAGTTAAAAGATGCAGAACATCGTTGCGCAAATCGCGCAGGAAATCCGGGTGGGCGTCCACCAGGTCCAGGCCGCCGTGGACCTCATCGACGGCGGGGCCACCGTGCCCTTCATTGCCCGCTACCGCAAGGAAGCCACCGGTGGTCTGGACGACATCCAGCTGCGCGAACTGGCGTTTCGCCTGGACTACTTGCGCGAACTCGAAGCGCGTCGCGAGACCATCCTCAAGAGCATCGACGAGCAGGGCAAGCTGACCCCGGAACTGCGCGCCGCGGTGCTGCTGGCCGCGACCAAGCAGGAGCTGGAGGACCTGTATTTGCCGTTCAAGCAACGCCGGCGCACCAAGGGCCTGATCGCGCGCGAATTCGGCATCGAACCGCTGGCCGACAAGCTCTGGGCCGACCCCACACTGGATCCAGCCACCGAGGCCGTGGCTTTTCTGAAACCGCCCGAGGTGTTGGACGACGGCAAGCCTGGCGCCGACTTCTCCACCGTGCCCGCCGTGCTCGATGGCGTGCGCGACATCCTCAGCGAGCGCTGGGCCGAAGACGCGGCGCTGCTGCAGAACCTGCGCGAATGGCTCTGGGCGGAGGGCCTGCTCAAGAGCACGCTGGTGGCCGGCAAGGACGAGAACGCGCCCGAGGTGGCGAAGTTTCGCGACTACTTCGACTACGACGAACCGATCTCGCGAGTGCCTTCTCACCGCGCGCTCGCGGTGTTCCGTGGGCGCTCGCTGGAGATCCTGGATGCGAAGCTGGTGCTGCCCGAACCCGAGTTGGCGCCATTGGCCTCCGGCAAGGCCGCGCCCGTGATCTCGTTGGCCGAAGGCCGCATCGCCCTGCAGCTGGGCTGGAGCCACCAGGGCCGCAAGGCGGACGATTTGCTGCGCAAATGCGTGGCCTGGACCTGGCGCGTGAAGCTCTCGCTCTCCAGCGAGCGCGACCTGTTTGCCCGCCTGCGCGAGAGCGCCGAGGCGGTGGCGATCAAGGTGTTTGCCGACAACCTGCGCGACCTGCTGCTGGCCGCACCGGCCGGCCCCAAGGTGGTGATGGGCCTGGACCCGGGCATCCGCACCGGCGTGAAGGTGGCGGTGGTGGACGCCACCGGCAAGCTGGTCGACACCGCCACGGTGTACCCGCACGAACCTCGGCGCGACTGGGACGGTGCGCTGCACACGCTGCGCCTGCTGAGCGACAAGCACGGCGTGAACCTGATCGCCATCGGCAACGGCACGGCCAGCCGCGAGACGGACAAACTGGCGGCGGACCTGATCAAACAACTGGCCAGGCCGGAGATCCAGAAGGTGGTGGTGAGCGAGGCGGGCGCATCGGTGTACTCCGCCAGCGAATTCGCCTCCCAGGAGATGCCCGATGTGGACGTGAGCCTTCGCGGCGCGGCCTCCATTGCGCGCCGCCTGCAAGATCCGCTGGCCGAGCTGGTGAAGATCGACCCCAAGAGCATTGGCGTGGGCCAGTACCAGCACGACGTGAACCAGAGCGAGCTCGCGCGCACGCTGGACGCGGTGGTGGAAGACTGCGTGAACGGCGTGGGCGTGGACCTCAACACCGCCAGCGTGCCGCTGCTGTCCAAGGTGTCGGGCCTCTCGGGCAGCGTGGCCAAGGCCGTGGTGCGCTGGCGCGAGGCGCACGGCGCATTCAAAAACCGGCAGCAGCTCATGGACGTGGCCGGCCTGGGCGCCAAGACCTTCGAGCAGAGCGCGGGCTTTCTCCGCATCCGGGGTGGCGACAACCCACTGGACATGACCGGCGTGCACCCGGAAACCTACAGCGTGGTCGAGCAGATCATGAAGACCACCGGCAAGCCGGTGGCCGATCTGATGGGCCGGGCCGATATGCTCAAAACCCTGCGCCCGGAGCTGTTCGCCAACGAGCGCTTCGGTGTGATCACGGTCAAGGACATCCTGGGCGAGCTGGAAAAGCCCGGCCGCGACCCGCGCCCGGACTTCCAGGTGGCGCGCTTCAACGACGGCGTGGACGACATCAGCGACCTGCGCGAGGGCATGATCCTGGAGGGCACGGTGAGCAACGTGGCCCAGTTCGGCGCCTTCATCGACCTCGGTGTGCACCAGGACGGGCTGGTGCATGTGAGCCAGCTGGCGCACAAGTTCGTCAACGACGCGCGTGAAATCGTCAAGACCGGGGACATCGTCAGGGTCAAGGTGATGGAGGTGGATGTGGCCCGCAAGCGCATCGGCCTGTCGATGAAACTGGGCGATGCGCCAGTGGGTGCGCCGGGACGCAGCGCAGGGCAGGGCGGCAGCCCGCGCGAGAACCGTTTCGAGCCGGTCCGATCGGGTCGCTCCGATGCCCGCAGCACCTCGGGCGGCTCGGGAACCGCGGTGCCCTCGGCCATGGCCTCGGCGTTCGCCCGGCTGCAGGGCTCGGGCAAAGACCGCAAGGGCTGAGGCTGGCCGGTGGCATCCGGCCAGCTCAGGGCGCGTTGGGGGCTCAAGTCGCTGGTGTTGGCGCCGATACACCATGGAACGGGCAAGCAACAGGTCATTGCCCGCAACGACCCCACGCTGCCACCGGACTTCACCCCATGCAACTCGAAGCCCTGCTGAACTTTCCCCGTGCACTGCCGGCCATGTCGCGCACCGTGTCCGACCTCCTGGCAGAGATGAACAAGGACGACCCCAGCCCCAAGCGCGTGTCCGACCTGATATCCCAGGACCCGTCGCTCACCACGCGGGTGCTGCGCCTGTCCAACTCCGCCTTTTTCCGGGTGAGCCGCAAGATCGGCAGTGCCGAAGAAGCCGTGGCCATGCTCGGCATGACCCACGTGCGTTCGCTGGTGATGGCCGCGGCGCTGGGTTCCAGCTTCAAGAACGTGCCCGGGGTCAACCTGCCCCAGTTCTGGCGCTACAGCCTGCGCGTGGCGGACATTTCGAAATCGCTCGCCGGCGTGCTGCGCCAGAACGAGAGCAACGCCTTCACCGCTGGCCTGATCCACGCCATCGGCGACCTGATCATGCACATCGCCATGCCCGATCTGGTTGGCCCGCTGGACATGGGCACACCACCGCTGGACCTGAACCGCGCGCAGGCCGAGATGTCGGTGTTCGGCTACACCTACGCCCAGGTGGGCGCGGGCATGGCCGAGAAGTGGCAGTTCCCCACCACCATCGTCTCCGCCCTGAACAACCAGATCAGCCCGTTTGAGGGAGAGTCCTACGACCCCCTGGGTGGCGTGCTGCACCTGGCCTCGTGGCGCGCGCGCGCCGAGGAAATCCAGCTCGACGAAAACGGCCTCGTCGCCACCTTTCCCGACCTGGTGGGCCTCTCCCTCGGCCTCGACCTGGACAGCGTGCTCGGCAAGGACCCGTCGGAGTGGTCGTTCAGCCAGGCGCTGGGTGCGTTCATTGACTGAAAAAGACCTCAAGTGCGCGGCTTTTCAGGCGATAAAAAAGGCAGCAAACCCCATTCGGGTCGGCAATCAAGGCGGGGAAAAGACATGCAACTCGAGAAGCTTCTGAAACGGCCCGACGCCCTGCCGTCGGCCCCCAAGGTGGTGCGCAAACTGATCGAGACTTTCGACCAGGAAGACGTCGACGCCATGTTGGCCGCGTCTTACATCGAAGACGATCCGGTCCTCACCGCCAAGCTGCTCAAGACCGCCAACTCCGCATTCTTTGGCCTGCACCGATCGGTCTCCAACGCGCGAGAAGCCATCCACGTGTTGGGCCTCATCAAGGTGCGCGCGCTCGTGATCGCCGCTTCGCTGGGCGAAGGTTTTCACGCGGTGGGCGGCGTCAACCTCAACCAGTTCTGGCGCTACAGCCTCAACACCGCCAACCTCTCGCGCTACATCGCGCTGCCGATCCGCATTGACGAGAACACGGCCTTCACCGCCGGTCTGATCCACGGCATTGGTGAGCTGGTGATGCACGTGGGCATGCCCGAAGCCATGATCGATCTGGACCGCAGCGTGCCGATGCTCGACCTCAAGCGCTCGGTCGCCGAGCGCGGTCTGTTTGGCTACAGCTACGCCGAGGTGGGGGCGGCCCTGGCGCGCGAGTGGAATTTCCCCAAACGGATGATCAACGCGATCGAGCATCAGACGGCGCCGTTCGAGAACGAGGTTTACGAGCCCATCGCCGGCGTGATCCACATCGCCTCCTGGCGTGCCCGCGCAGAAGAACAGGCCATGCGCTCCGAGCTGCTGATCAACACCTACCCCGATCCCGTGGGTCTGGTGCTGGGGATCGATCCCGACAGCGTGGTGGCCGAAGAGATTCCCTCCCTCTCACGCCACACCGAGATCACCGAAGTTGAAGACGCCCCGGGCGACCGCGTCACGTCGTGAGGGTCGGCTGCGACACAATCGCAGCCCATGCAAGCCCTTCGCCTTCACGCCGGCCCGCGCGCCCGCCAGCACATCGAGCAGCACGGTCTTCGCCCGCAGGACGTGGGCATCATTCCCGCTGCTGCCGGTGGGCCCAAGGGTCTGATCCTCGGGCCCCTGGACCGTTTCTTGTTCGGCCAGTGGTTGCCACAGAGCCGCCAACCGGTGCAGCTGGTCGGCGCCTCCATTGGTGCGTGGCGCATGGCCACGGCCTGCCTGCACGATCCGGTGGCTGGATTCGAGCGCCTGGAGCGCGATTACATCGCCCAACATTACGCCGTGCCCCCGGGCCAGAAGCGCCCCACGCCCGACCAGGTGAGCGAGCAGTTTGGCGACAGCCTGGTGCTGTTCTACGGCGGACGCGTCCCTCAGGTGCTGAACCACCCGCGCTACCACCTGCACATCGTCACCTCGCGCGGTCGGCACGTGCTGGCCCGCGAGGGTCGCTTGCGCACCCCGCTGGGCTACCTGGGCGCGTTTGCCGCCAATGCCTTGCACCGCAAGGCGTTGGGGGCCTGGCTGGAGCGGGTGGTGTTTTCCACCAGCGCCGAACTGCCGTTCACCACGCAGGATTTCCGCACCCGCCAGGTGTTGCTCACCGACGCCAACTTCATGGACGCGCTGCAGGCCAGCTGCTCCATCCCGTTTGTGCTGCGCCCGGTGCACAGCATTGCGGGCGCGCCGCCCGGGGCTTACTGGGACGGCGGCATCACCGACTACCACCTGCACCTGCACTACCAGGCGCCCGCCACGGCGCCGATCGTGCTGTACCCGCACTTCCAGCAAGCGGTGGTACCGGGCTGGCTCGACAAGGCCTGGAAGAGCCGGCACCGCAGCAGCGCTGCGCTGGACAACATGCTGGTGCTTGCGCCCGACCCGGCCTGGGTGAAGAGCCTGCCCAACGCCAAGTTGCCCGACCGCCAGGACTTCACCCGCTACGGGCCCGACCTGGCCGGGCGCATGAAGGCCTGGCAAGGCGCCACCGCCGCCAGCCAGCAATTGGCTGACGAGTTCGCGCGGTGGCTTGAGCGGCCCGACCCGGGCCGATTGCAGCCGCTGTGAGGGCGTGGGGCAGGGGGATAATCGCAAGATGTCCGTCGAGCCCAACGCCCACCGCTTCCTCACCGCAGCCCTCTACCAGTTCGTCGATCTGCCCGATTTCGCCGACCTGCGCGAACCGCTGCAGGCCTGCTGCGAGGCGAACGGCGTCAAGGGCACGCTGCTGATCGCGCGCGAGGGCATCAACGGCACCATCGCCGGGTCGCAAGCCGGGGTGCGTGCGGTGCTGGCGCACCTGCGCGCCGACGCGCGCCTGGCCCGCCTGCCCCACAAGGAGTCGTGGAGCGATCACCCGCCGTTTCACCGCATGAAGGTGCGTTTGAAGAAAGAAATCGTCACCCTGCGCGTGCCCGGCCTGGACCCGAACAAGACCGTGGGCCAGTACGTGAAACCCCAGGACTGGAACGCCCTGCTGGCCGACCCGGACGTGCTGGTGATCGACACCCGCAACGACTACGAGGTGGCCATCGGCACCTTCGCGGGCGCAGTCAACCCGAACATCAAGACCTTCACCGAACTGCCCGCCTGGTTGGACGCGCAGCCGGCCTTGCAGGACGGCAGGAAACCCAGGGTGGCGATGTTCTGCACCGGCGGCATCCGCTGCGAAAAGTCCACCGCCCTCATGAAGATGCGCGGGTTTGATGAGGTCTACCACCTCGAGGGCGGCATCCTCAAGTACCTGGAAGAAATCCCGCCCGAGCAAAGCACCTGGCAGGGCGACTGTTTCGTGTTCGACGAGCGGGTGAGCGTGGGTCATGGTTTGCAGCCGGGGCCTCACGAGCTGTGCCGCTCGTGCCGCTGGCCGCTCAGCGTTGCGGAGAAGGCATCGCCGCACTATGTCAAGGGCGTGAGCTGTCCGCATTGCCACGATCAGCGCAGCCCGCAGGACAAGGCGCAGCTCGCCGAGCGCCAGCGGCAGGTGGAGCTGGCCGAGTCACGCGGACAGGTGCACGTGGGAGCCCGACAGGACCGGCCCGACGGCACCGCGCAAGGGGCGGCTCAGCTGCAGGCAGTCGACCGGGCCCCGCAGCAGGGCGGCGGGCAAACTCCAGCCCGCCGCCTTGAAGCCGGCGCGGCGCAGCAGGTGCAGCGAGACCGTGTTGTCGCTGACGATCAGGGCGTCCACCCGGGCCAGGTTCAGCGCATGGGCCTCATCGATGAGGTGTGACAGCAGGGCACGGGCGACACCCTGGCGCCAGTGCTGCCGATCCGTCTGGTAAACCACCACGCCGACGGTGCCTGAGCGCTGCGGGTGAACCGAGAGACTGCCCGTGCCCACCCAGCGCGACGACCCCGGGAGCACGGCCACCCGGGTGACGTACCGGTCGGGGTCCTGGCGGGCGAGCAGTTCGCAGAAGGCCCGCGCCAGCCCGGCCGCGCTGTAGTAGCGCTGGGGGTGGGGCTCGTTGAATTGCTCGAAAGGCCTGCGGTTGTCGCGCTCGAACGCCGCGAACCCGGCAGCGTTTTCTGCCGACAAGGGCTGGATGCAAAACCCCGGCATCACACAGGCAACGGCAGGTAGTGCGCGTAGCTTGATTGGCCCTGATCGCCCACGTCGGCAACGTGGTGGGTCATCAGGCGCGCGGCGGTGCCCAAGAGCACGGGATGCTGCCGCTGGGCGATCGCCCAGTAAGGTTTGTTCAGCAGCATGGCGCGCAGGTGCCGGCCTTCGCGCGTGGCATCCACCCATTGGCCGGCAGGCGCCAGCTGGGCGGGGGTGGGATTGCGCCCGTCGATCAGGGCAAGCCAGGTGTGGCCGAACAGGAGGATGTTGGACATCAGGGTGCCTCGGGCCAGCCGGCACGCTTGCTCGAACAGCAACAGGGCCTTGCTGGCGTTGCCTTCGGCGTACTCCACCATGCCTTCCACCGCCAGCGCGGTGGCTTGCCTGGGTTGGAGTGGCCGGCTCGCGTGCCGGGTCTGCAGGCGCTCGAGCAGCGTCCGGGCCGAACGCCGGTTGCCCGCCACCAGCGCCAGCTGGGCCACAAAGAGCCAGTGGTCCTCGGAACACCACACGCCAAAGTCGGCCATGTCTTCCATGGCGGATTCGGCCAGCGCCAGTGCCTTGACCGGATCGCCCGCCAGATAACAGCGGCGCGCCTGCAACCACAGGCACACCGCGCTGCCCATCGGGATCTGGCGCAGCGCCAGGTGCTCCACCGCGCTCACGCTGGCGTTCAGGCCCGCCTGATCGTCGCTGCGGGCGTGAAGACTGCCCAGCTGCAGGTGCGCGAACAGACGCGCCAGCGCAGACCCACCCCGTTCGCCAGCTTTCAGACCCACTTCGAGTTGTCGGCGGCACATTTCCCACTCGCCCCGTGCGCAGGCCTGAAGACCGTTCAGAACTTGCAGCCAGGCGGTGGTGGGCGCCTGCCCGAGCCAACGCGCGCAGGCGACCGGATCGACGCCGGGATGGGTTTCACCACTGGCCATCTGCCCCAGGGCCAGGTGATCCAGCTCGCACCTCAACAGATGCATGCGGCAGACCAGATCGGGCGAGGGCGACTGGCTGACCAGCGATGCGGCCTCGCACCAGAGGGCGTTCGCTTCGTTGGCTTTGCCAGCGGTGGCCAGCACTTGCGAAGCCAGCAGCAGGGCCCTGGCATGACGCGCGTGGGCTGCGGCACGGCGCACCAGGGCCACGCCGCCCAGGGCCTGCTCGACGGCTTGTTCCGTGTGATGCTGGTACAGGCTGTACAACGCCTCACAGAGCCGGGCCCACCCCTCGTGTGCGCCATCACCGGCCTGGATGGCCAGTTGCGCCATGCGTCGAGCGCACGCGGGCGTGGTGGCGTCTGCGCTCTGGGCCATCACCAGCAGGTATTCGGCCCAGATCGGCAGCGGGCAACCCGGCAGGTCGACACAGACCGCCATCAGCGGCAGGGCCTTGTCCGCCTGATCCAGGGACACGGCCAGCGACACCAGTTGGCACGCATCCGCCCAGAATCGGTCCTCCTGGCCCGGGATGGGCTGCAATCCCGACCGCATGCGGGTGATGAGCGCCACCTCGCGCGCGGCCCGCAGGGCGAGTTCGGCGGGTGCGAGGCCTTCGATCTGGTTGCCATGGCCCACGCCGTCGATCTGCATCCACCATTCGAGCCGGAACTGATCGGCGTGGGCCGTCAGCCGGCTTCGCACCACCGGAATGCCCACCTCACGGATGACGGGTCTGTGGTCTTCGCCCCAGAGAATGCCATCGTTCTCCATCGATTCGTGCACGCGTATGGCCTCGCTGGCGGGCACCGTGGGCACGCCATGGCCGTGCAGCACATGGCTGGCAACGGACATCAGACCGTAGCGAACCCACGACAGGTCCTCGCGGGGCAGACTGCAATCCGTGGGCAGCCACAGGATGCGCGTCGCGCCTGGGGGGCGCGGCGACACCTCGGTGGATGAGGACGCAGACGCCAGGGGATGAATGGCCTTTCGCACCTCGCTGGCAAAGCGGTAACCCACGCGGTGGATGGTCTTGATGGGCCCCGGCTCCTTGCCGCTGATGCCCAGGGCCTTGCGCACTTTTATGATGCTCTGCGCGATCACCGATTCTGAAACGAAGTGGTTGCCCCACACATGCTCCAGCAGTTCGTCTTTGCTGGCGACCCGCCCTTCCAGTTTGAGCAGGTACAGGATGAGGTCAAAGGAGCGACGTTCGATTTTCTGCGCCACCCCGTCCCGCAAAAGCTCCCTTGTGTCGCTGCGAATCACGCAATTGGCGAAGTGGTACTCCTCCCTCCAGGCGCTGCTTTTTTCCGTCATCTTGGGTTCCTTGTGGACGATTCGCCATGCCATGTCTCCACTTCTTCGAGTTTTCGACGCAACGGTTCAAGAATGCTGTGCGCATGCGCATTGCCAAGGATGCTTCGGCCTCGGCTGGTGAAGCCAGGCAGCCTTGTCAAGCAAAAATTAGCAACAAATGGATATTCCTTTACTCAATGGGTATGACTTTATAGAACGTTGGAACTCAGTGTGCCATCGGTGCATGGACCTAAGGGTCATCCATGCCCGCGGCTCGGCGTGCGGTGTGGGATGCGCGGCTCAGGCCGGAGCTTGCCGCTGGCGATCGCGCTGCATTTCGGGCAGGCGGTGGGCCACATAGGTACCGGTGCTCAAGCCCAGTAGGTACAGCAGCTCGGGTCCGAAGACGGGCATTTGCAGATCGTCAAAGACGTCGGCCAGAAACACGATGACCAGCGCAACCGTCCACGCCAGCATCTGAAAGCGCGAGATGGAACAACCCTCGTCGTCGGAGACCAGTTCGCGCATGAACCGGCGGGCCGTCCAGTGGGGCGCGCGAAAGGTGTCGATGTCGTTCTCGGGCAGCGGCGACGCTGCCGTGGTCGGCCCGGTGGCTTTCACAAACGTGTCACCCAATGCCGTCCCCGCGCTGATGCTCAGCGTGGAGAGGATGGAACTGTTCAAGGTGTCGAAGTTGCCGGTGGCCAGCCAGATCACCAGGAAGGCACCGAAGATCACAAAGAACCACAACGCCAGCTGCACCTTGGCCAGGCTGAAGCGGTGCGACAGCGTGCCCCCCGGCAGTCGGTAGCGCTCCATCAGCAGCGTGGTGTGCATGGCCAGGGCGCAGAAGGCCAGGGTGATCCCGGCCACGATCAGCACCGCGGTGAGCAGCCAGCGCCAGTTGATCACCGTGAGCCATGCGCGTTGGCTGGCCTGGGTGAAGTCGGTCGGGAACGGATCGACCTGCTCCAGCCCGACGCTGAACTGCACCGCGCGCTGGAAGGTCAGGGGGCTGAGCAGGTGCGTCCACGTGTCTCGGTTGCGCTCGGTGATGCGCAGATGGAACTGCACGCGACCCCGCCCCAGGTCCACCGCGAGTGGCGTCACGCCGGACAGGGCGCGCCCGTTGAGGTAGGGCACCAGTTGCCAGGCCGGATGCAACGACGCGGGCCCTGCGTGGGTGGCGGCCGGTCCGCCCAGGGCCAGGTTCCAGTCTTCGAGTTGATCGACGTGGACTTCGATGATCCGGTCGACCTCCAGTTCACCCACGATCGCGGTGACATGGGGTGTGGGAAGCGCCGGAGGAGCCGGGGACACCGCCTTGGCCGACGGTGTTTGCGCACCGGCCACAGGCGACGTCCCTGCCAGCAGAAGCGCCAGCGCCAGGAGAAGAACACGGTCCATGCGTTCACCCCTTTCAGGTGTGAGGGTGGTCAGGCAGCGGCGGACAGGAGCGTCTGCGCCTGTTTCCACAGCTGCTCGCGGTGGTCTTCACCGATGAGCCCGCCGTTGATCGCCTCGGTCAGTTGTGCGAATGACTGTTGTGTCGCGGGATCGGCCAGGCCATTGCCACCGATGCGTTGCCAGTACCAGCCAGCGACCCGGGCGGCGGCGTCGGGTTGCAGCAAGTCGTCGGGCTGGTTGACCAGGTCGAGCTGCAGGGCGGCGCCGGCCTCGGTGTACAGATGGCGCCCGGTCAGCTGGATGAGTCCTCGCCCGCGGAAACGCCAGCCATCGCCACTGTTTTCGGGCCCGTTGCCCATGCGGTCGGCGTAGACCACGTTGGCCAGCGCCTCGGGGTGGTGTTCAAACGGTGTGGCGTCCCGCCGGCCGTTGGCGTCGTCCGGCGGCAGAAAGAAGTGTCTGGGCCACACCTCGGGCAGGCGCCGGGCGCTGTAGCTGAGGCATTCTTCCACCGCACGCAGGCCGTCCGATTCGTGGACGATCTGCGCCAGAAACGCCGCCTCGCGGGCGGGCGTGTTGATGTCGAATTCGGTCATGGCGGCCTGCAGCGGCGAGACCCAGGGCGCCACCTCGTCCGTGGAGCGACCAGTCAGCGCAGCGAGATCGTTGGCGGTCATTCAGCCTCTCCCTCACTGGGGCGCGGCGGCCGCTGCGGCAGCGCTGTCGTCACCCTGGATCTCGAGGAACTTGTCGGGGTAGTACTTGCTGACCCACATCTGCGCCAGCTGCGTGCGGGTGATGGGTTTGAGGTAGTAATTGATCGGCACGCCAATGCCGCCTTTGCGGGCCGCCTCGACGTAGTTGTCGAAAGCGGTCATCAGGGAGTTCACGTCGAGCACCTTGACCTTCATGCCCTGGATCTCGCCGAGCTTGCTCAACACACTGGTCACGGTGTTGGCCTGCAGCTCGGTGAACTCCTGGCCCGAGCGCGCGCTGGCGGCCAGGGTCTGCATGGACTGCACACCCGTGTTGGCGGTGTTGGACATGGCGGCGAGCGCGTCCATGGTGGTCTTGCCTTCTTCGGTGGCGAAGGTCTTCACCGCCATCTGCACATCGGTGGAGGCCATGCCCAGGATCACGCCCGAGGTGATCACCGTCACATGCGAGGTGATCTCCTGGCGGCTGGTGATGCTCTTTTCGTCGTCGCTTTCGGTGTCTTCAACCCCCAGTGAACCACTGGCCGCGCTCAGCCAGTCTTTCCTCTCCGCCATGATCTGCAGCTCGCCCACGTCGGACTCCATCTGTTCGCTGGTGGCGGTGGTTTCCTTGCGCAGGATGTGCACCATGCCCACGAAGCTGGAGCCGTAGGTGGCACCGGAGATGATGTTGAAAGACTTCTCGCCGGGTGTGCCCTCCTGCTTCGCGATTTGCGCCATCGTGCTGGCGTCGGCCTTGATCTTGTCCTTGGCATCGGGAAACAGCTGGTTCCACACTCGGATGGCCTTGTCCACATCCAGGCACAAGGGCGCCAGGACCGTGGCCTGCCGGTGCGTGCAGTTGGCGGTGAGCACCAGGGTGCCGGCGATCTTGTGCATCTGCCGCTGACGGTTGATCTGCTTGACGGCGGATTGCGCCACCTCGAACGCGGCGCTCTTGTCGATCTCGGAGCCGGCCAAGCTGATGAAGCGCTGGATGTTGGAGATGGTGTTCTGCGCCTTCTGCTCGTTCTGGTCGAACGAGAAGTACTGGGCGTCCATCTTCAATGTGTCCGCCGCCAGCGGCATTTGTTTGGGCACGGTGCGCTGGTAGTCGATCGGGCTTTCCACGCCCGAGTTGACCAGCTGCACCTTGGCGCGCAGCGGCTGCATCTGCAGCTCCTGCTGCACGCGGACCGTGGCGTATTCAACAGCGGCTTTCTCCAGGTCCGCGTTGACCTGCGGCATCTTGGCGACCAGATTCTTCGGGTCGATGTTCATGTTCACCAGCTCGCTGGCGGTCATTTCCAGGCCGCGCTTGAGCGAGATGAACGAGTTGAGGGTGTCCTGTGCCGCATCGACCGGTGCCTGCAGGGCCGACATGGCCAGCAAGGTTTCCATGGCGGCGGGGTGAACGACGCTGCCCAGCACGAGGGAGGGCGAGTAGGGAATGGAGGATGGCATGGGATGGCTCCGGGAGGGGGTTGGTCGGGGGACTGGGCGCGCGTGTCAGGGACCGGTGCGCTCAGCTGGTAGCTGCCGCGTCTTTCTTGGGGCGGGGTGTGTCGTCGCCCTGGATGTCGAGGTACTTGTTGGGGTAGTACTTCGAGACCCACATCTCGGCCAGCTGCGCGCGGGTGATGGGCTTGAGGTAGTAGTTGATCGGCACGCCGATGGCGGCCTCGGGCGTCGCGGCCGCAGCGGTGTTCACGTAGTCCTCGAAGGCCACCACCATGGAGGCGATGTCGAGCATGCTGTTTTGACCGTCGTCCAGCTTGGCCAGGCTTTGCATCACGCTCTCGATGCTGGCGGTCTTCAGGGCCACGAACTCGCCCTTGGTGCGGGCTGCCGTGGCCGCCTGCTGGAGCGAGGTGCGGTCGGCGGAGGTGAAGTCGGAGAGCTTGGCCAGGCTGGTCATCATGTCCGACGGGTCGAAGTTGGCGAACTGCTTCACACCCAGCGCCACCTGGTTGGCTTTGATCGTGGGAATGAAGCCCGCCGTGATGAGGGTGACGTGGGAGGTGATGTTCTGGGTGCTCAGCAGGCGCTTGACGTCCTGGGCAAAGTTCTTGTCGACCCCGAAGCCGCCCTTGAGCGAAGAAATCGCCGAGCCCAGTGACAGCGTGCCTTTCATGTCCTTGGCGCGCGATTCGTCGTCCTGGCTGGTCGTGGTGTCTTCGGTGTTGAGCACGTGCACCATGCCCACAAAGCTCGATCCCAGCGAGGAACCCGAAATGATGTTGAACGACTTCTCGGCGGTGGTCCCTTCGTTCTCGGCAATTTGGCGCATGGTGGTCTCGTCCATGCGGATCTTGTCTTTCGCGCCGGGAAACAACTGGTTCCACACGCGTATGGCCTTGTCCACATCCAGGCAGAAGGGTGCCAGCACCTGCGCCTCCTTGTGGGTGCAGGTGGCGGTGAGCACCAGTGTTCCGGAGATCTTGTGCATCTGGCGCTGTTTCTCGACCTGGTTCACGGCGGTCTTGGCCATGTCGAACGAAACACCCTGACCCAGAAACGAGGTGGCCGCGCTCACGTACGACTTGATGTTGGAGAGCGTGTCGCTGTCGTTCTCGGCGTTGTCGTCGAACGTGAAGAACTGCGCGTCCATCTTCAGGGAGTCGGCCGCCAGCGCCATCGTCTTGATCTGGGTGCGGTTGTAGTCGATCGGGCTCTCCACATTGGCGTTGACGATCTGCATCTTGGCGCGCAGGGGTTGCAGCTTGAGTTCCTGCTCCAGCCGCACCGTGGCGTAGGCGGTGGCGGCCTTGTCCACGTCGGCGCCGACCTCCTCGATTTTTTTCAACAGATCCTTGGGATCCAGGCCCATGTTGATCAGCTCCTGAACCGTCATCTCCAGACTGCGTTTCATGGCAATGAAGGAGTTGAGCGTCTCTTGTGCGGCGTCGATCGGCGTCTGCGTGGCCGAGATCGCCAGCAGGTTGTCCATGGCTGCGGGCTCGACAATGCTGCCCAGCACGAGCGAAGGCGAATACGGGATGGTGGTCGACATGAAGGACTCCTGAGAAGTGGGGTGGGGCGGTCGGCGGGATCAGAACTTGGTTGCCATGGACGCTTCGCCCGAGGCCTTGAACGACGACAGCGTGGCGCGGCAAGAGGCGAGTTGCGCCCCGTTGTGCGCGCCGAGCTTGCGGCGCAGGTTGTCGCGGTGCGTGTTCACCGTGTAGGGGCTGATGTTCAGTTCCCGGGCGATCTGTTTGGAGGTGAGGCCCCGGGCAATGAAGTCGAGGATCTCGGTCTCCCGGGCGGTCAGCGCGGTGTCGGTGGCGTTCAAGAAAGATGCGAATGTCATGATCTGTCCTGGTGGTGGGTTGTCTGAACTCCATTCAGATGCAACCGCCCAGCGGCCCTGCACCCAGCCGGGCTGTTTCATACTGGGCGGCATCGAATTCAGTGAGATCAGTCTGCGGCAATCAAACCGTCGAGGATTGACGAACAGGTTATGAAACGCTCATGAATCGATGACTCGGAAACGCCCCAAAAGAGGGCTGCGGAAGCCGCCGCAACGCCCGTGCAACGGGCGAAAAAAAGCCGCGACAGCCAGCTGTCGCGGCACACGAAACCAGGGCTGCCCGGTTGGGCAGGGGCGGTGTTACAGAGCGGCCTGCAGCATCGCGCGGTAGTCGTCGGCGGTGGCCAGGCGAGGGTTGGTCTTGTGGCAATGGTCGGCCATGGCGCCTTCGATGACCTTGTCGAACAGATCGGGTGTCACACCCATCGCGGCCAGACCCGTGGGCAGGCCCAGGCGGGCGTTCATGTCGGTGACCGCTTCGGCCACATCACCCCCGCTGCTCAGGCCCATGGCGTGCGCCATGCGCTGCAGGCGGTTGTCCTTCTTCATCGACTCGGCCTCGGCGTTGAAGCGGATCACGGCGGGGAGAAACACCGCGTTGAGCGTGCCGTGGTGCAGGCGCGGGTTGACGCCACCCAGGCTGTGGCTGAGCGAATGCACGCAGCCCAGTCCTTTTTGAAACGCCATCGCGCCCTGCATGCTCGCGCTCATCATGTTCAAACGCGCGTCGCGGTCCTGGCCGTTTTTGGTGGCGCGCTCGATGTGCGCCCAGCCGCGCGCCAGACCGTCCAGACCGATGCCGTCGGCCGGTGGGTTGAATGGCGGCGCCATGAAGGTTTCCATGCAATGCGCAATGGCGTCCATGCCGGTGGCGGCGGTGAGCATGGGCGGCAAGCCCAGCGTGAGCTCGGGGTCGAGCAGCGCGGTCTTGGGCACCAGGTGCCAGCTGTGGAAACCGAGCTTGCGGCCATCGTCCACGATCACGATGGCGCCGCGCGCGACCTCGCTGCCGGTGCCCGCCGTGGTGGGCACGGCAATCAGCGGCGGCACGCGATCGGTGATCTTCGGCGAGCCGCCTTCGATGGTGGCGTAGGTCTTGAGCGGGCCTTCGTGCGTGCAGGCAATGGCCACGCCTTTGGCGCAGTCGATGGCGCTGCCGCCACCCAAGGCAATGAGTCCGTCGCAGCCTTGCGCCTGGTACACCGCCACCGCGGCGCGCACGGCGGCCTCGGTCGGGTTCGACGGCGTCTGGTCGAACACCGCGGGCTGCAAGCCGGGCAGGGCGGCGGTGGCCTTGTCCAGCAAGCCCGCGGCCTTCACGCCGGCATCGGTGACGATCAGCG
Source organism: Hydrogenophaga sp. (assembly GCF_030158645.1). Classification (GTDB taxonomy): domain Bacteria; phylum Pseudomonadota; class Gammaproteobacteria; order Burkholderiales; family Burkholderiaceae_C; genus Hydrogenophaga. The sequence goes on along the minus strand of NZ_JAOASO010000133.1, from coordinate 46,338 downwards.
GGCGGCGGATGCCCACGCGCTCGCACTCGGCCTGCAACTGCGAAAGCACCCCGAAGTCGATCAGGATGTTGGTGATGTAGAGGATCTGGGCCAAGGCGGTCTCCGTGGTGGTTTTTCTGCGTCCAAAAACTATACGGCCGGGCCCGCAATCCACCTATGGCGTCAACCCGCGGGCCGTCACCCACAAGACAGGCCGTTCGGTTTGCGATGTGCCATCCGGCAGCGAGCCCCGCGACAATCGGGGGGCCATGTCTCACCACCCCGATCCCCGCTCGCTGCTCACGCCGGCCATGCGCCATGTGCTGGAGCGCATCGCGCGCGCCGGTCATGTGCCCCTGCACGCACTGACACCCGCCCAGGCCAGGCTGGCCTACGAGGCCGGGGCCGGTGTGCTGGAGATCCCGTCGCATAAGCTGGCCCGTGTGGAAGACCTGCGTTTCACGGCGCGCGATGGTGCCAAGCTCGGTGCGCAGCTGTTTGCACCCGCCAGCGAGGTCGCTCTGCCGGTGCTGCTGTATTTCCACGGCGGCGGTTTCACGGTGGGCAGCGTGGCCACCCACGCGGCGCTGTGCCGGCACCTGGCGCACCTGGCCCATTGCGCGGTGGTGTCGGTGGACTACCGACTGGCACCCGACTGGAAATTTCCGACCGCGGTGTTTGACGCCTGGGACAGCCTGCAAGGCCTGCGCGCGCAGTGCCAGGCGCTCGGACTGGACCCGAAGCGCATCGCCGTCGGTGGCGACAGCGCCGGCGGCACCCTGGCCGCGGTGACAGCGATCGCCGCGCGAGACGCGGGCGTGCCGCTGGCGATGCAGTTGCTCTACTACCCCGGTTGCGTGGGGCATCAAGACACGGCGTCGCACACCAAGTTCGCCGAGGGCTTCCTGCTGGAGGAGCCCCACATCCGCTATTTCTTTGGCCACTACCTGCGCAGCGCCGCCGACCGAGACGATTGGCGTTTCGCGCCGCTCGATGGCGTCGACGAACAAGGCCATGTGCGCGAGCTCGACGACGTGGCGCCGGCGTGGATCGGCCTGGCCGAATGCGATCCGCTCACCGACGAAGGCGTGATGTACGCCGACCGCTTGCGGCACGCCGGGGTGCCGGTGGACATCGAGATCTACGCCGGCGTGGTGCACGGTTTCATCAACTTCGGTCGGGCCATTCCCCAGGCCCTGACCGCCCACAACGACGCAGCCCGGGCGCTGCGCCAAGCCTTCCAGGACACATGACATGAGCTTGAAACGCACCGATTTCCGCTTCTTCCACCGCCTGCGTGTGCGCTGGGCCGAGGTGGACATGCAGAAGATCGTCTTCAACGCGCACTACCTGATGTACTTCGACACCGCCATCACCGACTACTGGCGGGTGCTCGGGCTGCCCTACCAGGAAACCATGCACCAGCTCGACGGCGATCTGTACGTTGTCAAGGCCACGGTGGAGTTCCACGCCTCGGCCCGGGCTGACGACCAGATCGAGGTGGCCATGAAGTGCAGCCGTGTCGGCACCTCGTCCATCACCTTCACCGGCGCGATCTTCCGCGGCGACGAACACCTGATCAGCAGTGAAATCGTCTACGTCTTTGCCGATCCGGCTTCGCAAACCTCGCGCCCGGTGCCGGCTGTGTTGCGCGAGATCCTCAGTGGCTACGAGTCGGGTGGACCGGTGACCGAGGTGCGCGTGGGATCCTGGAGCGAGCTGGGTGCCGATGCCCAGCGCCTGCGCACAGCGGTGTTCGTCGAAGAGCAAAAGATTCCCAAAGAACTGGAATGGGACACCCCCGATGCCACCGCCGTGCACGCCGTGGCCTACAACCGCCTGGGCCGACCCCTGGCCACGGGCCGATTGTTGCCCCACGAACCGGGCAGCTCCAAGGTCGGACGCATGGCGGTGGATCGCACCCTGCGCGGCGGGCGCCTGGGGCGCGATGTGCTGCTGGCCCTGATGGAGACCGCCCGCGAGCGCGGTGATGCCGAGGTGGTGCTGCACGCGCAGCGCAGCGCTGAAGGCTTCTACGCCCGCCTGGGGTTCACGGTGCTGGGCGAGCCGTTTGAAGAAGCCGGTATCCCGCACGTGGCGATGTTCAAACGCCTCTGAAGCTCACCACACCAGGGTCTCGATGCGGGCGCGGTCGGGCACGAGGCTGGAGACAGCCGCCGCCGGATCGTGGGTCCATTCGTGTACCGTCACCGCAAAGCCCTGCGCACGCGCCTGCAAGCTCACCACCTGGCTGCTGCGCGTGCCGTACGCACGGTCGGCCATGCGCACGAACGGGCTGGAAAGCGCCCGCTCCAGCTCCGTGGACATGCCGGTGTGGGGCAGGTCGGGGTCGGGCACCGGTTGGTCGTGGGTGAGGGCCTCTGACAGGGGCGACAGCCAGTCGGCGTCGGTGTTCATCGATGCGACGAGCGCCGCTTTGAGCCGCTGTGTCTTGGGCCACGGTGTGTCCAGGCTGGCGTTGGACAGGCCGTAGATCCCGTCTCCAAGCGCCCGCTGGTGCAGGACGCTGGACCGTGCACTGTGCGGTGCACCAGGATCGCGGTTGCCCATCCAGTGCCAGGCGCGGGCATGGAAGTCGCCCACCACGAGATTGAATGCGCCATAGAGGGCCGGGTCGAGGCCGTAGGCGAAACGTTCGGCGTCACCGTCGCACTGCAGCCAGCGCGTGACCAGCTCGCCCCGGCTGCGCCGAGCGGGTTCCTGTACCGGCTGGCGCACATTTGTCAGCATCGCCACCCGGCCCTGCGGGCTCAAGCCAAGCCAGGTGCCACCATCGCGCAGATCCCGCCCGCCCACCACCTCGGTGCCGTCGGCCAGTTGCCAACGGTGCAGCGCCGCGGTGGGCCTGTCCAGGAATTCGTCGCGGTTGGAAGCAATCCGCAGCGGGCAGGCCGCGTCGGCGTTCAGCGCGAAGGCGATCAAGCACACGGCGGGGCCCGCTTCAGATGTCGTCGAGCAGCGGGTAGGGCAGGGTCAGCAGGGTGAGCAACGGACCCCCCGCAGCGCCGGCGTGCAGGCTGCCATCCTGGGCCGCGCTGGTCTGCATGGACACGATGGCGTCGAATCCGCCGTCCGGATGGGCGGCAGCTTGCACCACGGTGCCGCAGGCTTGCTCGGCGTCGCCGCTGTGGAACACCTCCTGGCCCACCGCCAGTGGCCCGGCCGCATGCACGAGGTACGCGCGGCGCTTGAGCGTGCCGCGGAACTGGCTGCGCGCCACCACCTCCTGGCCGGGATAACAACCCTTCTTGAAGTTCACACCGCCGACCGACTCGTAATTGAGCATCTGCGGCACGAAGGCTTCGAACACCGGCTGGCTCAGCGTGGCCACCCCACTTCTCACGTCGAGCCAGTGCCAGAGGTCCTCCGGCAGGGCCTGACCCACCGGTGCCGGGATCTCCGCAGGTGCCGCCCACAGCGCCCGGCCAACGCCCTCGGCGGGGTACAGCCGCACCACGCTGGCGTCCCCTTCGCGCACCTGTGACCACGGCGCGGCGGGCAGGGCGGCGGGCACCGCGTGGCCGGCCAGTCCCCACAGGGCGAACGCGTCGCTGGCATCGCTCAACTTCGCTTTGGCGCGCAGCACAAACATCGACAGGCGCTTGAGCGTGGCGGGCAGCAGGTCTCGGCTGCAGACCAGCAGGACCTGATCGTGGCGGCGCTTGAAACCCATGAAACTGGCCTGCATGCGGCCCTTGGCCGAGCAGAAAGCGGCCAGCCGCGCTTCGGACAAGCCCAGCAGCGAGAAGTCGTGCGTGAGTTGTCCATGGAGGAATTTCGCCGCTTCTTCCCCGTCGACCTGGATCACGCCGAGGTGGTGGAGACGAACCACGCCGTTCAGGGGCTGCGCCGTCGCGTGAGAAGAAGGCTGACTGGCAAGGGTGCTGGGGGAGTTCATGAGCGAAGCCTGTTGGGTTGCAGGATACCGGGAGGGGCGCCGGGGGATGAGGCGCCCTCGCGAGGTGCCCGATTATCATCGTGCGTCTCGCGCGGAGCGCCCTCGTCCGTCCCATCACCCTGTTGAGATCACCCCCTTGCTGCGTCTGCTCAAACTCATGATCGTGCTGCCGCTGGTGGCCTTGCTGATCGCAGCTGCCTTCGGCGTGTGGTGGGTGGACGAGCCCCTGCGGTTGGCGCCCGGCGTGAGCGAACAGACGCCGCTGGAGGTCGAGGTGGCTTCGGGCCAGTCGGCGCGCGGGATTGCGGAGCGGCTGTCATCGTCGGGCGTGCAGACGCCCTGGGTGCTGCTGTACGGCTGGTTCCGGTTGTCGGGTCAGTCGCGCGACATCAAGGCCGGCAGCTACGAGTTCGCGCCCGGCACCACGCCGCGCAGCCTGCTGTCCAAACTCGTGCGCGGTGAACAGGCCTTTCGCAGCATCACCCTGCTGGAAGGCTGGAACCACCGCCAGGTGTTTGAGCTGGTGCGCGCCTCGGCCGACCTCACGCAGGACATCGAGGGCATGAGCACGGCCGACATCATGGCCCTCATCGGCTACCCGGGCCGGCATCCGGAGGGGCGTTTTTTCCCCGACACCTACCGCGTCACCAAACGCGCCACGGCCTCCAGCGTCTTGCGCCAGGCCGCGCAGGCCATGGACAAACGCCTGGCCGATGCGTGGGCCCAGCGCGACAGCGCCGTGCCGTTGCGCAGCCCCGACGAGGCGTTGATCCTGGCCAGCATCATCGAAAAGGAAACCGGTCTGGAGAGCGACCGCAAACGCATCGGCGGCGTGTTCAGCAACCGCTTGCGCATCGGCATGCGGTTGCAGACCGACCCCACGGTCATCTATGGCCTGGGCGAGCGCTTTGACGGCAACCTGCGCCGCGACGACCTGCAGACCGACACGCCCTACAACACCTACACCCGCGCTGGATTGCCGCCCACGCCGATCGCCATGCCGGGTGCGGCCTCGCTGCGTGCTGCCGTGCAGCCCGGCGAGACCAACGCCATCTACTTCGTGGCCCGTGGCGATGGCTCAAGCCAGTTCAGCGCCACCCTGGAAGAGCACAATGCCGCCGTGCGCCGCTACATCCTGCGCCGCTGATCCCCGCTCGACATCCCTTCCCCTCCCATGCAGACCGCCGGACTTTTCATCACCTTTGAAGGCATCGACGGTGCGGGCAAATCCACCCACATTGCCGCACTGGCCGAGGCCTTTCGTGCACAGGGACGCGAGGTCACCCTGACCCGCGAGCCCGGCGGCACGCCGTTGGCCGAGAAGCTGCGCGAACTGGTGCTCAACGATCCGATGGACCCGTTGTGCGAAGCACTGCTGATGTTTGCCGCGCGCCGAGACCACCTGCAGCAGGTGATCGAGCCCGCACTCGCGCGCCGCGAGGTGGTGTTGTGTGACCGGTTCACCGACGCCACGTTCGCCTACCAGGGCGCCGGGCGCGGCTTTGACCTGGCTGTGCTGGGTCAGCTTGAGCGCTGGGTGCAGGCCATGCCGGCGCAGGACGGGCGCCTGCGCCAGCCCGACCTCACCGTGTGGTTCGATCTGCCACCTGCCGTGGCTGCCGATCGTCTGGCTGGCGCACGCTTGCCCGACCGCTTCGAGTCGCAGCCACAGGCGTTTTTTGAGCGCGTGGCGGCTGGCTACGGCGATCGCCTGCGTCAGGACCCGGCGCGTTTCGTTCGTGTGCCTTCAGACCAACCCAGAGAAGCGGTCTGGCGCGCTGTTCGCCTGTCATTTGAGCAGCGCGGCTGGCTGCAAGTCGAGGGTGTTCGGTGAGCGGGGCGGCACTGGCTCCCTGGCTTCAGACCCAGCTGACCACGCTGCTGGCCCAGCGCGGCCACGCCTTGCTGCTCTCGGGCCCGTCGGGCCTGGGCCAATACGACCTGGCGCTGGCGCTGGCACGCGCCTGGTTGTGTGAGCGACCGACACCGCACGGTGCCTGCGGCGAATGCGGCAGTTGCCACGCCATCGACGTGCGCACCCACGCCGATCTGTGCGCGCTCATGCCCGAGGTGCTGAGTCTGGCGCTGGACTGGCCGCTCGATGAGGGCGCACAAAAAGACATCGACGACAAAAAGCGCAAGCCCAGCAAGCTGATCCGCGTGGAAGCGGCGCGCGATGCGGTCGCATTCACGCAGACCACCCGCTCGCGCGGCAGCACCAAGGTGATCCTGGTGTACCCGGCCGAGCGCATGAACATGGAGTCCGCCAACACCTTGCTCAAGACGCTGGAGGAACCGGTGGGCGAGGTGCGCTTCATCCTGGCCACCGAATCCGCGCACCAGCTCTTGCCCACCATCCGCAGCCGTTGTCAGACCCACGCCATGGTCTGGCCTGCGCGGCCCGAGGCGCTGAGCTGGCTGATCGCGCAGGTGAGTGCTGCGCGGGCTGGAGGAAAGTCGCCTGCGCCTGTGCCCACGGCCGAACAGGCTTCGGTGTGGTTGCAGGCGGCGGGCGGACGACCCGAAGATGCCTTGGCCTGGGCTTCCAGCGGGCTGGATGCACAAGCCTGGGCCGGTCTGCCACAAGCGCTGGCGCGGGGCGACTGGTCCGTGCTGGCCGACTGGCCGGCCGCGCAGCAGCTGGCGGTGCTGCAAAAGCTTTGTCACGACCTGATGGCCCTCGCCTCGGGCGCCAGCGCCCGGTTTTTCCCGGCCGCCGGCCTGCCCGCCGCCCCACGCATGACGGCGCTGGCCGCCTGGTCGCGCGAGCTCATGCAGGCGGCACGATCGGTGGAGCACCCCTACAACGCTGGTTTGATGCAGGAAGCCTGGGCCGCCCGCACGCGCCAGGTGCTCGCCGCCAAGGCGCTTTGAGCGCTGCGAAGCGCGCGCTCGGCCGCACCATCCATACCCAACCGGGCATTGTTTTTGCGCCCCTGCAACAAGGCGCGCCTGCGACGAGATTGCCGCTAAACTCGGCGCGATGAGCACAACCCCTTCTCCCTCGGCGGCCGCGGCACGCCCGAGCGTGATCCAGCTCTCCATCAAGGAGAAGGCGGCGCTCTACGCGGCCTACATTCCCTTGTTTGCCGACGGCGGCATCTTCATCCCGTCTTCGCGCGAGTACCGGCTGGGCGATGACGTGTACGTGCTGCTCAGCCTGCCCGACGACCCACAGCGTTACCCCGTGGCCGGCAAGGTGGCCTGGGTCACGCCGGCCAAGGCGTCCGGTGGGCGCACGCAAGGTGTGGGTATCCGGTTCCCCTCCGATGAAAAGTCACGCATGCTGAAGCTGAAGATCGAGGAAATCCTCGGCGCCAGCCTCGGATCGGACCGCGCCACCCAGACGCTCTGAGTCAGCGCCTTCTGCGCCGCCCCGTTGACCGGGCCAACCGCGCGGCTTCCATCTTCTGCCGAATGCCAGGGACTGCATGTTCACCGACTCCCATTGCCATCTGAATTTTCCTGAGCTCAAGAGCCAGTTGCCCGAGATCTTGAGTGCCATGGCACAGGCTCAGGTGGATCGCGCCTTGTGCATCTGCACCACGCTCGAAGAATTTGAAGACGTGCACACGCTGGCGCGCGAGAACGCCAACCTGTGGTCCACCGTTGGTGTGCACCCCGACAACGAAGGCGTTCAGGAGCCCACACTCAACGACCTGGTGGACCGCGCTGCCCGTCCCCGGGTCGTGGGCATCGGTGAAACCGGGTTGGACTATTACCGGCTGGGTGAACGGTCCCTGGCCGACATGGCCTGGCAGCGGGAGCGCTTCCGCACACACATCCGGGCCGCTCGGCAAACCGACCTGCCGCTGGTCATTCACACCCGCAGCGCGTCCGAGGACACCCTGGCCATCTTGCGCGAGGAGGGCGGTTTTGTGGGTGAAGGGGGTTCGCTGGGGCAGGCACGCGGCGTGTTCCATTGCTTCACGGAAACCGCCGAGGTGGCGCGTGCCGCCCTGGACCTCGGCTTCTACATTTCGTTCTCCGGCATCCTCACTTTTCGCAGTGCCAGCGACATCCGTGAGGTGGCCGCCCTGGTGCCGCTGGACCGCATGTTGATCGAGACCGACAGCCCCTATCTCGCGCCGGTGCCGCACCGCGGCAAGACCAATTCACCGGCGTTCGTGCCTTGGGTGGCGCGGCAAATCGCAGAGATCAAAGGCCTGGAGGTCGCGGAGATCGCCCACGCCACCAGCGTCAACTTCGACCGGCTTTTCAACCGTGTCCTGTCCCCGATCCCGGCAGTCTGAGTTTACAAATCACATGAAGACATCCCAAAAGAACATTGTTTTCAAATGGCTGCTGGTGCTGTCCATCGGTTTGTCCACGGCGGCGTGGGCCGATTCGTTCAGCGATTTTTTCTCGGCGGTCAAACGCAATGACGTCAGCGCGCTGCGCCAGTTGGCCCAGCGTGGTTTTGATCTCAACACCCGCAACGAGCAAGGTGAACCCGCCTTGTTCCTGGCCTTGCGCGACGGTGCCTGGGAGGTGTCCGGCTTTCTGCTGGGTGAGCCCAGCGTGCAGGTCGAGGTTCGCACCAGACAGGACGAAACTCCGTTGATGATGGCCGCCCTCAAAGGGCGGCTGGAGCTGGCCCGGCGCCTCATCGAACGCAAGGCCGAAGTCAACAAGCCGGGGTGGACCCCGCTGCACTATGCGGCCACCAACGCCGATGCGGGCAGTCTCGCGCTGACCCGCCTGCTGCTGGAGCACCACGCCTACATCGACGCCGAGTCGCCCAATGGCAGCACGCCACTGATGATGGCGGCGCATTATGGCCACCCATCGGTGGTCAAGCTGCTGCTGGAAGAGGGCGCCGATCCCCTTTTGAAGAACCAGCAAGGGCTCTCGGCCATCGACTTCGCCAACCGGGCCCAGAGGGCCGAATCGGCCGAGATCATCGCTGCCTTTGTCCGTGCCAGGCAGCCGCAAGGCCGCTGGTAGCCCCGTTCATGTAGGTGTAACCCACATGGGGATATTCCTGCGACCGCATCAGAATCGCCACACCCGATATTCCGAGGAGACACTGTGAAGCTGGCAAGTCAAAAAGACTTTTTTTCTGGTTTGATGTTCACCATCGTGGGCGGCTCGTTTGCCATGGGTGCGACGAGCTTTGACGTGGGCACAGCGGCCCGCATGGGGCCAGGGTACTTTCCATTGCTGCTCGGGATCCTGCTCACGATCCTCGGCATCGTGATCACCATCCAGTCTTTTCGCAGCAAAGCGCCCGACGGCGACCCCATCGGCAAGATCGCATGGCGACCGCTGGGCTTCGTGCTCGGCGCCAATCTGGCATTCGGCGCGCTGCTGGTGGGTTTGCCTTCGTTGGGCATCCCCGCCATGGGCTTCATCGTGGCCATCTACGGCCTGGTGATCATTGCTGGCTACGCGCGTCCCAACTGCAACATCAAGGAATCGTTGCTTCTGGCGACCCTGCTCGCGATCGGCAGTTACGGCGCATTCGTCTACATGCTCAATTTGCAGTTCCCGGTGTGGCCTGCCTTCCTGACCGCCTGACCGGAGACAACCCCCATGGAACTCTTTGACAACCTCGCACTGGGCTTCAGTGTCGCCTTCACCCTCCAGAACCTGATCTACGCGTTTGTGGGTTGCCTGCTGGGCACACTCATCGGCGTGTTGCCCGGCATCGGCCCGCTGGCCACCATTGCCATGTTGCTGCCCGTGACCTACGGGCTGGAGCCTGTGGCCGCGCTCATCATGCTGGCCGGCATCTATTACGGCGCACAGTACGGTGGATCGACCACCGCCATTCTGGTCAACCTGCCGGGCGAATCGTCATCGGTCGTGACCGTGATCGACGGTTACCAGATGGCGCGCAAGGGCAGGGCAGGCCCTGCACTCGCTGCCGCAGGCCTGGGCTCGTTTTTCGCCGGTTGTGTCGGCACCCTGGTGCTGGCCGCCTTCGCGCCGCCGCTGACCGAGGTGGCGCTGAGCTTTGGGCCTTCCGAGTACTTTGCGCTCATGGTGTTGGGTCTCATCGGTGCTGTGGTGCTGGCCTCGGGCTCGTTGCTCAAGGCGCTGGCCATGATCGTCCTGGGCCTGCTGATCGGCCTGGTCGGTACCGACGTGAACTCCGGTGTGGCCCGTTTCAGCTTCGACATCCCCGAGTTGACCGACGGCATCAACTTCGTCGTGATCGCCATGGGCATCTTTGGCTACGGCGAGATCATCAGCAACCTGTCGCAGGATGAAAGCAAGCGCGAAGTCTTCACCGGCAAGGTGCATGGCCTCATGCCCACCAAGGAAGACTTCAAGCGCATGCTGCCCGCCGTGATGCGCGGCACGGCATTGGGCTCGGTGCTGGGCATCCTGCCCGGTGGCGGTGCGTTGTTGTCGTCGTTTGCGGCCTACACCATCGAAAAGAAGACCAAGCTCAAGCCGGGCGAGGTGCCCTTCGGCCAGGGCAACATCCGCGGCGTGGCGGCCCCCGAGTCGGCCAACAACGCCGGTTCGCAGACGTCGTTCATCCCGTTGTTGACCCTGGGCATTCCTCCCAACGCCGTGATGGCGCTGATGGTGGGTGCGATGACGATCCACAACATCCAGCCTGGCCCGCAGGTCATGACATCCAACCCCGAGCTGTTCTGGGGTTTGATCGCCTCGATGTGGATCGGCAACCTGATGCTCATCGTTCTGAACCTGCCCCTGATCGGTGTCTGGGTCAAATTGCTGTCGGTGCCTTATCGCTGGCTGTTCCCAGCCATCCTGATGTTTTGTGCGATTGGTGTGTATTCGACCAACAACAACAGCTTCGACATCTGGATGGTGGCCGTGTTTGGCTTGATTGGTTACAGCTTCATCAAACTGGGTTGTGAGCCAGCACCCTTGTTGCTGGGTCTCATTCTGGGTCCGATGATGGAAGAGTATCTGCGTCGCGCCTTGCTGATCTCGCGTGGCGACTGGTCGGTGTTCGTGACGAGGCCCATCTCCGCCTCGTTGCTGGCGGCGGCGCTGTTGTTGCTGGCCATCGTGTTGCTGCCATCGATCAAGAAGAAGCGCGAAGAGGCATTCGTCGAAGACTGACCACGGCTCAGGTGACCTGTGAAGAAAGCCCGACCTTGAGTCGGGCTTTCTTTTTTCATCTCGACGGAACCTTGTCGCACATTCTACGATGTATATTATGTAAACAAAAAGAATTACAACATTATCGCGGTTCAGACCTCACGACGCAACTACACCTGGAGCAGCCGATCACGAGTGCCCGGCTGCTCCTCCACCAGTGCGCCTCGGCAGACAAGCGCGTGATACGGCGGTTTCACATGCGCTAGGGTGCACCAGCGGCGGCTGGTCCTGTCTTCGGGTTCGAATCTAGGATGAATGTGCGTAGCACAGTGACTCTCTTTCGTAAGTCGAGCACACTCAAATCGGGCTCGAAATGCCCTACAACGTACTTGGCCACATCGACCTTCGACGCGCTGGTCTCCTTACCATTTGCTGATTTGATGCGCAGCAAGTTGGCATGCTTACCCGTCTCAGCAATCTGGACTGCTCTCGGGTGAATCACTGAAATGGCGCTCGCAACCTGTGAAGGCTGCAGGTAGTTCTCGATCTCCCGCCCTTCCGTGATCCATGCATGACCTGGTCCAGAATCAAATTCGGTTTGAAGTCGCCGTTTGGTCGCGTTTATAGATGCATGCGGCTTATCGCGATCACTATCAATAATCATTGCCCCCCTGCGGTTGAAGCGGCGGAGCGAGATGAAATCGCTGATCTCCGTACTGTCTGGAGCCTGCGTTAGATGTGATGCCAATCGACCGCCATAGAACATGATGCTGTAGTGAATGCCCTCTACCAGATCTGGATCCACACTACGGAGCCACCATTTCAGATAAATACGGTCTGAGGGACCCTCCACCCAAATCACGCAGTTTGCTTGCAGAAGATCCGATGGGTGATAGCCCAAGTCTTCGCATACCGACGAACGGTGTTCATTGCTGGTTGCACGTTCAACAATCGAAGCGCCATCTTTCAGACTAACGTGATACACCTCCGCGCCTGGTGTGTCCATTAGTGCTGCAGAGTGCGTAGTTATGAAATACTGATTTTGCGTGTATCGCGCGAGGTACCGTAGCAGCTTCTTCTGAAGAATAGGATTCAGATGCAACTCTGGTTCTTCTATGCAGACGACGTAATCCTCTAGGACTGTTGCAGCCGAAGCTAAGATGATGACTTCGTGAATCCCCGATCCAAGCGATTCAATGGGAAGTACCTTTCCATCCATATGCACCAAGATTGTGTCCCTTTCGTATGGGACTTCGATGGTGGCATCCGGTCGATCTACGACGTCGCGCAGGAAGTCGCGGATCGCGTTGAAGCGTTGGCGACTTGTCTGGCTGTGGACATCGGGATTTTGGAGTTTTGCAACTCGTTCGATTATTCCTGTGCCGTCGAAAGAATCGGAAGTGCTTCCCTTAGCGCCGATCTGGCGAATGGCGGGGATCATCTGCGTCCGAATAGCCATTGGAGCCGCCTGAATTCGCTGAAGTACACCTGGTTCCCAGCTATACTTTCGGTCACCCCCGCTCATTCCCGTGAGCAAGGCCCATACGTGCTTTATCTCTTGGTCCTGAAGTATCTTCGCGGCTTCTATCCAAGATTCTTGCTCGTCTGTGCGAATAGGCAGCGTCAATAGTGTCCAACACAAATTCGTCTGATCAATTCGCGCCTTTTCGGCGAGGAGCTTTCCTAGCGTATTTGAAAGGATCGCCTTGTTTTGCTCGCTGTGATTACCAGCTAATAATATTTGATCGTCCATCAGCTTTGGGCGCTTAGGATCAGTGCGGTTGAATGCCTCGCCTATACCAAGAAGGATTGGTGGCTGATCAGGCAAATGTCTTGCTAGTAAGTCGAGCTTCGGTGTCTCTCTCTGTGAGGCGTTCGGGTAGATTTCATGCAAGAACCTAAGGACGTTTGACTTGCCGGCGTTATTCTGCCCGATGAAAATATTTACCTTTGCGAATCGCTCGAAGTACTGAGGTTGCTTCCCAAAACTTCGATAGCCCGCAATTGCCAAATTAGGTATGAGAACGTTCATGGAGTAGATTGTGCCCATTAAGGTTGGGGATGAAGGAAGGAAACAAGCTGGCCGTCAAATTCACCATCGATGTGCTTAGGATGCATAGCACCCTCCTGAGAGGGTAGGCAAAGAAACTGCCTCGTCGCCGGCCCTGCATCCGCAGCAGAACCACGGCGCATTGGAGAGGCTGACTGATACGCAGTCATGTTCCTTTCTCCAGAGTGTTGAGCGCTATTCATCGAAGGCGCGGATCCGCCTCACCGACCATTGCCGGTGCCCAACTTTAGTCGCTCGCACCCTCCTCTGCCAGGTACGTGCTAGCCAGTCCGAGCGCACTGGAGAGAGGCACCGACTGCAACTACTTCGCAATTGATCTCCGTCCCGAGGTTCCGACGAGCACATTGAAGGTATCAGCAAAGCTGGGAAGCCAGCGTCAGAACCCAACCCGGAAAACATCATGAGCACCCGCAACACCAAGTCCAAAATCTCGCCCTTCGCCTTCCTCCTCGCCCTTGGCGTCATGGCCGTGGTCGTGATGAACGCTGACCGGCTGCACGGCGGAATGAGCGCCGCTGGCCAAGCGTTTGCCTCAGATGCCCTGCCCAGCCACGGAGCATTCAAGCTGCAAAACCCCGCTCCCGCGCGGCAGCTCCGGCAAGTAGCCGCGCAACCCGCACCCACGGTGATCCATGTCCCGCTTCGGACCTACAACGCCTCAGCTCGCCCGCTGGCCAAGCAAGGTGGCTTCGACTGGGCGTCTGATGAGGCCGTGAACGCCATGGAGCAAAGCCGGGCGCAAGAGCAGGCCATGGCCAAAGACGCAGCCGAGCGCCACGCCGCCGCCATGCAAGCCCAGCTCGATGAGCAAGCCACGCGGTAAGCAGCTCCAGGCACACACAAGAAAGGCCCACTTCGGTGGGCATTTTCACGTCTGCTCTCTGCATGTTCCGCCTCGCGTATTGAGGGTGTGGATGGAGCAATTCGCAACGTCTAAACCCAACCTCTGAAGGTCTCACATGAAGAAACTTGCCCTCGCCCTAGTGGTCTGTCTGTCGCTGCCGGCCTTTGCTGGCGAATCGGTCACGGGTGCATACCCAAATAGCTATCTGCGGTCGCAATCCGGCGAGTTGTTCATGAGTGGCAACCCTCGATGCGCTGCAGCTCTGGGCTACCTCGGTGCTCACATGGAAATCAACGGTCAGGCAAGCGATCAGCTCTTCTCGATGGCCCGCCACTACTTGACGCTTGTCCATTCCACTGAACGCGCCGGGTCGGCTGGCCGTGAACACATGGACAACGCGATGAAGATGGGGCGCCCACAGAATTCGAAAAAAATAGTACGCTAAGGTTTTCAGTTGGGCGAGGATTCGCTTCCGCGCCTTTGTGGCCAATGGCTCTGCGCGTTACACGCGGATCGACTATGACCGCGAAATGGCACTGGTCGCGATCTACAAGCAGCGCACACCGACAGCAGACGGCGAATTCACCGAAACCGAACGCATTATCGGCGTCTCGCGCTATATTTAAAAAGCCACCGCCTGGCATGCCTTCGAAACACACGTTCTGCTGGTGGATTGCCATACGCGCAGGTGCATGGCAATCTCCGGTTACCCCTTGGTAGGCTTGCCAAATGAATAGCGCAGTCCGACCCAGATCAGCCGTGGTGCGCCGGGGGCGAAGAAGGTCGATTGCTGGACCGGAAAGCCGTCGGCGTTCGATCCTCCGAATGGTCTGGCCTGGAAATTGCCGTTTGCATCAAAGCCTGTCGGGCCAAGCTGGGCGGCGGTGTTGTAGCGCGTGTCGAACACATTATTGACTTGCGCCAGCAACTGCAACTGTGGCGTCATGCGGTAGTTGGCGCCCAGATTGAAAATCGCATAAGCGGCGCTGCGGCCCTGGCCCAGGTAAAACGTGCGATCCGGCTGGTGGCCATTATTCTCGTTGCCGCGCGCTAATGCACCTGACACCGCCACCATGCTGCCGTTGAGCGTGAAGGCCGGCGACACCGCATAATCGGCAAACAGCTTCAGCATTTGACGCGGAATCAGCGGAATGCGGTCGCCGGGCCGAATGTTGATGATGCCATCCAGGCCGGGAGCGCCGGCGGCGGCCGTGACATTGCTGCTGTTGCTGCTGCCATTGACTGTTTCGGCACTCTGGAAAGTCGCATCCAGCAAGGTGTATTGCGCACCCAGATTGAGCTTGCCCAGCTTGCCGCTGAGACCCAGTTCCAGCCCCTGACGGCGGGTTTTCCCGAAATTCTTGAAGTAGCCAAAGCCGGCCTGATTGTCGGCCACAAACAGGATGTCGTCCCGATTTTCAGCGCTGAACACGCCGGCATTCCATCGCAGATTGCCGGCTGCAGTGCCGCGCACGCCAGCCTCCAGGGTGCGCGTGACAACCTGGTTCAGCGGCGGATCGCCAGCCATCGCATTGGGCAGCTTGCAGGGCTGGTCCGGATTGGCGCAACCCAGTTCAATGGCAGTCGGCGCGCGGCTGCTTGCGCTGTAGCCGGCATAAGCATTGAGTGCCTGCGTCGGGCTGTAGCTCAGGCCGATGGCTGGATTGAAACGTGAAAAGCGGTGGTCGCCACTGAGCGACGCGCTGTCGCCGTCGGCGTGAATCTGGTCGCGATTCTTGATTGACGTGGTGTTATAGCGCCCCGAAAGCGTCAGGTGCAGATTCTCCTGGAGTGACAGCGTGTCGCTGGCAAATACGCTCCAGGTCCGGATGCGACCCGACAGATCGACCCGCGTGTCATACGGTTCATCATCCACAGTGCCGCCGCTCACACCATCGCCAAAAGAATTGACGCCGCTAATGCTGCGGTCCGGATTCAGAAAACCGAGCTGCGAGGATTGCGTAAATTTCACCCGACTGGCGTCATAGCCGGCGCCTGTCACCAGCTGGTTGCGCTTGCCGGCCAGCGTGCCCAGCCAGGTCAACTGGCCTGACAGCCCATAGTTCTGTTGCGAGCTCTGGCTGCGGTTGATCAAGCCATTGCAGTTCTCGGCCGGCTCATCGTTTTGCAGCGATTGCTCGATGCAGCGCAAGGATGGAAAGGGCGTGTTCGATGCATTTTCACCGGGCTGATACACATCCTGGTCCAGCACCTCCTCGTTGATATCCCCATTGAAGGTCGAGGTCTTGATATTGCGGTAATACGCATTGCCGGAGAACAGCAGATTGTCATTGAATCCGTGGCTTGCCGCCAGATTGAGCAGCGTGGAACGGTTCTGCGTCAGATCCGGCTTGGTGTACACGCTGGCCCGGTCGCGCGCCAGCAAGCTTTGCTCTTGCAGACCGTTGCCGGTCAATCGATTGTCGGCATGTGCCAGCGTCAATTTCAGGTCGGTGGCGCCGCCGCGCCAGCCCAGCTTGCTGAACAACTGGCGCACATCGGACGGAGAATCATCGCGCCAGCCGCGTTCCTTGAACAGGTTGCCTGTCAGATACCAGTCCAGACCCTTGTCGTTAAAACCGCCATGCTCAAACTCGACTGCACGCCGCGCATTGCTGCCGACAGTGGTCTGCAGCGATGTCCCCGGATCGCTTCTGCCGTCCTTGGTCTGCACCGACAGCGCGCCGCCCAGAGTATTCAGGCCAAACAGCGGGTTCGAACCCGGGATCAGGGTCATCGACGAGATCGCCGCGCGCGGAATCAGATCCCAGCTCACCACATCGCCAAACGGCTGATTCATGCGCACGCCATCCATGTACACCGACAAGCCCTGCGGCGTACCCAGCAGCGGCGACGCGGTATAGCCGCGATAGTTGACATCCATCTGGAATGGATTGCCCTGCATTTCATTGACATGCACGCTGCCCAGCCTGCGGTTCATGAAGTCGCCCAACTCCAGCGCGCCACTGCGCTCGAGGTCGCGGCTTCTGGCACTTTGTACCGGTGCCGCGATCTCGTTGCGTGGCTGGCCGATGCCAGGCAGCGGCGTGGTGCCGATTACCTCGACCGCCGGCAGTATTTTTTCTTGTTGCGCGTGGGCATTCAGGTTGAATGCAGCCGTCAACGCCAGCGCGATGGCAGTCTGGGGCCATATCTGCGGCCCACGATGAAAAGTCGAATATTTCAAAACGTCTCCTATCTGTATTCAAATCGTTCTTGTTGTTTTAAATCCACTTTTCCACTGCCACGGGCCACGGCCAAAGGGCGGCACATCGCCACTGGATTTGTTGTCGCTGCGAATATTATCCCAGCTCACCTTGCTGCTGGCGTGCACGACAAATGTCCGCTCTTGTTCGAATGGTGCCTGTCGTAAAACAAGTGTTTCCCGACAGGCCGGCAGGCGACACCGGAAGCTTACTCGCAAAGGCTTGTAAAGTGTACGGAAAACTATGTCGTCATGGTGTAGCATACGGCAATCACACTTTATAGGTTTTCCGTACATGCTTGTAGGCTACATGCGGGTTTCGTCCGAGTCGGACCGCCAAAACACCAACCTGCAGCGCGATGCGCTGCAGGCGGCGGGTGTCGATACCCGTCACCTGTATGAAGATCGCGCCTCCGGCGCCAAGGATGATCGACCTGGCCTGGCCCAGGCGCTCGAATTTCTGCGGCCTGGCGACGTGCTTGTCGTCTGGAAGCTCGATCGACTCGGGCGCTCACTGCCACACCTGCTTGCCATCGTGAACACGCTGAAAGACAGGCAGGTTGCCTTTCGTTCACTGACCGAAGGCATGGACACTACAACACCTTCCGGCGAATTGCTGTTTCATGTTTTCGGCGCACTGGCTCAGTACGAACGGGCCTTGACCAGGGAGCGCGTGAGCGCTGGACTGGCGGCGGCGCGGCGGCGCGGTCGCATCGGTGGCCGGCCGCCTGTCATCACCGGCGAAAAATTGGAGTCCATCCTTACCGCGCTGGGCGGGGGCATGTCCAAGGCGGCTATATGTCGAACCTTTGGGGTCAAGCGAACCACGCTGATTGAAACCATCGCGCGAATCGGCGGGACCAGGCCGACATGAGGCGCCATTGCGCCGACAGGATGGCGTAACGCATGGCACGCCGATCAATACTTTCCGCAACGGAGCGGGACAGCCTATTGGCACTCCCGGAAAGTCAGGACGACCTCATCTTGCATTACAGCTTCACCGAGTCCGATTTATCCATGATCCGGCAGCGCCGCGGCGACGCCAACCGGATCGGTTTCGCCGTCCAATTGTGCCTGCTGCGTTATCCGGGCTATGCGCTGGCCGGCGACATGCCGGTGCCGGCCCCGGTAATCCAGTGGATCGCTCGCCAAGTGCAAAGCGACGCCGCCGCCTGGCCACAATACGGCGTCCGCGACGAGACGCGGCGCGAACATTTTCAGGAGATCCGCGCCTATCTCTCGCTGTCCACGTTTGGCCTGCCGGATTTTCGTAAGCTGGTGCACTGCCTTGCCGACCTCGCCATGCAAACCGACAAGGGAATGGTACTCGCGATTGAGTCGCTGGAAGCCTTGCGGCGACAGCGTGTCATTCTGCCGGCGATCACCGTCATCGAACGGGCATGCGCCGAAGCCGTGACGCGCGCCAATCGGGGTGAATTCAAGTTCGGTGCAAATGACCCGGTTAACGCCTGAGGGTTTTCCCCTGATCTTCTTGGGAAGAAAATTGACCGAAGCGCGAACCGCAAAGTGCTCCGAATTGATTTCAATGTTCAGCAGAAGTAACTGTAGGTTGTGTTGAAGCTTTCGTGACCCTGGGCCTCACGCTACGCATCGTCGGGATGGACGGGAATCCAGGCTAGGCTGCCTGAGCCCGGCGCCTCTCACACAAAATGCCGCACCCATGAAAAAACCCACCGCCCTTTCGAGCGGTGGGTGTCAACATGCGTTTGAGAGTTAGTAGGCTTGAGAATCAGAAGGCGTGAGCAACGCCGACGGCGTAGATGTCACGCTCGCGAACTTTAACGCCAGAAGAGTTCTCGATGTCACCGGTGGTCAGCAGGCCGTACAGCCGGGTTCGCTTGGACATGTTGTACAACACACCAGCAGAGAAAGCATCACCCTTTTCGAAGGTAGAACCGTTGGGATTTTTGGCTTTGGCGGTGCTGTAGCCCAAAGAGAACTCCATTGCGCCAACCGGCACCATAGCACCGATGGTGTATGTGTCCGATTTGCGAGGAGCCTGGTTCTTCACTTGGTTCCAGCCGCCGGAGAGGCGGAAGGAGCCGAAGTTGTAAGCCGCAGCCAAAGTGTTGTATTCCCGGGTAGTGTCGACCAGAGCGGCACTAATGGCTTTGTTTTCCTGGTAACCGTAGCCCACATCCAGATTGCCCGCTTTGTAACGCAGGTTGAAAGCGGTGATGTCGGTCTTTTCCGGTTTGGTGGCCTCGCCGAAGCCGTAGCTTACGCCAGCAGAGAAACCGCCGAAGGAAGGTGACTCGTAGCGGATTTGGTTGTTCGCACGGTCGCCGTAGTCAGCGAGCTGACCTACCCCTTGGAAGGCTGGAACAGAACCATTTCCAGTGTTGGCCAAAGTAACCTCGGTGGGAACAAAATTAGCCGAGTCCCAAATGTTTTGGCTGAGCATCAGATCGCGGATGTCGTCAAACGATGTGTCGTGGCGACCCAGCTTGACGGTACCGAAACCACCGGCCAAGCCAACGAACGCAGCACGGTTACCCAGACTGGTTGGTGAAGGCGCGTCGACTACAAGGTCACTCTCTACAGCGAAAATTGCCTTCAGACCACCACCGAGGTCTTCAACACCACGGAAACCCAGACGGCTGCTGGTCAAGCCGCTGTTGAACATCTGTGTGTTGCTGACAGGACCCACGCCACCCGTGATGTTGCCCACTTTGGCAGAACCAACGGACGCATCAAGGCGGCCATAGATGGTGACAGACGATTGCGCCAAGGCGGCGCCGGAAGCGGCCAGAACGGACAGAGCAATGAGGCTCTTTTTCATGAGGGTGTACTCCAATGGATTGCGGGAGGGCTTGTGCCCTTGCCCCCTACCGGATGCAGGGCGACCCTCATATTGTCCGCAAGAGACACCACAAGCCTGTGAACCACCCTCAGTTTTTTGCGGGTTTTTACTGATTTACAACGCCGACTGCACATCCGGGCTGATTCACATGTTTGTCATGAATCGCGATGGGGCCAGCGCGCGAGCAAACCACCCCGTAAAGACAAGTGCGAGACCAACAAGAATCCCGCGATAGCTTTCACAGCGGGCTTTCATCGATCGACGTGGTGCCGGAGAGATGAATCGAACACTCGACCTTTTCATCGTGAGCGGCCGGTCAACCCATCTTGACCGACCGCAGCCGGCTCATTTGGACTGCAGGCGTGCACCGATGTAGGCCACGCACTCCACGAGGTTGAGGCAGACCAGCCGCAAGTATTTCTCGGCGTCGGTTCACACGCACAGCAGGTCGTGCTGGCCAAGGTGGCCGTATACGAATGCCAGGAGATAGCGCTCGGGGTGGTCGACGGACAACTGCGTGAACATCTGTACGAAGAGATGTGGCGGCGCGCCTTTGGAGAACTTCGACGTCGCTGTCAGACGCCGCAAGCAGGTTTCGTGGACGTCTTCAGAGATCGTTGGCGAAGCGTGCCCGCAGTGCTTCATGGCCTGGAAGGCGATGAGCAGGACGTGGATCGGCTCCTCAAGCAGCTGCATGTCGACCCCGTAGCGAGTCAACACGAGGATATGCCCTGGATCGTTTCACTTGAACCGCGCCGACTGCACCAGGCTCACCACCATGGCCGTGCGCTGGCGAGCGAGTTCGCTGTCGGCGAACAACCATGCCCGGCGGCCCATGGCTCAAGGCTTTATCTGCCGCTCTAGGTGGTTGTTGTCGATTGCGACTGCGCGGTCCTCGAGATAGTGCGTTAGCGCTCGCCAGCGCGCGCCTGTGGCCGAGCGTGTACTGGCTCGATCCGGTGCAGATTGCGTTCTCGCCGAAGCTGACCAAACCGCCGCTGGCGTCGATCTTCCCGTTGGCTTCACCGTCGATGCTGATGCTCTTGGCCACGATCTCGCCTTCGACCTTGCCGCCGGCGGCGATCACGAGCTTGGACTGACCGGTCAAGGCCACCTTGCCCTTGATGCTGCCCACCACGACAAAGTCGCACGGGAAGGTGGCTCGCTCTCGTAGCTCAACCCTGCGGTAAAGGTGCAGACCGCTGCTTCTGCGCCAGTACCGGCCTGCAGGTTCAGGGTGCGCACAGGCAGATCGCACCCTGATGTCGCTGGCTCAAGGCTAACCACTGGGGTCGCCGCCGCTGCTGGCACCCGAGGCTATTCGTCGCTCTTGTCGCTCATTGATGCGGTTTCGCTGACGAATTGCACGGTGAGGAAGTGCGGCAAGGCGTTCGGCGGCGGGAACGGGGATTCGTCGACGGCGAGAAAGCTGGGGGTGTTCATCTGCATGGGTTTCTCCTTTCAGGTAGAAAACCGCGGGCTAGGCCCGAACTGATAATCGGCATCAGCACAGGTGCTGATCTCTTGCAAACGGTGCTGCGCCTCATTGGGGGCCTGCTCGTCTCTGGGGGGCAGCGCTGGCACGCGGCGCTCGGCCCAGTTGCCACCGGGAAGCCACGTCCAGGTGGGCACGCCCTTGGCTGCGAGCGATGCGGCCATGGCGTGGCGGGTCTGCAGGTATTCGGGGGAACTGCCCCGTTCCAGCACATCGAGCGCAGCGCGAGCCACGGTCTGACCGTTGGGACCGACGACATGACGAACCAGCCAGTCGGGTGCGACCCTCTTTATGGGCTGCACGTCGGTGAGGTTGCGCTGGAAGGCATGACCGTTGTCCAGCAGCGCATCGACCAGCAGCACTGCATTCGGATTGTTCGCCGGTATGAAGCTGCGGGGGTGGACGTTCATCAACCAGGTGGTGCGGGCGAACACGCCACCACGCAAGTTCACCTCGGCGAGGAAGAAGCCCATGACCTCCGGGTTGTGCTTGCCATAGGGAATCGCTTCATTGCCCTCGATCGCCTTGTTGATGCGCGCCTCGTCGTCGTTCGCCTGCAGATGGCGCAGCGCTGCGCTGCAGTTGTTGCGCAGGAAATCCAATGCTGCGTCCGACAGGACCACTGGGTGGCGCAAGTGGCGCAGGTGCATGACGGGTAGCTGGTTGGCAGGGACCGAGAAGCTGCGAACTGGTGCAACCAGCAGGCGCAGCGGTCGGGTCGCATCCTGGCGCCCCATGCTCAGGCTGGCAACGAATCCCTGCCAATCGGCGTTGAACTGCCTGCGCGCACTTTCCCTAAAACGGCGCGGGACGAACAGAAGCTCCTCCATCGCAACGCCGTTGACTTCGAGCGTGCGCGCTACGCGCATGAGCTGGTAGCGGACGCGGCCCCAGTCGCGGGTCCAGCTGGGGTGCCAGCGGCACAGGTCCGCTTCCTCCCACAAACCCATCGCAAGGTTCTTGAGGTTGAGGCGGCGGTCGACTCCATCGCTGATGGCGCGCTGCCCAGGAATAGCCAGTGTCAATGAACGGCGCTCGCTAGCTGGTGCTGCAGTACCCGTCGGTTCGGCGCCGCTGTTCACGCGCGCCGATGTCGAACGGGGACGCAGCGTGGCCTGGGTTGCTGGCGTTGCGCGGGCCGTGGCGGGGAAAGGTGCACGGGCGACGGGATGGTCGTGCGTGGCTTGGGACTGCGCTTGCACCTGTTCTGGCGAACGGGGAGTGATGATGGGATTAGACCAGAGGTCATCGCGGAAGAACGCGCACTCGGAATCGTGAAGCGGCCCTTCGTGGGGCCACACAGCGAGGTGTAACTTTGACTCCCGCAGGAGGACTTGCAGCTTGAGGGGTTGGCGCCGGCACAGACACAGAGCGTGGCCGAAGCGTTCGCGCGCGGCGACCATGGCCTGCTGTATTTCGGCGATGTGCGCCTGATCATCGACTTCTCGTTGACCAAACACCCGTCCCCCGATCATGAGCCGGGCGGCCAGGGAGGACGGTTGTGCGGTGGTGGTCATAACCTTGTGGCTCCGGCCACGGCGGTCTTGTTGCATAGACTAAATTCTCAGACAGCAGATGGAAGCATCTTCATGCAGGAGACTTTGCGCTGTCGGGCGGTGTCCATTGAGCAGTGACTTGTTCGGCTGGTTGCGCCTCGCGCCAATGGGCCAGCCGGTACAGCAATGGGAGCACCAGCAGTGTGAGCACTGTCGACGAGAGGATGCCGCCAATCACCACAGTGGCCAGCGGGCGCTGAACCTCGGCGCCAGTACCCGTGGCCAACGCCATTGGTACAAAGCCCAAAGAAGCCACGAGCGCAGTCATCAGAACGGGTCTCAGACGGGTTAGCGCGCCCTCATCGATCGCCTGGTCAAGGGGCATACCGTTATCCCTCAGTGACCGGATGAAAGAGATCATCACCAGACCGTTGAGCACGGCCACGCCCGACAGCGCGATGAAGCCGACCCCTGCCGATATCGACAGAGGTATGTCGCGCAGCCAGAGTGCGACGATGCCCCCAGTAAGTGCAAAAGGCACACCGGTGAAGACGAGCAGGCCGTCCTTGATGTTGCCAAACATCACGAACAGAAGCACGAAGACGAGCAGCAGGGCAACCGGCACCACGATTTGCAGCCGCTTGGCTGCAGACTGCAACTGCTCAAATGTGCCACCCCAGGTGGTCCAGTAGCCGGTTGGTATCTTGACCTGTGCGTCCAGCTTCGCTTGGGCTTCGGTGACAAACGAGCCGATGTCACGACCGCGCACGTTGGCTGTGACGACAACGCGCCGCTTGCCGTCTTCTCGGCTGATCTGATTGGGCCCAGGTGCAATGTCTAGCGTCGCAACATCCCCCAGCTGCACATAACCAGGAAGTCCTGCCGCACCGTCGGCAATGGGCAGGCGGATGGGAATGCGGCGGATGGCGTCAAGATTGCCACGTGCCTCGTCGGGCAGTCTCACGAGAATATCGAAGCGCCGGTCACCCTGAAATACCAAGCCAGCTTCGCGGCCACCCACGGCAATCGACAACGCCTCCTGGATATCGTTGACATTGAGGCCCAGACGCGAGGCCTTGTTGCGGTCAATGTTCAGCGTCAGCATCGGCAGGCCGGTTGTTTGCTCCACTTTCACGTCGGCGGCACCGGGAATGCTCTCCAACACCTCTGAAATTTCCGCCGCTGTGGCGTTCATCACGTCCATGTCATCGCCAAAAACCTTGACCGCGACGTCGCTGCGCACGCCGGAGATCAACTCATTGAAGCGCATCTGGATGGGCTGAGTGAACTCGTAGTTATTGCCGGGGATTTTCATCACGGCCACCTGCATGGCAGCGACCAGGTCCGCCTTGCTGCGAGTTGGATCGGGCCACTCCGAAATGGGCTTGAGCATCACGAAGTTGTCGGCCACGTTGGGGGGCATTGGATCGGTCGCAATCTCGGCTGTTCCAATCTTTGCAAAGATCTTGTCGACCTCAGGGAAGGTTTTGACGACCCGTTCAAGTTCGCTCTGCATCTCAATGGCCTGGGTCAGGCTGGTGCCCGGTATGCGCAGGGCATGCAGGGC
Organism: Hydrogenophaga sp.; assembly: GCF_030158645.1. GTDB lineage: Bacteria > Pseudomonadota > Gammaproteobacteria > Burkholderiales > Burkholderiaceae_C > Hydrogenophaga. The sequence goes on along the minus strand of NZ_JAOASO010000133.1, from coordinate 21,912 downwards.
CACATCTCCTTCGTTCAAGCTCGGGATGAACTCGCTGCCCATGCGGGTGGCGATGAGGCCACTGAGTGCCACCGACACGGCGGCGATGGTCAGCACGAGCGGCTTGTTCAACATCGCCCAGCCCAACATGGGTCGGTAGCCTCGTTTGGCCCAGACCATGAGTCTGTTTTCTTTCTCGTCGACCTTGTTGCCGATGAACAGCGCCACAGCAGCCGGAATGAAGGTGACTGAAAGAATCATCGCCCCCAGCAAGGCAGCCACGACGGTGTAGGCCATTGGGTGAAACATCTTTCCCTCGACGCCGGTGAGCGCAAAGATCGGGAGGTAAACAACCATGATGATCAATTGCCCAAACAGCAGCGGCCTGCGGGCCTCCTTCGATGCTTCGAAAACTTCGTGAAAGCGTTCGTTGCGTGTCAGGGGTCGACCCGCGATTCCTTGCGCATGCGCCAATCGACGCACGCAGTTCTCGACGATCACGACAGCACCATCGATGATGATGCCGAAATCAAGTGCTCCCAGGCTCATCAGGTTTGCGCTGACCTTGTTGGTCACCATGCCTGTGAACGTGAACAACATGGCCAGCGGGATGACCATGGCCGTGAGCAGAGCAGCGCGAATATTGCCCAAAAACAGGAACAGAATGGCAATGACCAGCAGCGCGCCTTCGATCAAGTTTTTCTTCACTGTGGCGATGGCTTTGTCCACCAGCACAGTGCGGTCGTAGACGGTTGTCGCCGTCACCCCAGCGGGTAGGCTTTTGTTGATCTCTGCCATACGCTTGTCAACAGCCTGCGAAACGATGCGGCTGTTCTCGCCCAGCAGCATGAACACTGTGCCGAGAACGACCTCACGGCCGTTCTCAGTTGCGGCCCCTGTGCGAAGCTCTTTTCCGATGAGCACTTTGGCGACATCAGCCACGCGCAGCGGCACTCCCTGGGGAGTTCCGATCACGATGTTCTCGATATCTGCGATGTTGCTGACCTGCCCGGGCGCACGAATCAGGTACTGCTCGCCGCTGCGTTCGATGTAGCCGGCGCCAACGCTGGCGTTGTTGCGCTCCAGCGCCTGCACCAAGTCGGCAAGCGAGAGGCCGTGCGCCATCAATTTGCTGGTGTCCGGGGCAACCTGGAACTCCTTGGCGTTACCTCCAATGGTGTTGATTTCCGTCACACCTGGTACGTTGCGCAATTGCGGCTTGATGATCCAGTCCTGGATCTCGCGAAGATCGGTGGCCGTGTAGGGCGTGCCGTCGGCCTTCAAGGCGCCAGGCTCGCTTTCCACTGTCCACATGTAGATCTCGCCGAGTCCCGATGAAATGGGTCCCATCGCAGGCGCAATGCCTGGCGGCAGCTTGTCTTTTGCCTCCTGAATGCGTTCGTTGACGAGCTGCCTTGCGAAATAGATGTCGGTGCCGTCCTTGAAGATCACGGTGACCTGCGACAGGCCGTAGCGCGAGATGGATCGGATTTGCTCCAAATCGGGAAGACCGGCCATCGCCGTCTCGACTGGAAAGGTAATGCGCTGCTCCGATTCCAGTGGTGAGTAGCCCGGTGCCGCGGTATTGACCTGCACCTGGACATTGGTGATGTCGGGAACTGCGTCAATGGGCAGTCGCTGGTAGTTGTAAGCCCCCAGGGCGGCCATTCCCAGCACCATCAGCATCACCAGCCACCGCTGATCGATGGCGAAGCGTATGATTTTTTCAAACATGAGAAATTCTTTCGTCAGGCTGCGGCATCGCCGCGTTCGCCGGTGCGGATGCGCACAAGGTCAACAAGCTCGGTCATGGCGACCATCCCGTCACCGGCATTGCCCGTGCGGGCTGCTCGGCAAATGACGTTCAGCATTTCCATGGCGTCGTCGTCAGCACAAAACATCACGAGCACCAACTTGTCGTGGGCGTCCGGGTTCCATTCGTCAGGCGTGAACTGGTGTTCTGCACCGTGGCCGCGAGCATGGCCACGGGCAGCATGCAGCGTGAAGCCTGGCAGGTTGGGCAGCGCATGCAGTGCCTGCTCCACTTGCTCAAGTCGATGTGGGCGAAAGATAGCGGTGATCTGTTTCATGTGATGCTCCCGACATCTGTCAATGGCTGTGGCTGGCACCGGCTTTGCCGATATCCGCCTTGACAAGAAAGCTGTTGCGTGAGGCGTAGCGTTCACCTGCCTCCAGGCCGCTCAATACTTCGACCATCTTTCCATCGCTGCGGCCCAGCGTCAGTGGACGGGCTTCGAACTGTTCGCCATAGCGGCCGAAAACAACCGTGGAATCTCGCAAGGACTGCACCGCATCGACGGCAATCGCCAGCGGTACCTCGACTTCCTCGGCCGTCAGTTCGACGTTGACGGGCAGACCTGGCCGCCACAAGCCTTTGGGATTGGGCAGGACCATGCGGGCGGTGGCCGCGCGCGTCTGCTCACCAACGAGATTGCCGACGTAAGAGACCTTGCCCACCGCCTCAGCCTCAAAAGACGTGGCCTTCACCGTGGCTTGCTGGCCCAACATCACCGCATTGAGGTCTTTGGCATAAACCGTCATTTCGACCCACACCGAACTGAGATCAGCCACGATGAAGATGTTGGTGTCTTCCCTCACCACCTCGCCAACCGAAATTTTCTTGTCGGTGATCACACCGTCGATGGGCGAGCGAACTTCATACCGCGTCAAACTGCCTGGAGTGGGTGTCGCTACAGCCACGGCGCCGAGCGCTGCGAGCTTCTGACGCGCAGACTGTTCGGCGATCTCAGCTTCGGCAAATACTTGACGAGCCTGCAGGTAGTCCTGCTCGGCCGATATCTTTTCGTCCCACAGCTTTTTCTCGCGTTCCAGCGTCGTGCGTGCCAGGCCCAGTCGCTTCTGTGCGGCCAGCAACTCACTGCGCTGATCAGCGAGACTTTGGCTGGACAGCACAGCAAGAACCTGGCCGCGTCGAACCCGATCGCCGGCATTGGCCGATACCGATTCGACAAGGCCCGTCAGTCGCGGCACCACATGCACGGTGCGGTCTTCGTTCAATCGCACTTCACCTTGCAACTGCAGCGCGGTCTTGATGCGCGCCGGCCCGACGGACCCAATCTCAACGCCGTTTGCCTTGAGTTGGGCCTCATTCATGGTCACACGCGCTTCTACTTGTTCGAACTTGAACTCATGCGTCTTGCCCGTCTCTTGTGCTTCGATGCGCACAGCAAAGGAGTGCGGCTCCTCGATCACCGCATTTCCCTTCAGATAATCGCCTTCCTTTGCGAACGTCACGACCTGCGGTTTGCGGCCCAGTCGCTCAACCGAGACGGTTGCTTGAACTTGTGCCGGGTCAGTGGGTTTACCGTCGCGATAGGTGTAGATCCGAAACTGTGGCTCTGTTCCACTCTCAAAGATGGTCAGCTCCAGCCCGAAATCGCCAGCGGTGAACAGCCGGCCACCGTTCGGACCTTTGGCAGGTTCCGCAGTCGTGGTTTCGTGGTGCTCCTCATCCGCATGATCTTTTTCGTCGGTGTGTCCATCTTTTTTGGCATCGCCGTGATGCTCTTTGTCATCGTGACCTTCGGCTTCTGCGTGAGCGCCGTGGGCGTCTTCGCCGCCTGTGGGCTGCGACTTGCCGCTACTCAATAGCGCAGCGCCCAAAGCCAATCCGATGGCGACTACGATCCCGACCAGCACCATCTGCTTGGTTTTGGGTTTCTTTTGGCTTGCTTCGTTGTTCATGATGATGGCTCCTAGCGCTGGGCGGGGGATGTGGGAACTGTTGAGGTTGGAGTCGCGTCGCTGTCGGTCGAGTCGCCTAGTTGGCGGTCGATGTCAATGGCGAGGCGCTGTGCTTCGCCACTGGCGCGCTGGTATTGAGCACGCGCCTGAAACAAGGTGCGTTGCGCGTCAAGTACATCAAGGAAGTCGAACTTGCCGAGCTCGAACCCTTTGGTTGCAGCGTCATAGGCCGCTTGGGCGCCAGGCAACACCGAGTCGCGGATCGTTTGGGCCTCGATGCGCGAAGCCTCCAGCCGTGCGTGTGCTTGCAGTACGGACGTGCGCAGTTGAAGTTCTGTCAACGCCAACTCGTCGCGAGCCTTCTCTTCGCGCTTCAGAGCCTCCAGGATGTTGCCCTGGTTGCGGTCGAAAACACCAAATGGCATGCTCAAACCCACCACGGCCAGATTTCGGCCAGACTGCGCATCTCGCTGAACACCCATGCTGACCGTGACGTCGGCCGTTGCCTTGCTGTTCTCAACACGCACGATGGCCTGCCGAAGCGCCACGTTGCTCTTCACGCGTTGCAAGCTCGGCGACGATGCCAAGCGCGACATGAGGCTCTCGACCGTGGGCAGAAAAGGGAGCTCTGTGTAAGTTGCGGTGCTCGGCTCTGCACGCTCGAATCTCGGGTACGCGCTGCCCCAAGTAGCGGCCAGCCGTTGACGCGCCTGCATCAATTCAGACTGCGCCTGCAAGGTATCCAAGCCCGCCGTGGCTTCGGCAATCTTGGCCTTGGTTTCCTCCACCGGTGAGACCTTGCCAGCTTGCACCCGTCTACTTGCGGCCTGACTGCCCCGCCTTGCGAGCTCTGTGGTTTCAGCAGCAAGCTTGATGCGTTCCTGCGCCAGCAACACGTCGCGGAAAGCCAGCACAACGGTGCTCCTGACCTCAGCGCGTCGCGCTGCGAGCTCGGCTGCGGCAATGTCGCGATTGCGCTCGGCGGCGTCGATACGGGCTCTGCGTTTTCCGCCCAGCTCTATCGCCTGGCTGATTTGAAAGGTGGTGGTGCGGGTGGCTTTCCGCTGATCCTCCAACTGCACTGACAACGCAGGGTTTGGCCGCGTGCCACCCTGGAGTACGGGGCCTTCTGCGGCTTCAAGTTCACGCTGTGCAACCGTCAGTTCGGCGTTTGATGACATGGCCAGAGCCAGAGCCTGCTGTAGGGTCAGCGGACCAGTGGTTTCAGCCGCGCTGGTCGCCGAGCGGACTGAAAGTGATTCCTGGGACCAAGCGGGCAAACAGGAGGCAAGACCGATCACGGCCAAGCCCATGGGAAAGATGGTTTTTAACGCGATCAAATGCGCTGAAGTTCTTTTTTTGACGTGTTGAGACATCGACATCTCCTTGATGTAGGTTCGCCCGCCGCAGCGTGCAAACAGGAAGGACAAGGATGGCGCGACTACGTTTGGCATGGCGCCAAACGCTTCAAACAGCAGTGCTTAGTGTGAAAACCCGCCGCGCCGAATCAGGCGAGGGGTGTCCATCGCGGCCGCTCGGGCCTTGCCTGATCGACCTCGGGCCCGCTGGTGACCAAGCCTAGTGCCGCAGCGTGCACTGCGTGGTTGCTTGGCATGAGGCGCGCTGGTGGCATAGCTGTGGCGCCATGGGAGTGACAGTGATGACATTCCCCGTTGGGCTCGCTCAGTTGATCAACAGCTTCTTCCAGTGCACCCACCCCGTTGGATGCAAGGTCTGTCCCGCATTCAAGTCCGTGGTGTTCCGTCTGTTGAGATGGCAGATCAGAACTGTGATGGTCATAGCTACTCGCCGCAGCCCAGTTGAGCTGGGATTGCAAAATAACCATCAGAAGAAGGAAAACGATACGCTTCACGGGGAGGATAGTAGCGCAACGAGCATTGTTCGGCGGCCGTACTGGATATTTACGGGCAATCCTTATTGCAGCAAGTGGCGTCCACGACGGTGCTGGTCTTTAGAAACAGGCCCTGATGGGCCGGCCCGGCACTGAAGGTGGCCAGCACCTGAGGGGCGAGCTGGCAATTCTCCAGCAAGTGGCGAGAGCGCAAAATGGAGCTCTCGCTCGGCAGGCGCAGACTGCCGGTCCACCAAGGCAGCTGGAAAAGGGGGCGCTCGCGCAACTTTTCTTTCATCGTTGGATCTCTCAGCCTCCAACACAGCTGAAGGCAGTGGGTGCGCCCAATCTTCCTGCCTGTGTTCATTCGCCAACAAACTCCTTGGCCCCAAGCGATTCGCTCCGCATCAACGTCACGCCGTTCTTGGCGCGACAGAAGCTACGGAGTCTGGTATTCAGCCAAGCCCAGCAATGTCATCTGGAAATGCTGGGACACGACGCTCACAGTCATGCGCCATCCGAAAAGACCGAACATGTGGCGGCCGGCAGCGCAGGTTCATGTTCGAACTGCCGGTACCGCCAAGTGACGACCAACTCGCGCGTGCAGGTGGTGAGAGGGACGTCTTTGATCGATGAACGCGCCCGCTGCGGATACAACAGATCCTGAGGAGATTGAAAGACGCCGGCATCGAGACCGATGTGTGGAATGTGGAAGGCCTGGACAGTCATGCCGATGGCGAGCGCATGGTGCAGATCGCACGGCGTACCGGGCGCGCTCAGGTCGGCTGTATCGTGCGTGGCCCCGGCGCCGATGAAGCGAAGGTACGCTGTTGACCCACCATCGCTTCGGGCGTGCCGGGCTTCATAGGTTTCGCGGTGGGCCGCACAAGTTTCTGGAATGCGATTTCCGGCTATCGCGATCAGACGCTGAAGAGCGCCGAAGCAGTGACGCCGATCGCCCAACGCCTTCGCGAGTGCGTTGAGGTGTTCGAGGCAGGTCGTCCGGCGCGCTCGCCGGGTTCGGTCGCGGCAGCATGGCCCGCGTGATCAGCCCCCAGACCGGCCAATTGGCCCCGATATCAACGCTGATCGATTTGGGGCAACTCGTAGCGGCTTACCGAACCCTGCCCGACACGACGATCGCAGCACAGCACTTGGCCTTTGACACCTTGGAGCACAGCGGCTCGGCGTTCGAGCGTTCGTTCAACGAATGGCAGGTGCTGGCGATCACCCAGGCGATCTGCCACCACCGCGCGGCCCGAGCCATGGCCGGGCCACTGTTCCTGGGCATCGACACGCATGCGCTGTCGGCACCTGGATGCGCCAGCACGCTCCAAGTGCTGGCGGCCAACGGCGTGGACGTGATGCTGGCAGCGGGCGACGAGACCACGCCGACGCCGGCGGTTTCGAACGCGATCCTCAGCCACAGATTCAGGTGCCCGCTGGTTGAGGTGCCCGTCAGCTTCAAATGGTTCGCCAACGGCCTGCACAGCGGCGCGCTCGGCTTCGCGGGTGAAGAAAGCGCAGGCGCTACGCTGCTGCGCCGCGACGGCCTGGACAATCGACGAGAACGACATCGTGGACGTGCTGCAAGGCATCGTGGGTACGGCGCAAGATATCGTCGATACTGTGATTCACTGAAGTGCTCATGATCAACACCACCGAACTCCGCGTCGTCCTGCCCTTGGTCCTCCCGGGTATCGCCGATACGCGCGACCGCTGTGTGGCGCGCCTCATCGCGTTGCTGGAGGGCCGGCCGGGCATCGTCCAGGTGCACATCGTCGGGTCCGAAGGACCTTCGCCCGAGCTGTGCATTCACTACGACCCGTCTACCCTCTCGCTCAGCCGTGTGCGCGAACTGGCGCAAGCCGCCGGCGCCGAGTTGAGCGCTGCCTTCGGCCACCTGGTGATCTCCACCAGCGCGGCCATGCAGCCGCGCGCCGCCAGCCGCATCGCCGAAAGCCTGCGCAAGGCACCGGGTGTGGTTGAAGCGGACGTGGCGGCGTCCGGGGCGGTTCGCATCGAATTCGACCGAGGAAAAACATCGGAGAAGTCGCTGCGCGACGCCGCCGCCAAGCTCGGCTTGGGCGCTGAGGGCCCATCTGCAGAAGCCGCCGAGCATGCGCCAGGTCAGGGTGAGCATGCCGGCCACGGCCATGCGTCAGGCGGCCCGTTCGGCGAACGCTCGGAGCTGATCTTCGCCATCCTCGCAGGTGTTCTACTGGCCAGCGGCTGGTTGATCGAGTGGCGCGAAGTCGGTCCCGGCTGGCTGCCCACCGCGCTGTATATCGCGGCCTACTTCTTCGGCGGCTGGTTCACCGCCAAGGAAGCCTTCGAGAACCTGCGTGAGCGACGCTTCGCGATCGACACCCTAACACTGGTGGCGGCCATCGGCGCTGCGGCATTGGGCAAATGGGCCGAGGGCGCGCTGTTGCTGTTTTTGTTTGGCATCGGCCATTCGCTGGAGCAGTACGCCATGGGCCGCGCTCGGCGGGCCATCGAGGCCTTGGCCGAGCTCGCGCCGGACACGGCCACCGTGCGCCGCGACGGCAGCACACAAAGTATTCCGGTCGGCGAACTTCAACTGGGCGATGTCGTCATCGTGCGGCCGAACGAAAGGTTGCCCGCAGACGGCGTGGTGGTGGTTGGTACCACCAGCGTCAACCAAGCGCCGGTCACCGGCGAGAGCGTGCCCGTGGACAAACGCGCTACCGACGATGCCAAGGCCGCACTCGCCGCGTTCGACAGGTTAGGCCCGGAGTTCCGCGTCTTCGCCGGTACCATCAACGGCGCTGGCGCCATCGAGGTGATGGTGGCGCGGCGTGCCGAACAGTCGACGATGGCGCGCGTGGTCAAGATGGTGACCGAGGCGCAGGCCCAGCGCTCGCCGACGCAGCAGTTCACCGAACGCTTTGAGCGCATCTTCGTACCGTCGGTGTTGGTGCTGGTGGCCGTTTTGCTGTTCGCTGGCTTCGTGATCGACGAGCCGTTTGCAGCCACCTTTTACCGCGCGATGGCGGTGCTGGTGGCCGCCAGCCCTTGCGCGCTGGCCATCTCGGTGCCCAGTGCGGTGCTCAGCGGCGTGGCGCGCGCTGCGCGCGGTGGTGTGCTGATCAAGGGCGGCGGTGCGCTGGAGAACCTGGGCTCGCTCACCAGCATCGCTTTCGACAAGACCGGCACGCTGACTGAAGGCAAGCCCAAGCTCACCGATGCCGTGGCTGCCCCCGGCGCAACCGAAGACGAACTGCTGGCGGTGGCGCTGGCGGTGGAGGAGCAGAGCGATCACCCACTGGCTTCCGCCGTTGTGGCCGGTGCGCGCGAGCGCCTGGCGGACCGGATCAAGCCTGCGACCGTAGCCGACGTGAAGAGCATCACCGGGCGCGGTGTGTCAGCGCAGGTCGACGGGCAAACGGTGCACATCGGCAAGCCCGTGCTGTTCTCCGAACTGCCGGATTCGGCGCTACCCGCGGCGGTCGATGAAGCCAACAAACAACTCGTGGCCAATGGCCGCACGACAATGGTGGTGCGGCAAGGCGCGCGCTTTCTCGGCGTGCTGGGCGTGATGGACACGCCGCGCCCGGTGGCGGGGCAGGTGATGGCGGAACTGCGCCAGCTCGGCATCGAGCGGCTGATCATGATCTCTGGCGATAACCAGCAGGTGGCCGAAGCGGTAGCCAAGACCGTGGGCCTGACCGAAGCGCAGGGCGACCTGATGCCCGAGCAGAAGGTCGATGCGATCAAGAAGCTGCGGCAAGAGCACGGCAAGGTGGCAATGGTTGGCGACGGCGTCAACGACGCACCGGCGATGGCCAACGCCACGGTCGGAATCGCGATGGGTGCTGCCGGCTCCGACGTAGCGCTGGAAACAGCCGACGTGGCGCTGATGGCCGACGACCTGGCGCAACTGCCATTCGCGGTGGGCCTGTCGCGCAGCAGCAGCCGTATCATCAAGCAGAACCTGTGGGTCAGCCTGGGCGTGGTGGTGATGCTGATCCCGGCCACCATCTTCGGCCTGGGCATCGCGACGGCGGTGCTGTTCCACGAGGGTTCGACGCTGATCGTGGTGGCGAATGCGTTGCGGCTGCTGGCCTACAAGGGCAAGACGCCTGCGCGCGCCAAAGTTGACGCCAAGGTGGCGGAGGCCGCACGATGAATTCGGCTGCGGTGTCGGCTCCGCAACCCGGCCCGAGGCTGGCGCTTCGGGGCTGGCCAAACTGATGCTGATGATGACGCGCGAGCGGGGGCCAGTTCTGCTTCCAAAGATTGTCGACTATGTTCCCTCGATCGGGCCTGACGTTGGGCTCAGCTCCCATAGATATGGTCGACTCTATCTTCCATTTGCATATCGTCGATGCGGCTCATTTGAGCAGTGACAGTCATGGCCGCAAGATTTGGCTCTCTATTCCAGTCAGCCGGTGCATGAAGCGGACGTACCGCATTCGTGCCAATAGAGTTTGAGCTGAAACACAAGATACGTAGCAACGCTTCCAATGGAGAACCTAGTGACAGCAACTGATGAGCCGGCAGGCGGATGTGTGGATACCTCGCGCGTGGCGCAGTCGGCCCATGCCGACAACGAAAACGACGACGGTGACCTGAGCGATATGCTGGGTGAACTTCGTGTGCTTCTTCCCAGCGCGCAGTTGCTTTCAGCGTTCCTCATCACGGTGCCTTTCAGCGCTGGTTTTTCGGCCGTCGTTGTCGCTGAGAAGGGTGTATTCCTAGCCACGTTTTTGCTCGCAATGGCCAGCGTCGTGATGCTCAGTGCGCCGGCGGTGCAGCACCGGCTGATCCGGCCGCTCATCGATCGCGCGCGCTTCAAGCGCCTGGCCACGAGACAGATCGTGGTCGGTTCAATCACCCTTTCTCTGGCGCTGGTGATGGTCACTCAACTGGTTCTCTCGGCGGTCTTCGGACATGCAATGGGCAACGTCGCTGCGGGCGCGATGGCGGCGCTAATCCTGTTGATGTGGTGGGTGTTGCCCAAGCTTCTCAAGTCGAGCGGCAAACTTTGAAGGTGATGCCATCATGAAAGCTCGTGCCCGGTCTGCACTTGCTGGCTCGCTCGTTCTGTTTGTCTGCGATCCGGTGTCGGGTACTGTCAAAAGCTTGCGCTTAACGCGCCGGCCGAGTCGCCGCGGTGTTGGCCGTCAGTTAGCCGTGCGTTCGACATCAAGACTGCCGACCTGATAAACTTCGAGTATGCGTCGGTTGATACTCGTCCTTCTGCTTGCAGTGTTGCCCCTCCAGTTCGCCTGGGGTGCGGCGGTGACTTATTGCCGACATGAGCAAGGGGCAGCCGTCGGTCATTTCGGTCATCACAGCCACAAACACCAAACAGAGGCGAAGGGCGAAACGCCGTCTGTCTCGGCGGACCAAAAGGTCAATCCCTTGGCAGATGACCCCGATTGTGTTGCGCATCACATGGGTTGCGTTCCACCGATAGGCAGGTCACCACCTCTGCTAACTGCGGAATTAACTGCAGATCTTGTTTTCCGAGACGCAATAGCCGAGGCGGCATCTCCGCCGGTCTCCATCGAGCGCCCGAAGTGGTCGCGCGCCGAATAATTCGGCGAGGAAAAGACATTTCTCCAGACGACCAGCGCTGACCACCGACGCCTCGCCGAATTCTTCCGTTTCGTTGTTTGTTGCAAACAGGAGAATTCGATGCGAAAAAAATCGCTGGCGTTCGCCAGCATATTGTTCTGTACTGTCGGAGCATGCTTGGCACAGATGCCGGCGGGCCCTGAAGGTCAGTCCTCGACAGCGCAGATGTTGCGACCGTTGACGATGATCGACGCGCTCGCCAAGGCCTTGACAGCCAACCCAATGTTGCAGGCGAAGATGGCGGAGCTTGCCGCTGCCGAAGGCCAGCGCACCGACGCGGCGGCATGGCTCTACAACAATCCCCAAGTGTCGGTCGACCAGCGCCGCCGGTCCGTGCCCCAGGGCGCCGGCACCGATCGCCAGAGCGAATGGGGCGCCGGGTTGTCCCAAACCTTCGAGGTAGCGGGCCAGCGCGGCTACAGGCGCGAGTCAGCCGAAGCCGCGCTGAGCGCGTTGCGCCTGGAGATTGCCGACGTGCGGCGCCAGGTTCGTGCCGAGGTGTCCGAGCGCTACGTGCGCGTGCTGGCGCTGCAGCAGCGCATCGAACTCGAACGGCAGGCGCTGGGGCTGTTCGAGGACACCGCGACGGCGGTGGAACGGCGTCGCGCGGCCGGTGAAGATACTCGGCTCGATGCCAATGTGGCACGGGTCGAAGCCGAGCGAGCACGTAATCAGCTGGCGTTGGTCCTGGAGCAATTGCTGGACGCTCGGACTGGACTCGCCGCCCAGCTCCAACTGTCACCAGAGAGACTGCCGCTGGCCAGCGGCGACCTCGCCGCCGAGCGGGACGGTTACTCGCTCGAAACCCTGCTGGCCGCTGCCCAGGCACAGCCGCGCTTGCGTGCCCTGGCAGAGCGTGAAAACAGTGCCGCTGCGCGGCTGAAGCTAGAACGTGCCAGTACCTATCCGGATGTGACAGTTGGCTTGAACGTGGGCCGCGAAGGCCCGGGCTTTGCCCGCGAAAGGTTGACGACCTTGTCGGTGTCGATACCGCTGCCCTTCTTTCGACGCAACGCCGCCGGCATTGGCAAGGCCAGCACCGAGCTGAGCCAGTCACAGATTGAAAAGCAAGCGGGCACCCGAGACGCACAGGCCAATGTGACCGCGCTTTGGGCCCGTCTGAACAGCCTAGAGGTTCGTGTCCGCAGGCTGCAGCAATCGGTGCTGCCTGCGTTGCAAGACAACCAGCAACTGTCGCTGAAATCGCAACGGGCTGGCCAGATCGGCCTACTCGAACTGATAGTCGTCAGCCGCCAGGGACTTGACGCGCGCCGCGACCTGATCGAAGCCCTCACTGACTACCAAAGTACCCGCATTGCCCTCGAACTCGCGGCCGGTTGGCCGCAGGAAGAAGCCCGTCCATGAACCACTCGACTCTCCTGATCACCACCTCCACTGTTGGTGTCCGTCTCGTGCTGACGGCGATTACAACCGCACTTGCGCTGGCTATGGCTGGGTGCGGCGAGGGCGACAAATCTGCTCTTGCCGCACCGCCCGCCACGGCACAAGGCGAACGCAAGGAAGAGCCTGGCTTGAAACTGTCCCCCGAAGACACACAGCGCGCCGGCATCAAGCTCGAGACTTTGGCCGCTCAGAACCTTGCCGATACGGTAACCTTTACAGCGACGATCCGGCCGAACGCGGACCGTGTCGCCCGCGTTGCTCCACGAGTGGAGGGCAGAATCGTACAGGTCAGCGCTAACCTGGGTGACAAGGTGAAGGCCGGTCAAGCGCTGGCGGTGCTGGACAGTCTTGCGCTCGGCGAGGCGCACTCCACGCTGCAACGCGCCCAGGCAGCGCACCGCGTGGCGCAGTCTGAGTTCAAGCGCGCCGAGTCGCTCAGTGCCGACGAGATCATTCCGCAACGCGAGTTTCTGCGCGCCAAAGCCGGGTTCGAGTCGGCCACCGCCGACCTGCATGCTGCCGAAGACAAACTGCGCCTGCTCGGCGGCACCGCGTCCTCCGCGCGCGGCGGGCGGGAATCGTCCACGTTTGCGCTGACGGCGCCGTTGGCCGGAACGGTAGTGCAGAAAGACGCCACCGTCGGTGAGCTGGGATCGCCCGCCGCGGCGCTGTTCTCTGTTGCTGACCTGTCCATAGTGTGGATCGAGGCCAACCTCACAGAGGACAAGCTCGCCAGCGTGAAGACGGGCGCGGCGGCCACGGTCACCGTGACGGCCTATCCTGGGGAGCGCTTCGCCGGCCGCGTCACCTATGTTGCCAGCATGCTTGACAAGGACAGCCGTACCACGCCTGCGCGTATCGAAGTGTCGAACCAAGACGGCCGACTCAAGCCCGAAATGTTCGCCAGCGCCACCATCGAGACCGGAGGCACGCGGCCGCCGGCGCTGTCGGTGCCCAGCGGTTCGATCGTGCTGATGCAAGGGCAGCCGACAGTGTTCGTCGTCGGCAAAAACGGGTACGACGAACGTGCCATCGTGCCCGGCGAAAAGCTGTCTGGCAGAACAGTCGTCAGTTCCGGGCTGATGGCTGGCGATCAGGTCGTCGTCGAGGGCGCCTACGCGCTCAAGGCGCGCCTGCTCAAGTCGCAGATTGGCGATGCGAACTGACATCGAGAGAGAACAACCACCATGCTCAATGCCATTGTCGATGCCTCGCTGCGCTACAAGGTCCTGGTGCTCGTCGCTTTCGCGGTGATCATCGGTCTGGGCGTCCAGGCCTTCCGCCAGGTACCCGTGGACGCGTTCCCGGACGTGACACCGATCCAGGTCAGCATTTATACCGAGTCGCCCGGCCTGGCCGCAGAGGACGTCGAAAAACTGCTCACGACACCCATTGAGGCTGCAATGGCCGGGTTGCCGGGCGTGGAAGAAGTGCGTTCCGTTTCGCTTTTCGGGCTGTCTTACGTCGGCGTCTATTTCAAAGACGATGTCGATATCTATTTCGCGCGTCGCCTGGTCGGCGAAAAGCTACAAGACGCCAAGGGACGCCTGCCTGAAGGCTATGGAGAACCGGTGCTCGGCCCCAATAGCTCGGGCTTGGGCCAAGTGTTTTGGTACACGGTCGAATCAGCCGATAGCAAGCTCGACGCGATGGACCTGCGCACGCTGCACGACTGGACGGTGCGGCTGATCTTGCGCACCTCGCCGGGTGTCGATGATGTGATTTCTTGGGGCGGCTTCCAGAAGCAATACCAGGTGCAGATCGATCCGCGCCAGCTCATCAAGTATGGCCTCTCTTTCAAGCAGGTGATGGAGACGCTGACTGCCAACAATAAGCAGGTCGGCGGGCAATCCATCAACCTGGGCTCAGAGCAGTACCTGGTGCGCGGCCTTGGGCTGGTGAGCAATACAGCCGACATCGCCGGCATCGTGTTGGCCGAACGTAACGGCGCGCCGATCTACGTGCGCGATGTCGCGCAAGTCAAGGAGGCACCGGCGCCGCGCTTCGGCGCCGTCACGCGCGACGGCAAGGAGGCCGTGCTGGGAATTGCGCTAGCGCGGGTCAACGAAAACGCGCAGGCCGTGGTCGATGCGGTGAAGGCGAAGATGGTGACGGCGCAGGCGGCGCTGCCCAAGGACGTGTCGCTGTCACCCATCTATGACCGCGCTGAACTCGTGCAGAAGGCACTGCAGACAGCCAAAAGCTCGCTGATCGAAGGAGCGGTGCTGGTGGCCATCATCTTGTTCCTCTTCCTGGGGGAATTTCGCTCGGCCATCGTGGTCATCGTGACGCTACCGCTGGCAATGCTGATTGCTTTCATCTTGATGCAGCAGTTCGGTGTATCTGCCAATCTGATGTCGTTGGCGGGCCTGGCCATCGGCACCGGCATGATGGTTGACGGTGCGGTGGTATTGGTGGAAAACGCCTTCCGTCTGCTGGCGCATGCCCGCGAATCGGGACGCCCTATCAACCGCACTCACATGATCCTGGAGGCGGCGCGCGAGGTGATCAACCCGATCGCCTTTGCGATCTTGATCATCATCGTTGTGTTCCTGCCGCTGTTCTCGCTGACCGGGCTTGAGGGAAAGCTTTTCAAGCCTATGGCGCTGACCATCACCTTCGCGATGGCGGGCTCGCTGGTGCTGTCGATCACGCTGGTGCCAGTGCTCGCGGCATTGATCCTGCGGCCCAAGGAGGAGAAGGACACCTTCGTCGTGCGCTGGGCCAAACGGGCCTACCTGCCTCTGCTGGACTGGGCGCTGGAGCGCAAGAAGCTCGTCATCGGCTCGGCGCTGCTGCTGCTGGCCGGCTCGCTGGCGCTGTTTCCGTTCCTCGGCAAGGAGTTCATGCCGACACTGCAGGAAGGCACGATTCAGTTCCGTGTCACCAACATCCCCTCGGCCTCGCTCGACGAGTCGATCCGTGTCTCCAACGTGGTCAGCGACGAACTGCACAAGAAGTTCCCGCAGGTCACTTCCGTGCTGGCCACCATTGGCCGTGCTGAAGGCGGCGAGACGACCGACGTGAACTACATGGAGATCAACCTCGCGACCAAGCCGCAATCGGAATGGCCGAAGAAGATGGCCTATGCCGAACTGGCGTCTGAGATGCAGCAAGCGCTTGAAGTGGTGGTGCCGACTGCCGTTTTCGGCTCCACACAGCCGATCCAGTCGCGGGTGGAAGAGTTGATCTCCGGCGTGCGCGCCACGCTGGCCTTGAAGCTCTACGGTGAAGATCTGGAAACGCTGGATCGGCTGACCGCGCAGATGAAGGGCGTGCTCGCTGGCGTACCCGGCGTCGCTGACCTGTCGGCCGAGGCCAACAAGGGCAAGCCCCAACTGGTGATCAAGGTCAACCGCGAGGCCGCCTCGCGCTACGGCATCAACGCCGACGAGATCCTCGAAGTGGTGCAGGCCGGTATCGGCGGCAGCACCGTGTCGACGCTGATCGAAGGCACCAAGCGCTTCGACATCTCAGTGCGGCTGTCCGACGAATTCCGGCTTGACCCGGCGACCATAGGCGCGATTCCGATCCGCAGCGCCGAGGGCGCTCTGGTGCCCTTCTCACAGGTGGCCACGATCACGCTTGACGAAGGATATTCGTTCGTGCGCCGCGAGTCCTTGCAACGGTATTCGGTGCTGCAGATGGACGTGAAGGGTCGCGACGTGGACGGATTCGTCAAGGATGCCGATGCCGCGCTGAAGGCGCAAGTGCAACTGCCGGCGGGTTACTACGTCCAGTGGGGAGGTGCGTTCGAGAACCAGCAGCGTGCGATGGCGCGGCTGGCGGTGATCGTGCCGTTGACCATCGGCCTGATCTTCATGCTGCTGTACACCGCGTTCAACTCGGTACGCCACGCCACCATCATCATCGCCAACGTGCCGTTCGCTGTCATCGGCGGCATCGTTGGGCTGTTTGTCAGCGGGCAGTACCTGTCGGTGCCGTCGGCGATCGGCTTCATCGCAGTGTTTGGCGTGGCAATGCTGAACGGCATCGTGATGGTGGAATTTCTCAACGACCAGCGGCGCCAGGGTCTGTCACCGCGCGAGGCGGTGCGAAGGGGCGCTGCGCTGCGGTTGCGGCCGGTGCTGATGACGGCGTCGGTGGCCATCCTCGGCCTCATCCCGATGCTGCTGTCCACCGGCGTGGGCGCTGAGACGCAGCGCCCGCTCGCCACGGTGGTGGTCGGCGGCCTCTTCACCTCCACGGCACTCACGTTGCTGCTACTACCGTTGATCTACGAATGGTCCGAACTGCGCGCTGAACGTCGCAAGCAGCAGCCTGACCCAGCCACTGTCATTGAAGGAGTCAAGCCATGAAGGAGATAAAGGCCTACGTGCACAGCAACCGGGTGGCCGGCGTCATTGCCGCCCTGAAAAGTTCCAGCGCCTGGGACACGCCGTCCCGTTCGGAGCACAACCTGAGCGTCTATGTGGTGAAGGGTTCTCTGGCGCCGCTGAGCGACAGCGAGAGGCACTATTCGATCGATCTGGGGGACGAGGTCATCAATGAATACAAGCTCGAACTGCATTGCGCCGACGAACACGTGGACGAATTGGTGGCCGTGATACGGCGCGAGGCGCATACCGGGCAGGTCGGCGCTGGATGGATTTACGTGATCCCGATCGAGCAGGCTGTGCGGGCGGATTGATCGCGCTGACACAACAGACATCAGATGTTCTGCCAAGTGGCACAGCGTTTGATGTTATCGACGCCGTGGTCATGGAGGCGTGATCGTTGAAGCTAATCTGACCTGTTGGCGGCTGTGGCCCAAACCGCGCCGCCGGACTGCGGAAACCTCTGAGCCAAAGTACACACGGCGCTAGCCAGTGGCTGCGCTTGGGGGAAAGTGACTGCGTGCAAAGCGGTCAATCGACCAAGCTGCTGATTCGCAGCTTGAACAGGGCAAACCGGCCTAGTAAGGGCCTCGACTGAATGGAGATCGACATGAGTATCTGGGAAAGACTTGCGCGCGGCATGATGGGTGGGCACAGCAATGACGGACATGGCAGTCGCCGTGGGTACGACAGCGACTTCGGCCAGCACGGGCGCTCGCGCGCGCCATATCCGGCACCCACTGCGCTAGGCCCGGCTGCGAATGCCCTGGCCTGCCTGAAGTGCGGTAGCCACAATGTGCCAGACGCGCGCTTCTGCTCGTCGTGCGGCAACCCGATGGTGCCGAGCAACTGCAGTTCGTGCAACTCGGTGATGGCAGCGGACGCGCGTTTCTGTCCGCAGTGCGGCAAGCCGAGAAGCTGAGGGTGACATGAGCACTGGTTCCGAACACGCCCTGCCAACCACCGGCAACGAACGCGCGCTGCGCGTCGCGCTCGTGCTGACTGGCGGCTTTATGCTTGCCGAGGTGATCGGCGGCTTCATGCTAAATAGCCTGGCGCTGCTGTCCGATGCGGCGCACATGTTCACCGACGTGGCAGCCCTGGCCATCGCGCTGGCTGCGATCAGGCTGGCCCGCCGCGCAGCAGACAACAGGCGCACCTTCGGCTACCACCGCTTCGAGATTTTGGCGGCGGCCTTCAATGCGCTGCTGCTGTTCGGCGTTGCGGCGTACATCCTGTTTGAGGCCTGGCAGCGCTGGAGTAACCCGCCTGCGGTGCAGACCACTGGCGTGCTCGTCATCGCGGTGCTCGGCCTTATCGTCAACCTTGTGAGCATGCGCCTGCTGAATGCGGGCAAGGACGCCAGCCTCAACGTCAAGGGCGCCTACCTCGAAGTCTGGAGCGACCTGTTGGGCTCGGTCGGCGTGATCGTTGGTGCGCTGGTCATCCGCTTCACTGGGTGGAACTGGGTCGACACCGTTATTGCCGTTGCCATCGGGCTCTGGGTGCTGCCGCGGACATGGATCCTGCTGCGCGAGACAGTCAACATCCTTCTCGAAGGTGTGCCCGACGGCGTTGACCTGGCGGCAGTGCGCCAGGCTTTGCTGGGCCTGCGCGGAGTGCTGGCCCTGCACGATCTTCATATCTGGGCGGTGACCAGCGGCAAGACCAGTCTCAGCGTGCACATCGTGCATGGCGCCCCTGGTGTCGATGCGGCGGAGCTGCTGGTCGCGGTGCGGGCATTGCTGATGTCGCAATTTGGAATCGCGCACATCACCGTGCAGTTGGAGAACGCGCCCTGCAACCAAGCCGGCGCCGACGGCGGCGAGCGGGTCGAGACCGAGCACTGGCAGGCGCAGGCCTGATGGCGTCCACCCGTTGGCCCGTGTCAGCCATTCGAGCGGCCCGGCCGCTGCGGCGACCGTCGGTCAGCATCAACATGCTTGCGCTGGCCGCCAGCATGTTCTTTGCAATCGCCTGCAACGGGCCTTTCCTGCGCGGTACCCTGGAGGGTCGCACCTGGGACGCGTGGGCGACCTGGACCTTTGCTGCTGCGATGGTGGTGCTCCTGGGTGCGTTGCACATGCTGTTGCTGTGTCTCGTGTTGAACCGCTGGACCGTGCGGCCGGTGCTGAGCGTGCTTGTGCTGACCACTGCATTCGCCACGTACTACATGCAGCGGTTTGGCGTCTACCTAGACCCGAGCATGCTGCGCAACGTGCTGCGCACGGACCCGGCCGAGGCGCGTGAACTGTTCGGCTGGAGCATGCTGCCTCACTTGCTGTTCTATGCCGTTTTGCCGCTGGCGCTCGTGTGGTGCGTGCGGCTGACAACGCGCCCGCCGCTGCGCGCCTTGCTCTGGCGGTTGGCCGCCATCGCCACCAGCGCGCTGCTGATCCTGGGCTCGCTGCTGCTCGTGTTTCAGGACTTCTCGGCAATGATGCGCAACCAGAAGGAGCTGCGCTACTTGATCACGCCGGCCAACTACCTGTATTCGGCCGCCCGCGTCCTGTCGGCTGACACCCGCACGGCAGCGCGTGCGCGGGCGCCGGTCGGTATCGATGCCCGACAGGCGCCTTCCTGGCAGCAGCGTAGTAAACCGGCGCTGTTCGTCATCGTCGTCGGCGAAACCGCGCGGGCGTCGAACTGGGGGCTCAACGGCTACGCGCGCCAGACGACGCCACAGCTGGAGCAGCTGGACGTGCTGAACTTCAGCGACGTCAGCGCCTGCGGCACCAATACCGAGACCTCGCTGCCGTGCATGTTCTCGGCCGTCGGCCGGCGCAATTACGACGAGGACCGCATCCGCTCCAGCGAGTCACTGCTGCATGTGCTGGCGCGGGCGGGATTTGCCGTGCTCTGGCGCGACAACCAATCGGGCTGCAAGGGTGTGTGCGAAGGTCTGCCGCAGCAGCCCATCGACCCGGCCCTGCTGCCCGACCTCTGCACCGACGGTCGCTGTCTCGACGAGACACTACTGCGTGGGCTTGACAGTGTGGCTCGCGACACGAAGGGCAACCTTGTGATCGTGCTGCACATGCTCGGCAACCACGGCCCCAGCTACTACAAGCGCTACCCTGACGCATTCAGGCGCTTTGCGCCCACCTGTGACACCGGCGAACTGCGCCAGTGCGACCGTCAGGCCGTCGTGAACGCTTACGACAACGCCTTGCGCTACACCGACCACGTTCTGGCCGCCACCGTCGCCTTTCTGAAGGCGCAGGAGCCGCGTTTCGACACCGCGATGCTCTACGTCTCCGATCACGGCGAGTCGCTTGGCGAGAAGGGGCTCTACCTGCACGGACTGCCGTATGTTATCGCTCCCGATGAGCAGACCCGCGTGCCGATGGTGTGGTGGTTATCGCCCGGTTTTACCAGCAGCTTTGGGCTGAGCCGTGAGTGTTTGGCCGATCAGGCGGCAAAGCCCTGGGGACATGACAACCTATTCCATTCGACGCTTGGTCTCTTGCAGGTGCAGACCAGCGTCTATGAGCGTTCACTCGATATCTCGGCGGCTTGCCGGCGCTGATGGTCGCTGCCGCGTAACTCTCACAGGGCAATTCGGTTATACCGATAAAGTTACCGTAAAGGCGCGACGCCTCGCCTGATCCCGCTTACTGGCCCTAGTAGACTGTAACGTTTAAAAGGGAAGTATCATTGCAACCATTCCACCGGAGGTTGCGATGAAACTCACAAAGAGCGAACGCATGGAACTTCAACAGCAAGTAGCCGCGAGAAATGGCCGAGCCGATACGGCGCGGCACGCGCGGTTGATCTTGCCGTTGGCCGCCGGGCTGTAAGCGCGCGGCCATCCCACCTTGAAGGGATCGGTCTAAGCGGCAACGATGGTGTCCACCAAGCGAATAGGTGGACACCATGAATGAATCCAAGAAGAAGACCCGCCGGCGGTACGGCGTAGAGCTCAAGCAGCAGATCCTCTTTGAGTGCGCTGAACCTGGCGCTTCGGTGGCAGGCATTGCTCTGTCACACGGCATCAACGCCAATGTCGTTCACAAGTGGCGCCGCGAAGCGGGTGGCGCGCTGCCTGCACTCCAAGCCCCCGCGTTCGTTCCGGTGCCGCTGCCGCCGGCATGTGCACCTGCACGAGACATCCGCATCGAGCTGCGCCGCGGCGCTACCAGCGTCTCGGTGACCTGGCCCCTGGCGGCAGCCGAGCAGTGCGGCGTGTGGATACGAGAGCTGCTCAAGTGATCCGGGTTGATGCGCTGTGGCTTGCCACCGAGCCGCTGGACATGCGAGCAGGCACCGAGACGGCGCTGGCCCGCGTGGTGTCGGTCTTCGGCGCAGCGCGCCCGCACCACGCCTACCTGTTCGCCAATCGACGAGCCAACCGCATGAAGGTGCTGGTGCACGATGGCATCGGGGTCTGGTTGGCCGCTCGGCGCCTGAACAGAGGCAAGTTCGTCTGGCCGCGTGATGTGGCAAGCACCGCCTCGCTCACCCGCGCGCAGTTCGATGCGCTGGTGCTGGGCCTGCCCTGGCAGCGCCTTGGCGACGGTGGTGTCATTACCGTGGTCTGACTCTGAAGCGCAGACCGATGCTTGCCAATTGGGGCATGCGCCAATGGTGCGCACATTCCAGTGCTGGCAAAGTGAATGCCCATGGTGGTCGAGCCTCAATCCCTGCAGAGCCTGAGCGCAGAAGAGCTGCGTGAGCTGACCACGCGCCTCATGACGCAGCTGCGCCACCAGAGCGCGCTGCTGGACAAACTCACGCACGAGAACGCGCTTCTGAAGCGTATGAAGTTCACAGCTCAAAGCGAGAGGTTTGGCGAGCGCTTCAACCCCGAGCAGAAGAGCCTGCTTGAAGACGAGATCGAGGCTGACTTGGCGGCCGTGGCCACAGAGATCGATGCGCTGCAGGAAGCGCAGACACCGGCCAAGCTGGAAGAGAAGAGAAACCCCAAGCGCGCGCCGCTGCCAGCCAACCTTCCGCGGCGCGAGATCCGCCACGAGCCCGACTCGACCACCTGTGCCTGCGGTTGCC
>NZ_JAOASO010000132.1 GCF_030158645.1 Hydrogenophaga sp. | reverse complement strand
GCGGTGGACGCCGCCGGCAACAACCACGCCCAGCGCATGCTGCTGCGCGACGTGGCCAACCTGCGCGACTTCTTCGGCCAGTTCGCGCCCGAGTTGCTCAAAACCCAGTTCGGCGCCGAGATCTGGAGCCTGTACCAGAGCGGCCTGCTGAGCAACGACACGCCGCTCACTGGCCGTTACGAGCGCGCGCCCGGTACGGTGGACCTGGGCAGCGTGATGCGCGAGATCGACGATGCGCGCGACGAAGACGCAGCGCGACGCCTGCGCATGGCGCAAACGTAAGCGGGTCTTTACACGGAGTACCCGTGGGGCCGTGTAAGGAATGCGGGCTGTGGTCGACTCACCTGCATGAACAACCCATCCCATCCCACCCGCCGCCAGACCATGAAACTGCTCGCATTGCTTGGCCTGGGCTCACAGGCCGCCGCTCCCGTCGCCAACGCGTTGGCTGCCACCGACCCCTGGAAGCTCAGCGAGGCCGAGTGGAAAAAGCGCCTGACCCCTGCCCAGTTCGACGTGTTGCGCGAAGAAGGCACCGAGCGTCCGGGCAGCAGCCCGTTCAACGCCGAGAAGCGCAAAGGCACCTACCACTGCGCGGGCTGCGATCTGCCGCTGTTCTCGTCCGACACCAAGTACGAAAGCGGCACCGGCTGGCCGAGTTTTCACACGCCCCTGGCTGGCGCCCTGGGCACCAAGACCGACTACAAGGCGATCTTTCCCCGCACCGAATACCACTGCGTGCGCTGCGACGGCCACCAGGGCCATGTGTTCAACGATGGCCCCAAGCCCAGCGGCAAGCGCTATTGCAACAACGGCGTGGCGCTCACCTTCAAGGCGGCGGCATGAAGTCACTTTTTCTGTCCCTCATCACTTCGGTGCTGCTGTCGGCTGGCATCGCGCAGGCCCAAGCCCCTGCCGTGACCGCCAAGGCCACGTTCGCCGGCGGCTGCTTCTGGTGCGTGGAGTCCGATTTCGACAAGATACCCGGTGTGTTGTCCACCACCTCGGGCTACATCGGCGGCACGGTGGCCAACCCCACCTACCGCCAGGTGTCCGCCAACAAAACGGGCCATGCCGAGGCGGTGGAGATCGTGTTCGACCCGGCCAAGGTGAGCTACGCCACGCTGGTTGAAAAGTTCTGGCGCACCATCGACCCCACCACCAAAGACCGCCAGTTCTGCGACGCGGGCAACCCCTACCGCACGGCCATCTTCACGCACGACGCCGCACAGGCAGAGGTCGTGAAACGCTCGCTGGCGGCGCTGGAAAAATCCAAGCCGTTCGAGGAACCCATCGTGACAGAGATCGTCGCGGCCACGCAGTTCTACCCGGCCGAGGACTACCACCAGGACTACTACCTGAAGAACCCGGTTCGCTACAAGTACTACCGAACGAGTTGCGGACGCGATGCGCGCCTTGCACAACTCTGGGGTCAGACCAAGAACTAGCCCCGTGGATGGTGCTGCGCCACGATGGTCTTGAGGCGTTCGCGGGCCACGTGGGTGTAGATGGTGGTGGTGGAAATGTCGGCGTGGCCGAGCAGCATCTGCACCGCGCGCAAATCCGCACCGTGGTTGAGCAGGTGGGTGGCAAACGCGTGGCGCAGGGTGTGGGGCGAAATGGGTGCGGTGATGCCGGCGGCCAGGGCGTACTTTTTCACCAGTTGCCAGAACATCGCACGCGTCATGGCTTCGCCCGCCCGCGAGCCGCGCGAGGTGACGAACAGGTCTTCGCTCTGCAGACCATTCAATATGTCGCCGCGCGCCTGCCCCAGGTAGCGCTGCAACCACTGCCCAGCCACCTGACCAAAGGGCACCAGCCGCTCCTTGTTGCCCTTGCCGGTGATGCGCAGCACCTGCTCGTTCATGCCCACATGCCAGGTTTTCAGTGTCACGAGTTCGCTCACGCGCAGGCCGCTGGCATAGATCAGCTCCAGCATGCAACGGTCGCGCAGGCCCAGCGGTGTGCCCACGTCGGGCGCGTTGAGCAGGGCCTCCACCTGCGCTTCCGACATCGTCTTGGGCACGCGCAGGGGCTGGCGTGCGGGTGAGAGGCGCAGCGTCGGGTCCGCCGTGATGAAGCGTTCGCGCAGCGCCCAGCGAAAGTAGCGCTTGAACACCGTGAGCCGGCGGTTGGCGGTGGTGGCACGCGTCTGGTTGTGGCGCTCGCTGAAGTAGCCGTTGAGATCGGCTTCGGTGGTCTGCGGCAGGGTTTTGCCTTGCGCGGCCAACCACTGGCCGAGCAAGACCAGATCACGCCGGTAGGCGTCCAGCGTGTTGCGCGAGAGGCCCTCTTCGAGCCAGAGCGCGTCGACAAAAGCCCCGGCAAGGTCCTCGCTGGTCGATGCCAGGGCCGGGTTCATCACTCCAGTTTGAGCTTCTGCTTGGCAACCACGTCCTTGTAGACCTCGAACTCGGCCTTGATTTGCGCCGAGAACTCGGCCGGCGAGTTGGCCACGATCAGCGAGCCGGTGTCTTCCACGCGCTTCTTCACAGCCGGGTCGGTCAGCGCCTGCTTGGTGGCGCTGGAGATCTTGTCCACCACCTCTTGCGGCAGGCCCTTGGGGCCGATCAGCCCGTAGTAGGCCATGCGGTTCACCGGCTCCAGGCCCACTTCCTTGAAGGTGGGCACCGTTGGCATGCTGGCCACGCGCTGGGGCGCGGCCACCACGATGGCGATCAGGCGACCGTCGCGGATGAAGGGCAGCGCCGAGGGCAGGTTGTCGAAAATGATCGGGACCTGGCCACCCACGGTGTCGTTGAGCGCAGGGCCTGCTCCGCGGTAGGGGATGTGCGTGATGAAGGTGTTGGTCAGGCTCTTGAACAGCTCGGTCTGCAGGTGGCCGATGCCCCCGGTGCCCGAGGTGGCGTAGCTGTATTTGCCCGGGTTCTTCTTGAGCTCGGCGAGAAAACCCTGGTAGTCCCTGGCCGGAAAGCTGGGGTGCACCGCGATCACGTTGGGCGTGGCCGCGATGTTGATGATGGGCGTGAAATCGGTGAGCGTGTTGTACGGGATCTTGGCGTTGATCGCCGGGTTGGCCGCGGTGGTCGACACCGTGGCCATGCCCAGGATGTAACCGTCGGCCGGGGCGCGCGACAGCTCCAGCGCACCCACCACACCGCCGCCACCGGCCTTGTTTTCAACAATCATGTTCTGGCCCAGGGCCTTGCCGAGCGACTCGGACATGACGCGGGCAATGATGTCGGTGGTGCCGCCGGGTGCAAACGGGACTTGCAGACGGATGACCTTGTTGGGGTAGGCCTGAGCCCAGGCGGAACCACCGGCCACCACCGTGGCACAGGACAGACCGATTGCAACCAGTTGACGACGAGAAACCATGAGACTTGCTCCTTGCTTGAGACATCGATGAAGGCAGGCCGGGGTTGGCCTGTTCCGCGCGAGCGGGGTACGGTCGCGCGATGCGAGCCTGCAATGTAGCCGCTGGGCAAGCGCATGACCATGGGACAACTACATAAGTGGAAACCCCTGAACACCCGGGGGAGCGCGCTATGCTCCTCCGGTGAATTTCGCCCAACTCCTCTTCCCCGACTTCTCGCTCATCCTCTGTGGCTACCTGGTGTGCCGCTTCACGGCCCTCAACCGCAAGGTGTGGGAGCAGGTGGAGAGTCTTGTGTACTACTTCTTGTTTCCGGTGCTGCTGTTCCACAGCATCGTGAAGAGCCCGCTCGATCTGAGCCAGGCCTCCAGCCTCATGGGCGCCGGCATCTCGCTGGGCCTGTGCGGCATCGCGTTGTCGTACTCGCTGCCCCACTGGCCCTGGATCGGCAAACACCTCGACGTGCGCCTGCACGCGGCCAGCGCGCAGGTGGGGTTTCGCTTCAACTCCTTCATTGCGCTCGCGCTGGCCGAAAAAGTGGCCGGTCCGCCGGGCCTGCTCATGATCGCGGTGCTCATCGGCGTGTGTGTGCCGCTGTTCAACGTGGGCGCGGTCTGGCCGATGGCGCGCCACGCCAACAAGGGCTTTGCACGCGAGCTGCTGCGCAACCCGCTCATCGTGGGCACGGTGTCGGGGCTGGTGGCCAACCTGCTGGGTTTTTCAATGCCGTTCTGGCTGGAGCCCACGGTCAACCGCATCGGGCAGGCGTCGCTGGCCCTGGGTCTGATGGCCGCGGGCGCGGGCATGCAGTTCGGCATGCTGGCCAGTGCCAAGACCCTGGGCGGGCTGGTGCTGGCGGTCAAGCACCTCGGCATGCCGGTGATGGCGCTGGGGCTGGCCCTGCTGTTCCGGCTCGACCCGACCCAGACCACCATCCTGCTGATGTTCTCGGCCGTGCCCACCGCGTCCAGCTGTTATGTGCTGGCCGCGCGCATGGGCTACAACGGACCCTACGTCGCCGGGCTGGTCACACTGTCCACCTTGCTGGGCATCGTGAGCCTGCCGTTCGCCCTCGGCGTGCTGCGGCCACTGGCCGGCGCATGATTAACCTCCCCTTCTGAAAGTCACCATGCACCCACTGCGCTGTTTAGCCCCTCTGTCCGTCCTGGTGCTGGGCCTGTTGTTCGCCACCTCGGCGGTGCATGCACAAGCCATCGGCGAGGTGGACACGGTGTTCAAACTGTTCGGGCCCGACCACAAGATCGTGGTCGATGCGTTCGACGATCCCAAGGTCAAGGGCGTCACCTGCTATGTGTCGCGCGCCAAGACCGGCGGCATCAAGGGCGGGCTGGGTCTGGCCGAGGACACGTCGGACGCCAGCATCGAGTGCCAGCAGGTGGGTGCCGTGTCGTTTGCGGGCGACCCCATGAAACAACAGGAAGTGGTGTTCACCGAGCGCACCTCGTTCCTGTTCAAAAAGCTGCAGGTGGTGCGCATGGTGGACAAGGCCCGCAACACCCTGGTTTACCTGAGCTACTCCGACCGTGTGATCGAAGGCTCGCCCGACAACAGCATCACGGCGGTGCCACTGCCCGCCGGCACGGTGATACCGATGCGCTGATTCAGCGCGGCGGCGCCACCAGGTCGATGCGCCGCTGCAAGGCGGCAACGGCAGCCGCATCACCGCTGGCCTGCGCACGCTGTTGTTGCAGCTGCAGCCAGGCCAGCAAAGGCCGGCGCCAGCCGCGCGCCGAAGCGGTGTCGACCGCGGTGGCGATCACGCCGGGCGTGGCACGCCCGCTGCGAAACAGCACACCGGCGGCCACCAGTCGCGACAGCGGGTCCTGGATCGATGCGAGCGCTGTGTCGGGTGAAGCGTTGCCCAGCAGGGCGCGGTGCACCTCGGGCAACAGCGCCGCATCCCCCGCCTGTGCCGTGCCCGCCAGGTAGCGCGCATAGGCTTGTTCGGCCGGTGCCGCGTCTTGCGCCAGCGCTTCAAAACCCGCGCAAGGCTCCACCACCAGACTGGCCACCCGCGTGGCGCAGCGCAGCAACTCCAGCCGAGCCACCAAGGCCACCTGCCCGGTGCTGGCCAATTCGGCACGCGCCCGGTTGAACTCCGCCGCCTCGATGCGGCTGTTGCCGCCGAGCCAGGCCTCGGTGGCGCGTTCGCTGCCGCCCTTGGCTTCGGCCGGCCACTGGGGTGGGGGTGGGTTGCTGGAGCAGGCGGCCACAGCAAGACAGAGCGCTGAGACAGCACCAACCCAGAAACACCGCGCAACCGGCTTTGCCGGGGCGCAGGGTGTTCCCCCCTGGAGGGGGGATGCGGCTACACGCAGTGAGCAAGCGACGGGGGTGATTTCGATCATGGGAGTTTGATTTCGGTGTCGCGCGCAAACGGCCATTTGCGGTTGATGTCGCTGATGAGCCCGTCCACCTTGCGCAGGCTGGACTCGACCTCGCCGCGCAACACGCCCAGGTCGGTCGTGGCCTCGCGCGTGTTGCTGGCAATGCCCTGCGCCTCCACCAGCACCGCGTCCACCTTCTGCAGGCTGGTACGCGCCTCGGCCAGCAGGCCATTGAGCTGCTGGACGGTCACGCGGGCGTCGGCCACCAGGCCACCCTCGGCCGTGCCCTGGCCGAACACCTGCTTGTTCGCGTTGCTCACCAGGCTGTCCATGCGCGCGGTGAGTGCATCGGCGCGCGCCAGCAAGGCATTGGCGCGATCGATGGTGAGCACCAGTTTCTTCGCGTCTTCGTCGTTGCCCATCAGCACACCCATAGCCCCCTGCGGGCCCTTGAGCCGCTCGGTGGCGCTCTGCACGTTGTTCAGCGCCGTGTCCAGCGCCGCGTCTTTCTTGGTCAGCGCCGCCACGTTCTCCAGCACCTCGCGCATGCTCGCGGCGAGCTTGGGGATCTCGGCCGCGGTGTCGCCGCGCAACACCGAGCGTTCGGCGCCGTCGGGCAAGGCCGGGTCGTCCAGCACCCCGCTGTAGGCACGAATGCGCGTGCCGCCCACCAGACCGCGCTCCATGGTGAAGATGCTGGAGGTGCGCAGCCACTTGGCGTCCCGGCTCGGCACATCGATCAGGATGCGCGCCGTGCCGTCCGCACCCAGCTCGATGCGCCCCACGCGGCCAATGGGAAAACCGGCGAAGGTCATGTCCATGCCGACCACCACGCCTTCGGAGTCGTCGGAGATCAGCACCAGGCGCTGCGTGTCCTCGAACATGCCGCGCGCAAACATCACGTAGAGCGCCGA
>NZ_JAOASO010000131.1 GCF_030158645.1 Hydrogenophaga sp. | reverse complement strand
GCATCGCCACCCGCCTGGGCATCACCGGCCAGGTGATGCACGCCATGGTGCCGCGCGTGGCGCAGATCGTGATGAACACCAGCTTTCGCATGTTCCCGGATTCGTCGGCGGCGAAGGGAGAGAAGGGGGCGAAGTCGCAACTGTCGGCGGAGGCTGTGGCCATGCAGCAGATGATGCGGGGGATCCACTTCTGATTTCTGTGCTGCTGCTGGATTGCTCCAGTTGCTGGCAGGGTCTCGGCCCGGCCAGCGGCCGGAGCAAACCAGCAACATCAAGAGAACTCAGTCAGCCCCACTCTGCTGCAAAGCCCACATCCCCGAATAAACCCCACCACTCGCCACCAGATCCGAATGCGTCCCCCGCTCGACGATCTCCCCGTTCACCAACACGAGAATTTCGTGAGCGTCCACCACCGTGGACAAGCGGTGCGCAATCACCAGCGTGGTCTTGTTGCGAGCCGCAGACTTCAGCTCCGCCTGAATGGCCCGTTCATTGGCCGAATCCAGCGCTGACGTCGCCTCGTCAAAGATCACGATGGGTGGGTTCTTCAGCAGGGTTCGGGCAATCGCCACACGCTGCTTCTCGCCGCCCGAGAGCTTCAAGCCGCGCTCGCCCACCATGGTGCGGTAGCCCAGCGGCAGCCGCTCGATGAAGCTGTGGATGTGCGCGGCCTGCGCGGCCTGCACCGCGGCGTCGTGCCCGGCCTCGGGGCGGCCGTAGAGGATGTTGTATTCGATGGTGTCGTTGAACAGCACCGTGTCCTGCGGCACGATGCCGATGGCCTGGCGCACGCTGGACTGGGTGACCTGCTTGATGTCCTGGTCGTTGATGGTGATGCGGCCGAAACCGTGCGGGCCTGCCTCGGCACCGTTCGATGCATTGGTCACGTCGTAGAAGCGATACAGAAGACGCGCCAGCGTGCTCTTGCCGGACCCTGAAGGACCCACCACCGCCACCGTCTTGCCGGACGGGATCTCGAAGCTGATGCCGTGCAGAATCTCGCGCGCCGGCTCGTACGAGAAACGCACGTTCTCGAACTTCACCGCGGGCGGGCCGTCCAGCACCAGCGGCTGGGCGTCGGGTGAATCCGCGATCTCGCGCTCTTTCTCCAGCAGCACAAACATCTTGTCCAGGTCGGTCAGGCTCTGCTTGATCTCGCGGTACAGCACGCCCAGGAAACCCAGCGGGATGTAGAGCTGGATCATGAAGGCGTTGACCATCACCAGATCGCCCAGCGTCATCTCGCCATTGACCACGCCCTGCGTCGCGCGGTAGAGCATGAGCACCAGCGCCACCGCAATCACCAGCTGCTGCCCGGTGTTGAGCATGGACAGCGTGGTCTGGCTCTTGATGCGTGCGCGGCGCAGTTTCTCCAGCGCCTCGTCGTAGCGGCGCCCTTCGAACGCTTCGTTGTTGAAGTACTTCACCGTCTCGTAGTTCAGCAGCGAGTCGATGGCGCGGGTCTGGCTGGTGGACTCCAGCTCGTTCATCTCGCGGCGGAACTTGGTGCGCCACTCGGTCACCACCACGGTGAACGTGATGTAGAGCACCAGCGCCACCAGCGTGATCCACACATAGCCCATGTCGAACTGGGTGCCCAGCAGCGTGAGCACCATGGCCACCTCGATCAGCGTGGGGATGATGCTGTAGAGCGAGTACGAAATGAGCGACTGCACGCCGCGCGTCCCGCGCTCGATGTCGCGCGTCATGCCGCCCGTCTGGCGCTCCAGATGGAAGCGCAGGCTCAGCGCGTGCAGGTGACCGAACACCTGCAGCGCGATGCTGCGCGTGGCGCCCTCGGTGGCCTTGGCAAACACCAGCTCGCGCAGCTCGGTGAACAGGCTGGTGCACAGGCGCAGGCCGCCATAGGCCAGCAGCAGGCCCAGCGGCACCACCAGCAGGGCCTCCACGCTGCCGGGCTTGATGCTCATGGCGTCGACCAGCTGCTTGAGCAGCAGCGGCACGCTCACGTTGGCCATCTTGGCTGCGACCATGAAGGCCAGCGCCAGCACCACGCGCACCTTGTATTGCCAGAGGTAGGGCAACAGGCGTTGGAGCGTGGCCCAGTCGGAGCGCTGGGGTTTGGCGCCCGGGGCGCCCGCGGTGGCGGGCAGGGCGACGGAGGCTTGGGAGGGGTTGTCTGGGCGCATGCGTGAGAATCGTGAGCAACTGGAGATTGTGACCATGACCGACAAAACAAGCCCGAATCCCGAAACCACCCTGCCCCACGACAGGGAACTGGTCTTGAAAGTCATTCCCATGCCGGCGGACTGCAACGCCAACGGCGACATCTTCGGCGGCTGGGTGATGGCCCAGGTCGACCTGGCCGGCGCCGTGCTGCCGGCGCGCTACGTGCGCGGGCGCATGGCCACGGTGGCGGTGAACCAGTTCATCTTCAAGCAGCCGGTGCGCGTGGGCGACATCCTGAGCTTCTTCGCGCACGTCACCCGCGTGGGCAACACGTCCATCACGGTGCAGGTGGAGGTGTTCGCCGAGCGTTTTTCGGCCCAGGGCCAGTACGTGAAGGTGACGGAAGCCAGCCTGACCTACGTGGCGATCGACATGGAGGGCCGGCCGCGGCCCATTCCGAAAGAGGGCCTGGACCTGCCGGGCGTGACCGGCTAAGGCCCGCTCACCCTGGCCAGCGCGAGCGCCACACCCGGTAAATGCGGTCGGCCATGGCTTTGCTGTCCGACTGGTGTCGCAGCGTCGCCGCGTTCATGGAGGCCGGGTCCTGCACGCTGTCGCGGTGCAGCAGCACGTTCACCGGGTAGGCCTCGCCGGGCTGTTCCAGCCAGTCCCCAATCTTGTCCGGCGTGATCTCGATGTGGAACTGCATGGCCAGGTGCTGGCGCAGCGCGAACGCCTGGTGCGGGCACACAGCGCTGGAGGCCAGCAGCTCGGCGCCCGGCGGGAGCACCACAAAACTGTCCTGATGCCATTGGTAGACCGTGGGCTGCAGCGAGTCGCCCAGCCATTCGCGCGCGGCCGCGCTGTCCTTGCGGTGGATGGACAGCCAACCCACCTCCGGCTGCGGCAGCCGCTCGACCCGGCCACCGAACGCGCGCGCCATGAGCTGGCCACCCAGGCAATGGCCGATGACGGGGATGCCGAGCGCATCGGCTTCCAGAATCAAGGTCTCGGCCTGGCGCAGCGTGGGGCGGTCGTCGTTGGCGCTCCAGGCGCCGCCCAGCACCGCCAGGCCCCGGTAGCCGCGCACCGAAGCCGGGTAGCTTTCGCCGGCCTCAGTGCAACGCACATGCCAGGTGATGCCCTGGGCATCGAGCCACTCGCCCAGGAACCCCGGGCCGTCTTCAACCAGGTGTTGCAGCACCAGCACGTCGGCCGGGGCAGAAAAATCGGTGGGTGTCATGTCCCCATCATAGGAAACCGATCAAGACGCTGCAGCCAGCACGGCCAGTGCATTCAACGGCGCGGGCATGGCCGAGGAATGGTGGTCGACGATGCGCCATGCGCCTGCGGTGCGGCGCCAGGTGAAGCTGAACCGCGCCGGCACCTCGCGTGCTTGTGGCGGTGGTGACAGCGCCAGCGTGTAGCGGCCGGTGCTCACCGCCACTTCGCCGAACACGCGGGGCAACACCTCCAGCAGCGCCATGCGGGGCACCGGCCGCAGCGCAAACACGGCGTCGAAATACGCGGCGATGCCCGGTGGCGTGGTGATGAGTTCGGCCGCGGTCGTGCCCCAGAGAATCGCTTGCGGTTCGTAGAGCGCGCAGATGGCGGCCCTGTCGCTGCGGTTGAACGCGTCGATCCACGCCTCGGTGGCGGTGCGCACCGAAGCCTCGTTGAGGTCAGAACTGTCCATGGCGTCCCTGTCCTGCGGCAAACCGTGTGGCACCGTCCAGCGCATCGGGGATGCGCGCCTTGCCGCGTTGCCACTCCTGCTGCAAGGCCTGGCCCAGCGGCAAGTCCCACTGGGCGTAGGCGCTCTCGCGGTCGGCCAGCATCGTGGCCTGCGGAAACGCTGCCAGCTGGCGCGCCAGGGCGATGGCGGCTTCGCGCGCCCGACCGCTGGGCACCAGGCGGTTGGCCAAACCCATCTGCAGGGCTTCGGCCGCCTCGACCTTGCGGCCGGTGAGGATGAGGTCCATGGCATGACCCATGCCGATCAGGCGCGGCAGCCGCACCGTGCCGCCGTCGATGAGGGGCACGCCGAAGCGGCGGCAGTACACACCGAAGTACGCGTCTTCTTCCATCACCCGCAGGTCGCACCAGAGCGCGAGCTCCATGCCGCCGGCCACGGCCGCGCCGCTCACCGCGGCAATCACCGGTTTGGACAGCCGAAGGCGCGACGGGCCCATGGGACCGAGGGCGCGAAGGTCGTCCGCCTCGAAGTCAAGATCGAGGCCACCGCTGTCACCCGATGCCGCCAGTTTTGCGCCGAACTGCAAATCCCACCCCGCGCAGAAATGGCCATGGGCGCCGTGAAAAACCGCCACCTTGGCGGTGGCGTCGTCTTCGAAGGCGAGGAAGGCGGCATGAAGAGCGCGCGCGGTGGCACTGTCCACCGCGTTGCGCACCTCCGGGCGGTCAAGGGTGACGATCCAGATGTCGTCGAGCTTCTCGGTGGTGACCGGATCTTTGTTCATCGAGCTGCCCTCACCCCAACTCTCTCCCGCCAGCGGGAGAGGGGGCAATGCCCCACCAACCCACGGGCGGCGTGTTCAAAGCCTCTTCCAGCTCGGTCTGGTCCACCTCGATCTCCATGCGCAACAACGCACCCGCCATGGACTTGCCCAGGTTGTCCAGCCGCAGGTTGCGCGCGCCACCTCCTTGCAACGCACCGCGCAACACGAACTTGAGCGCCAGGATGTTGGGCAGCGGCCAGGCGTCCACCTCCCCGGGCAGCCAGGGTGCAAAGTGCGCCCGCACGCGCTCGGCGGTGACCTCGCGTTCCAGCAGCCGGTAGCCGGCCGCGTTCCAGGCGAACAGGCCGAAGTCCACCCAGTCGGCCTTGTCGCCGCTGCGGGCGTGGGCGATGCGCACGAGCGGTATGGGGATCTTCGTCATGACAGCAGCTCCATGCCAACGCCCTGCTCCACCCCCGCGCGCGGAATCAGCGTGGGCCAGATGCCCAGCAGCTCGCTGGTGTTGTGCAGACCCGTGAAGCCACAGGTGTAGGCCGGGCCGCTCAGGCCGATCCAGGGAAACAGGCGGCCGAAGCCATCGGCCGCGGCCTTGTCTTGCGTGCGCAGCACCAGACGCGTCCAGATTTCGTTGCTCTGGTTCAGCGCGTCGGCTTTGGGCATCGGCGCCAGTGCGCCGTGGGCCGAGTTGAGTCCGGGGTATTCCACGTACAGCTCGTCATGCGGAATGCGTTTGTCTGTCAGCAGTGTGCGGATGGTGGCCTGCGCGGCCTGCGCCTTGTCCCAGGCATCGGGCCACGAAAAACCCCAGGTCACCTCGGCCTTGTAGCCGTCGCGGAAACCCGCCACCACCTTGAGCGTGTCGGTGGGCACCGTGCCCCGCGCACCCGTGAGGCGCACACGGTCATCCCCCTCGTCGAGCAGTTGGATGCCGCCCATGTCCAGCACCACATCGGGCGAAAAATAGGCGTGCGGGTTGTGCACCTCGTAGAGCAATTGCTGGCGCACGGTGTCGAAGTTGACGCGCCCGCCGGTGCCGGGCGCCTTGGTGATGAACGCGGTGCCGTCTTCATGCACCTCGGCGATGGGGTAGCCGATGTGGGCCAGATCGGGAATGGCCTGCCAGGCCCCCTGGCTGCCGAAGTTGCCACCGCTGCCCTGGCCCGAACACTCCAGCAGATGCCCCACGGTGAGGCCCTGGGCGAGGCGGTTGAGGTCTTGTTCGTCGGTGGCGCCACCCAGTTTCCAACCCAGGCTGTGCACCAGCGGACCGAGGAACAGGGCTGCATCCGCCACGCGCCCGGTGATCACGATGTCGGCGCCTGCGTCCAGCGCCTGCACGATGGGCCGGGCGCCGAGGTAGGCGTTGGCAAACACCAGCCGCTCGCGCACACCGGCCACGCTCGCCTGGGTGAAGAGGTGGTCAAAGCCGGTGTCCGCCTTTTGCAATTGCGGCAACACATCGTCGCCCGTGACCACCGCCACTTTGGCCTGCCAGCCCTTCGCCTTGAACGCCGCCAGCACCGCCTGCGCTGCGCCGCGCGGATTGAGTCCCCCCGCATTGCACACGAAGCGCACGCCGCGCTCGCGCATCAGCGGCCACAGTTTCAGCAGCATGGGCACCACATCGCGCGCATAGCCCAGCGCGGGATCGCGTTGCCGGTCTTTCTGCAGGATGGCCAGCGTGAGTTCGGCCAGGTGGTCGCTGGCAATGAACTGCACACCACCGCGTTCGATGCTCGCCGCCACAGGTTCCCAGTTGTCGCCGTAAAAGCCGAGACCGGCGCCGATGCGGACAGATTTCATGCATTCGAGTTTCATGTTGCCTCGGCGACTCTGGATGGGGGACAACCCCTAGCGGCAGTCCCGGGCAAGACAGCTATAAATCTTTCACATCGCGGACTCACCCTGCCACACCGTGCGCAGCGAGCACCCCGAAACGGCGCCGCCAGAACAACAGGAGACATGCGTGCAACTGCTGCAACTGCTCATCAGCGGTGCGGCCCAGGG
>NZ_JAOASO010000130.1 GCF_030158645.1 Hydrogenophaga sp. | reverse complement strand
AAGGAAATGGGCATCCTGACCGTCGGCGTCGTGACCAAGCCGTTCGAGTTCGAAGGCAACCGCCGCATGAAGGCCGCCGATGCCGGACTGGCCGAGCTCGAAGCCAACGTCGATTCGCTGATCGTGGTGCTCAACGAGAAGCTGCTCGAGGTGCTGGGCGACGACGTGACGCAGGACCAGGCGTTCGCCGAAGCCAACGACGTGCTGAAGAACGCCGTTGGCGGCATCAGCGACATCATTCACATGCACGGCATGGTCAACGTCGACTTCGAGGACGTGAAGACGGTGATGAGCGAGCCCGGCAAGGCGATGATGGGCACCGCGCAGGCGAGCGGCCCGGACCGCGCCACCAAGGCCGCTGACGCCGCCGTGGCCTGCCCGCTGCTCGAAGGCATCGACCTGTCGGGCGCGAAGGGCGTGCTGGTGCTGATCGCCGCCAACCGCAGCACCTTGAAGCTGTCGGAAAGCAAGAACGCGATGAACACCATCCGCCGTTACGCCGCGGAAGATGCGCACGTGATCTTCGGCACCGTGTACGACGAGGCGCTGGGCGACAAGCTGCGCGTGACGGTGATCGCCACCGGCCTGAGCCCGGCGCGCCGCCAGCAGGCGCCGATCAGCGTCGTGCACAGCGCGCCGATGCAGCGCACCGGCACCGACAACCTGCCGATCCTGAACCACGCGCTGAACGCACCGGGCCTCGGCATGCAGGGCGGGCAGAACACCCCCGACTACGGCTCGCTGAGCACCCCGAGCGTGTGGCGCACCCGCACCGCGGCGGCCAAGGTCGATGCGCTGGCCAGCAACGGCATGGACGAGATCGAGATCCCGGCGTTCCTGCGCAAGCAAGCCGATTGATCTCGATCGGCCGACGCCGGAGTGGGCTCCCTTTCCCCACCGGGGAGAGGGAGCCCTTGCGTCCCTAGAATGAAATGATGCTGGCCCAACGCACGCTCAAGTCGCTCACCCGCGCGGTGGGCGTCGGTGTGCACGGCGGGCAGCGGGTCGAGCTGACCTTGCGCCCGGCGCCGGCGGACAGCGGTGTCGTGTTCCGCCGCGTCGATCTGTCGCAGCCGGTCGACATCCCGGTGCATGCGCATTCGGTGTGCGACACCCGCATGGCGACCGCGCTGTCGCCGGGCGGCGATCCGGGGGCGCCCAAGGTCAACACCGTCGAGCACCTGCTGTCGGCGTGTGCGGGCCTGGGCATCGACAACCTGATCGTCGACATCACCGCCGAAGAGGTGCCGATCCTCGACGGCTCGGCGGCCTCGTTCGTGTTCCTGCTGCAAAGCGCCGGCATCGAGTTGCAGGACGCGCCGAAGCGCTTCCTGCGCATCCTGAAACCGGTCGAGGTGCGCGAAGGCGAGGGGCCGAGCCTGAAGTGGGCGCGGCTCGAACCGTTCGACGGCTACAAGCTGACCTTCGAGATCGCGTTCGA
>NZ_JAOASO010000129.1 GCF_030158645.1 Hydrogenophaga sp. | reverse complement strand
CGAACTCGATGATCAGCACCGCGTTCTTGGCCGACAGGCCGATGATGGTGATCAGGCCGACCTTGAAGTACACGTCGTTCTCCAGCCCGCGCAGGCCCGCGCCGGTCACGACGCCGAGCACGCCCAGCGGCACCACCAGGATCACCGCCAGCGGGATCGACCAGCTCTCGTACAGCGCCGCCAGGCACAGGAACACCGCGAGCAGCGAGAAGCCGAACAGGAACAGCGCGGTCGAGCCCGACAGCTTTTCCTCGCGCGACTGTCCGGTCCACTCGAACGCGAAGCCGGTCGGCAGCTGGGATGCGAGCCGCTCCATCTCGGCGATGGCCGCGCCGCTGCTGACGCCCTTGGCCGGCTCGCCCTGGATGCGCATCGCCGGGTAGCCGTTGTAGCGCACCGTCTGCATCGGCCCGTTGATCCACTGCGTCGTCGCAAAGGCCGCCAGCGGCACCGGCTGGCCGGCCGTGTTCAGCGCGTTGAGCTGCAGCAGGTCGTCGGGCTGCATGCGCGCCGGCGCATCGGCCTGCACCACCACGCGCTGCAGGCGGCCGGCGTTCGGGAAGTCGTTGACGTACGACGAGCCCAGCGCGGTCGACAGCGTCGTGTTGATTGCGCCGAAGTACACGCCGAGCGCGGCGGCCTTGTCGCGATCGACGTCGAGCTGCAGCTGCGGCGCGTCTTCAAGCCCGTCGGGCCGCACCGACACCAGCAGCGGGCTCTTCGCCGCCATGCCGATCAACTGGTTGCGTGCCGCCAGCAGGGCTTCATGGCCGTTGCTGCCGCGGTCCTGCAGCCGCATCGCGAAGCCGTTGGAGCGGCCCAGCTCGCGGATCGCCGGCGGGCTGACCGGGAAGATGAACGCATCGCGGATCTGCCCGAGTGCGCCGAAGGCCCGCCCGACCAGCGCCTGAGCGCTCTGGTCGGCGTCCGGGCGCTCGTCCCAGTCCTTCAGCGTCACGAAGCCCAGCGCGGCGTTCTGGCCGGTACCCGAGAAGCTGAAGCCGAGCACGCTGACCATGCTCTGCACATCGGGCTGCTTCAGCATCCACGCCTCGGCCTGCTTCATCACCTCGGTCGTGCGGTTCTGCGTCGCACCCGGTGGCAGCTGCACGTTGACCAGGATGTTGCCCTGGTCCTCGTTCGGGATGAACGAGGTCGGCAGGCGACCGAACAGCACGATCACCGCGCCGATGATCGCGGCGTAGATGACGAGGTAGCGAGCCGCGCGCTTCAGGATGCGGGCCACGACGCCTTCGTAGCCCTTGGCGGTGCGCGAGAAGCCGCGGTTGAACCAGCCGAAGAAGCCGCGCTTCGCGTGGTGGTGGCCGGCCTCGACGGGCTTCAGCAGCGTCGCGCACAGCGCCGGCGTCAGCGACAGCGCGAGGAACGCCGAGAACGCGATCGCGCTGACCATCACCGCCGAGAACTGGCGGTAGATGTTGC
>NZ_JAOASO010000128.1 GCF_030158645.1 Hydrogenophaga sp. | reverse complement strand
CGGTCAGCGTGCCGATCTGGTTGATCTTGATCAGGATCGAGTTGGCGATGCGCTTCTCGATGCCTTCCTTCAGGATCGCGGTGTTGGTGACGAACAGGTCGTCGCCGACGATCTGCACCTTGCTGCCGAGGCGATCGGTCAGGTGCTTCCAGCCGTCCCAGTCGTTCTCGGCCATGCCGTCCTCGATGCTGATGATCGGGTACTTGTCGACCCAGGTCGCCAGGATGTCGGTCCACTCGGGGGCCGACAGCGACAGGTTCTCGCTGCCCAGCACGTACTTGCCGTCCTTGTAGAACTCGCTCGCGGCGCAATCGAGGCCGATCGCGATCTGTTCGCCAGCGGTGTAACCGGCCTGGTCGATCGCTTCCAGGATCAGCTGGATCGCCGCTTCGTGGTTGGCGACGCTGGGCGCGAAGCCGCCCTCGTCGCCGACGGCGGTGCTCATGTTCTTGCCGTGGATGATCTTCTTCAGTGCGTGGAACACCTCGGCGCCGTAGCGCACCGCTTCGCGGAAGCTCGGTGCGCCGACCGGGATGATCATCAGCTCCTGCAGGTCGAGGTTGTTGTTGGCGTGCGCACCGCCGTTGATGACGTTCATCATCGGCACCGGCAGCTGCATGCCACCCGATCCGCCGAAGTAGCGGTACAGCGGCAGGCCGCTTTCCTCGGCGGCGGCGCGGGCCACCGCCATGCTGACCGCCAGGATCGCGTTGGCGCCCAGGCGGCTCTTGTTGTCGGTGCCGTCGAGGTCGATCATGGTGCGATCGAGGAACGCCTGCTCGCTGGCGTCGAGCCCGAGCACGGCCTCGCTGATCTCGGTGTTGACATGCTCGACCGCGCGCATGACGCCCTTGCCGAGGTAGCGCTTCGGATCGCCGTCGCGCAGCTCGTTCGCTTCGCGCGAGCCGGTCGACGCGCCCGACGGCACCGCCGCGCGGCCCATCACGCCCGATTCGAGCAGCACATCGCATTCGACGGTCGGGTTGCCCCGGCTGTCCAGGATCTCTCTGCCGACGATGTCAACGATCGCACTCATGGTTCTTCCTCAAGATGGTTGATGCAAAAAATTCGGGGTGGTGAGGGGCAGCCGGGACGGGCGCCGCGCTCAGCAGCTGAAATCGTTCTCGAGCAGCGGCTGCTGCTTGACCACGCGGTCCAGCGACACCAGTTGTTCGAGCAGCGCACGCATGCGCTTCAGCGGCACCGCGTTGGGGCCGTCGCTCATCGCGTTCATCGGGTCCGGGTGGGTTTCCATGAACACGCCCGCCACGCCGACGGCGATCGCCGCACGCGCCAGCACCGGCACGAACTCGCGCTGCCCGCCGCTGCTGGTGCCCTGGCCGCCGGGCAACTGCACCGAGTGCGTCGCATCGAAGACCACCGGCGCGCCGGTCTCGCGCATGATCGCCAGCGAGCGCATGTCGCTGACCAGGTTGTTGTAGCCGAAGCT
>NZ_JAOASO010000127.1 GCF_030158645.1 Hydrogenophaga sp. | reverse complement strand
CCCTGGTCAAAATTCAATCGGCACAGCTGGTCAATATTCCATCGGCGCCAACAGCATGCGCGCCATCCAGTCTGGATGTTTCTTTTCAATGCGGCGCAAATCGCGCTTTTTGGACTTGTGTTCTGGCAGTGTCATCCCATCGATCAGCGCGGGACAAGATCTGACATGAGCTTCAACAGTGCGGATATCGGTGACGAGTTGATGTATCAGCCCAACGCGCCACAGCCACGCCTGCCCGTGACCTCCCAGTCGCTGCATGTCGTCCTGTTCTGACAACCTGACTCTGAGTTCGCGGCGCAGATGCCAGAGGCAGGCGGCTTTGTTCGCACGAAACGAATTGGCTTTTCGTACATATGCATCCAGTGCAAGACACCAGCGCTCTGCGTCTGAAAGCTCTGGGTAACTGTCGACCTGCTGCCACATCCAACGCACCTTGCGCTGGTAGTCAAGATGCGTTCTGCTCTCTTTAGGCTCTGAGACCATGACCAGCGATCGAGCGTCCTTGACGACATCGAAGGCCTCTCGCTGCGTCATTGAGAGAACGGGTGCGTTTGGCACCGTCAGCGTCAGGTCGTCGGCTGCTGTGCCGTTGGATTGGGGGTCCCGGACGAGATCCGCCAACGGACTTTTCTGTAGGCGGTCCAGTGCTCGTATCGCCTGACATGCGCGTTCCGCCCTTGCTGCGTCATCGTCTCCCTCGTCACGGCTCTGAACAGCCCCAGTCGCGGAGTCGTCAGAGTCGCGCGATCGATGAATGCCCATCTCGGGTCCGTACGGCGCCAGAGGCTGGGCCTCTGGCGCGCCGATGCCACCGCCCGCAACCGTCGCGCCAGTCGCCCTCAGACTACCGTCTTCGGCGCCTGTCACGCCGTTTGCATGCGTCGTCATCGGCAGGGTCCTCCGCTACGCGCCCCCACCCCTTCGGAGTGGGTACGGACCCCGTTATCGGGCGGGCCGGCCTTGTCCAGTTTGGATACAGCCCGCACCGCCCGATAACGGGAACATCCATTCACGATCGCGCCCATCATTCGCGACTCCGAAAGCCGCACTTCACGGCAGCGGCCCCTCACCTGCGCGGTGACGAGCCCGCTACATGTCGATCTGTTGAACATGCCTTTTGCAGACCACAAGTGGTGCTGGTCAGAGCGGCACATCGTCGTCATCGAATTGATCCGCAAGCGGCGGTGGTAGCAAAGATCCAACCCTGCGCACGTAAGCAGAGCTCTGCGCCGCCCCGCTGGATAGGGGCGTCGCCAGAAGGTTTTCGGACTCTCGGCGGAGCAGCAGGCCATCAATCTGTCCTTTCAAATGCGCGTTGTCTTCATTGGCCCGCGAGAGTTGCTGCTGGAAGTCTTTGAGCCGCTGCTCCAGTTCGCCCACCTTCACCTCTGCGGCTTGTGCGCTTTGAACCATGTCCTCAAGCCGATGCTGCGTCAGGGCCTCAATGGCTTCGGCCTTTTCGAATCGTTCACGATGTGATGCATCAATCAAGCGCGTCTGGGCATGTGCTGCGCACTCAGCATCGCGCTCGGCTCGGGCCCGATCTCGCTCGGTGCTGATGATCGCAAGCAGTTCTGCCAGTTCCATTTCGCGGACCTCGCTGTCCAGGATCCGTCCCTCCTGTGTCTTGATCAGCTCGGCTGCTGCATCCAATTTTTGCTGGCACTCCGCCAGCACGCCCTTGATGTGTTCGGCGATGCATGACTTCCAGAGTTTCGTCACCGACTCCGGCACTTCCGGCGCACTCTCAATGGCCAGCCTCACACTGGGCACCTGCTGAAGCAGCGCCTTTATCGTGTCTTGCCCTCCGCCGACCAAGCGCATGACCGCGCGAATGCCAACAGGCAGATTCCGGCTACGCAAGTCTTCGACGGCTTGCGTGACAGACTCAATGGTGGCCACGGGCGGTCGGCCACGTTTAGCCTCAGCGGATGTCACCACAGGGACGGGGTCTGGATTCATATCAATGACTCGATGATTAAAATTTCATTGCAGCAGGGCTCGTCTGTAATTCAATACAACCGTCGCGAATCACAAGAAGTCAGATCCTGTGGTTTCCTCAGGTCTGGCAGATGTCCCTCCGCTTTACGGTAGTACATCTCCTGCGATTGAGACCAGCGTGCTGGGCGGCGGACCCAACACCCTACTAAACCAATCGCACCGTGGCCATGTAGATAGAGAAGGAATCACAGCCCCATTGCGACAGCTACTCAACGGCATCGATGCACCCGACAAGTTCGCGCCTTCCACTCCTCATACGCAAGCCATTCAAGGACGTCATGGCGCGCGTATCGCACCCGATGGCTGCCACCAAAACGGATTCCAACCGGATATCGACCTGCACCTGACGGCGCCCGATCATTTTTCAGGGTTTTTGGGTCAACGCCAATCAGGTCGGCAAAATCCTTCTCTGATAGATAAGGGTCCTTCTGAATCTCAG
Organism: Hydrogenophaga sp.; assembly: GCF_030158645.1. GTDB lineage: Bacteria > Pseudomonadota > Gammaproteobacteria > Burkholderiales > Burkholderiaceae_C > Hydrogenophaga. The sequence goes on along the minus strand of NZ_JAOASO010000127.1, from coordinate 31,028 downwards.
CTTCTAGGCGACCACGAACCTCTTCAACCAGGATTTTTTGCCCTTCTGTCAAATCACCAATCACTGAACCAAGCCCATTCCAAGGGCGGCAGGGGATTGCTTTCATAAAACTCTCTTGTCATGGAGCCCCGATTCCTCTACGTCTTGCGACGCCCAACAATGGCTGCTTGTGCAGTCTTTTAAGATCTACAAATAGTAGATGTATTTATGGTCGCACCCCTTGTGAAATCAACCTCGCAAGGCATTTCATTTTGACGAACTCGAAGATTTCGATTGGCGAGCTACTGATCCAATGAATTGACTCTGTCGAAAACCATCTGATTCAACTCAAGTACATCGCTTACGGTCGCTGCACCCGCAAAAAGCCGAGCCCTTCTTGAGGTACGAGATCTGGCGCGGTCGATTGCAAAAAAGTCTGGTGGGGCGACATTCGGGCAGTGAAGGACAACCCAGCAGCTGTTGCGACTGAGCGCGCCGGTTGACCCGAGATGCTCTTGCGCGGAGTGCTCAGATGGCACCGGCTATGCCCCTGTCCCTGAACAGTTCATTTCGAACTGTTTGAGGAGGCCTTGGACGGACAGATCTGGGTGCTCATAGGGCACTTGCTGTCGCAGCGCGTCAACATGCGCGGATCCTGGTGGCCCGTGGGCCCGTTCGCATGCCCGGTTGATTGCTCAGCAGCTGCGTTCATTGAAATCGCTGCAGCATTCAATCTACGGGGCACCTTTGATGCGCGAGCGCCGCTATGCGTGAAAACATGAGGCTGAAGTTACGGAACACGCGCGAGTTTTCAAACAAGACGGCGCCTCATTTGAACGATCGGTTGAACCGATCGACGAACTCCTTAGGACGCTTGTTGTAGTAGCGCTGAAGCATTCGCGGGTCCGTGTGCCCAGTCACGTGGCCAATTTCGGTCTCGCGCAGATCGGTGCGCTCGAAAAGCCTGCTCGTCGCTTCGTGCCGAAGATCATGCAGACGCAGATCAACGCAGTTGGCGCGCTTGAGCGCTCGCTTAAAGCCCTGCTTGACCGTGTTGACGTTCGTGGCAAAAACGGAGTCCCCCGCTCTCGGCTGTGCAGCCAAGATGCGACGTGCGCGCAGCGACAGCGGCACCAGGCGAGGCAGTTGATTCTTGGTGATACTGCCAGGCAGGTCGAGGTACCCCTCGGCCAAATGCGTATGCGACCACTGCAGCTGGAGCATCTCGCCCCGACGCATGGCGGTCTCAATTGCGAAGCTGGCTATAGCCCAGATCACTCGACCAGGCCGCAGTCTCGCCTTGATCGAAGCACGTCCCGCGCGTCTGGCTCTCGCTCTGAGAGTTGCGGCCGTTACGTTTCGCTTGAGTTGCGTGTACCAATGGGCATAGCGGCAGGCGCGAAAGAGCGCCTGTTGTTCGCTCTGCGGTAGCGCAATGATGGCGGCGGTCTCCGGATCGTTTACGTATTCGATATCTGTTCGAACCCGCCGCTTGGTTTGTTCGCGCGTGGGACGCGCAGGCGAGCTCGGGTCAACGCGGTCGGTGGAGAATTCGTGTCGCTCTTTCAAGCGGCGATCGCGCTCATCGCCGGGTTCCGCAGCTGGTCGACTCACCAAGGCGGCGGAAGCCGGGTTGACTGGCAAATGAACCTTCCACTCCCGCCGAGCCAACCCGATCACCCGGCAAAAGAGCTCCAGCTCTTTCTTGACGGTCGCGCCCTTGACCTGGAGGCAGCGCGCGTCTCGATAGGCCGCGAAGTCCGATGGCAGCAACATCGAGACCTTGATCATGGCGATCGGCGTTTCGCTGAGCTTGGCAACTCGTGCCCGGTCTGGGTCGTGCTTCGGCTTTCCTGTCAGGCGCACTTTGTCGTACTTCAGCAGGAGATCGCCCAAGGAATTGCGTTCGGCTTCCCGGTAGTCGACGAACTGTCGCTTGACGATCTCTCCTTCCTTCTCGGCGGCCCACTGTTCGGCCAGGTCTCGGCGGGGGAAGGTCTTGATCAGATCGGGCACGCCTTTGCGGCGCACCCTCGCCTGCCAGCAGAGTGAGGAAAACTTCTTGATCTTTACGCCGCTATGACCCTGCTCGGAGAGTTCAAGCAAGCGGGCGTGGGCACTGACCTCGCTGGCGAAGGTTGCGTTGAGCGAAGGCGCGCCGCTGCAGATGAGCCGCCAAGAGAAATAGGTACGTTTGGAAAAACTGGCCATGAATGAACTCCAGGAACATGCCTTGCGGCGGTGAAGGAGTTCATTGGCGCGAAATTGGCGCGAAACCTCAAGGGTTCGGTCCAAACAGGCCGCCATGGGATGCGTCGGGAGCTTGCGGGAAAGAAAAAACCCCACAAAGTCAATGACTTAGCGGGGTCTGGTCTTGGTGGGCGGTGCAGGGTTCGAACCTGCGACCCCTGCCGTGTGAAGGCAGTGCTCTACCACTGAGCTAACCGCCCGAAAAATCGGATCCGTTTGTTGGTTCGATCTGTCGGAAGCCTCAGATTATAGCCAGGTTTTCGTGCGGATCAGGCGGCTTGGAGCGAACGCCACACCGTTTTTCCTTTGCTGGCCTTGTCCAGGTCGGCCAACACACCATCGTGCGCCTGCGCTTCCTGTTCGTTGGCACGCAGCACCGGCAAGTCAAAACCGCTGAGATCCAAGGTCTCGGTCAGGCCATTTTCATCAGGCGCATCGCCCAGGTCCATGAGCAGCGCGTCCTGGCCACGCGTCATGTTGATGTAGACGTCGGCGAGCAGTTCGGCGTCCAGCAGCGCGCCGTGCAGCGTGCGGCCCGAGTTGTCCACACCCAGGCGATCGCACAACGCGTCAAGGCCGTTGCGCTTGCCGGGAAACATCTCCTTGGCCATCACCAGGCTGTCGGTGACCTGTCCGATCACGGTCTTGATCGGTGGGCGACCCAGCCGTTCGAGCTCCTTGTTGAGGAAGCTGATGTCGAACGGCGCGTTGTGAATGATGAGTTCGGCATCGCGCAAGTACTCCATCAGCTCGTCTGCGATGGCAGAGAACTTCGGCTTGTCGCGCAGGAACTCGTTGCTGATGCCGTGCACCTTGAGGGCGTCCTCATGGCTGTCGCGCTCGGGGTTCACATAGAAGTGCAGGTTGTTGCCGGTGAGCTTGCGGTTGAGCAGCTCGACACAACCGATCTCGATGATGCGGTCGCCGTTGTCGGCGGACAGACCGGTCGTCTCCGTGTCCAGAACGATCTGGCGCATCAGTGCAGTTCCTTGGCGTGGTTGATCGAGTACTTGGGGATCTCCACGGTCACGTCCTGCTGCGCGAGAAACGCCTGGCACGACAGGCGCGAGTTCGGCTCCAGTCCCCAGGCGCGGTCGAGCAGGTCTTCTTCGGTCTCGTCGAGTTCGTTCAGGCTGTTGAAGCCCTCGCGCACGATCACGTGGCAGGTCGTGCAGGCCGCGCTCATGTCGCAGGCGTGCTCGATGTTGATCTTGTTGTCCAGCAAGGCTTCGCAGATCGAGGTACCGGCGGGCGCCGTGATGCTGGCGCCTTGCGGGCAGTATTCGGGATGGGGAAGGATTTTGATGGTGGGCATGGGGTTCAGACTTCTTCGAGTTTCTTGCCGGCCAGGGCGTGCTGGATACCGCGGTTCATGCGCATGGCGGCAAATGCTTCGGTGCCCTTGGCCAAGGCGCTGGTGGCGGCTTCGATGGTGGCGGCTTCGGTGCCGGTGATCGACTGGCTGAGCGCCTCGATCAAGGCATCGATGTTCTTGCGCTCGTCGCCCTCCAGCAGGTCGGCGTCGGCGGCCAGCGCGGTTCGGGTGGCCGCGATCATGCGGTCGGCGTCCACACGGGCTTCGACCAGCGCACGCGCCTGCATGTCCTGCTGTGCGGTGGCAAAGCTGTCTTGCAGCATGGCCGCGATCTGCTCGTCGGACAGGCCGTAGGCGGGCTTCACGTCCACGCGAGCCTCCACGCCGCTGCCCTGCTCTTTTGCACTCACCGACAGCAGGCCGTCGGCGTCCACGGTGAAGGTCACGCGAATGCGAGCCGCACCAGCCACCATGGGTGGAATGCCGCGCAACTCGAAACGCGCAAGGCTGCGGCAGTCGGCCACCAGATCGCGCTCTCCCTGCACCACGTGCAAAGCCAGCGCGGTCTGGCCGTCCTGGTAAGTGGTGAAGTCCTGGGCCAATGCGGTGGGAATCGAGCTGTTGCGCGGCACGATGCGCTCGACCAGGCCGCCCATGGTCTCGATGCCCAGCGACAGGGGAATCACGTCGAGCAGCAGCAGGTCTCCATCACGGCTGTTGCCGGCCAGGGCGTTCGCCTGGATGGCAGCGCCCAAGGCCACGACCTCATCAGGGTTGAGGTTGGTCAATGGCTCCTGATTGAAAAACTCGCCCACGGTTCGCCGCACCACCGGCATGCGGGTCGAGCCCCCGACCATGACGACACCGTTGACCTCGTCCTTTGAAATGCCGGCATCGCGCAGCACCTTTCGCACGGCCGTCATGGTCCGGGTGGTGAGCGCGGCGGTGCAGCGTTCGAAGTCGGCATTCGTGACGCTCTTCTCGATCGCCTGGCCCGCTACAAGGGCGCGGAAGCATTCACTGGCGGAAGAGGACAAGGCCTCTTTCACACGGCGCGCCTCGGCATGGACCGCAGCACGCTCCGAGGCGTTGAGCAAAGCGCTCACGCCAGCTTGGGCGATCACCCACGCGGCGAGCGCTTGGTCGTAGTCGTCCCCGCCCAGCGCTGAATCACCGCCTGTGGCCATGACCTCGAAGACGCCTTTGGTGAGCCGCAGGATGGAAATGTCGAAGGTGCCACCGCCCAGGTCGTAGATGGCGTAGACACCTTCCGAGCCGTTGTCCAGGCCATAGGCGATTGCCGCTGCCGTGGGCTCGTTGATCAGGCGAAGCACATGGATGCCAGCGAGTTGCGCCGCGTCCTTGGTGGCCTGGCGCTGTGCGTCGTCGAAGTACGCGGGCACCGTGATCACGGCGCCGTAGAGTTCGTCGTCAAAGCTGTCCTCGGCACGAAACCGCAGCGTGGCCAGAATCTCGGCGCTCACTTCCATGGGTGTCTTGCGGCCAGCCACGGTGTCCACCACGGCCATGCCATCCTGGTCAATCACGGTGTAGGCCAGTTTGTCCACGTCGACCACCTGGGTGCGGCTGCGCCCCATGAGGCGCTTGACCGAACTCACCGTGTTGGCGGGATCCTGCACTTGCGCGGCCAGCGCGTCAAAACCGATCTGCCGACCCGAGCCGCCCTGGGCCGGGTCCAGATAACGCACCACGCTGGGAAGAATCACGCGGCCATCCGTGGCCGGCAGGCACTCGGCCACCCCGTGACGCACGGCGGCGACCAATGAATGCGTGGTGCCCAGGTCGATACCCACCGCCACACGGCGCTGGTGGGGGTCGAGGGACTGGCCGGGTTCGGAAATCTGCAGAAGCGCCATGGGTCACGATCGGTTCAAAAAACAACCGCCTATTGTCCCAGCAGATCGATGCGGCTTTCCACATCGCGCGCAAAGCGCTCAACGAACATAAGGGCTCTGACCTGCTGCGCCAGTGCTGGCCAGTCGCGCAGGTCGTCGGCGGTGGTCTGCAAGCCTTGCAACATGTCCCGACGCGCCAGGGCCACGTCATCGGCCATTCGCTCCAGATCGGACAGACCATTCGCCTCGTCCAGGTCTTCTCGCCACTGCATCTGTTGAATCAAGAACGCCGCGGGCATGGCCGTGTTGTTCTCGGCCTGAATCGGAGCACCGTTGAGCTCACACAGGTACGCAGCGCGCTTGAGCGGGTCCTTCAAGCGCTGGTAGGCCTCGTTGATGCGCACCGACCACTGCATGGCCTGACGCTGCGACTGAGCGTCGGCCGTGGCAAATCGGTCGGGGTGGGCTTCGCGCTGCAGGTCTTTCCAGCGCGCGTCCAACACAGCACGGTCCAGCCCGAATCGGGGCTCGATGGCAAAGATCTCGAAGTCGGTCGATTGAAGGTTCAGGTTCATCAAACAAAAGCCGCCGACGCTGTGATGCGCAGGCGGCTTGAATCCCAACATCTAAGGCATCAGACCCGGAAGCTCTCGCCACAACCGCAACGGTCGCGCTCGTTCGGGTTGTTGAAACGGAAACCTTCATTCAGGCCTTCGCGCACGAAATCAAGCTGTGTGCCGTCGATGTAGGCCAGGCTCTTGGGGTCGACCAGAACCTTCACGCCGTTGTCTTCAAACACGACGTCCTCGGGCGCGATGTCGTCCGCGTACTCGAGCTTGTAGGCCAGGCCGGAGCAACCGGTGGTCTTCACGCCCAGGCGCACGCCCACGCCCTTGCCGCGTTTGGCAATGTAGCGGGTCACGTGGCGCGCTGCGGCTTCAGAGATGGAAATGGACATGGCGCCTTGCAGCTCAGTGGCTGTGCTTTTTGCGGTAGTCGTCCACCGCCGCCTTGATCGCGTCTTCGGCCAGGATGGAGCAGTGAATCTTCACGGGCGGCAGGGCCAGTTCTTCGGCGATCTGGCTGTTTTTCAGCGCTGCCGCTTCGTCCAGCGTCTTGCCTTTGACCCATTCCGTCACCAGCGATGAGGACGCAATGGCGGAGCCGCAACCGTAGGTCTTGAAACGCGCGTCTTCGATCACGCCCGTGGTCGGGTTGACCTTGATCTGCAGTTTCATCACGTCACCGCAGGCGGGCGCACCCACCATGCCGGTGCCGACGCTGTCGTCGCCTTTTTCAAACGAGCCGACGTTGCGGGGGTTTTCGTAGTGGTCAACCACTTTTTCTGAATAGGCCATGGTCTTTCTCCTTCAGTGTGCTGCCCACTGGATGGTGGACAAGTCGATTCCGTCTTTGAACATTTCCCACAACGGGGACAACTCGCGCAACTTGGCCACGTTCTCCTTGATCGTGGCAATTGCGTAGTCAACTTCTTCTTCGGTCGTCCAGCGACCGATCGTCATGCGCAGGCTGCTGTGAGCGAGCTCGTCGCTGCGTCCCAGGGCACGCAGCACGTAACTGGGCTCCAGGCTGGCAGAGGTGCAAGCCGAGCCCGACGACACCGCCAGGCCTTTGATGCCCATGATCAGCGACTCACCTTCAACGTAGTTGAAGCTCATGTTCAGGTTGTGCGGAACGCGCTTCGTATCGTGCCCGTTGATGAAGACTTCTTCCACATCCTTCAGGCCCGCCAACATGCGGTCGTGCAGCGCCTGGATGCGCTTGTTCTCTTCGTGCATTTCGGCTTTGGCGATGCGATAAGCCTCGCCCATGCCCACGCACTGGTGAGTGGGCAGCGTGCCCGAGCGCATGCCGCGTTCGTGCCCACCACCGTGCATCTGCGCTTCAATGCGGATGCGTGGCTTGCGGCGCACATACAAGGCACCGATGCCCTTGGGGCCGTAAGTCTTGTGCGAGGTCAGGCTCATCAAGTCCACCGGCAGGGTCTGCAGGTCGATGTCGATCCGGCCCGTGGCCTGCGCCGCGTCCACGTGGAGGATCACGCCCTTTTCGCGGCAGATCGTCCCGATGGCGGCGATGTCCTGGATCACACCGATCTCGTTGTTCACGAACATGACCGAGGCGATGATGGTGTCGGGGCGGATGGCCGCCTTGAAGGCTTCCAGGTCGAGCAAACCGTCGGCTTGCACGTCCATGTAGGTCACCTCGAAGCCTTGGCGTTCCAGCTCACGGCAGGTGTCGAGCACGGCCTTGTGCTCCGTTTTCACCGTGATGAGGTGTTTGCCCTTGGTCTTGTAGAACTGCGCTGCGCCCTTCAGCGCGAGGTTGTTGGATTCGGTCGCGCCGCTGGTCCAGACGATCTCGCGCGGATCGGCGTTGATCAAGGCGGCCACCTGCTCGCGAGCGGTCTCCACGGCCTTCTCGGCTTCCCAACCCCAGGCGTGGCTGCGCGACGCCGGGTTGCCGAAATGCTCGCGCAACCAGGGAATCATGGCGTCCACCACCCGCGGATCGCAGGGGTTGGTGGCGCTGTAGTCCATGTAAATGGGAAAGTGGGGAGTGCTCATGGCTGGCTGGATGAATAAGGGGACGGATGATGCCGAAGCTGGCTGACGCTGCGCTGGGTGCAGCCCGGAGCCAGGCCCCGGGCTGGGACGCTCATTTGGAGAACGCGGCTCCACCCAGTGCGAACACCGAGTTGGGCGCGTTCACGCGAATGGGCTTGACCACAGGGGCGCTGGAGATCGCGCGCTTGATCATCGGCGCGTTTTCCACCACCACGCCCTTGGCGAGCTGCTCGTCCACCAGCGATTGCAGGGAAACGGAGTCCAGAAAATCGACCATCTTGGTGTTGAGCGCTGCCCACAACTCGTGGGTCATGCAGCGATGACCTTCACCGAGACAGTTCTCTTTGCCACCGCACTGGGTGGCATCGATCGGCTCGTCAACCGACACGATGATGTCGGCCACAGTGATCTCGGATGCCTTGCGGCCCAGGGTATAGCCACCGCCCGGCCCACGCGTCGATTCGACGAGTTCATGGCGGCGCAGCTTGCCGAACAATTGTTCGAGGTATGACAACGAAATCTGCTGCCGCTGGCTGATGGCCGCGAGCGTGACGGGTCCGTTGTTCTGGCGCAGGGCCAGGTCAATCATCGCTGTGACCGCAAAGCGGCCTTTGGTCGTGAGGCGCATTTTTCAAGCTCCTTGAATGTTGGCTTGACTGTCGTTGACTGGCTCATCGGACAGAACCCGTTGAACCCCTTCTCCGCCCACCCTGACCGCTATGGGTCGCTTCATCGAAGGCTTTCCCGACTGTTTTCGTCGAGTATAGCGTAAAAGCCTAGTGATTTGCTCAGCATTTTACGGCAGAAATGCGTTTTGTCTAGGACAAATCGATTTAGAAACTCAAAAGACCACAAAAATACCGAACAGTCTTTCCTGAATTCACCGGCCTTGGGTAGGACGGTGTTTCACGGGAATCGTTCAGGAAAAGAGCGCGTGGTGGCTCTCCGTGGCCAACGTTCTTGCCGATGCCCGCCATGGCACGGCAGGGTTCAGGCCACGTTGTCCATGCCAGCCGCCCCAAAGACAGACGCCTTGAGCCGACCCAGCTGGTCACGCACGCTGGCCGCTTTCTCGAACTCCAGGTTGCGCGCGTGCTCCAGCATTTGCTTTTCGAGCCGCTTGATCTCGCGCGCCACGTCCTTCTCGCTCATCTCGTCGATGCTGGCGCGGTGTGCGCTTTCGGCGGCCAGGCGATCGGCTTCCTTGCCTGCCTTCTCGCTGTAGACGCCGTCGATCAGGTCCTTGATGCGCTTGTTGATGCTGCGCGGCTCGATGCCCATGGCCAGGTTGTGCGCCACCTGCTTGGTTCGGCGGCGGTTGGTCTCGTCCATCGCCTTCTTCATCGACTCGGTGATGCGGTCGGCGTAAAGGATGGCGCGGCCGTTGAGGTTGCGCGCGGCCCGGCCGATGGTCTGGATCAGGCTGCGCTCGGAGCGCAGGAAGCCCTCCTTGTCCGCATCCAGAATCGCCACCAGCGAAACCTCGGGAATGTCCAGGCCTTCGCGCAGCAGGTTGATGCCGACCAGCACGTCGAAAGCACCCAGTCGCAGGTCGCGCAGGATCTCGACCCGCTCCACCGTGTCCACGTCGCTGTGCAGGTAGCGCACCTTCACGCCGTTTTCGGTCAGGTAATCGGTCAGCTGCTCGGCCATGCGCTTGGTGAGCGTGGTGATCAGCACGCGCTCGTTTTTCTCCACGCGGATGCGGATCTCCTGCAGCACATCGTCCACCTGGTGGGTGGCGGGGCGCACCTCGAGTTCGGGGTCCACCAGTCCGGTGGGGCGCACGAGCTGCTCGACCACCTGGCCGGCGTGCGTCTTTTCGTAGTCGGCCGGCGTGGCGGAAACAAACACCACCTGGCGCATGCGCTGCTCGAATTCGTCGAACTTCAAGGGCCGGTTGTCCAGCGCGCTGGGCAGGCGAAAGCCGTATTCCACCAGCGTGGTCTTGCGCGCGCGGTCGCCGTTGTACATGCCGCCGAACTGGCCGATGAGCACGTGGCTCTCGTCCAGGAACATCATGGCGTCCTTGGGCAAGTAGTCGGTCAGTGTGGACGGCGGCTCACCCGGCAAGCTGCCCGAGAGGTGCCGAGAGTAGTTCTCGATGCCCTTGCAGTGGCCGACTTCGCTGAGCATCTCCAGATCGAAGCGCGTGCGCTGTTCGAGCCGCTGCGCCTCCACCAGCTTGCCCATGCCCACCAGCTCTTTCAGCCGGTCGGCCAGCTCCAGCTTGATGGCCTCGACGGCGCTGAGCACCTGCTCGCGCGGCGTCACATAGTGGCTGCTGGGGTAGACCGTGAAGCGCGGGATCTTCTGCCGCACCTTGCCGGTGAGCGGGTCGAACAGCTGCAGCGTTTCGACCTCGTCGTCGAACAGCTCGATGCGGATCGCCATTTCGGAGTGTTCGGCCGGGAACACGTCGATGGTGTCGCCGCGCACGCGGAATTTGCCGCGGCTGAAGTCCTGCTCGTTGCGCGCGTACTGCATGCGCACCAGCTGCGCGATCAGGTCGCGCTGACCGACCTTGTCCCCCACGCGCAGCGTCATCACCATCTGGTGGTAACTCTCCGGCTTGCCGATGCCGTAGATGGCCGACACGGTGGCCACGATGATCACGTCGCGGCGCTCCAGGATGCTCTTGGTGCAAGAGAGCCGCATCTGCTCGATGTGCTCGTTGATCGCGCTGTCCTTCTCGATGAACAGGTCGCGCTGCGGCACGTAGGCCTCGGGCTGGTAGTAGTCGTAGTAGCTGACGAAATACTCGACCGCGTTCTTGGGGAAAAACTCGCGGAACTCGCTGTAGAGCTGCGCGGCCAGCGTCTTGTTGGGCGCGAACACGATGGCGGGGCGGCCCAGCCGCGCGATCACGTTGGCCATGGTGAAGGTCTTGCCCGAACCGGTCACGCCCAGAAGGGTCTGGAACACCTCGCCGTCGTTCACGCCCTCCACCAGTTGGCGAATGGCTTCGGGCTGGTCGCCAGCCGGCGGGTAAGGCAAAAACAGCTCGAACGGCGAGCCGGGAAAGCGAACGAACTCACCCTCGGCGGGTGGCCCGTTGTCCACCTCAAGCAGCGGGGTCTTGGGGGGCTGGGGCAGTGTGATCGGGGACATCGGTCAATTGTGCCGGATGCTCCTCTTTGGCGCTGGTGCCGGGCGGGCGGGCCTGGCGAACGCCGGGCTTGGCCAGGACCTCCACATAGGCCTCGGTCGCGCCCGCTTTGGCCACTGCGTCCAGGATCCCCATCAGGGCCGAGAGGTGCACCACCTCGGCCGTGTCTTTCGAGGCTCCGCAGCGGCAGTCGAAGTCCAGGAAATCCACCCCTTCCGGCAGGTCGCGGCGGCGCTCGCGCTTGAGGTATTTGCGGATTTCATGTTTGACGGCTTCGAGCACGCGGTCGGGGTGGCGGCCCTCTTGGGTCAGCGGAAAGGTTTTTCTCATGGCGATCGGGCGCGTGCAGCGCGAAGTCGGGGGACCGAAGTCCGGGAAAAGCGGTGAGGCAAGGGGCGCGATTATGCGCGCCGGGGTATCCTGCCTCGCACATGACACCCCGCGAACAACACCCCACGCCCAGCAAGGACGAGATCGCCTTGCTCGAACCGTTCGACCGCCTGGGCCTGGACCGCATCGTGCTGGTCAACACCGCCCGGCAGGCGCGCGAGGCCTGCGCGGAGTTGACCGACAGCGCCGTCTGGGGCTTCGACACCGAATCCAAACCCACGTTCTTCAAGGACCAGCTCTCCGACGGACCGCACATCGTGCAGCTCGCCACGATGGAGCGCGCCTGGGTGTTCCAGTTGCACGAGCCCGGTTGCCGTGAACAGGCGGCCGCCCTGCTGGCCGATGGCCGGCACACCAAGGCCGGCTTCGGGCTGGGCGACGACACCAAACGCATCGTCTCCAAACTCGCGGTGGAGCCGGCGGCGGTGCTGGAGCTCAACACGGTGTTCCGAGAACGCGGCTACCGCAAAGACATGGGCGTGAAGGGCGCCGTGGCGGTGCTGTTCAACCGGCGATTCCTCAAATCGAAAAAAGCCGCCACGTCCAACTGGGCCAACCCGCACCTGAGCGAGTCGCAGTTGATCTACGCGGCCAACGATGCGTACGCCGCAGCGCGTGTGTTTGACGCCCTCGGCCTGCGCTGAGCGGCCCGTTCAGCGGCGCCGCAATGGCGTGAGCAGATCGCCCAGCCCGTTGTGGTCGATCTCGTGCATGAGCTGCAGCAGTCGGCCCACCTCGCTCTTGGGAAACCCCTCCCGCGCAAACCAGTTGAGGTAGTTGCCCGGCAGGTCCGCAATCAGGCGGCCCTTGTGTTTGCCGAACGGCATTTCCACGGTGAGCAGGCGTTCGAGATCTTCGGGTTTCATCAGACAGCCGTCCCCGTGCGGGTGGCTTGGTCCAGCCACGCTCGCACGATGGCGTTGAACTCCGCAGGTTTGTGTCCCATGACCCAGTGACCGGTCTCCAGCGCGTGCACCGCGCAACCCGGGGACCGGGCCAGCTGCTCAAGCCAACCGGGCGAATGGAACATGAACGGTTTGCACCGGCCATACAGGTAGAGCGCCGGCATGTGCTCGCCAAGCAGCCGCTCCACCGGAAGCACACCTCGCAGCCCGCCCAGAGCGCCCCACCATTGCATGGCGTAGGGGTAGTTCATCTGCCAGACCACGCGCTCAGGATCGTTGCGGCAGCCGAGCGCGCGCGCCATGAAACGGGTCATGCGGTTGGCCAGGGCCGGCGCCCAAGGACCCAGACGCCAGGCCGTCGCCAGCCACCACTGGTAGCCTGCGATCATCAGTTTTTGCCGTGCGCCGAGCGACGCCAGGTACCCGTCCGAGCCGGTGTCACCGATGTCGACACCGATCACCCGCGCCACCCGATGCGGATGGCGGGCAGCAAATTCATAGCCGAACAGGCAACCCCAGTCGTGCAGCAACAGCGTGACCGGCTGGACCGGGCTCACCGTGTCGACGATGGTTCTGATCAGATCGGTCGTGTCCACCACCGACAACGGCTGCGATGGTTTTCCAAGTTGATGGCCAGGCAGATGAAAACGCACGCAGCGGTAGCCTGCTTTCAGGGCTGCCACCGAACTGTCCCACAGCGCGGGGGAATCGGGCCAGCCGTGCAGCATCACCACAGTGTGCGGACCTTCGCCGTCCAGCCACACGTCGGTGCCGGCGATCTGGATGGGCTGGTGCATGTGGACTCCGGTGGGTGGGCGCGCGCGGATGTTACCGCGGGTCTCTCGCCGATACTCCCTGCCATGCAACGCACGATCTTCACCACACCCGTCTTCAACACGCTGCTGCGCGCCTTCTCGATCGGATTTCTGAAACTCACCGGCTGGCGTGTGGAAGGGGCCCTGCCCGCGCACGCCGCGCGCAGCGTGCTGATCGCAGCGCCTCACACCAGCAACTGGGACCTGCCCTACACCTTGATGGTGGCTTTTGCCCTGCGGCTCAACATCCGCTGGATGGGCAAAAAAAGCATCTTCCGTGCGCCGTTTGGCGGGGTCATGCGCTGGCTTGGCGGGATTTCGGTCAACCGCGAGCAGTCCACGAATCTGGTCGCCGCCTCGGCCAAGGCGATTCGTGAGGCCGATGGCCCGCTGCAGCTCATCGTGCCGCCCGAGGGCACGCGCAGCAAGACGCGGTACTGGAAGACCGGCTTCTACTACATCGCCCGCGAAGCCCAGGTGCCGATCGTCATGGCGTACATGGACTACGAGCGCAAGATCAGCGGCCTGGGTCCGCTGTTCGAACCCACCGGCGATGTGGAGGCCGACATGGCCGCGATCAAGGCGTTCTACGCGCCCTTCAAGGGGAAGAACGCGGCGCAGTTCGAGTCGACCGACTGAATTTCAGAGGGCTTGCGCGAGGCGGCCCACGCCCTCTTCGATCTTCTCCAGACCCACAGTGGCAAAGCTCAGGCGCAGGGTGGACGGGTCGGGGTTGCGGGCGTAGAACGGCGCGCCCGGCACGAAGGCCACACCCTTGTCGATCGCGCGGCGGGCCAGTTCGGCGCCCTCGGCGACCTTGCCACCCGCGCCCGTGAGCCGCGCCCAGATGAACAGACCGCCCTGTGGCTGCACGAACTCGATGGCATCACCCAGTTCGCGACGCAGAGCGTTGCCCATGGTGGTGGCGCGCTCGGCGTACACCTGCCGCACCTTGGCCAGCGTGGCGGGCATGCGCCCGGCCTTGAGGTACTGCGCGGCCGTGGCCTGCGCAAAGGTGCTGGTGTGGGCGTCGCTGAACTGTTTGCACATGGTGGCTTTGGCCAGCAGCTCGGCGGGGCCGACCATCCAGCCCACGCGCAGGCCGGGGCTGAGCACCTTGCTCAAGCTGCCGCAATGCACCAGCCGTTCACGGCTGCCGGGCACGTCCGCGCTCAAGGCCAGCAGGCTGGGCGGTGGCGCCTCACCAAAGTACAAGTCGCCATACGGATCGTCTTCCACGATCAGCGTGTTGTGTTTGACCGCCATGGCCAGCACCGCCTTGCGCCGATCCAGGCTCATGAGCGCGCCGCTGGGGTTGCCGAACGTGGGGATGAGGTAGACGAACTTCGGCTTGTGCTCGGCGATCAGCTGTTCCAGTTTGTCGGTCTGCGTGCCCTCGCCGTCCACCGGCACCGTGATGAGTTCGGCGCCATACAGACGGAAACACTGGATGGTGGCCAGAAACGTAGGGCCTTCGACGATCACCTTGTCGCCGGGTGAAATCAGCGTCTTGCCCAGCAGGTCCAGGCCCTGCTGGCTGCCGGTGGTGACGATCAGGTCGTTGGCCGGCACACCGCTCACACCCTTGCTGGCCATGAAGCTGGCGATCTGTTCGCGCAGCGGCTGGTGGCCCTCGGTGGCGCCGTACTGCAGCGCTGCGCCGGGCTCTTCAGACAGCGCGGTGTTCACCGCCTCGCGGATGCCGTCCACATCGAACAGCGCGCTGTCGGGGAAGCCGCCCGCAAAACTGATGATGCCGGGCCTGCCCAGCAGCTTGAAGAGTTCGCGGATGGCGGAGGTTTCAACGTTGTTGAGGCGGTCGGCGAAGGGGATGGTGAAGGGCATGGCGGGGTCTCGTCGGGCAGAGCGAAATGAAACAGCCCTGCATTGTCCCCAAATCTGCCGAAGTCGCCCGGATGGCTAGACTTCGACCATGAAAACCACCCAGATCGAAGCCTTTTTCGCCACCCTCCAGGCCGCCAATCCGCACCCGCAGACCGAACTGGAATACACCAGCGTGTTCGAACTGCTGGCCGCCGTGCTGCTGTCGGCCCAGGCCACCGACGTGGGCGTGAACAAGGCCACGCGCAAGCTGTTCCCGGTGGCGAACACACCGCAGAAGATCCTGGCCCTCGGGCTGGAGGGTCTGGAGGGCTACATCAAGACCATCGGCCTGTACCGCAGCAAGGCCAGGCACCTGATGGAAGCCTGCCGCATGTTGGTGGAACAACACGGCGGCGAGGTGCCGCGCAACCGCGAAGCGCTCGAAGCCCTGCCCGGCGTGGGCCGCAAGACGGCCAACGTGGTCCTGAACGTGGCCTTTGGCCAGCCCACCATGGCGGTGGACACGCACATCTTTCGCGTGAGCAACCGCACCGGTCTGGCGCCGGGCAAGAACCCGCTGCAGGTCGAGACGCAACTGATGAAACGCGTGCCCGCGGCCTACGCGGTGGACTCGCACCACTGGCTCATCCTGCTCGGGCGCTACGTGTGCCAGGCGCGCAAGCCCTTGTGCCCCAAGTGCGCGGTGGCGGCGTACTGCGATTTCAAGGGAAAGACCCAGGCCTGAAAAAGCGCCGGTCGGCTCAGCGTTCCAGCGGCAACACCGAGCCCGTGCCAAGCACGGTACGGCCAGCGAGCAAGGCGAACCTGGTGCCCTCTGTGAGCTGGGCCAGGGCCAACTCGGGGCGCAGGAACTGAACCGCCAGCGTGCACGGCGTTTCGGGCACCGGCTCTCCCTCCGGCGGCACCGCCAGACGGGTGGTGAATCCCTCGGAACCGACCACCAAGGCACCGTCGAAATACCCCGCGCGGATCGGCCGGCTGAGCCGGGGCGTGTCGGCCGCCAGCAGCGTGAGTTCGATGCGGGCGTGGGGCTCGAAAGGCGTGCAGGCCGCGAAGCCTGGCGGTTGGTGTTGCGGCGCCCGCGCGCGCTGCATCAACCACCCGATGACGTTGCCCACGATGGGCAGCCACAGCACCATCAGCAACGAGCCCACATCGCGCGCCAGCGAAGGCTGTGGCGCGAACCAGCGCACCAGGCCGCCGATGAGCGCGAGCACCAGCATCGCCACGGCCATGATCTGGCGGCGTGTGGACATGGAGCTCTGGGTCATGGTGTGGCGGTCGGAAGGGTTCAGAGAGACAGCGAAGTCCAGCCACCCGGCTCGGGCGCGTCTTTCGGCCATTGGGCCACATCACCGATGTGCACCCCGCTGGCCACGATGTGATGCACCGCGCGGATCACACCGGCGTGCGTGACCCACACCACGTCGGTGGTTTTTGCCGGTCGCAGATCGGCGAGCGCGGCAGCCACGCGGTCGAGCAGCATCTGCGTGCTCTCGGCGCCACCGAAGCGGTGGTGCGCGAAGTCGGCCATCCACGCGTCGAAAGCGCTGCGCGGCATGGCGTCCCAGCGCTGCAGTTCCCGGTCGCCAAAGTCCATCTCGTTCAGGCGCGTGTCCATGCGCGCGGCACCCAGATCGGGCCGCACGGCCTGCAGGGCGCCCGCCATCTGCTGGGCACGCAACAGGCCCGACACCCACACTGGCGTACCCGCTGGCGGCAGCGGCGCGAAGGCCTGCGCCGCTTCGCGTGTGAGCGCGGTGTCGGCCGGCACGTCGCTGGAGCCGTAGCACAGCCCTTCGGGCAGCAACACGCGCGCGTGGCGCAGCAGCCAGAGCTTCATGACATCGAGAGGGCCAGGCCCAGGTAAAAGAGCACCTCGCTCACCTGCTGCGTGGCGCCCAGCCCATCGCCGGTGAAACCCTGCAGCCGGCGCCGCAGCAGGCGCCACATCCAGGCCAGACCGACCAACGCGCCGAGCACGGCCTGCGTCCACGGCGCCGCCGGCAGCAGCCACACCACGAGCAACATCGCCAGCGCCCACCACAGCAGGCCCGCGGCGAGACCGCCACTGCCGATGCTCTCGGCCAGCGGTTTGCTTTTCGATTGCGGCGTGTCACCCACGTGCGGCAAGGTGCGGATCACGATCAGCGGCACCGTGCGCGAGGTGACGTGCGCCGCGAACAGCGCCGCCACCGCCAGCCACGGGTCCGCCTGCGCCAGCATGGCCAGCAGCGCCACCTTGGCCAGCACCGCCAGCACCAGTGCGATCGCGCCATAGCTGCCGATGCGGGAGTCCTTCATGATGTCCAGCGCGCGCGTGCGGTCCATGCTGCCGCCCAACCCGTCGGCCAGATCGGCCAGGCCGTCCTCGTGAAACGCGCCGGTGAGCAGCACACCGAACACGGTGCTCGCGATCGCCGCCACCCAAGGCGCGGCGGGCACCGGCGGCAAGAGGAGCAACAGGCCCCAGAACAATCCCGACGTGAGCCCGCCCACGATCCAGCCCACGCCGGGGAAGTGCGCGGCGCTGGCGCGCAACATGCCCGGGCTGAAGCCCACCCAGTCGGCCAGCCGCCCCGTCACCGGGATGCGGGTGAAGAACTGCAGCGCCAGCAGGAAGTGACGGACGAACTGCGTCATGCGCGCGCAGGAGCGGCCTCGTCGCTGCGCGACACTCCCGCCGCTTCAAAGCTCGCCATCTCGCGCAGCAGCGCACACGCGCTCACCAGCAGGGGCCAGGCCAGTGCCGCGCCGGAGCCTTCGCCCAGGCGCAGGCCCAGATCGAGCAGCGGCTCGGCCTTGAGGTGGGCGAGCATGAGGGCGTGGCCGCGCTCGCCGGATCGGTGCGCGAACACGCAGCGCTGCAACACGTGCGGCTGCAGATGGCTGGCCACCAGCACGGCCGAGGTGGCGATGAAACCGTCCACCATGATCACGCGCCGCTCCTCGGCAGCCTGGAGTACCGCGCCCACCAGCGTGGCGATCTCGAAACCGCCGAACGCCGCGAGCGCATCCAGCGGCGCCTTGGCGTCGGCGTGGCGCGCCAGCACCTCGCGCAGGATGCCGATCTTGCGTTGCACGGCCGCTGCGTCCAGCCCGGTGCCCGCGCCGGTGACTTCGGCCACGTCCAAGCCGGCCAGACGCGCGAGCAGCATCGACGCGGCCGAGGTATTGCCGATGCCCATCTCGCCCAGCAGCAAGGCGTTGCCCGGGAGGCCCTGCAACACCTCGCGGCCGTTGGCGATGGCCTGCGCGCAATGCGCGGCGCTCATGGCCGGGCCTTCGAGCGCGTCGGCTGTGCCGTGGGCGATCTTCCTGATCAACAAGCCGTCGCGCGGCGCGAAGTCGTGCTTCACACCGCAGTCCACCACCGTGAGACCGATGCCGTGCTGGCGCGCGAGCACGCTCACCGCCGCGCCGCCGGCCAGGAAGTTTTCCACCATCTGCCAGGTCACATCGCTCGGAAAGGCGGAGACGCCGCGCGCCGCCAGCCCGTGGTCAGCCGCGCACACCAGCATCTGTGGCGCCTGCAGCACGGGCGCCGTCGTGCCCAGGATCAGGCCGATGCGCTGCGCCAGCGCTTCGATGCGGCCGAGCGAACCCAGCGGCTTGGTCTTGTTGTCCAGCGCGCGCTGCAGGGTCTGGGCGAGTTCGGGTTGGCTGAGGTCGAGCATGTTCGTGTTCATGGTGCGATGAGTTGATCGAGCACGCCGGGCTCGAAGTGGGTTTCGATGAAGTCGGCCAGACCGTTGAACACGGTCTCCAGCGTGGGCGCGCTGGCGCCAAAGAGTGCCTGCAGCACGCGCGGGTCTTCGAACAGACCGTGCAGATAAACGCCGAGCACGTTGCCTGCGGCGTTCTGCCAGCCCAGGCCTTCGGGCAACACCTCGCGCGCCACGTCGCCACCCGCGGCCATGGCGGGGTGTTGCGCGGTCTGGCCGTGGTGGATCTCGTAGCCGGCGGCGGCCACGCCTGAGAGCGAGGCCCAGGTGCCACGCAGGTCGGCGAAGGTGGTGTGGGTGTGGCGCACGGTCTTTTGCAAGTCGAACTGCGTCACCAGCGGCAGCAGGCCGAGGCCGGGGGCGTTCCCGTCGATGCCGTGCGTGTCGATCAGCGCCTCACCCAGCATCTGCAGGCCGCCGCACACGCCCAGCACCGCCCCACCCTGCGCAGCGTGCGCGGCGATCGCACGGTCCAGGCCCTGCGTGCGCAGCCAGGCGAGATCGGCTGCGGTGGCCTTGCTGCCGGGCAGCACGATCCAGTCGGCGCCCGCACAGTCGGCCGGCGCGCGCGCCCAGACCAGCCGCACGCCCGGTACATTCTTGAGTGGCTGAAATTCGTCCAGGTTGCTGATGCGGGGGTAGGCAATCACCGCCACGCTCTTGCTCACGGCGCCTGATGCACGTGTCCTGTCATCGAAGATGCCGTCTTCCTCCGGCAGGCCGTGTTGCCACCACATCGGCAGCGTGGCCACCGTGGGCACGCCGGTGAGGTCTTGCAGCATTTGCGGCGCGGGCGCCAGCAGGCTGGCGTCGCCGCGAAACTTGTTGAGCACGAAGCCGTGAATCAGGGTGCGCTCCTCCGGTGGCAGCAGCGCCCAGGTCCCGTAGAGGTGGGCGAAGGCGCCGCCACGGTCGATGTCGCTCACGAGCAGGCAGCGTGCCTGCGCCTGCAGCGCGACGCGCATGTTCACGATGTCGCTGGCGTGCAGGTTGATCTCGGCCGGCGAGCCCGCGCCTTCGATCACCACCACGTCGTTTTCTTCCCGCAAGGCATCGAGCGCAGCGGCGATCTGCGGCCACACGTGCAGGCTGCGGCCGCGCCACGGCATGTTCGACAAGGCCTCGTTCACCTGCCCCATCAGCACCACCTGGCTGCGCGTGTCGGCCTCGGGCTTGAGCAGCAGCGGGTTCATGCGGACTTCGGGCTCGGCTTGTGCTGCCAGCGATTGAAAGTATTGGGCCGAGCCAATTTCGCCGCCGGCCACCACCCTTGCGTTGTTGCTCATGTTTTGAGCCTTGAACGGAGCCACTTTCAAGCCTTGCCGCGCGTAGTGTCGGCACAGCGCGGTGGTGAGCCAGCTCTTGCCCGCACCGCTGGTCGTGCCCAGCACCATCACGCAGCGCGCGGTCACTGAACGACCTCCGCGCACTGCAAGGCGGCGCGCAAGGCCGCCTGCGCCTTGGGCGGCAACACACCCAGGCGCCAATGGTCCGGCAGGCCAAAGGACGTGGTGTCGCGCAGCTTGATGCCGGCCGCGCGCAACGCCACCGCATCCAGCGGGCGCGGCGGCGCGGCGCACAGGTAGTTGGCGTCGCTCGGCAACACGGTCCAGCCCAGGTGGTTGAGCAGGTCCAGCTGCCCGGTCTTCCAGTCGCGCAGCGTCTCCAGGCTCTGCGCCAGCCAGTGCTGCGCGGTGGGCGAGACCCAGGCGTCGAGCAGCGCCACGGCGTGAGCGCCCAGCGGCCACGACGGCGCCAGCTGATCCAGCGCGCGCGCCTCGGCCACAGCGCGCTCGGGCGCGATGGCGTAGGCGCCGCGCACCCCCGTCAGGCCCATGGCCTTGTTGGGCGTCCAGAGCTGCCACACCTGCTGAAGCGCCGCCGGTTCGAGGCTGCAACGGCCGCTCAGGCGCAGTGGTTCGTAGGCTCGGTCGAGCACCACCCGCGCGCCCGATGCAACGGCGTCCTGCGCCACCGCCTCGGCCTGGCCGAGCGGGCTCGATGGCTCGCACAACCAGGCGAGATGGGCACGCGCCGGGGCTGGCACGCGCTCGAACTTCCAGGCCTGTGCGGCGCGGGTGCAGTCGCCATAGGCCAGCGCCGGCAGCCAGATCCGCTGACCGCCCTCGCGCGCCACCCAGGCGGTGAAGCGGCCGATGAATTCGCTGGCACTGCCCGCCAGCACGATGCGCGCGGCGTCCACCGCATGAAAGGCCGCCAGCGATTCGCGCAGGGCCGTGTACGCGGGGTCGGGGTAGTGGCGCGCGTCGGCCCGCTGCACGGCGGTGAGCGCGCTCGGACAGGGGCCGCAGGCGTTGGCGTTGGTGGAGAAGTCCCAGCGGGGCACGCCCAGGGCGTCGGGCCCGCCGTGCGTGATCGTCATGGTGCAAACCTCCAGGCCAGCGCGGCCCACAACAGGGCGGCGGCACCGAGCAGGGCCACCACGCGGCCGGCGAGCCGCAGCGCCTGCGCAGTGTCGTCCGCCTGGGGGCTGCGACCCAGGCTGTGCAATTCGTACACGCCGGGCTTGCCCAGCCGCACGTCGAGCGCCAGCGCCATCGCCGCCATGGGCCAGCCGCTGTTGGGCGATGGCGTGCGACCGGCCTGGGCCGGCAGTGTGTGCAGGCCACGCGCCGCACCCATCACCCCCAGCAAGGCGCCGGTGATGCGGGCCGGCAGCCACGACAACACGTCGTCGGCCCGCGCGGCCCATTTGCCGGCCCAGGTCCAGTCGCGGCCGTGACGTTCGCCGCGATAGCCCCACATGGCGTCGGCCGTGTTGGCGAACCGGTACAGCGCAGCGCCCGGCAGGCCCGCGATCGCGAACCAGAACAGCGGTGCCACCACCGAATCGTTGAGGTTTTCGGCCAGCGACTCGATGGCGCTCTCGCGCACCTGCGAAGCGTCGAGCGCGTTCACGTCACGGCTCACCAGCCACGAGAGCCGCTCGCGCCCCGCCGCCAGCGATTCGCCCAGCGCCGTTTCCACCGCCCGCACCTCGTCGCGCAGCATGCGCCAGGCCAGCATCGGCTTGAGCAGCACGCCCAGGGCCAGGGCCTGCACCCACCAAGGTGTTTGACCCAAGGCCCATGCGGCCACCCAGGCGACCAGCACCACCACCCCGGCTCCCACGGTCCACGCCAGGGCGCCCGCCAGAAACAGCCGCCCGTTGGGGCGCACGCCTTGCCCGGCTGCGGGCGCGATGCGCCGGCCCATGGCGTCCAGGCCCAGCCCCATCCACACCACCGGGTGCCAGCGCACCGGCGGCTCGCCCCACCAGCGGTCGATCAGCAGGGCCAGCACCATGGCAGCGGGCAACACCGTCATGCGGTGGCCATGGCGGTGCGGGCCGCCGCCATGCGCAGCGCGCGCAACAGCGTGTCCACGTCTGCAGCGTCGTGTGCGGCCGACAGCGCGATGCGCAGCCGCGCCGTGCCCGCCGGCACCGTCGGCGGGCGGATCGCGGGCACCCACAGGCCCTGATCGCGCAACGCGGCCATCACGGACAGCGCGGTCTCGTTGTCGCCGATCACCAGCGGCTGAATGGCGGTGTCGGAAGGCATCAAGGTCCAGCCAGCCGCGTCGATGCGCCCATCCGCGCCCGGCGCGAGGCCCGTGCGCAGTTGCGCAATGCGCGCCCGCAGCTGCTGGCGCCGGTGCTCGCCGTCGGCCCCCAGCACGCAACGCAGGCTCGCCCGCACCGCCTCGGCCAGCAAGGCCGGCGCGGCGGTGGCGTAGGTGTAGCTGCGGGTTTTCTGCAGCAGCCACTCCACCAGACGATCGGGCCCGGCCACGAACGCACCCGCCACGCCCAGCGCCTTGCCCAGCGTGGCCATGTAAAGCACGCGCGGTGAAGCGCCAGCGCCCGTGAGGCCAACGGCGGCCAGCGCGCCACGGCCTTGCGGCCCGAGCACGCCGAAGCCGTGCGCGTCGTCCAGCAAGAGCAGCGCGTCGTGCCGCTCGCACAGCGCGTGCAAGGTGGCGATGTCGGCGACGTCGCCGTCCATGCTGAACACCGCGTCGCTGAGCACCAGCTTGCGGCGCGCCGGGCTGGCCGCCAGCAACGCGTCGAGCTGCCGCAGGTCGGCATGGCGGTAGCGGTGCACGACGGCTTTGGACAAGCGCGCGCCATCGATCAGGCAGGCGTGGTTCAGCGCGTCGGAGAACAGCGCATCGCCCTCGCCCACCAGCGCCGGCACGATGCTCGCGTTGGTGGCGTAACCCGCGTAGAAATACAGCGCGCGCGGCAGGCCCACGGCCCCGGCCAGTTCGCGCTCCAGCGCGGCATTGGCCACGCTGTGGCCGCTGACCATGGGCGACGCACCTGCACCCACGCCGTAGTGGTCCACCGCGGTGCGCACCGCCTCGCGCAGCTCGGGCGCCTGCGACAGGCCCAGGTAGTCGTTGCTGCAGAAGGCCAGCAGCGATTCGCCATCGACGTTGAGGCGGGCGCCCTGTTCAGGCACCACCTCGCGGCGGCGGCGGCGCAGCGACTGGGCATCCAGCGCGGCCAGTCGGTCGTCGAATTCATTCAGCCAGCTCACGGTCGTTCCTTCAGTGCCACCCAGGGGGCAGTTGCAGCGCGATCTGGCGCGCGTCGGGCGATCCGGTGTGCCAGGCCACGGTGCCCAGCAGCGGCGCGGGCAGGCGTTGGCACAAGGCGTGCACGTTTTCATCGCGGCAAGGCATGTCGGGGTCCACCGCATTCGCCACCCAGCCCGCCAGCTGCAGACCGTCGGCGCGGATGGCCTCGGCGCTCAGCAGCGCGTGGTTCAGGCACCCCAGGCGCAGGCCGACCACCAGCACCACGGGCGCACCGATGGCACGGGCCAAGTCGGCCAGGGTCTCGCGGTCGTTGACCGGCACGCGCCAGCCGCCGGCACCTTCGACCACCACCACGTCGGCCATGGCCTGCAGCTCTCGGTGCGCCGCGAGCAGGCCGGCCACGGTCACGGACCGCCCTGCCCGCTCGGCCGCGATGTGAGGCGCCAGGGGGTCGGGCAAAGCCACCGGGTTGTCGAGTGCGGCGGGCACGGTCAAGGTGGACGCCGCGCGCAGCGCGAGCACGTCTTCGCTGACCCATTGGCCAGCGTGCTCGATCAACCCGGCCGCCACCGGCTTCATGCCGACCACGCGCCGGTGGTGGCGCGCCAGCGTGTGCAGCAAGGCCGCACTCACCAGCGTCTTGCCCACCCCGGTGTCGGTGCCGGTGACGAAGCAGCCGTCAAACGCCATCGCACACCCCTTCGAGGGCGAGCGCGCCGGTGGGCGCTTCTTCGGCCAGCGCGGCCTGCAGCGCGGCCAACGCGCCCGCAGCCAGAAAGGCACCTTCGGCTTCGTCGATGACGTACGGCGGCATCGCGTACAGCGTGTGGCCGATGGGGCGCAGCAGCAGGCCCTGCTCAAGCGCATGGCGGGCGTAGCGGCGGGCAAAGTCGGGCAGGCTGCTGCTCACGTCCCAAGCGAAGATCATTCCCTGGCGCCGTGCGTGGCGCACACGGGGGTGGCTGGACAGCGGCGCAAACTGCGCGGCCAGGCGCTCGCCGGTGCCCACGTTGTGGCGAAGCGCATCCGTCTGCTCGAACAGGTCCAGCGTGGCCAGCGCCGCGCGGCAGGCCAGCGGGTTGCCGGTGTAGCTGTGCGAATGCAGGAAGCCGCGCGCGACCTGGTCGTCGTAGAAGGCGGCGTACACCGCGTCGGTGGTGAGCACCACCGACAGCGGCAGCGTGCCACCGGTCAGGCCTTTGGAGAGGCACAGGAAGTCGGGCCGGATGCCGGCTTGCTGGTGGGCAAACAGCGTGCCGGTGCGCCCGAACCCCACCGCGATCTCATCGAGCACCAGGTGCACCTGATAACGGTCGCAGAGTTCGCGTGCGCGCTGCAAGTACACGGCATCGTGCATGGCCATGCCGGCGGCGCACTGCACCAGCGGCTCGACGATCAGCGCCGCCGTGTCCTCGTGGTGTTCGGCCAGCCACTCGGCCAGCGCCGCCGCAGCGCGTTCGGCCACGTCCGCAGCCGACTCGCCCGGCCCGGCCGCGCGGGCATCGGGGCTGGGCACGGTGGCGCCCAACCGCACCAGCGGCGCGTAAGCCTCGCGAAACAGCGCGATGTCGGTCACGGCCAACGCGCCCACGGTCTCGCCGTGGTAACCGCCGGCCACGCCGACGAAGCGGTTCTTGCGCGCACGCCCGGCATTGCGCCAGTGGTGCGCGCTCATCTTGAGCGCGATTTCGGTGGCGCTGGCGCCGTCGCTGCCGTAGAAGGCATGGCCCAACCCGGTCAGGGCGGACAGGCGTTCGGACAGATCGACCACCGGCGCGTGGGTGAAGCCGGCAAGCATCACGTGGTCCAGCGTGTGGAGCTGGTCGATGAGTGCAGCGCGGATGGCGGGGTGGTTGTGGCCGAACAAGTTGACCCACCAGGAGCTGATCGCATCCAGGTAGCGGTGGCCCTCATGGTCGTGCAGCCACACGCCCTCGGCGCGCGCCACGGGAACCAGCGGCAAGGCCGCACCAGCCGGCGCGTGCAGCTTCATCTGTGTGCACGGGTGCCAGACCGCCGCGAGGCTGCGCTGGCGCCAGGCTTCGTTGACCGACATGGCGTTGGCCTCAGGCGCGGCGTGCCCGCAGACCCAGCTTGGCCAGCAGGTTCATGTCGGCCGCCACATCGGGGTTGCCGGTGGTGAGCAGCTTCTCGCCGTAAAAAATGGAGTTGGCACCGCCCAGGAAACACAGGGCCTGCACCGCTTCGCTCATCTGCTGGCGCCCGGCCGACAGGCGCACGCGGGCGCGCGGCATGGTGATGCGCGCCACCGCGATGGTGCGCACGAACTCCAGCGGGTCCAGGTCGGGCTGGTCGGCCAGCGGCGTGCCTTGCACCTTCACCAGGTTGTTGATCGGCACGGACTCGGGGTAGTCGGGCGCGAGGTTGGCGAGCTGGGCCACGAGCGCGGCGCGCTGGCGGCGCGATTCGCCCATGCCCACGATGCCGCCGCAGCAGACCTTCACGCCCGCGCCGCGCACGCGCTCCAGCGTGTCCAGGCGGTCCTGGTAGTCGCGCGTGGTGATCACCTCGCCGTAGAAGTCGGGCGCGCTGTCCAGGTTGTGGTTGTAGTAGTCCAGACCGGCGTCGCGCAGGGTTTCGGCGTGGCCTTCGTTGAGCATGCCCAGCGTGGCGCAGGCTTCCAGGCCTTCTTCTTTCACGGCGCGCACGAGCTCGGCCACGGCATCCACGTCGCGGTCTTTGGGCGCGCGCCAGGCCGCGCCCATGCAGAAGCGCGTGGCGCCCGCCTGTTTCGCACGTTGCGCGGCTTCGCGCACCGCGGCCACGCCCATGAGCTTGCCGGCTTCCAGGCCGGTGTCGAAGTGCACCGATTGCGGGCAGTAGCCGCAGTCTTCGGGGCAGCCGCCGGTCTTCACCGACAGCAGCGTCGCGAGCTCGACCTCGGTCGGGTCAAAGTGCTCGCGGTGCACGGTTTGCGCGCGGTGGATCAGCTCGGAAAACGGCAAATCAAACAGCGCGGCCACATCGTCGACCGACCAGCGTTCGGTCGTCGCGGCGGCAACAGGCGGACGTGGCACGAGGCGCACGGGTTGTTCGTTCAGGGTGGTCGTGGTCATGGTTCTCTTCTTTCGGGAACAGGGTCAATCTTCGATGCCGCGCTGGGCGGGAATGCCCGCCTTGAACGCGTGTTTCACCAGGGTCATCTCGGTCACGGTGTCGGCCAGCTCGATGATCTCGGGCGGGCAGCGACGCCCGGTGATCACCACGTGCACGTGGCGGGGTCGGTCGCGCAGCGTCTGCAAGACCTCGTCGAGCGGCAGCCAGCCGTAGATCAGCGGGTAGGTCAGCTCGTCGAGCGTGACCATGAAGTATTCACCATTCAGGATCGCGTCCCGGGCTTTCAGCCACCCGTCGCGCGCCAGCTGGGCCGAATGCTCCAGGTCCTGGCTCTTCCAGCTGAACCCATCCCCCAGCCCTTCGATCGGCAAACCGAGCTGTTCGAACACGCGGTGCTCGCCAAAACGCGCCGAAGGCACTTTCATGAACTGAAAGACTTTCACGAGCTTGCCGTGCACATGCGTGCGGCCAAACGCCCGCAGCGCCAGACCAAACGCCGCCGTGCTCTTGCCCTTGCCGTCGCCGGTGTGGACGATGACCAGGCCGCGGCGTTCACCTTCGGGCTTCTCGTAGCGCTTGTCGGTGGGGGGTGATTCGATCTGCATCAGCGGTCTCCAAAAAGTCAACGGGGCACCGCCACCCACTGGTCGCCCAGGGGATGGATGGCGATGCGGTGGTCAAAAACGTCTTCCAGCGCCTGGTGGGTCCGCGGATCTTCGCAGGCGCCCTGGTGCACCATCCGGCCTTGCGCCATCACCACCATCCGGTCGGCGTGCAGCGCCATGCCGATCTCGTGCAGCACGCTCACCACGGTCTTGCCGCGCCCGACCAGCTCGCGCACCAGCAGCAGCCAGTCGGCCTGGTGGGGCGGATCGAGGTTGGCCAGGGGTTCGTCCATCAGCAGCACATCGGCGTCCACCGCCAGCAGACGGGCCAGCAGCACGCGCTGGCGCTCGCCGCCGGAGAGCGCGCCGAGCGGCCGCTCGCGCCAGTCCCAGGCCTGGGTGGCGCGCAAGGCCTGCTCCACGGCCACGCGGTCGGCGTGCGAAGGCGTGGCGAGCCAGGGCTGGTGCGGCAAGCGACCGAGCATGGCCACGTCCCACACGCTGAGGTCGTCCGCACCCTGTTCGCCCTGACCCAGCCAGGCCAGGCAGCGCGCGCGCTCGCGACCGCGCCACTGTGCCAGCGGCCGGTCCATCAGCAGCACCTGACCGCTGTGCGGCAGCAGGCCCGCCAACGCTTTCAGCAAGGTCGACTTGCCCGCGCCGTTCGGTCCGACAACGCTGGTCCAGCGCGAGGCCATGAAAGACACGTCGATGCCGTGCAGCACCAGGGTGTCGCCCAGCGCCACCCCGACACCCTGGGTCTTGAGCGCCATGGTCACAGCCCACCCCCCGGCCGGCGCCGCCGGTGCATCAGCCACAACAAATAGCTGCCGCCGAGCACGGCGGTGAGCACGCCCACGGGCAACTCCTGGGGCGCGATGATCCAGCGCGCGAGCACGTCGGCGGCCATCAGCAACAGGCCGCCCATCAAGGCACTCAACACCAGCAGTCGGGCGTGTGTGGTCTTGACGATGGAGCGCACCAGGTGCGGCGAGGCCAGGCCCACGAATGCGATCAAGCCGGTTTGCGCGACGGCCGCACCGGTGGCCAGCGCCAGCACGGCCACCAGGACACCACGCACGGCGCCCAGCGGCAAACCCAGGCTGAGTGCCGTGGCCTCGCCCAGGGCCAGGCCGTCGAGCACGCGCCCCAGCGAGGCCGCCACCAACACGGTGACCAACAACATCGCGGCCATCACACCGCACGCCGCCCAGCCCACAAAACCGGTGCTGCCCAGCATGAAGCCCTGCATGGCCTGCAAGGTGTCGGGCGAAGCGATGGTGACCAGGTCGCGCCCGGCACCCAGCACCACCCCCACGATCACACCGGCCAGCAGCAGGCGCAGCGTGTGCTGCACGCCCTTGGCCAGCGCCAGCGTGAGCACCACGCCGAGCACCGCACCGGCGAAGGCTGCGCTGGTCAGGCCCAGGCGCACCAGCCACTGCGTGGCAAACGGCGAGGTGCCGAACAAGGCCAGCGCCAAGGCCACACCGAGTGCTGCGCCCGAGGCGCTGCCCAGCAGGTAGGGGTCGGCCAGCGGGTTGCGGAACAGGCCCTGCGCCACCGCACCGGCGAGACCCAGCAAGCCACCGGCCACCCAGGCGCCCAGCGTGCGAGGCACACGGATGTCCCACAGGATCTGCCAGGCCACCGGGTCGGTGCGCGCGTTCAACACGCTGTCAAACCCGGTGCTGCCCACGCCGGCGCCCAGCAGCAGCACCGCCGCCGCCGCCAGCAGCAAGGCGCTGGCGAGCCAGAGGCTGTGGCGCGCACCGCTCACCGCCGGCCTTTGTCACCGATGCAGCGCGCCATGATGCGGGCCGCTTCTGCCATGCGCGGACCCGGGCGCACCAGCACGTCGGATTCGGCTTCGGTGAAAACACACACCCGCTGCTCGCGCAGGGCGCGCATGCCGCGCCAACCCGGGCGCTGCGCCATGCCCTGCACATTGCGCACGCCGATCATGATGAGGTCGGGGTTGGCACGCACCACGTACTCGGGGTTGATGCGCGGGAACGGGCCGAGATCGGGCGTGAGGATGTTCTGCACACCCAGTCGCGCCATCAGTTCGCCGATGAACGACTGCGTGCCGGCCGCGTAACCACCCGTGCTGACCTCGTAATACACGCGCAGCGAACGTGCGTCGGCAGGCAACGACTGCGCCGCTGCCATCACACCCGCATCGATGGCGCGCCAGATGCGATCGGCATCCGACACCTCCAGCAACTGGCCCAGCTTGCCCATGACCCGTTTCGCATCCGCCGAGCTCTTGGGCTCCATGGCCAGCACCTTCAAGCCCAACGCCTCCAGCCTTTGCACACCGCGCGACGAGGTGGCCATCAGCACCACGTCGGGCTTGAGCGCCACGATGGCCTCGACGTTGGGGTCGATGCCGCCGCCCGTTTTGGGCAGGTCCCGCACCGGGGCCGGGTGGTTGGAATAACGATCGACACCCACCAGCCGGTGGCACTGGCCGAGTTCACACACGGTCTCGGTGAGCGAAGGCAGCAGCGACACGATGCGCTGCGGCGACTGCGGCAACGACACCACCACGCCCCGGTCATCCGTCACCTGCAGGCCGGCGGCGTGCAAGGCGGTCGCCCAACACAGCACGGCGGCAGCACCCAGCCAGCGTCGAATGGACATGGTCTTCATCCCGGCTCTTTCAATGTCAAGGGCAGACCGGCGGCCATCAGCGTGACGCGTGCGCAGACGCCCGCCACAGACTGGTTCAAGCCACCCAGCGCATCCACAAAGGCGCGCACGTCGCGCCCCATCGGAATCACGCCCAAACCGATTTCGTTGCCCACCAGCACCACCGGGCCCTGGGCCCGTTCGATCACACGACACAGCTCTCTGGTGGGCCCTTCGGCGTCCAGCGGCTCGCCATGCGCCGGCATCAGCAGGTTGGTGAGCCACAGCGTGAGGCAGTCGACCACCACCAGGGTTTGCGGTGCGCTGTGCCGCTGCAGCACCTCGGCCAGGGCCAGGGGTTCTTCCACCGTGACCATGCCGGGCACGCGCACCATGCGATCGCGCTGGTGTCGCGCGATGCGCTCGCGCATCTCGTCGTCCCAGGCCTGGCCGGTGGCGACCAGCACCGCTCGGTGCGCCACCGTGGCGTCCAGCCATTGTCTGGCGATCAGTTCGGCGCGTCGCGACTTGCCGCTCTTCTGACCGCCCAGAATGAATTCGCTGCGCGCGATGTCAACCATGCTCATGCATCCAGTCGGACACGATGCGGTGCATCTGCGCCACGCCATCGGTGAGTGCGGCCGGCCCGGGCTGCAGGATGTCGGCCGACTTGATCTCGAACAGCTGTCCGGTCTTCACCGCCGCCACGTCCTGCCACCCCGCGCGCGCAGCCACTTTCTCGGGCCGGAACTTCTTGCCGCACCACGAGCCGATGACGATGTCGGGATTGCGGCGCACGATCTCGGCACCGTCGGCAATGATGCGGTGCTTGCCCAGCGGCTGCGTGGCGAGTTCGGGAAACACATCGTCGCCGCCCGCGATGCCCAGCAGCTCCGAGACCCAGCGGATGCCGCTGATGTGCGGCTCGTCCCACTCTTCAAAGAACACGCGCGGTCGGCGTTTGCCTTGCGCCTGCAGCGCCTCCACCGCTTCGCGAATGCCGTCGAGCTGTGCGCGGTTGGCCTCGATCCAGGCCAGCCCCGCCTCGGCACAGCCGACCATGGCCGCCACCTGGAACAGCATGGAATGGATCTCGTCCACGCTGCGCTGGTTGAACACCGTGACCTGCACACCCGCACGGATCAGCAGCGCCGCAATGTCGGCCTGCAAATCTGAAAAACCGAACACGCAGTCCGGCTCCAGCGCCAGGATCTTGTCGATCTTGGCGCTGAGGAAGGCGCTGACCTTGGGTTTCTCTTCGCGCGCCCGGCGCGGGCGCACCGTGTAGCCCGAAATGCCGACGATGCGGCGCTCCTGCCCGAGCAGGTAGAGCCACTCGGTGGTTTCTTCGGTGAGGCAGACGATGCGCTGCGGGCCGAGGTGGGTGGT
>NZ_JAOASO010000126.1 GCF_030158645.1 Hydrogenophaga sp. | reverse complement strand
CGCTGTCGTTCCAGGACTATGTGCGTGACCGCATGCTCAAGCGCCGCCAGGTCGCGATGCAGGCCGAGTCGGCTGCTGCGCACGCTGCGGCTCCGGTCGCCGACGTTCCCGCTGGCCCGCTGGCCACACGGATGGCCGATGTGCCGGCGGCACGCCCCGCCGTCGCGATGAAACGTGCGCAGGCCGCCACGGCCTCTTCTGCCGCACCCGGCCACGCGCCGGTGCTCAACGCGCTGCATGGCGCCGCCTCGATGGGCATCCACACCAACGTGTCCCTCCACGAGCCGCCGGTGCTGCGCGAAGAGGTGCTGGTGCGCCAACCCGCTGCCGACGCCAGCGTGGCACGCCGCGATCAGCAAGACATGATGAACGAGCTGCGCAGCATGAAGGGCATGATCGAAGAGCGCTTCGGCGCGCTGGCCTTCATGGAGAAGCTGCAGCGCCAGCCCGCGCAGGCGCGGCTGACGCAGAAGCTGATCGACTGCGGCTTCTCGCCGGCGCTGATCCGCAAGCTGGCCGAAGGCATGGGCCCCGACGTCACCGACGAGATGGCCTGGGCGGCCAGCGTGCTCGAACGCAACCTGCTGAGCGCCGACCGCGAGCCGGCGCTCGAAGACCAGGGCGGTGTCTACGCGCTGGTCGGCGCCACCGGCGTCGGCAAGACCACCACCACCGCCAAGCTGGCCGCCGCGTTTGCGACCCGCTACGGCGCCTCGCACCTGGGCCTGATCACGCTCGACGCCTACCGCGTCGGCGCCCACGAACAGCTGCGGGCCTATGGCCGCATCCTCGGCGTGCCGGTGCACACCGCACACGACCGCGCCTCGCTCGAAGACCTGCTTGACCTGCTGTCGGCCAAGAAGATGGTGCTGATCGACACCGCCGGCATGGCGCAGCGCGACACCCGCACCCGTGAGCTGCTGGACATGCTGGGCCACCGCTCGATCCACAAGCTGCTGGTGGTCAACTCGGCCGCGCAGGGCGAGACGATCGAAGACGTGCTGATCTCCTACCGCGCCAACACCTGCCGCGGCGTCGTGCTCTCCAAGATGGACGAGGCGGTGAAGCTCGGCCCGGCGCTCGATGCGCTGATCCGCCACAAGCTCACCGTGCTGGGCGTGGCCAACGGCCAGCGCGTGCCGGAAGACTGGCACCGGCTGTCGTCGAACGCGCTGATGCACCGTGCCTTGCGCCCGACCCTCGCCACCGCTTACCGCATGGATTCCAGCGAAGTGAACCTGATCTTCGCCGCGCCGCAGCACCAGTCGCATCCGGTGGCGCCGCACGCCGCGCTGATGGAACACGCCTGATGCCGCGCGCCACGCTTGCCCCTTTCCCGCCGAACCAGCCCTTTCCCGCGATGACGACTACGTTCTCTCCCTCGATGCCGCTCGACCAGGCCGACGGTCTGCGCCGCCTGTTCGCCCACGCACAGGTTCGCTTCGTGCCGGTGGTGTCGAACCCGCACATGGCGTTCGGTGGCGTGATGCTCG
>NZ_JAOASO010000125.1 GCF_030158645.1 Hydrogenophaga sp. | reverse complement strand
AGTTGTAGTTGCCCTTGACGGTGTTGATCTCGCCGTTGTGCGCCACATAGCGGTAGGGGTGGGCCAGCGGCCACTCGGGGAAGGTGTTGGTGGAGAAGCGCTGGTGCACCAGGCCCAGGGCCGAGACGCAGCGCTCGTCCTGCAAATCCTTGAAGTAGGTGCCCACCTGATCGGCCAGCAGCAGGCCTTTGTAGACCACGGTGCGGCTGCTCATGCTGACCACGTAATACTCTTTGCTGTGGGTCAGCTTGAGGCGCTGGATGTCGCCACTGGCCGTCTTGCGGATCACATACAACTTGCGCTCCAGCGCGTCCTGCACGATCACGTCGTTGCCACGGCCGATGAAGACCTGGCGAATGATGGGCTCCTTCTCGCGCACGGTGGGCGACATCGGCATGTCGCGGTTCACCGGCACATCGCGCCAGCCCAGCAGCACTTGACCTTCGGCAGCGATCGCGCGCTCCATTTCCTGCTCGCAGGCCAGGCGGCTGGCGTGCTCCTTGGGCATGAAGATCATGCCCACGCCGTACTCGCCCGCGGGCGGCAGCGTCACGCCCTGAGCGGCCATTTCCTCACGGTACAGCGCGTCAGGCAGCTGGATCAACAAACCTGCCCCGTCGCCCATGAGCTTGTCGGCACCGACCGCACCCCGGTGGTCGAGGTTTTCGAGAATCTTCAGGCCCTGCTGCACGATGCCGTGGCTCTTTTCGCCCTTGATGTGCGCCACAAAGCCGACACCACAGGCGTCGTGCTCGTTGGAAGGGTCGTACAGACCGTGTTGCTGGAGGTGCTGCTGCTCGGCTGCCGTGGTCATGGCGCTTCCTTCTCGGTTCGTGGGGCGTTGATGCAAATCGCGATTGCGGAGCATATTGCATTGCAACAACAATGCCAAGCAGATTAATTGGGGTCAGATTCCAATTTTCTGCCGGCGTTTTCACGCAGAAATCAATTGGGGACAGATCAAACCGGCGTGAAGCGTTCCGAACGCCGCATCCATGATCAACGCCTGTCCGGGGGCGCCAGGGCCGGTCGCCCGGCGCGCGCCTCGCTGATGCGGCGGCTCGTCTGCTTCTGCAGGGTTTCCACAAATTCGACATCGCCCAGTGCCCAGCCATGCAGCGTGGCATGTGTGATCGCGTTTTGTGCATCGGCAGCCAGGCCGGCACGCACCAAATCGGTGTAAGCCGCTTCGCGAGCAAAGGGTGTGTTGCCCAAACTCCAGACCAAGGGGTGCGGCGTGACCCGCCGATCGTTGGTCTGTCCGATGAAGTGACGGTGGCTGGACCAGCTGTATTGCCTTGGTTCACTGACGATGCCGGCACGCACGGGGTTGAGGTCCAGGTAGGCCATGCAGGCCAACAAATACCGGTCGGTCTGGATCAGGGTGGACTTGTACCGTCCTTCCCACAAGGTGCCGGTGCGTTGGTGCAAGTCGTTGAAGTAACGCACATAGCGCCGCCCCACGGCCTGCATCATCAGTGGCACACCCTCGCCGGTCTCGGGCGTGAGCAGCAGGTGGAAATGGTTGTCCATGAGCACATAGGCGTTGATCGCCACCTCGTGTTTTTTGGCATATTCACCCATGAGTTCGAGCAGCACCTCACGGTCTGCATCGGACTTGACGATGGCCTGTCGGTTGTTGCCGCGCTGGATCACGTGGTGGGGATAACCGGCGACGGTGAGGCGGGGCAATCGGGCCATGGCAATGCGGATGAATTGGAATCTGACCCCGATTAGACACCGATCCGTCGGCGCCATTCGGCTTGCAGGCGGCCTGCCAACAGCAAGCCCAGCAAGGACGAGGTCGCCGTGACCCACCACGTGGATTCCCAGCCGCCGGTCTGGGTCGCGACCCAGGCCACCAGTGGAGGGCCCAGGAACTGTCCCAGCGCCGAGAACTGCTGCATCCAGCCGACCGTGGTGGACACCGTGTCATCGTCCGGTGCCAGGACCACCGCCAGACCGAACAAGGTGCCGGGTATCAAGCCGCCCACGCCCGAGAACACCAGCACGGCCACGTATTGCGCCACGGGAGGCACAGGCAGGCCAAACGTGATGACCGAGCCGATCCCCATCGCGCAAAAGCCCCAGCCCAAGAGCACGCCAGGGCGCACGCCGCGCGCCAGCAACCGGCCCGCACCGATGTTGCCCACCATGTTGATACCGGCGGCCAACGCGCTGAGGCCACCCACCGCCGCCGCGGCGTACCCGGCTTGGGCATAGATGGTGGGCAGAAAACCGATCACGGCCAGCCATTGGCCCGAGTAGAGGAAAAATGCCAACGCCACCCACCACGGCCCCCGCGATGTGAGCGTCCGCTTGAGCCTGGGAGCCCAAGAGGCTGGCGGATCTGTGCTGCGCCCAGGCGCTCGCCTGTCCACCGACACGCAAAGGGCAAGCACCGCGGCCGCGCCCAGCGACAAGAGTGCCAGCAAGGTCCACGCCCAGCGCCAGCCGACCGCGCCCATGAATGCGGCACCGAACCAGAGGGCCAGGGCTGTGCCCAATGGCATGTAAGCGCCCCACCAGCCCAGCGCGCGCGCCAGGGTGGGCGCATGGACCACGCGCTGGCGCAGGAGACCTGGTGCGGGCAAGACGGCCAGCAGGAACCCCATGCCCTCCACCACGCGGGAAAGCAACAAAACGTCCGTCCCGGGCGCTACCGCGCCCAGTGCACTGCCCAGTGCCAACAAAACCAGACCAGCAAGCATGACGCGCCTGGGACCCAGCCGATCTGCCGTGAGACCCACCAGCAGACCCAGTGTCATGCCGGCGAGTTGCACCAGCGACAACAGAAAGCCGGCCTGAATCAAGGTCAGGCTCAAGGCATCACGCAGCACCGGGATGGCCACCGGCAGCTTGCCCACGTGCAGCGCACATGTGACGCCCACCGCAAAAACGATGGCGGCGGTCCGCGAGGAAGCCGAATCGTCTCGGGCGTTCATGACGACGGTCAACGCATCAGATCAGGGAAAAACCACCGCACCAAACAACCGTTCGTGCTCCCGGATGGCGAAACGATCGGTCATGCCCGCGATGTAATCGGCCACCGCGCGCGCATGGTGCCGGCTTCGGCTGTGGGCATCGGGCAATTCCTGCGGCGCGCTCATGTAGCGCTCGAAAAGATCGCTGACCACACGGCGTGCGCGGTTCGTGGTCTCCATCACTTGGGGGTGGCGGTAAAGATTGCGCAGCAGGAAGGTCTTGAGCACCTGCGATCGCTCACGCATGGCCGGCGAGAAAGCCACCAGCGGCGGGAGTTGCCGCGCCGCATCGGCGCTGTCCAACGCGTGCCCGGCCATGAGCAGTCGGGTGTGGTCGATCACGTCGTACACCTGGTCACTGAGCATCAGGCGAATGGATTCGAACAGGAGGCGCCGGCCTGCCAGTGTCGGATGCGACCGCACCGCCTGCTGCCGGTAATGCTCGAACAGCGGCACATCGCCCAGTTGCTCCAACGTCAGCAAACCCGATCGCACGCCGTCGTCGATGTCGTGCGCGTTGTAGGCGATTTCGTCGGCCAGGTTGCACAACTGGGCCTCCAGGCTGGGCGAGCCGCCCTCGAGGAAGCGCGCCGCCACTCCGTGCGGCTCCAACCGCTCCAGGCGTTGCGCGTTGCTGCGCGAACAATGCTTGAGAATGCCTTCACGGGTCTCGAAGCACAGGTTCAAACCGTCAAACGCCGGGTAGCGCTCCTCCAGTTCGTCCACCACGCGCAAGCTCTGCAGATTGTGTTCAAAACCCCAGCCATCCTCGGCGTCTCCGCCTGGTGCGATCGACTGCATGCAGGCATTCAACGCATCCTGGCCCGCGTGACCGAAGGGCGTGTGGCCCAGGTCGTGCGCCAGCGCAATGGCCTCGACCAGATCTTCATTGAGCTGCAAGGATCTCGCGATGCTGCGCCCGAGCTGCGCGACCTCCAGCGAGTGCGTCAGCCGGGTGCGAAAGAGATCGCCTTCGTGGTTCAGGAACACCTGGGTCTTGTAGACCAAGCGGCGAAACGCGGTGGAGTGGATCACCCGGTCCCTGTCGCGCTGGAAAGCGGTGCGCGTGGGCGCTTCGGCCTCCGGGTAACGTCGCCCCCGGCTCCTGGCGGGGTCACTGGCGTATGGCGCCAGCGATTGGACCGAGCTTTGTGAAGTGTGCTCCATCAGGCGCGCGTACTCGCCTCGATCACCTGCGCCACCACCGCATCCGGCGCTGACCGCACCACCGCATGGCCGGGGCCATCGATCACCACGAACTTGATCTCGCCCGCTTCGGATTTCTTGTCGACCCGCATCAGGGCGAGGTACCGGCCCACGTTGTCGCTCGCCGCCAGCACGGGCGCCACGGTGGGCAAACCCGCCGCCTGCACCAATCGCGTGAGACGCTCGACAAACGCGCCATCCACCCCACCGAGCGCTTGCGAAAGCCGAGCTGCCATCACCAGTCCGCAACCCACGGCCTCGCCGTGCAACCACGCGCCATAGCCCATCCCGGCCTCGATGGCGTGGCCGAAGGTATGCCCGAAGTTCAGGATCGCACGCAGCCCGGCTTCGCGCTCGTCCTGCCCCACCACCCAGGCCTTGATCTCGCAGCTGCGTTTGACCGCATGGGCCAGCGCGCCTGGCTCACGCGCCATCAGCGCAGCCATGTTGGCCTCAATCCAGTCGAAGAAAACCATGTCCGCGATGGGACCGTATTTGATGACCTCGGCCAATCCAGCACTGAGTTCGCGCGCCGGCAAGGTGGTGAGTGTGTCGAGGTCACACACCACCCGCTGCGGCTGGTAGAACGCCCCGATCATGTTTTTGCCCAGGGGATGGTTGATCGCCGTCTTGCCCCCCACCGAAGAATCCACCTGAGCCAACAGGGTGGTGGGTACCTGAACGAATGCAACGCCACGCATGTAACTCGCAGCGGCAAAGCCGGTCATGTCGCCCACCACGCCACCCCCGAGCGCGAACAGAACCGTCTTGCGGTCGCATGCGTGAGAAAGCAATGCATCAAAAATCAGGTTGAGCGATTCCCAAGTCTTGTGCGACTCGCCATCGGGCAGACTCACCGTGTGAACCTGGGGGTAGCGCGGTGCAAGCATTCGCTCCAGGCGCTTCGCATACAGGGGCGCCACCGTCTCGTTGGTGACGATCATCGCGCTGCGGGCAGAGGGCAACTGGGCGTAACTGTCGGGCGAATCCAGCAGGCCCGCGCCAATGTCAATGGCGTAACTGCGGTCGCCGAGGTCGATGTCGACTTGTTGGTGAAAGGAGGATGGGGCTTGGGGCGTCATGGGCCCAAGTTTATGCCTTGACCAGGGTCAGAGGCCCGCGCCGACCGGTCAGCGAACCGGCCCGGAGTGCGTTGACGTAGGGGTACTGGACGCACCCGGCGTCACCGACCCACCCAATTCGAGCTGCATCACGATCATGTTCACCAGCATCGCGACCGAGGGCCTGCCCGTCTCGATCACAAAATGGGCTGTCTCACGGTACAGCGGGTCGCGCACGGCACACAGGTCCCTCAAGCGCTGTTGAGGATCCGCCACTTGCAGCAGCGGACGGTTCCGGTCGTGGCGCAAGCGGCGAAAAATTTCCTCTGGTGTGGAGCGCAGGTACACCACGGTCCCGCGGTGTTTGAGCCGCTCCCGATTCTCAGAACGCAACACAGAACCGCCGCCGGTCGAGAGCACACAAGTGGGGCCCGAGCTCAACTCATCGATCACAACGGCCTCAATGTCTCGAAAACGCTCCTCACCCTCGCGCTCGAAAAACTCGCGGATCGAGCACCCGAGTCGTTGTTCAATGACTTGGTCCGAGTCGAAGAACGGGAGCGAAACACGGCGGGCAAGCTGCCGACCCACGGTCGACTTGCCCGAACCAGGCAAGCCGATCAGGAAACAAGACCTGGCGCTCAATTGATGGCGGAGCGACCGAGCACGCGGGGCGTGATGAAGATGAGCAGTTCGGACTTGTTAAGAATCCGTTCGCGAGACTTGAACAGGTTGCCCAAGGCGGGTAGGTCACCCAACAGAGGCACCTTGTTCACCTGGTTTCTTTCGGTCTGCTCGAAAATGCCCCCGATCACCACGGTTCCGCCGTTCTCCACCAGCACCTGGGTTTGCACATGCTTGGTGTTGATGGCAATGCCGTCGGGCGTCGATTCGCCACGGCTGTCCTTGTTGATGTCCAGATCCAGGATGATGTTGCCTTCGGGTGTGATCTGAGGTGTCACTTCCAATTTCAGGTTGGCCTTTCGGAACGCAATCGCCGTGGCACCGCTGGAGGTTGCCGTCTGATAAGGGAACTCCGTGCCTTGTTCGATCAGCGCCTTGACCTGGTCGGCCGTGACCACGCGAGGACTGGAAACAATACGGCCCTTGCCGTCGGATTCCAGCGCCGAAATCTCCAAGCTCAGAAAGCGCGATGCGTTCGGACTGAACAAAGACAACGCATACGATGCCGCCAACGCGTTGCTTGGATTGGCGGGCAGACTCACAAAGGGCTGCGAGGTCTGGGTCGGACCCGTCGACACAGCACCGTATGTGGAACCGAAGTTGCCTTGCACAGCGTTGCCATTCACCGAGCCAACGCCAAACCCTCGAATACCACCGCCCAAACGCACGCCCAGCGACTTGCCGAAACTGTCGTCCGCTTCAACAATGCGCGCCTCGATAATCACTTGCCGGATCGGGATGTCCAATTTGGCGATCAGATCTTGCACCTGTTGCAACTTGGACGGTATGTCGGTCACAAACAACTGATTGGTCCGAGGCTCGGAGATCACACTGCCGCGTTCGGACAGGATTCGTGCATTGCTGGCGCCAGCGCCACCACCGCCACCGCCACCGCCACCGCCACCCGACGATTTCAACTGGCCGGCAATATCGACCGCCTTGGCGTAGTTCATCTGGAAGCCTTGCGTGCGCAATGCCTCGAGGCTTTCCGTTGACGCTCGCGCCTCCAGATCTTGCTTCTCACGTGCAGCGATCTCGTCTTTGGGCGCAATCCACAACACATTGCCCGACTTGCGCATGCCCAAACCCTTGGCCTGCAGAATGATGTCCAGGGCCTGATCCCAAGGCACGTCCTTGAGCCGGAGGGTCACCGATCCCGTGACGGAGTCCGAGGTCACGACGTTGAAATTGGTGAAGTCTGCGATCACCTGCAACAAAGACCGCACTTCAATGTTCTGGAAGTTGAGGGAGAGTTTCTCGCCGTTGTAGCCCGGTCCTTGCGTCAGCTTGCTCGAATCGACCTTCTGCTCGCGGATCTCGAGCACAAACTGGTTGTCACTCTGGTAAGCGGAGTGCTCCCAGTTCCCGGTGGGCGCTACGACCATGCGCACCCTGTCACCCGTCTGGGAAGTGGTGACGCTTTGTACCGGCGTTCCGAAGTCGCTCACGTCCAGGCGGCGACGCAAGCCTTCGGGCAGCGACGTCTTGAGGAATTCCACCACCAGGTTCTGCCCTTGCTGGCGAATGTCCACACCCACCTGGTTGTTGGCCAGTTCCACCACCACGCGGCCCGCATTGCCCACACCTCGACGGAAGTCAATGTCGCGAAGCGAGGAAACATCTCGGTTGCGGTTTTCGGCAAAGGAGACCGGTGGCGCGGTCACAGCGGTCACCACCTCGGAGCGCTGCAACACCACCAGCAGCGAGTTGCCTTCGATCTTCGTCTCGTAAGAAGCCGTCTGCTTCAGGTTGATCACCACGCGCGTGCGGTCGCCGGCCTGGACCACGTTGGCCGAACGCAGATTGCCCTCGTTGATCTCGACCGTGCTGCGTCCAATCGCATTGGCCACGCCCGGGAAATCGAGCGCGATGCGAGCCGGTGACTGGATGGTGAAACCCGTCGGCACCGCTGC
Source organism: Hydrogenophaga sp. (assembly GCF_030158645.1). Lineage (GTDB taxonomy): Bacteria > Pseudomonadota > Gammaproteobacteria > Burkholderiales > Burkholderiaceae_C > Hydrogenophaga. The sequence continues at coordinate 26,037 of NZ_JAOASO010000125.1, read as the reverse complement.
GAGGGGTTGTGCCGTGTTGATGCGGATGATTTCCACGCCGCCTTGCACACCGCCCGTGAGCGACTGGATCGCGTTCTGGGCCTGGGCCCACACAGTGGTTGCTGCCATACAGGCGAATACCGCACCTTTGATCACCCCGCGTTGCACGGCTGAAACCACCGACGCCTTGTTTGGCTTGTTCATTTAGAAGCTTCCTCTTGTAACTGCAACGCTGCGGGGCGCTCCGTCCACTCGCCGCCGGAGTCCTGCACGATTTCGCGCATCACCACCTCGGTCTCCGAAATTCTGGTCACCCGTCCGTAGTTTTGACCCAGATAACTGCCGGGACGCACTTGATAGAGCAGGTTGTCCACCTTGACGAGAGCAACCAACTGCCCATCCCGGTTCAAGCTGCCGACCATGGACATCGTGTCCAGGGGATAGGCCTCCAGCGGCTGCTTGCGCCGATTGAGCTCAGGCTCGATCAAGGCCGCGTTGACCACCGGCGTCGACTGGCTGCCGTTCATGGCGCTGGTGAGCTTTTCAAGGCTGAACGGCTGCGTCAACCGCTCTCCAGCGTAGGCCTGGGGCTCGAACTTGGTGGGAGCGGGTATGGGCTGAACAGAGGGCTTGATGCTGTTGCGCTCGGTTTGCATCCACGCCTGCAACTCGTCCTGGCCAGACGATGTGCATCCGGACAACAGCGAAGCGAAAGTCACTGCGGTCAAAAGGTTCAGACATTTTGAGGAAGTCACTTTTTGGCTCCCTGTGCTTTTTGCTGCAGCGCGATTTCTTCCTGGTCCAGGTAGCGGAAGGTTTTGGCGATGCAATCCATCGTCAACACGCCTTCGCGGTTTGCCACAGGAGTCAATGTCAGATTGTTCAACGTGACGATGCGGGACAGGTTCGCGATGTCTGCCGCAAACAGTCCGATGTCGTGGTACGTGCCCGTCACCTTCACTGTGATGGGCAATTCAGCGTAGTACTCCTTCACGCTCACCGCGCCGGGACGGAACAACTCGAACTGAAGGCTTCGCCCGAGACCCGCCTGGTTGATGTCGGACAGCAAGGCGTCCATTTCTGCCTTGCTGGGCAGCTGCTTTTCGAGCTGGGTGACGTACTGCTGCACCTGCTCCAGCTGCTTGCGCAGCGCGTCGAGATTCACAGCCTGAACGGCTTTCTTTTTGTAATCTTCGCGGAGCTGCTGTTCCCGGGCTTTTTCGGCAATCAATTCCTCGTCGGAATCTTTCAACCAGGCAAACCAAAGTCCTGCGATGACCGCCACACACACGGCGACGAACAACAGGTTGCGCGGCAAACCGGGCCATTGCGACGGGTCGTTGGGATCAAGTCCCGCGAACTGGCTGCGGAGTTTTTCCTGGACCGCTTTGAAGTCCACGTTGATGCTGGGCGTTTTTGCCATGGTGCGTTGCCCTGTGATCAAACTTTGCCCGCAGCGGCGGGGGCACCGGCCGGGGCTGCTTCAGCCGCCGGGCGTTTGATTGAAACGCGGATGGAGAAGTTGAAGACACGTCGCTGCTCGCGCCCTGTCAGCGCAGCGGTTGAAGACACGATCTCGATCAAATCTGGCCGCGCCAGCCACTGGCTGTTGTTGGACAGGTTGCGCAACAGATCGGAAACACGCTCTTGAGACTGCGCCACGCCGTTCAGCAGCACGCTCTGGTTCTCGTGCTTCATGGATCGCAAGTAAATGCCATCGGGCAGCTGCGTGACCAGCTCGTCAAGCAAATGCACGGGTATGTTGCGGTCGCTCTGCAAATCTTCCACCGCGGTTTGGCGGGCCCGAAGCGAGGCAATTTCTCGCTGCAAACCGGCGATGTCCTTGATTTCGGCATCGAGACGGGTGATCTCGGCCTGCAAAAATGCGTTGCGCTCTTGCTGGGATGCGATCTGCCCTTGGTACCAGGTGAACACCGCGCCACAAACGATGCCGCCCAACAAGGCGGACAAACCCAACTGGGTGAAGAACTGTTCCTTCTGCCGTTTTCGAGCCGCCTCCCGGTGCGGCAACAGGTTGATCAAGATCATTGGTAAAACCTCCGCAAGGCCAACCCGGTTGACGTCAGGTACGAGGGTGCTTCGCGTGAGATCTTGCGAGCCTGAACGGAGGCCGCCATCTCCATGGCATCAAACGGATTGATCACCATGCAGGCGAATGAGGTTTGGTGCGTGACGGCCTCGGTCAAACCTGGCAATGCTGCACTGCCACCCGCCAGCAGGATGTGATCCACCTTGTTGTAGGGCGTGCTGGTGAAAAAGAACTGCAACGCACGACCGACTTCCTGTGCCATGCTTTCGATGAAGGGGTCCAGAACAGCCGCGCGGTAGTCGTCGGGCAAATCACCCGAACGCTTTTTGGCCTCAGCCTCATCCGCAGAAAATCCGTATTGCCGAACGATCAACTGTGTGAGCTGTGCGCCCCCAAAAGCCTGATCACGCTCGTACAGGACGTCGTCGTTGCGCATGACCTGCATGCTGGTGGTCAAGGCACCCACCTCAAACAACGCCACCAACGAATCGATGCCCTGGTTGGGCAGCGTTTCGATCACCCGACCGGCCGCCATGCGTGAAGCGTAGGACTCCACGTCCATGACCACGGGCTTGAGTCCGGCCGCTTCCGCCAAACCTTGGCGATCCGACACTTTTTCCTTGCGCGATGCAGCAATGAGGACTTCGACGTCGCCGACCGAGTTGGCGCTGGGACCGATCACGCAGAAATCCAGGCTGACCTCGTCGAGCGAAAACGGGATGTACTGGTTGGCCTCGGATTCGACTTGAGCTTCGAGCTCCTTGTCGGACAAACCACCGGGCAAGATGATTTTTTTCGTGATCACCGCAGACGCCGGGAGCGCGAGCGCAACGTTCTTGGTTTTGCTGCCGCTCTTGCGAACCACACGCCTGACCGCTTCGGCCACCTCGTCAAACTTTTCAATGTTGCCGTCGGTGATCCAGCCGCGCTCAAGCGGCTCCATGGCACACCGCTCCAACACCAGATCACCCGATCGGTTGCGGGACAGTTCAACCAGTTTGACGCTCGACGAACTCACGTCAATGCCCAGCAAGGGCGCCGGTTCCCGGCTGAATAACGATCCCAATGAGATCAAGGTGACCCCCAGATATGATGGCGCTGCTGCGCGCCAGACTTAAGAATTCACTTGAATGCTAGCAGCAAGGCCTTTGTCCAGCAAAGAAATTTTGCCTTTGAGACAAGTCGAAACGTTGTCAAAACCATACGTGTTCAGGCTCCGCTGGCGACCCATTGAACGGGCTTTGTGATTCGTCATGCACAACAACCCACAATATGCTGACTCCTTCACCCGGGCCGCTCAGCGCCATTTTTATAATCAAGGTTTGAGGCCTTGATCGACCGCATGCCCAACCAAGATACCCCCACCCCTTCCACGACTTCCGATTCAGTATCCGCGGGCCGCACTGCACTGATCTGGGTGGGACGCTTGGTGGTGGCTGTGGCCGGACTGGCGGCGGCAGGTGTTGTAAGCGTGTTGATGGCGGTGGGGATTGCCTTGGCGGTGGCTTACCCCAACCTGCCCGATGTGACCGGCCTGGCCGACTACCGCCCCAAGCTCCCGCTGCGCGTGCTGACGGCTGAAGGCCAGCTGATCGGTGAGTTCGGTGAAGAGCGCCGCAACCTGCTCACGATCAACGAGATCCCCGAGGTGATGAAGAACGCGGTGCTGGCCATCGAGGACGCGCGTTTCTTCGAGCACAGCGGTGTCGACTACCGCGGCATGATCCGGGCGGCACTGGCCAACCTGCGGCAGGCCAAGAGCCAAGGTGCATCAACGATCACCATGCAGGTCGCCCGCAACGTGTACCTGTCTGCCGAAAAGAGCTACACACGCAAGATTTACGAGGTGTTGCTGACCTTCAAGCTGGAGCACATGCTCACCAAAGAGCAGATCCTGGAGATCTACATGAATCAGATCTTCCTGGGACAGCGAGCCTACGGGTTCTCATCAGCAGCCCAGACCTACTTCGGCAAAGCCCTCAAGGATGTGACCGTGGCCGAAGCGGCCATGCTGGCCGGGCTGCCGCAGGCGCCTTCTGCGTACAACCCTGTCAAGAATCCGCGCCGGGCCCGTGCCCGCCAGCTGCACATCATTGATCGGATGGTGGAAAACGGCTTCATCACCGCCGAGCAGGCCGAAGAGGCAAAGTCCGAAGAACTGAAGCTTCGTCCAGTGGGCAGTGCCACGCAGGTCCACGCCGAGTTTGTGGCCGAGATGGTGCGACAGTCGATCGTGGCGCAATACGGCGAAGAGGCCTACACGCGCGGTCTGGTGGTCACGACCTCGCTGAAGCAAGCCGAGCAATTGGCGGCGTACCGGGCTGTTAGACAAGGAGTGCTCGACTACGAACGCCGCCAGGTCTATCGAGGACCTGAGCTGTTCATCGACCTGCCTGCCGACAAAACCGCGCTGAACGAAGCGGTGGACGAGGCGCTCGCCGAAAGGCCTGACAACGATGACCTGCTGTCGGCTGTTGTCCTTGAAGTGAGCTCCAAACGCGTGCTGGCGGTCCGCCAGGACGGTGAGCCCTTCGAGATCACCGGTGAAGGCCTCAAACCGGTTCAATCCGGCTTGTCGGACAAGGCAGGGCCCAACATCAAGATTCGACCCGGCGCGGTGATCCGGGTGGTGCAGACTGGTGACAAGACGTGGCGCATCACGCAACTGCCCGACGTCGAATCGGCCTTTGTGGCCATGGATCCGCGCACGGGCAAGGTCATCGCATTGGTGGGCGGGTTCGACTTTCAAAAGAGCAAATTCAACCACGTGACCCAGGCATGGCGCCAGCCCGGCTCCAGCTTCAAGCCCTTCATTTATTCGGCCGCGCTGGAGAAAGGGCTGACGCCGATGACCGTGGTCAACGACGCGCCGCTGTTCTACAGCGCGGACGCGACCGGGGGGAAGCCTTGGGAGCCGAAGAACTATGACGGTCAGTTCGAGGGACCGATGTCGGTGCGCCGCGCGTTGGCCAAGTCCAAGAACATGGTGTCGATCCGGGTGCTGCAGTTGGTGGGCACCCAAAGCGCCCAACAGTGGGTGGGGCGATTTGGCTTCGACATCGACAAGCACCCGCCCTACCTCACCATGGCCCTGGGTGCAGGCTCTGTCACGCCCATGCAGATGGCGGTGGGTTACGGCGTTTTCGCCAACGGCGGCTACCGCGTGGCGCCGACGCTCATCACCCGGGTGGCCGATCACAAGGGCAAGGTGATTTACGAGGCACCCGAGTCCACGCTGGCCGAGAGTCAGCGCGCGATTGAACCGCGCAACGCCTTCATCATGAACAGCCTGCTGCAGGAGATCACCCGCTCGGGGACGGCGGCACGAGCGCAAGCCACCCTGAAACGCACCGACGTGTTCGGCAAGACCGGCACCACCAACGACTCCGTCGACGCGTGGTTTGTCGGCTACCAGCCCACCCTGGTGGCCGCCGCCTGGGTCGGATACGACACGCCGCGCAACCTGGGCAGCCGGGAAACGGGGGGCGGCTTGAGCCTGCCGATCTGGATTTCCTTCATGTCACAAGCCCTCAAAGACGTGCCCGTGACCCCGTACACACCGCCGCCAGGTGTGATCAACGTGGGTGGCGAGTGGTACTTTGAAGAGTTCGGACCCGGCAATGGCGTGCACGGCCTGGGCCTGCAGGATCCTTGGCCAGGTGCTGCACCCGTCGCATTGGATCCGGCTGTTCCTCAGCCCACACCCGCCCCACCGGTTGAGGACCGGCGGGGCATCCTCGACCTGTTCAGGAACTGAAGTTCAGCGACTGTCCGGATTGTTCGGACGCGAAGCGGGAGAGGTGAGCAAGAAATTCGCCCTGCCCTTTGGTGTCCATCCAGGCGTGACCGTCGTGGCGGTAATGGAAGCCGCCTGCACGGGCCGCCAGCCAGACCTCCTGCAGTGGTTTTTGAAGGTTGATGATGATCTGGCTGCCGTTGGCAAACGTCATCGTGATCATGCCGCCCACCCGCTGGTTGTCGACATCGGCGTCGGTTTGATCGTTGATGCGGTCACAGGCCAGCTCGATCGACCGCAGCAGCGATTCCGCCAGGTCTTGGTACTCGGTGTCGGTCATTACAATCGGTGGATGTTGAGAACGACACGCATTCTAGGCCGCCACCTTTCACGCACACGGGTTGTGGCAATTGGCCTGGGCTTGCTGCTGCTGTCGGCTTGCGGTCAAAAAGGGGCGCTGTACCTGCCCGCCCCGGAAACTGCGCCTTCCAGCGTCAGGAGCCCACCGGACATGCCGCCACCTCAGGACACCCCCCCAGTGCGCTGAACCGCGATCCGGTTTTCTGCAACGGCCCGCCTCCCGCATTCATTCAACTTCAGCATGACCACCCTGCCCGGCCAGCCCTCCCTGAACCTGCCTCCCTTCATTTCTTACGAGGCGGGCGGTCTCGTGATGGAGGGCGTGTCGCTTCAGCGGCTGGCCGCGGAACATGGAACGCCGCTGTTCGTCTACAGCCGGGCCGCCATGCTGGATGCGCTGGCCGCCTACCAGCGTGGTCTGGCCGGGCGTTCGCACCAGATCTGCTATGCCATGAAGGCCAATTCCACGCTGGGCATTCTGCAGACGCTGGTGCGCGCGGGCTGTGGGCTCGACATCGTCTCGGGTGGTGAACTCGAACGTGCGCTGGCGGCGGGTGTTGAGCCGGCCAAGATCATCTTCTCCGGCGTGGGCAAGACCCGCGCCGAAATGCGCCGCGCGTTGGAAGTGGGCATTGGCTGCTTCAACGTGGAGAGCCGCGCCGAGCTGGACGTGCTCGACGACGTGGCGCGCGGCATGGGGCGATGCGCACCCGTGAGCGTGCGCGTGAACCCGAACGTGGACGCGCAGACCCACCCCTACATTTCCACCGGCCTCAAAGGCAACAAGTTCGGTATCGCGCACGAGGACGTGGTGGCCACGTACCAGCACGCGGCCGCGTGCAAAGGCTTGCGCGTGGTCGGCATCGACTGCCACATCGGCTCGCAGATCACGCAGACCGGGCCGTACCTGGACGCGATGGACCGGGTGATCGATCTGGTGCAGAGCATCGAAGCCGCAGGCGTGCCCATCGAGCACATCGACTTCGGTGGTGGCCTGGGCATCGATTACCACGGCGACACGCCGCCGCAAGCGGATGCACTATGGCAGCAACTGCTGCAGCGCCTGGACGAGCGCGGTTTTGGCAACCGCAAGATCGTCATCGAACCCGGACGCTCGCTGGTGGGCAACGCGGGCGTGTGCCTCACCGAAGTGCTGTACCAGAAGCCGGGCGAACACAAGAACTTCCTGATCGTGGACGCGGCCATGAACGACCTGCCGCGTCCTGCGATGTACCAGGCCTTCCACCGCATCGTCGAGGTGACGCCCCGGTCCGACGCGCCCACCACCTGGGACGTGGTCGGCCCGGTGTGCGAGAGCGGTGACTGGCTCGGGCGCGACCGCGCACTGGCCGCGCAGTCGGGCGATGTGCTCGCCGTGCTCTCGGCCGGCGCTTACTGCATGAGCATGGCGAGCAACTACAACACACGTGGTCGGGCCGCTGAAGTGCTGGTGGACGGGAACACCGCCACGCTGATCAGGGCGCGCGAGTCGTCGGCCGATCAGCTGCGCCTGGAAACCCTGTTGCCCCCGGTCTGAGGTCGAGGATCAGGCAGCGCGCGGCGGTGAAAGCCGCCGCCAGAGGCGCCAACCGAGCAAGGCAGCGAACAGCGCGGCGTACACCGCGACCTCGGCAAAGTCGTTCTTGCCGCTGCGCATCCAGAAAAAGTGCAGGACGGCAAGCCCTGCAACAGCGTACACCGCACGGTGCAGCAGCTGCCAACGCTTTGCACCCATGGCGCGTATGGCGCGGTTGAACGAGGTGGCCGCCAGCGCCAGCAACAATAACCAGCCCAGAAAGCCCACCAGGATGAACGGGCGCTTGATCACGTCGTCCACGACGGCAGGAAGGCTGAACGCCATGTCGAACCACGCGTAGGCCAGCAAGTGCATGCAGGCATAAAAAAACACGAACAGGCCCACCATGCGACGCAACCGCGCCAGCGTCACCCAGCCGGTCACGGTGCGCAACGGCGTGATCACCAGCACCAGCACCAGGAAACGGATGGTCCAGTCGCCCAGCGACCGGATCAGCGCTTCGGCCGGATTGGCGCCGAGCTGGTCGGCAAAAGCCGCCCAGACCAGCCAGGCCATTGGCAGCAAGGCCAACACGAAGCCCACGGGTTTGGCGGCGCGGTGGCCGAGCCACCGGTTGATGTGCGAGCCCGCTGGGCGGGAACCAGCCGGAAGACCGGGCGCGCGGATGGATGCCATCAGAAGAACTTGCGCAGATCCATGCCCGCGTAGAGCTGACCCACCTGCGGTTCGTAGCCGTTGAACATTTGCGTCTGCCGGCGCTTGGCGAACAGGCCCCCCTCTTCGCCAATGCGTCGCTCGGTCGCCTGGCTCCACCGCGGGTGCGAGACCTGCGGGTTCACATTGGAATAGAAGCCGTATTCCTGCGGCGCGGCGCGGTTCCAGGCCGTGCGCGGTTCCTTGTCGGTGAAGCGGATCTTCACGATCGATTTGCCGCTCTTGAAACCGTACTTCCACGGCACCACCAGCCGCACCGGCGCGCCGTTCTGGTTGGGCAGCACCTCGCCGTACATGCCGAAGGTCAGCAGCGTGAGCGGGTGCATGGCTTCGTCCAGCCGCAAGCCTTCCACATACGGCCACTCCAGCACATTCGAATTCAACCCCGGCATCTGTTTGTTGTCGGCCAGCGTCACGAACTCCACGAACTTGGCGCTGCCCTGCGGCTGCACCTGTTTGATCAGCTCCGCCATCGAATAACCGACCCACGGCACCACCATCGACCAGCCTTCGACACAACGCAAGCGGTAGATGCGCTCTTCCATCGGGCTGAGTTTGAGCAAGCCGTCCAGATCGAAGGTGCCTGGCTTGTTCACCAGACCTTCCACCGAGACCGTCCACGGTCGGGGCTTGAGCGACTTGGCATACACCGCCGGGTCGGCCTTGTCCGTGCTGAACTCGTAGTAGTTGTTGTAACTGCTGACGTCGCTGTACGAGGTCAGCTTCTCCACCGTGGTGGCACCGGGGACGGTAGAGGCTTTGCCGGGGAGCGGCGAGAGCTTGCCGGGCTTGGGCACCGGACCCGCCGATTGGGCCGAGGCTTCCGGCGCCATCAGTGAAGCCACGCCGCCCACGGCCGCTGCGGTGAACGCGCTGCGCTGCAGCCACTGCCGGCGGTTCTGGTAGGCCGCCTGGGCCGTGATTTCACTGGGGAACGGGTGGTTGAAGCCGTCTTGGGAAGTGCGGATGAGCATGGGGCGGTCCTGATCTGTGCAACGCCCCGCGCAAAGGATGCTGCGCAGGACTTGCCGTGAGTCGTCGGACCACCCGAATTCTTACAAAGTTTCAGGGCGGGCCGCGCTGAACCGCCCGCTTGACCCCGCCAACGAGATCAGAGTTCGCCGTAGCTGTGCAAGCCCGACAGGAACATGTTCACGCCCAGGAAAGCAAAGGTCGTGACCGCCAGCCCCACCAGGGCCCACCAGGCCGCCACGGTGCCGCGCAGGCCCTTCATGAGGCGCATGTGCAGCCAGGCCGCGTAGTTCAGCCAGACGATCAGCGCCCAGGTTTCTTTCGGGTCCCAGCTCCAGTAACCGCCCCAGGCCTCGGCCGCCCACAGGGCACCCAGCACGGTGGCGATGGTGAAGAAGGCAAAGCCCACGGCGATGGCCTTGTACATCACGTCGTCCAGCACCTCGAAGCTGGGCAGGCGCTCGGCGATGCGTCTGCGCCCGAACATGATGGCCGCCACGATGAGTGCCGACACGCCGAAGTACACGAACCAGTAGCTGCCACCCTTCTCGGCCGCCGACTGGCGAAACACGATGGGCTCCAGGCACAGCACCAGGCCCAGAATCCACAGGGGCGCGAGCTTGTACCAGCGGGTTTCGTTGGCGCTTTGCTTGATGAGGTAGGCAAAGGCCAGCATGGCCGCGATGGCGAAGGTGCCGTATCCAATGAAGTTGGCGGGCACGTGCAGCTTCATCCACCAGCTCTGCAGCGCAGGCACCAGCGGCTGGATCTCATGCGCTTCGCGGATCACCGTGTACCAGAGCAGAAAGCCCACAGCCGCACTGACCACCAGCATCACGAACGCGCCCATGCGGCGGGTCTTGTACTGGTCTTCGTAGTACAGGTAGAAAGCCGCCGTCATCCAGCAGAACAGCACGAACACTTCGTACAGGTTGCTCACCGGAATGTGGCCGATGTCGGGACCGATCTGGTGGCTCTCGTACCAGCGCACCATGGTGCCGATGAGCGCCAGCGTCACAGCCACCCAAGCCAAGCGCGAACCCAGCAGTTCGAAGGTGTCGCCCGCACGGGTGAACATGCCGATCCAGTAAAACGCCGTGCTCATGAAGAACAGAACGCTCATCCACAAGATGGCCGACTGGCTGGAGATGAAATACTTCAGCATGAACACCTGGTCGGCGCGCGCCAGATCGGCGCCGCCCGCAGGCGTCTGATAGAGCCAGATCGCCAGCAGCGCAAACGCGGCCACGACCACCGACAAGGCACCCAGCGGACGCCAGAACCAGGCCAGCCAGATCAGGGAGGGCGCCGTGCCCACCAGGATGGCCTTCTCATACCCGTCCATGGCCGAGCCGTACAGCGCAAAGGCGATGGCCGTGCCAGCCAGCACCAGGGCGGCAAAGAGCCAGTCCCAGACATTGCGGCGCGCAAAGTAGCCCGGTTCCAGGCCTTGGCCTCCCCGGTCCTTTTTCAGTTCGATGGTCTGGTTCGCGGTGGCGGTATTCATGCTGGCACCTTCAACAACTGGGTCTTCAAAAGTTCAAATTCGCGGTCGGCTTCCATCGTCTTGCGGTTCGACGACAAGGCCATGGTGGCCGTGGACGACTGTTCGCCCGAGGGCGCGAGCCACACCCACAAACGGCGCTCGCGCACATACAGCATGGCAAACACGCCCACGATCAGGAACAGGCAGCCGAGATAGACGATGCTCTGGCCCGGCGCCCGCGCCACCTGGAACACGCTGGCCTGCACGTGCGTGAAGTCCTTGAGCTGGAAGGTCATGGGCGCGGGATAGAAGAACGTGTCGCTCAGGCTGATCACGGCCTGCGTCATGAACTGCTGCGTGGCGTCGTTGCGCTCCAGCGGCGCCAGACTGGCGCGCTCGCGGCTCACCTGCAACAACTCGAACAGCGTGCCGTTCAAGATGCGCACCAGCACCTCGCTGGCGCGTTCGCGCTCGGCCTGAGGCACGTTGTTTTCCAGAAACGTCGACACCGCTTGCAAACCGCCCTGCACAGGTGCTTTGCTGCTCGTGCCACTCGCCACCGGCGTGAGTTGCACTGAGGGTTCTGCGCCGGCGAACAACGCAAGTGCGCGCGTGGCCGAGGCCACCAGGGCTTCGGCCAGTTCCGGACGGCCGTCTTCCACCGCCGACACCGCGTAACGGCGCACCGCAAGCTCGCGCATCTGCGGATCGTCGAGCGCAGCGCGCAAACGCACAAAGCCGTCCATGCTGTCGTTCTCGTCCACCGGAATGCGCAGGTAGCGGAAGGGCTCGGACGGCGTTTCGCGCAGGCCCAGCAGGTACATGCGCGCACCTTCGATCTCCATGGGCAGCATGTAGTTGTGGTACTCCACCGCCTGGCCAGCCGCGTCGCGCAGCTTGTAGGTGATGCTCGGGCCCACGTTGCGCAGCGTTTTTTCGGTGACGGTCTTGTGGCCACTGCCCAGGCGGCTTTCGATCGAGCTGCGCAAGTCGACCTTGCGCACGTCCACACCACTGGCCGGGTTCACACCGGCGAAGTTTTCGACGTTGATCGTGCGCAGGCCGGTGTATTCCAGCACCAGCTTGTCGTCGCCGTTGCTCAACGCGCTGGAACTGCCGATGGTGCCTTCGATCTCGAACGGGCGCGTGGGCCGGTTCAGCGGCACGGCCTGCAGCTTCACGCGCGAGCCACCGTCGTCAAAGCTCGACTGGTAAATGTTGATGCCGCGGTGGCTCGCCGGATGGTTCACCTCCACGCGCGCTTCCTTCTTCTCGCCCGTCTCGAAGTCGGTGATCACGATGTCGCTGGCGAACAGCTTGGGCATGCCCGTTTCGTAATACTCGACGATGAACTTCTTGAGCTCGACCGAGAACGGCAGGTCTTGCAGCAGCACACCCGTGGGCTGGGCCAGGATCGCCGTGCTCGCGGTCGTGCCCTCGGTCACCAGCAGGTTGGCCCGGAAGGTCGGGTTGCTGGACGAGAGTCGGTGCTGCGCCGGCACGTCGGCGATCAGGCCGCCGCCCGTGAACGCGGACTTGCCGTTGAACCAGGTCTGGGCACGCACCATCAGGTCGCCATCCAGCAGCCCACCGATGCACACCAGCACGATGGCGCTGTGCGCCGCGATGTAGCCGAACTTGTTGGCCGCACCGGTTTTGGCCGCCACCATCCAGCCTTGGCCATGCGGCGTGTCGCGCGACTGCAGCTTGACCTTCCAGCCCGAGCCCAGCAGCGTCTGGCCGATGCGGTTGGCCGCGGCCTGCGGGGTTTCCACCAGCGTGCTCTCGGCGCGGTGCGGGAAGGCCTTGAGGCTTTGTTCGCGGATGTTTTCCTTGTAAACCTTGAAGTCGGCGAGGATCTTGGGCGTGTTGCGGGCGATGCACAGACTGGTGCTGACCACCAGAAACGCCAGAATCAGCAAGAACCACCAGGCGCTGTACACCGAGGTGAGGCGGGCGCTGGCAAAGACATCCGCCCAGAACGGTCCAAACTGGTTGACGTAGTTGTTGAACGGCTCGTGCTGTTTCAGCACCGTGCCGATCACCGAGGCGATGCAGATGACGGTGAGCAGCGAGATCGAGAACCGCATCGACGACAGCAATTCCACCGTCTCGCTGACGATGCGCGAGCGGGTGCGGGTGCGGATGTGCAGGCCTTGGGTGGAAACGGTCATGAAAAAAAGGAGAGAACGGTTCAACAAAAAGGGCGGCTCCGGTGATCCCGGAACGCGCCCTGTTGTGATGCTGTTTTTCGCTGGCGGTTCAACGCCGACAGGTCTTATTGCATTGTGCCGTCAAATATTAACGTTCGCTTATATCCCGGCCACGCTCCAAGGACAAGGCGGTTGCTCGGCTGGTCAGCGCAGACCGGCGATGTAGTCGGACACGGCCTTGATTTCGCGGTCGTTCATCTTGGCGGCCACGCCGGTCATCTGGATGTTGTTGGCGCGCGTGCCGTCGCGGAAATGCTTGAGCTGCGTTTCGGTGTACTCGGCGTGCTGGCCCGACAGACGCGGGTACTGCGACGGGATGCCCGCGCCGTTGGGACTGTGGCAGCCGGCGCAAGCGGCGATCTGGCGATCGGGAATGCCACCGCGGTAGATGCGTTCGCCCAACGTGACCAGGTCCTTGTCGGTGGACGCGCCGGGCGTGCCTTTCTGTGCCGCGAGCCAGTACCCGATGTTGCGCATGTCCTCGTCGGACAGGGCGGCCGAGAAGCCCGCCATGATGGCGTTGGCGCGCTTGCCCGACTTGAATTCCTGCAGCTGCTTGATGAGGTATTCGGGGTGCTGCTGCGCCAGCTTGGGGTTCACCGGCGTGGTGGAGTTGCCGTCGGCCGCGTGGCAAGCCACGCAGGCTTGGCCAAACAACGCCGCACCTTTGGCCAGATCGGGCTTGACCGACTGCGCCTGAACACTGAACGACAAGGCCGCAGCGGCGGCGGCGCAAAGGAAGGAAACAGGCAATTTCATGACGGGACGGGCGTCGCGGGCGACGTGTTCGGGTTGAAGAATTTCGCGATGTGTCTGATCACAGCCTTTCGATTTTACAATGCCCTCTCGGGAAAACCCCCCAATGACCCATAACCACACTCCAGCCAATACCCCTGCTTCTCCGTCTGCGGACGCCAAAAGCCCCCAAGCCCGGACACCCAACGCTGGAAAACCCACCGATCCGCAAAACCCCGACGTCAAGATCGCACACGGCTGGTTGCACACCGCGCGCTTCCTCACCACCGCCCCGCAGCTCGAACACCTGCCGCCCCTCACCGTGCCCGAAGTGGCGTTTGTCGGCCGCTCCAACGCCGGCAAATCGACCTGCATCAACACCCTCACGCAGCAAAAGCGCCTGGCTTTTGCGTCCAAGACACCGGGGCGCACACAAAGCATCAACCTGTTCTCGCTCGGCAAACAAGGCGTCACCGACGCCGTGCTGGCCGACCTGCCAGGCTACGGTTACGCCGCCGTGCCGCGCGAGGCCAAGCTGCGCTGGCAGCGCGTGATGGGCAACTACCTGCTCACGCGCGAAAACCTCAAAGGCGTGGTGCTGCTGATCGACCCGCGTCTGGGACTGACCGAGCTGGACGACATCCTGCTCGAAGTGATCCGTCCGCGCGTGCAGGAAGGCCTGAAGTTTCTGGTGTTGCTCACCAAGTCCGACAAGCTCAACCACGCCGAAGCGCAAAAGGCACTGTCGATTGCGCGACTGCAGTCGGGTGGCGGCGAGGCGAGACTCTTCTCGGCCTTGAAGAAAAAGGGCTTGGACGAAGTGGCCCAGATGCTCTGGCGCTGGACGCACGAAGACGGTCCCGCTGTGGCGGCGCCGGCCCCGGTCGAAGAACCCGAAGACGAGCCGCCCGCCCTCGATTGACCGTGCGCGGGCCCAAGGAGACAGCCCGCCATGATCGACACCTTTCAACAAACCCTGCCGCACGGCATCACCTTGAGCTGCCGCGCCGCCGGTGAACGCGGGCGGCCGGTGCTGCTGTTCCTGCACGGTTTCCCGGAAGCCGCGTTTGTGTGGGACGAGTTGCTCGCGCATTTCGCAAAGCCCGAACACGGCGGCTACCGCTGTGTGGCGCCCAACCTGCGCGGCTTTGAGAAGTCAAGCGCACCCGCCGAGGTGGCGGCCTACCGGGCCAAGCCGCTGGTGCAGGACCTCACCGCGTTGATCAAGGTCATCACCCAGGACAGCCCCACGCCAGGGCAGCTGGCCTGCCTGGTGGCGCACGACTGGGGCGGCGCACTGGCCTGGAGCGTGGCCGCGCAGCATCCGGCGGCCATGCGCCAGCTCGCCATCGTCAACGCGCCCCACCCCGCCACCTTCCAGCGCGAGCTCGCCCACTCGCCAACGCAGCAGGCGTCCAGCGCGTACATGAACTTCCTCGCACGCCCGGATGCGCCTGCGCTGCTCGCCGAGAACGATTTCGCGCGCCTGTGGCCTTTTTTCACCAACATGGCCGCCGACAGCGGGCCATTGGCCTGGCTCGACGAAGCCACGCGCGAGCGCTACCGGGCTGTGTGGCGCCAAGGTCTGCACGGCCCATGCGCTTATTACGCGGCCTCGCCGCTGCGCCCGCCCACCGCCAGCGATCCGGGTGCGGTGGCGGTGCAGTTGCCGCGCGAGCGCGTCGCGGTGAACGTGCCCACGCTGGTGGTGTGGGGGCTGGGCGATACCGCCTTGCCGGCGGCATTGCTGGACGGGCTGGACGACTGGGTGCCCGACCTGCGCATCGAGCGCGTGTCGGGAGCCACGCACTGGATCGTGCACGAGCAGCCACAGCAGGTGGCGGCGCTGATCGGCGATTTCCTGAAAGCCTGAGCGCTCGTTGTCAGAGACCGGCGTAGAACGAAGTTTCGCCCTCGGGCCGCGTCTTGAAGCGCTTGTGCACCCAGTAGTACTGCTCGGGTGTGGCGCGGATGAACGCCTCCAGATGCGTGTTCATCAGGGCCGTGTCGGCCTCCACATTGCCTGTGGGGTAGTGGGTCCAGGGCGGGTGCACCGTGACCTCGTAGCCCTCCTTCGTCAGCCGGCTCACCACCGGCACCACACGTGCCCGGGCCATGCGGGCAAACCGCGACAGCGACGTGATGGTGGCGGTCTGCACACCGAAGAAGGGCACAAAGACCGAGTCGCGCGTGCCGTAGTCCATGTCGGGCAGCAGGTACATGGGCAGCCCCTCTCGGAGTGCGGCCACCAGCGGTTTGAGACCCTGGCGCATGGCCACGATGTGGGGCTCGCCAAAACGTTGGCGGCCTTGCGACATCCAGCGGTCCACATCGGCGTTGAGTTGCTCGGCGTAGATGCCGCAGAAGCGCCGCTCCAGGTGCGCGGTCAGTGCGGTCCAGCCAGCGTCCATGCCCACGAAGTGCGGCGCAAACAGCACCGTCGGCTCGTTGCCGGCCAGCGCCTGCAGGTCGCCGGTGAGTCTGAGGCGGCGGCGGACCGTGGCATCGCTGGCCTCCCACAGCCAGCTGCGGTCCAGCCAGGCCTGGGCGAAATACACGAAATGCTGACGCACCGCGCGGTTGCGCTCGGCAGCCCCCTGCTCGGGGAAGCACAGACCCCAGTTGGTGAGCGCGATGCGCCGGCGACGCACCGCCACCAAGTGCAGCGCCTGGCCCAGCAGCCAGCCCAGCGCCCGCACCCAGGACAAAGGCAGGCGGGCCAGCAGTCGCATGAAGACCAGGCCCAGGCGGTTGGCGATGCCGCCAGGGGGCAGCTGATGCTCGGAAACGGGAACGGGCTGGGACATCAGCGGGCGGGCGGTGGGGTCTTGTAACGGTCGTACGACCAGAGATACTGGGTCGGGCATTCTCGCACCAGCGCCTCCATGGCCCGGTTGATCTGGCCGGCCGCGTGCACCGGGTCGCTGTCCAGTGGGCCGAACGGCCGAACGTGCACCCGGTAGCCCCGGCCCCAGCTCAGGCGTTCACCCCAGCTGATCAGCACTTGCGTGTTGTCCGCCCGGGCGAGCCGGGCGGACAGTGTCATGGTGTAGGCGTCGCGTCCGAAAAATGGCGCCCACACGCCCTGACCGTCGGGCGGCACCTGGTCGGGCAGCAGGCCCACGGCGTTGCCCGCCTTGAGCGCCTGGAGGAGTTGCTTCACGCCCGCCAGCGTGGTGGGTGCGGTGTGCAGACCCGGGCGCCGGCGGGCGAGCGCCACCAGATCACGCAGCGCGGCTTGTCGCGCCGGGCGGAACAGCACCGTCATGGGGTGCCGGGCGCCAAATCGCCGGGCGTAGGCTTGGGCGGTGATTTCAAAACAGCCCAGGTGCGGCGTGAGGAACAGCACGCCCGCACCACCCGCCTGCGCGGCTTCGATGTGCGCCGCACCGTCCCAGCCCACGTGCACCGGGCGGCCCAGCCAGAGGCGCGGCAATTCGGCCACCAGCTTGCCGGCTTCACCCACGGAACCGAGCGCCACCCGGGTGGAATACCCAGCTTGCTTCGCATGGGCCAGCAAGCGACGCCGGTAGCGACTGGAGAGCAGAAAGCTGGCCCAGCCCAGCACCCAGCCCAGCGCGTGCAGCGCGGGCAGGGGCAGCAGGCTGAAGGTGCGGAAAAGGAAGTGGATCAGCGGGGCCAAGGCGGTGGTGGATGACAGGACGGGACTGCGACCGTGGTCTAGAATCCGCCCATCGCCGAGTTACTGAACTAATTGCGGGGCGATTCACAAATTCCGCTAAAGCGTTCGCCGAACTCTGACAGACCGGCAACGCCGATCAACCATCTTGGAGTTTAACCATGGCGAACGACTTTCTTTTCACCTCCGAATCCGTCTCTGAAGGCCACCCCGACAAGGTCGCCGACCAGATCTCCGACGCGATCCTCGACGCGATTTTTGAGCAGGACCCGCGCAGCCGCGTGGCCGCGGAGACCCTGTGCAATACCGGTCTGGTGGTGCTGGCCGGCGAGATCACGACCAACGCGCATGTCGATTACATCCAGGTCGCGCGCGACACCCTCAAGCGCATCGGCTACGACAACACCGAGTACGGCATCGACTACAAGGGCTGCGCGGTGCTGGTGGCCTACGACAAGCAGAGCAACGACATCGCCCAGGGCGTGGACCATGCGTCCGACGACCACCTCAACATCGGCGCCGGCGACCAGGGCCTGATGTTCGGCTACGCCTGCGACGAAACGCCCGAGCTGATGCCAGCGCCGATCTACTACGCGCACCGCCTGGTGGAGCGCCAGGCGCAGCTGCGCAAAGACGGCCGCCTGCCGTTCCTGCGCCCTGACGCCAAGAGCCAGGTGACCATGCGCTACGTGGACGGCAAGCCGCACAGCATCGACACCGTGGTGCTCTCGACCCAGCACAGCCCAGACCAGAGCGAGACACCCACCAAGATGAAGGCCTCGTTCATCGAAGCCATCATTGAAGAGATCATCAAGCCGGTGCTGCCCAAGGAATGGCTCAAGGACACCAAGTACCTGATCAACCCGACCGGCCGTTTTGTCATCGGCGGCCCACAGGGCGACTGCGGTCTGACCGGTCGCAAGATCATCGTGGACACCTACGGTGGCGCCTGTCCGCACGGCGGTGGTGCGTTTTCCGGCAAAGACCCGTCCAAGGTCGACCGTTCGGCGGCGTACGCGGCGCGTTACGTGGCCAAGAACATCGTGGCCGCCGGCCTGGCCAAGCAGTGCCAGATTCAGGTGGCATACGCGATTGGCGTGGCGCGCCCGATGAACGTGACGGTTTACACGGAAGGCACGGGCGTGATTCCCGACGAGCAGATCGCTGCGCTCGTGAATGAACACTTTGACCTGCGTCCCAAGGGCATCATCCAGATGCTGGACCTGCTGCGCCCGATCTACACCAAGACCGCCGCCTACGGTCACTTTGGCCGCGAAGAGCCCGAATTCTTCTGGGAGCGCACCGACCGCGCCGCCGCCCTCAAAAAGGCTGCCGGCCTGTAAGCGTTCACTTACAACATACGAAGACCAGCCCCGGTGCACCAGCCCCGGGGCTTTTTTTCGCCAGAAATGCCCCCGATTCACCCCGCATTCCGGTGGTCGGAGGCGGCTGAATTTTTGCGGCCAGCGTCCGATAAGGAAGTACGAGCAATGCCTTGCCCCGATCCGAACCGACCAGGAGCCTTCCCCCATGGACACCTCTGCACCGACCACTGAGCAGCAGCTGGCACCCATCACCGACGAACTGCTGGCCGCCCTGAGCGCCGCCCGCGCCCTGTACGACAACGCGCCCTGCGGCCTGCTGGCGCTGGACGCCGAGCTGCGCTGCGTGAACATCAACCAGACCTTGCTCGACTGGCTGGGCATGGAGCGGGAGGACGTGATCGTTTTCAAGACGCTCGAAGACCTGGCCTCGACCGACTGCCGCGTCCAGGCGTCCACCCACGTGGAACAGCTGCTGATCAGTGGGCGCACCGAACCCCTCACGCTGTCCTTGTGCCGCTCCAACGGTGACTTTCTGAAGGCGCGGCTCACGTCCAGCGCCGTCTACGACGCCGAAGGCCAGTTCCTGCACACGAGCACCCTGGTGACCGACCTGGGCAATGTGCCGGCCAGCCACACCGCCGATGCGCCGCAAGATGCCATCCTGCGCAGCATCACCAACCGCATCCCGGCCCGGCTGGCTTACTACGACAAGAACCTGATCTGTCGTTTTGCCAACGCTGCGCACGCCCAACGCTACGCCAAGGAGCCCGAGGACATGGTGGGCTCGCACCTCAGCGAGGTGGTTCGCCCGGAGGTCTTGCCCGAGATCATGCCGCGCGTGCTCGCCACGCTGGGTGGACAGCCGCAGAACTTCGAAGCCGAACGCACGGCTGCCGATGGCGGGCGCAACTACTTCGAGATCCACTACCTGCCCGACGTCCAGAACGGCGAGATCGAAGGGATGTTCATCGAGCTGCACGACATCACCGAGCGCCGCCGCACCGAGGAGTTTGTGTTGCACGCCAACCAAGACCTGGAAGACCGGGTGCGCGAGCGTTCGCAGGAGCTGTTTGCCAGCGAGCAGCGCTACCGCCTGATGGTCGATGCCATCCAGGACTACTGCATTTACTTTGTCGACGAGACCGGCGCGGTGACCGACTGGACCGAGAGCGCCCAACGGCTGCACGGCCACGGGCGCGCACAAATCGTCGGGCAGCCCTACGAAGTCCTGCTGTGCACCGACAACGCGGGCGAAGACGAGGTCGATGCCGGTCAGGCGCTGCGCCTGGCCAAGGAGCATGGCCAGTGGGAGTCGCGCGGCTGGCGCCTGCGCGAGGACGGCTCACGCTTCTGGGCGCACACCGTGCTGACCGCGTTGCGCAACGAAGCGGGCGAGCTGCAGGGCCTCTCCAGCATCACGCGCGACATGACCGCGGCGAAGTGCCTGGAGGACGTGATGAACGACCTCAACCGCGAACTGGAAAAACGCGTGGCAGAACGCACGCAGCAACTGGTGGCGGCCAACAAGGACCTGGACGTCTTTTCCCACATGGTCTCGCATGACCTGCGCGCGCCGCTGCGCCACATTGCCAGCTTTGTGAGCCTGCTGCAGGAGCAGACCGGCGACTCCACCGACAACCTCGCCCGCCAGTACCAGACGTCGATCGCAAAGTCGGCCAAACGCATGAGCCTCATGATCGAAGGCCTGCTGGAATACGCGCGACTGGGCCGCGTGTCGGTCGACAACCAGCCGGTGCCGCTGACGCCGCTGCTGCACGGTGTCGTGGCGCACTTGAAACAGGAGCACCCGAAGCGCTCCATCGACTGGTCCATCGACCCGGATCTGCCCGTGGTGCGCGGCGACGCCATGCTGCTGGCCCAAGCTTGGGGAAACCTGCTCGACAACGCCGTGAAGTACACCGCCAAATGTGCCGACGCCACGATCAAGATCGGCTGGAAGGTCAACCCGCTGGGCGGACGCACCTTCTTCGTGAGCGACAACGGCGCCGGCTTCGATCTGGAGAAAGCGCACAACCTGTTCGTCATGTTCCAGCGCCAGCACCATTCGATGGACTTCGAAGGCACTGGCACCGGACTGGCCCTGGCACAGCGCATCATCGAGCGCCACGGCGGTCGCCTCTGGGCCGAAACCGCGGTGGGCGCGGGTTGCACGTTCTATTTCACGCTGCCGCTGGACAACCTGGACCCGGAACTGGCATTTCCAGAATCCTCCATGGCCGAGCTCACGGCCTGAAGCGCATCCCCGCGGCGGGCGACAGCGCGCGCCGATAATTCGCGGGTGCACACCTCCACCCTCTTCTCCCTCACAGGCCGCGTGGCCCTCGTCACCGGCGCCAGCCGCGGACTCGGGCTGGCAATGGCCAGCGCACTCGCAGCGCACGGCGCCCAGGTCTGGCTCAACGGACGCGACGCGGACAGCCTGGCCAGCGCTGTCGATCAGAGCCATGCTGCCGGGCAAGCCACCGGCGGACGGGCGCATGCCCTGCCCTTTGACGTGACCGACGAGAAGGGCGCCAGCGCTGCGGTGGCCCGCGTGCTGGCCGAATGCGGGCGGCTGGACATCCTGATCAACAACGTGGGCCAACGCCGACGGCAGCCCCTGGACGAGCTGCCCGCCCAGGCCTTGCGGGCGCTGCTGGAATCCAACCTGGTGTCGGCCTGGCACCTGTGCCGGGAAGCGGCGGTCCCCATGCGCGCGCAGAGACACGGCCGCATCATCAACGTGACTTCCATTGCCGGGCCGATCGCGCGCGCCGGCGACGCGGCCTACACCACCAGCAAGGGTGCGCTGGCGGCGCTTACCCGCGCGCTGGCGGCCGAACTCGGCCCGCAAGGCATCAACGTCAACGCCATCGCGCCCGGCTTCTTCGCCACCGAAGCCAACAGCGCCATGGTGGACGATCAGTCAACGCAGGCCTGGCTGCACCAGCGCACTTCGCTGGGCCGCTGGGGCCAACCGGACGAGATCGCAGGGGCCGCCGTGTTCCTGGCCTCGCCTGCGTCAAGCTATGTCACGGGCCAGACGCTGGTGGTGGATGGTGGTTACCTGAGCCACTTCTGAAGCGGGACGGACGACTCAAGCCTTCTGCGGCAGGTGCAGCACCACCTTGCGCGGATCGTCGGCAAGCCGGTCCAGCGCGTGGTTCAGGCGCTCCAACAGACGGCCCGCGTCCAGCGACCCGTCGGCCTCGTCGGGCAGTGCTGCCGAGACCAGGCGAAAGCGCAGCGTCAGGTCGGACGGCAGCAAAGGCACCCGCTCCAGGCCTTTGGCCACGATGTGCTGGCCCAGCAACCGGAGGTCTTCCGGCCCTTCGACCAGCACCGCGAACCGCGTCTCGGCGGTGCGGCAGACCGTGTCCACATCGCGCACCACGGCCGACAGGCGCGACGCGGCCACCACCAGCGCACGGTCCCCGGCCTCGCGCCCCTCCCGGTCCAGGATGGCAGCGTGGTTGGAGAGCTCCACCAGCACCAGACCGCACCGGTGGTCGTAACGCCGGGCACGGCGCAACGCATCGCGCAGCCGCAGATGCAGCACCGGCGCGATGGTCAGGCCGGTCAGCGGGTCGGTGCTCTCGATCGCGCGCGACCGCGCGCGGTTCTCGTTGAAGTCCTTGGCGCGGCGGTGCAGGATGTAGAGCAGCAGCGGAATCTCGATCGCCGAGCCGATCAACACGGCGTATTGCGTGGCCCAGCTGTCCGGCAAGAGGCCGGCGCTGCGCAACGCCGGGAAGGGGTAAGCCAGGTGCACCGGCAGGAATCCCAGCGCCATCCAGCCCGCGTAGGTCTCGCCGCGGCGCCAGGTCCAGATGCACAGGCTGAAACTCAGCAACACCGACAGCAAGCCGTAAAGATTGAGCAGGATGAAGGCCGGCCGATTCAGCAGCAACAGGTAGAGCACCGGGAACAGCAGACCGAACACCGACCAAGCGAGCACGAGGCGGTCGACCCCGCGGTGGTGGCGCGAGACCATGCAGACTTCGCGCACAAACCAGATGCCCGAGGCGGTCAGCCAGAGCATGAACACCGGCGGCGCGGCATCGTTCCAGGCGGCATGGTCGGGCCAGAAAAACAGGCCACCAACACCCGTGAAAGCGGCCTGAAAACCCAGCATGCAGGCCACGTAGCAGCAATAAGCGATGAAAGCACGGTCGGCGTAAAGGCGCGCGTGCACCCAGCCGATGAACAGCACCAGCAGCCCGAAACCCAGATACCCACCCACCATCAGGAAGGTCCACTGCCGCGTTTCCTGCAGTTGTCGCTCATCGAGCACGATCAGGCGCGGGCTCACCGGGGCGGGCTGGTTTTCCAGGCGAAGCCACACCGGTCCGGCAGCCTGAGAGTCCAGCACAAACACCGGCGTCTGGTCCGGGTGCGCCCATTGCGACACCGGCAGGTGGTCGCCGGCCTGCTGGGACGTCCATGCACCCGAAGGACCCGCGGTGTACAGCGTGGCGCGGTTGGTGAAGGCTGCCGCGCTCAGCGTCAGGTACCAACGGCGCGCGGCATCGCGCTCGGGCAGTTCCAGGCGCAACCACAGAACGCCGCCGTCCAGCCGGAAGCTGCGGTACCGCTCCATGGCTGCGAAGTCCTCGACCGGGCGGCGGGCCACCTCGTCGATGTCCAGGCTGCCCGACGGGTCGATCCAATGGCGCGCCTGCAGGGTGATGTCGATCTCGCCCGGGGCGGCGCGTGCAAAGTCCGGCCACAGGGCCAACCCGAGACCAAGCAGCAGCGCGGCCAGCGCCGCCAGGCGACGCCACAGGAAATCCAGGCCAGTGGCCGGATCAGGTGCGTGAATGTAACGATCCATGTCAGGATCGTAAGGGTTCAAACTGTCAGTTTCCTTGTGCCCGTGTTCGGAGAGCCCCTTCGCTCACCTCACCCCTCATTGACGCACCCCCACCATGTCTGTGTACCGCGCTCTCATCTGGTTGAAGTCGCCCGACAACCGACTCTGGGTCAAGCCCGCCCTGGGCAGCGTGGTGGCGGTGCTGATCGCGATGGCTGCCGCTGTGGGCAACCGCCTCATCCCGACTGGCCTGCTGCCCGACATCGATCGCAGCACGCTGGACAACCTGCTCGGTGTCATTGCGTCGAGCATGCTGGGCGTGGCCACGTTCTCGCTGTCGATCATGGTGGCGGCATTCTCGTCGGCGGCCGCGGGTGCATCGCCGCGCGCCATCCAGTTGGTGGCCGGTGACACGGACACGCAGAACGCCATCACCACCTTCATCTCGGCCTTCATCTACGCCATCATCGCCAACACCGCCCTGGGGCTGGGCCTGTACGGCGGCACAGGCCGCTTCATTCTGTTCGTCTGCACCATGGGTGTGCTGCTCTACCTGATCGTGACGCTGATACGCTGGGTGAAAACGCTCTCGGTGCTGGGCCGCATGGAGAACACCCTGGCCAAACTCGAGACGGCTGCCGCAGATGCCATGCGCGCGCATCGGCGATCGCCCGGCATGGGCGCGCTGGTCGCACACACGCTGCCAGCGACCGGCGTGCCTCTTCGCGCCGACAAACTGGGCTACCTCCGCCACATCGACATGCAGGCCTTGCAGGACCATGCGGTGGCAGCCTCCGTGCGGCTGCACCTTCGGGTGTGCCCAGGTCAGCTGGCCCACCCCGGCACCACGCTGCTCGTTGTCAAAGACCCCGCCGCCGACGCCAGCCGATTCGACGCCGAGGGCCTGCGCGGTGCATTCGTGCTCGGCGATGCGCGCAGTTTCGACCAGGACCCGCGCTTTGGCCTGATCGTGCTGAGCGAAGTGGCGCAGCGCGCGCTGTCACCCGCCGTCAACGACCCGGGCACGGCCATCGCAGCCATGAACACCATCACCCGGGTGCTGGTCGATGACGGCAAGCACCCGCAAGCCGAGTCGCTCCGCTTTGATCGCCTCACACAGATACCGCTGAACCCGGCCGATTTCATTCACCAGGCCTTCGACCCGATCGCCCGGGACGGTGCCGGCGTGCCCGAAGTCCAGATGCGGATGCAAAAACTGCTGTCGATCATCGCGAAGGGATGCGACCGCGCTGTGGCGATGGCGGCGCACGAACAAGCCGGTATCAGCATGCAGCGCGCCCTTCAAGCCCTGGTGCTGGATCGCGACAAAGCGCAATTGCGCGAGGTGCACGCCGAGCTGTTCTCAAACGCCGCTTCCACGGCTTGATGCCCACTGCCCGGCGGCCAGGGGAGGCCGCCGGGCACGGCGCGCGGGAGAAAAACACAGCCCGGCCTTGTAAAGGCCTCTCGCCGCCCTTATCATTAGCACTCGCTGGGGTTGAGTGCTAACAAGCCCACCCCAAGTGATCGGCGACACCGCCGACCTGAATCCTTTCCTTATCTGTTCCAACTCCAGGAGATGCAATGAACCTTCGTCCTCTCGGCGATCGCGTGATCGTCAAGCGCATTGACAGCGAAACCAAAACCGCTTCCGGCATCGTCATCCCCGACGCCGCCGCCGAGAAGCCCGACCAGGGCGAGATCCTGGCGGTCGGTCCTGGCAAGAAAAACGACAAAGGCGAGTTGTCCGCCATGAACGTCAAGGTCGGTGACCGCGTTCTGTTCGGCAAGTACAGCGGCCAGACCGTCAAGGTCGACGGCAACGAACTGCTGGTGATGAAAGAAGACGACCTGTTTGCGGTTGTTGAGAAGTAATTCTTCTTTTTTCGTTCCTTTTAACTGAATTCCGGAGAAATCAACATGGCAGCAAAAGACGTCATTTTCGGCGGCGAAGCCCGCGCACGCATGGTCGAGGGTGTGAACATCCTGGCCAACGCCGTCAAAGTCACCCTGGGCCCGAAAGGCCGCAACGTGGTGCTCGAGCGCTCGTTCGGCGCCCCCACCGTGACCAAGGACGGTGTGTCCGTGGCCAAGGAAATCGAACTGAAGGACAAGCTTCAGAACATGGGCGCCCAGATGGTCAAGGAAGTCGCTTCCAAGACCTCGGACAACGCCGGTGACGGCACCACCACCGCGACCGTGCTGGCCCAGGCCATCGTGCGCGAAGGCATGAAGTACGTGGCCGCCGGCATGAACCCGATGGACCTCAAGCGCGGCATCGACAAGGCGGTGGAAGCCCTGATCGCCGAGCTGAAGAAGGCCTCCAAGGCCACCACCACCAGCAAGGAAATCGCCCAGGTCGGCTCGATCTCTGCCAACAGCGATTCCAGCATCGGCGACATCATCGCCAATGCCATGGACAAAGTGGGCAAAGAAGGCGTGATCACCGTGGAAGACGGCAAATCGCTGCAGAACGA
>NZ_JAOASO010000124.1 GCF_030158645.1 Hydrogenophaga sp. | reverse complement strand
GGCTGGCCGGTGGCGTGTTCAGGCGCAGCTTGTCGCAGATCAGGCCGTCCAGGCCCTGCTCGTGCAGGATGCGCGGCACCTTGTAGATGGTGTCCACGTCCCACATGGAGATCACGCCCCACTCGGGCACGTTGGAGAACAGGCTGATCTTGGCGCGCTCTTCGTCGGGAATGCGGCGGTCGGCGCGGCAGAGCAGGGCGTCGGCCTGGATCCCGATGGCACGCAGTTCCTTGGCGGTGTGCTGCGTGGGCTTGGTTTTCAGCTCGCCGGCGGCGGCGATCCAGGGCACGTAGCTCAGGTGCACGAAGGCCGAGTTGTTCGGGCCCATGCGCAGGCTCATCTGGCGCACGGCTTCCAGGAACGGCAGCGATTCGATGTCGCCCACGGTGCCGCCGATCTCGACGATGGCCACGTCCACTGCGTCGGGCGTGCCGATGCCGGCGCCGCGCTGGATGAATTCCTGGATCTCGTTGGTGACGTGCGGGATCACCTGCACCGTCTTGCCGAGGTAGTCGCCCCGGCGTTCTTTTTCCAGCACCGACTGGTAGATCTTGCCGGTGGTGAAGTTGTTGGTCTTCTTCATCCGCGTTTCGATGAAACGCTCGTAGTGGCCCAGGTCCAGGTCGGTCTCGGCGCCGTCGTCGGTGACAAACACCTCGCCGTGCTGGAAGGGGGACATGGTGCCCGGATCCACGTTGATGTACGGGTCGAGCTTGATGAGGGTGACTTTGAGGCCGCGGGACTCAAGAATCGCGGCGAGGGATGCGGAGGCGATGCCTTTGCCCAGAGAGGACACCACACCGCCGGTGACGAACACAAATTTGGTCATGTCTCGGGCGAGCCAGATGCTCGCAGGAGGTGGAAATGGCGATTATAAATGGCGCCCCCGACAGCCCACCCGGCCGGGCACGTGGACAGGGCCCAACTGCTACATTGCGCCCATGAACGAACTTGCTGGAAAACACATCGTCCTGGGTCTTTCGGGCGGTATCGCCTGTTACAAGGCGGCCGAACTGTGCCGGGCGCTGGTGAAAGCCGGTGCCACGGTGCAGGTGGTCATGACCGAAGCCGCCGAGCAGTTCATGACCGCGGTGACGATGCAGGCGCTCTCGGGCCGCCCGGTGTTCACTTCGCAGTGGGACGCGCGCACTTCGGGCGGGGCGGACAACAACATGCCCCACATCAACCTCAGCCGTGAGGCCGACGCGATCGTGGTGGCCCCGGCCAGCGCCGATTTCATGGCCAAGCTGGTGCACGGTCGGGCCGACGAGCTGCTCTCGCTGATGTGCCTGGCGCGTCCCATCGAGAGCGTGCCGCTGATCCTGGCGCCCGCCATGAACCGCGAAATGTGGTCGCATCCCGCCACGCAGCGCAACATCGAGCAGCTGCGCGCCGATGGCACCACGGTGCTCGACGTGGGCGCGGGCGAGCAGGCCTGCGGCGAAACCGGCGACGGCCGCATGCTCGAGCCCGACGAGCTGCTGTACGACCTGATCCGCTTCTTCACGCCCAAGGTGCTGGCCGGCCAGCATGTGCTGGTGAGCGCCGGTCCCACGTTTGAGGCCATCGACCCGGTGCGGGGGCTGACCAACCTCTCCAGCGGCAAGATGGGCTTTGCCATCGCGCGGGCGGCGCACGAGGCCGGCGCGCAGGTGACGCTGGTGGCCGGCCCGGTGGGTCTGCCCACGCCGCGCGGTGTGGGCCGGGTCAACGTGAAGTCGGCGCTGAACATGCAGAAGTCGCTCGACCACCTGGCCCAGGCGGCCACGGTGTTTGTCTCGGCCGCGGCCGTGGCCGACTGGCGCCCGGCGCAGATGCTGGACCAGAAGATCAAGAAGGACGGTTCGGGCGAGGTGCCCACGCTGTCGTTCGTGGAGAACCCCGACATCCTGGCCGGCATCGCCAGCAGCGAGCGCGCCCGGAACGGTGCGCTGTACTGCGTGGGCTTCGCCGCCGAGAGTCACGACCTGCTGGCCCACGCCCAGGCCAAGCGCGCGCGCAAAGGGGTGCCGCTGCTGGTGGGCAACATCGGGCCCGACACCTTCGGGCAGGACGACAACGCCTTGTTGCTGGTGGACGCACACGGCACGCTGGAGTTGCCGCGGGCTTCGAAGCTGGTGCTCGCGCGCCAGCTGATCGCGGAGATCGCGCGGCGGCTGCAAAGCTGATCGATCCCCGTTTGCACTGGTCCGATTGCCGTTCGCCCTGGGCTGACCTCCGTTCGCCCTGAGCCTGTCGAAGGGCTCACCAAGGCGTCGGCAAGGCTTCGACAGGCTCAGCCCGAACGGGATTGCTTCAGTCCCACCACGGCAGGAGCCGCTTCATCGCGGCCACTTCGCCGCAGTGATCGGGCACGTACCCCGGCAGGCTGGCGAGCTGATCGTGCCACGCACGGCTGCGCAGGCGTTGCAACAAGCGCTGCACGGCGGGCTGCTCCAGCGCGGTCTTCAGGCACACCAGCAAATAGCGCTCTTCGGTGAGCGGTACAAAGCCCAGACCCTGCGTGCGGGCGGCGTACTCGGTGCCCAGACCCACATCGGCCGCGCCGCTGGCCACCGCCTGTGCCACCGCCGCGTGCGAACTCTCCACCCGTTCAAAGCCGGCGATGTCTTCGGGCATCAGCAGGGCTTGCGTGAGCAGTTCGTCCAGCAGCAAGCGTGTGCCGGTGCCCAGCGCGCGGTTGACGAAACGAGCCTGCAGGCGCGCCACGTCCTTCATGTCGAGCAGGCGCAGCGGGTTGCCGGGAGCCACCATCAAACCCTGGGCACGGCGAGCGAAACCGATGATCTTGTGCAGGCCTGGCTTGAGCAGCGGGCGGTAGGTGCGCGCGCTCTGGCTGCCCGAGGCGGCGAACGGTTGGGTGTGAAAACCGGCCAGCGCGCAGCGGCCTTCGTTGAGCGCGCGGATCGCATCCACGCTGCCGCAGAAACGGATGTCGAGGTGCAGACGGCCCGCGTCCTTGCGAGAAGACGCGTCGGTGGCGGCGAATTCCTGCAGGGCGCTCAGGGCGTGGTCGTGGCTGGCGTAGAGCGTCAGCACCTCGCTGTCGCCGTCTTCGCCAGCGTCGTCGAAAGCGCGGGCAAAGGCCCGTTCGAGTTCGGCACGCAGGCCTTCAATCTGCGGTCCCAACCGGGCCTGTGCCAGCCGCTCGGCCATCAGGAGCCGCTCGCCAAACGGTGTCAGGCGGGCTGCCTGCCCGCGCTCCCAGAACAGCAAGGCCTGGCCCAGCGCGGCTTCCCAGTCCTTGAGTTGCCCCCAGACATGACGGTACGACAGGTCCAGCTGGCGCGCGGCGGCCGAGATGGAACCGCTGGTGTGCACCGCCTGCAGAACGTCCATCATCGGGTTGCGCAACAGCGCATGACCGCTGGAGCGGCCCGGTGCGCGGGCGGCGAACGCGTAGGACAACTCGATCTGTTTCATGGAGCGCGAGTGTGCCCCATGCGCGCCGGCTGCCGCCACCGAACGGCCGCAACGTATGAACAGCATTGCCTATGCAAGACGTTTCATACCGTGTCACTACGTAGGTGCTCCCGGGGGTGTTCGGCCTATGCTCTGCGCCCACATGAACACCTTTTCCGATAGCGTCAGCACCGCACTGCAGCTGGTGGTTTCGGGCGACCCGGGTCTCTGGGCGGTGGTGAGCAGGTCGCTCGCCGTGAGCGCGCTCGCCTGCCTGCTGGCCTGTGGTCTGGGCTTGGTGCTCGGCGCCTGGCTGGCGGTCGCGCGGTTCCCGGGGCGGGGTGCGGTGCTCACCCTGCTCAACACTTTTCTGGCCATTCCTTCGGTGGTGGTGGGCCTGGTCATCTATCTCTTGCTGTCACGCTCGGGTCCGCTGGGATTTCTGGGCTGGTTGTTCAGCTTCCAGGCCATGGTGCTGGCGCAGGCCTGCCTGGTGCTGCCGCTGGTCACAGCACTCACGCGCCAGGTGGTGGAAGACGCCGACCGAAACCACGGCGAGCAGCTCTCGTCGCTGGGCGCAGGCCCGGTGTTGCGCAGCCTGCTGCTGGCCTGGGACGACCGTTACGCACTCGTCACCGTGTTGCTCACCGCTTTCGGCCGCGCCGTCTCCGAGGTGGGTGCGGTGATGATCGTGGGCGGCAACATCGAAGGGTTCACCCGCGTCATGACCACCGCGATCGCGCTGGAAACCAGCAAGGGCGATCTGCCGCTGGCGCTCGGCCTGGGTCTGGTGTTGCTGGGTGTGGTGCTGGTGCTCAACGCGATGGTGTCGCTGCTGAGCCGCTGGCGCGAGCGTGCCGACAGCGCCGATGCCACCCGCCTGACGCTGGTGACGCCATGACCGGTCTGCCCGTCACCGCGGTGCTGCCTGCCGTGTGTTTTGACCTGCGCAACGTGCAGGTACACCTCGGCCCGGCGGGTCGCCTGCAGGCCCTGAGCGACATCTACCTGCGCATCCAGGCCGGTGAACGCGTGGCGCTGGTGGGCGCCAACGGCAGCGGCAAAAGCACGCTGTTGCGCACGCTGCACGGCCTGCAGCACACCAGCGGCGGCGAGTTGCACGCATCGAGTCAGCAGCGCGTGGCCATGCTGTTCCAGCGGCCGCACATGCTGCGCCTGAGCGTGCGGCTGAACATCCAGCTCGGGCTCTGGCTCAAGGGCGTCGCGTGGGCTGAGACCCGCGCGCTGGCGCTCGCCGCGCTCGAGCGGGTGGAACTGGGCCACATTGCCGAGCGCAATGCCCGTGCGCTCTCCGGCGGGCAGCAGCAGCGCGTGGCGCTGGCCCGGGCCTGGGCCTTGCGTCCCGATGTGTGGTTGCTCGACGAACCCACCGCCAGCCTGGACCCGCACGCCAAACGCGAGGTGGAGGCACAGATCGCCGAGTTCACCCTGGGCGACCCAGGGGGCGAGCGCCCACCCACGCTGGTGTTCAGCAGCCACAACCTGGGCCAGGTCAAGCGCCTGGCCAGCCGTGTCATTTACCTGGAGCAGGGCCGCTTGCTGGCCGACCTGCCCGTGGCCGATTTTTTCAACCACGACCTGCTGCGGTCTTTGTGTCCGCAGGCCCATTTGTTTGTTCAAGGAGAAAGTTTGTGAACGCCTTCCGTCGTCTGACCCTCGTCGCCGCCCTCGGTACCGCCCTGCTCGCCAGTGCCGGCGCGATGGCCCAAAGCATCGTGGTGGCGTCCACCACGTCCACCGAGCAGTCGGGCCTGTTCTCGTTTTTGCTGCCCGAGTTCAGACGAGCCAGCGGCATCGACGTGAAGGTGGTCGCGCTGGGCACGGGCCAGGCCATCGACATGGCGCGCCGGGGCGATGCCGACGTGCTCTTCGTGCACGACAAGGTGGCCGAAGAGAAGTTTGTGGCCGACGGTTTCGCCGACAAGCGCCAGGAGGTCATGTACAACGACTTCGTGCTGATCGGCCCCAAGGCCGACCCGGCCGGCACCAAAGGCAGTGACATCGTGGCCGCCATGAAAAAAGTGGCCACCGCCAATGCGCCCTTCATCTCGCGAGGCGACAAGAGCGGCACGCACGCGGCCGAGCTTCGTTTCTGGAAGATGACGGACACCGATGCCAACAGGGGCACCGGCTACAAGGAATGCGGCTGTGGCATGGGCCCCGCGCTCAACATCGCCTCCAGCGCCGGGGGCTACGTGCTGGCCGACCGCGGCACCTGGCTCAACTTCAAGAACCGCGCCGATCTGGCTGTGCTCGTCGAAGGCGACAAGCGCCTGTTCAACCAGTACGGCGTGATGCTGGTGAGCGCGGCCAAGCACCCGCAGGTGAAAACGGCCGACGGGCAGAAGTTTGTGGACTGGGTCACCGGTCCGGCGGGTCAGGCCGCGATTGCTGGCTACAAGATCGGTGGTGAGCAGCTCTTTTTCCCGAATGCCTCTAAGTGAAGACCCGTCTGACGGTCATGGCGCTCGCTGCGCTGGCTGGTTGTGCCACGCCTGAGGCGCCCGTGACGAAAGAACCCCTGCAGGTCTACGCCGCCGGCAGCTTGCGTGAGGTGTTCACCGAGATCGCGCGCGACCATGAAACCCGCACCGGGCAGAAGATCGCGCTCACCTTCGGAGCTTCTGGCCTGCTGCGCGAGCGCATTGAAAAAGGCGAGGGCGCGCAGGTGTTCGCCTCGGCCGACACCCAGCACCCGCAACGCCTGGCCGCCGCGGGTGGTTGGGCAGCGCCCACCGTTTTCGTGCGCAACAGCCTGTGTGCACTCACGCAGGCGAGCGTGAACGCCACGCCGCAGAACCTGCTGGAGACCATGCTCAACCCGGCGGTGAAGCTCGGTACCTCCACACCCAAGGCCGACCCGTCGGGTGACTACGCCTGGGAGCTGTTCCGCAAGGCCGAGACCGTGCGCCCCGGTGCGTACGCCGCGCTCGACGCCAAGGCGCTCAAGCTCACCGGTGGCCCCGACTCACCCAAGCCACCGGCCGGCTGGGGCACCTACGCCTGGGTCATGGACCAGGGCCAGGCCGATGTGTTCCTCACCTATTGCACCAACGCCGTGGCCTCGCAACGAGAGGTGCCGCGCCTGAAGGTGGTGCAGGTGCCTGCGGCCTTGCAGGTGGGCGCGGCCTACGGCCTCACCGTGAAGCGCGGTGCGCCCGCACCGGCCGAGGCTTTTGCCAAAGCCCTGCTGGCACCCGCCGCGCAAGCCACGTTCGCGCGTTACGGCTTTGGTCAACCCTGACGATCCGGGTCTGCGCCGACGTGATCTGCTGATCGCGTCGGGCGCGCTCGCTGGCCTGCCGGCGTGGGCGCAGGCCCGCAGCGTCACCGACGGAGCGAGCCGCCGCGTGAACGTGCCGGCCCGGGTGCAGCGCGTCTTTCCCGCCGGTCCGCCCGCAGCCATCTGGCTCTACACGCTCGCGCCCGACGCGCTCATCGGATGGCCACGCGCCAACCGCGGGCCCGAACTCGAATTCCTCCTGCCCGGTATCGGCAACCGGCCCGAGGTGGGCCGCCTCACCGGGCGCGGCAACACCACCAACCTCGAACAGTTGCTGCTCAGCAAGC
>NZ_JAOASO010000123.1 GCF_030158645.1 Hydrogenophaga sp. | reverse complement strand
TGTTCGGCTCCACCATGAGCATGTTCTCGGTCATCGGCATCGTGCTGCTCATGGGGCTGGTCACGAAAAACGCCATCCTGCTGGTGGACTTCGCGATCCGCGCACGCCACGGGCTGGTGGGCGAAGCGCCGATGGACCGCGAGTCGGCGCTGCTGCTGGCCGCGCGCGTGCGGCTGCGCCCCATCCTCATGACCACGTTGGCCATGGTCTTCGGCATGGTGCCGCTGGCGTTTGCGCTCACCGAAGGTTCGGAGCAGCGGGCGCCCATGGGCCAGGCCGTCATTGGCGGCGTGATCACATCGTCGCTGCTCACGCTCGTGGTGGTGCCGGTCGTTTACTGCTACATGGACGATCTGGCCCAGTGGTTCCGCCGCAGGCTCGGCATGGGCACGGCCGTGTCGGAACCGGCGGTGTCCGCTCCGTAAAATCACCCATTCGTTTTATTTTTTCAGACGCTCCCAGGAGTTCCCTCCATGACGACCAACACCGCCGCCACCATCCACACCGGCTTCGATCACGCCCGCTTCAACATGATTGAGCAGCAGATCCGCCCCTGGGAGGTGCTCTCCCCCCAGGTGCTCGAACTGCTCTCCCGGCTCCACCGGGAAACCTTTGTGCCCGCCGCGCACCGCGCCCTGGCCTTCGCCGACATGGAACTCCCCCTGACCCACCCCGCGGTGGACGGCCAGTGCATGCTGGCGCCCAAGGTCGAAGCCCGTCTGCTGCAGGACCTCGACCTCAAACCCACCGACAAGGTGCTGGAAATCGGCAGCGGCAGCGGCCACATGGCGGCCCTGCTGGCCAGCCTGGCCCACAGCGTGCTCACGATTGAAATCGACCCGGTGCTGGCTGCCACCGCTCGTGAGAACCTGCGCAACGCCGGCATCGCACGAGTGGAAGTCCAACACGCGGACGCCGCCGCGCAGGGCTTTGCCGCTTGCAGCGTCAACGGCCCGTTCGACGCCATCCTGCTCAGCGGCTCGGTCGCCGAGATTCCGCCCGCCTTGCTGGCCCTGCTGGCGCCAGGCGGCCGCCTGGCCGCCATCGTCGGCCATGAGCCCATGATGCGAGCCACCATCGTCACCCGCATCGGCGAGGCCTCGTTCCAGACCGCACAACCCTGGGACACCGTGGCGCCGCGCCTGCTGAACTTTCCCGAGCCATCGAGCTTCCGCTTCTGACCCCCTCAAGGACACCCATGAAAGCGATTCAACCCGCACAGCTGGATGACTGGCTGGCTCAAGCGGCCAGCGCCATGCCCGATGGCAGCAAGCCGGTGGTGCTCGACGTGCGCGAGCCTTGGGAGCTGCAGACCGCGTCGGTCAAGCCCGAAGGCTTCGAGCTGCGTCACATGCCGATGCGCAGCGTGCCCGAGCGCCTGTCCGAGCTCGACCGCGACCAGCCCATCGCCTGCCTGTGCCACCACGGCATGCGCAGCGCGCAGGTGGCGAACTTTCTGATGAACCAGGGATTCACACAGATCGTGAACATCCACGGTGGCATACACGCCTGGTCGCAAGAACGCGACCCCGCTGTGCCGGTCTATTGAACCCACACGCCATCCACCGCCATTCGATTCAAAGGAACTTCATGACAGCACCGCACGCACCCGACTCCCGAAGGAGCCGACCGTTCTCCATGAGCCGTCTGGCGGTGGCCATCGGTTGGGGCTTGAGCGCGGCCACCGGCGCACAGGCCCAGAGTCTGGTGGAGCTCTATGAAGCGGCGCGCGGGTTTGATGCCACCTACCTGTCGGCTCGCTCACAGTACGAGGCCAACCTCTTCCGTGCAGAGCAGGCCAAGGCCGGCCTGCTGCCCGAGGTGGGACTGGGCGCGGCCGCCAGCTGGGCACGGCGCGAGATCAATGGCGGCGCGGACACCAGCAGCAACAGCCAGAGCGCCACGCTGTCGGCCAGCCAACCGCTGTACCGCCCGGTCAACAAACTCAACAACGACCAGGCCCTGCTGTCGGTGGACGTGGCCAAGGCCACGCTCACCCTGGCCGAGCAAGACCTGATCGTGCGCACGACGCAAGCCTACTTTGACGTGCTGGCCGCCACCGACACGCTGGCCTTCGTGCGCGCGCAAAAGACCGCCGTGGCCGAACAACTTGCGGCGGCCAAACGCAACTTCGAGGTCGGCACCACCACCGTGACCGACTCGCGCGAAGCGCAGGCCGGCTTCGACCTGGTCGTGGCGCAGGAGATCGCCGCCGAGAACGACCTGAGGGTCAAGCAGCTCGCGCTGAACCAACTCGTGGGACGCGCCGCCGTGACACCGAAACCGCTGGCGGCACCGGTGGTGCTGCCACCGCTGCTGCCCGCCGATCCGCAAGCCTGGGTGGCCTTGAACGATGACACCCACCCCACCATCCTGCAGGCCACGCGCGGATTGGAGATCGCACAGCTGGAAACCCGCAAGGCCGAAGCCGGCCACAAGCCCACGGTGGACCTCGTGGCGCAGTATCAGGTGGCCCGCGCGCCCTCCACCAACACGTTCGCCCAGAACACCGTGCGCAGCAACAACGCCAGCGTCGGTGTGCAGTTCAACATGCCACTGTTCGCCGGCTTCGCGATCCAGAACCGGGTCAAGGAAACCACGGCACTCGAAGACAAGGCCCGCACCGATCTGGAAGCCGCCAAGCGCGGCGTCGATCTGGCCACGCGCAGTGCGTTCCTCGGCGTGATCTCGGGCCAGGGTCAGGCCAAGGCGTTGGAAGCCGCCGAAGCTTCCAGTCAGAGCGCCCTGGACGCCAACCGGCTGGGTTACCAGGTGGGCGTGCGCATCAACATCGACGTGCTCAACGCACAAAGCCAGCTGTTCCAGACCAAGCGCGACCTGGCCCAGGCCCGCTACAACGTGTTGCTGGGTGGCTTGCGTCTGAAGCAGGCCAGCGGTCGGCTGGTGCCGGAAGACTTGTTGCCGATCAATTCGCTGTTGGCGCCGTGAGCCGAACGCTCAACGGATGCTGGCTTCGATCTCGGCCAACACCGCGGGCTCGGGCGGGGGCAGGTCGCCGGCCTTCACCGCCAGCAAGTACTGGCGCCGCATGCGCACCTGCAACTCCCCCTTGTTTTTCTTGAGCAAGGGGATGCCCAGCAAGCGGATGCTGGCGAAACAGAACGACGAGTGGAAGTTGCGCTTGTTGACCGCCGCACGGATGTGCTCGATGGCCTGCAAGCGCCAGGCCTCTGACGTGGCATCGGCCTGCAGCAGCGCGTCCCTTGCCCGCTCCAGATCCGGGTCGGTGTAGGCGCCGTAGACCAGGGTCTGGCGCAGGAAGGCCGCAGGCTGCTGCGTGACCGCGGTCATGAAGCGGTCCCTGGAGTAGAGACCTTCACTCGGCACACCGGCTGCGAACAGCGTGCGGGAAAAACCCCGCTCGCCGCGGCGCACGGTGAGGTACTTGTTGCTGGTCGAGACGTAGCCGTTCCAGTAATTGACGAACACTTCCGAGGTCAGCACAGCGCGTTTGATCAGGAAAAAATACGACAGGAAAATGCCGGCATGCTCGGTGTCCGTTTCGGGCAAATCCACATGCCGCAAGGCACCCAGAAAGCCGGCGCTGGACGCCTCCATCGACGTCAGCATCGTCTCGTTCTTGTGGAGCGGAAACCACACGCTGTCGTTGAGGATGATCAAACTCTCCGGCGACACGGACCAGTGCCACAACAAGCGTATGCCATCGCGGTATCCACCGAAGTCGTAGCCGAAGTTCGGGCGCTCGACAAAGCGCCAGACCCAGCGGCCCAGCGACGCTTCGTCCACCGCAGACACCGGCGAATTGGCGACCAGGACCACCGAATAGCCGCGCTCGCTGAGGTGGCGGCACGTGGCCACCGCGGAGGCGGACATGCCGCGCGGCTGGTACACCAGAAAAATCGCCACCTTGGGGCCCAACGCCGCAGTGCCGTTCATGACGCGAAAGCCGTTCGGAAACTGGCTGTCAAGCCGGCGCTGCCGGCCCGGGCCGATCAGTCGCTCGGGAATGGCCTGGAGTTGCTGGCGTGCTGTCTCCAGTTCGCGGCGGATCTTCCAGGCCGGGATCATGTGGAACGCGCCGAGGCCAGCAACGGATCGACGCGGGACTCGGCGGGCAGACGCCAGCCGGCCAGCAGCAGCGGCAAGACCGAGGCAAACAGATGGCGCTCGGTGGTCACCCAGAAGGGCCCGTTGATGAAGCTGTCGACGAACAGGATGGCCAGAAACGCCACCAGCAGGTTGCGATAGCGCGAGGTCAGGTCGAACGCCGCCCTGAAGGATCGCTGGAGCAGCAGCACATAGCCGACCAGCCCGAGCACGCCGAAGTCGACCGCCAGCAGGAGAAACTGGTTGTGCGGATGCACGCAGGCGACCGCACACACCGCCGCGTCGGCGTAAACCTGTTCGGACAACACGCGGTAGCCCGCCGTGCCGTGCCCCCACAGTGGACTGGTCATGAACATCTCCAGTGCGTTCCGCCACATGTCCAGCCGGTAGCCGGTGGAGGTGGTGAACACGCCGGCATCCGTGTACTGGGAGAACTCGGCAAACAAGGAGATCACACGCGCGCGCAGCAAGGGTGACGAGAGGAACAGCAGGACCGTGGCCACCGCCACCGTGACCAGCACACGCCAGCGCCATGCCGCCGGTGCCGCCACCGCCGCAAGCGCGCAGAACATGGCCAGCAACACCACCTGACCGGTGCGCCCTTGCAGCAGGTGGGTGATGCTGAAGACGGTGAAGGCGGCCACCAGCACCCAGGCCCAGCGGATGGATCTTTCCCGAGCGTCGATGGCGATCACCAACGCCAGCGCCGTGAAGAACGACATGGCCAGACCCTGAGCGATGTAGTCGTTGAACACGTGGTGCGTGAGGCCCAGGCCCTGGTTGTGGGAATCGGACCAGGGCACCTCGAACCAGATGTTGGCGTAGGTACTCACCACCGTGACCACCGAGCCGATCGCAAACGCCAGCAGGCCGCGGCGTTGCCACCGGGGATCGTGAAACAGGGTGAGCAGCATGAGCATGAGCGGCAGCTTGCTGTACACATACAGGTGGTGGTTGATGTAGGCCTTGGGCGCATCGGAGTGGGCGATGCCGATCAGGACCAAGGCGCTCAGCAGCAGGACCGGCAGCGTCAGCGGGTGGTGGCGGACCACATCGAACTTCCATCGCCACCGACCCGAGAGGAACCAGCCGATCAGGATCAGCAGGATGCCGATGTTGACCAGTGCAATCGAGGTGGGCACACCGAGCAGCAACACAACGGCGCCGCCCTTGGCGGTGGCGTCCATGGCGGATTCGAAACGCGCGGGAACGGAACGCAAGTCAATCACCGGCAAAGGCCTTCTGTAACGGCTTCAACCAGAAATCGGGCCGGTTGAGCACGTCCACGAAGGCAGCCGCGGCATGGCCAGCTCCAAACGTGGTGTCGTTCTGGAACCGATGGCCCCAGGTGTCCTGCACAAAGCCATCGATCACACCCGAGTCAATCGCGGAACACGCCGTGATCGAAGCACCACTGGCACGCCGGTTCTGCCGCGTGCCCACGTCCAGACTGGGCACACCGAGAAACGGCGCCTCGCGCACACCCGCGCTGCTGTTGCCCACCATCGCCGAGGCGTTCTTCATGAGCTCGGAGAAGTAGTTGAACCGCATCGACGGTATCTGCCGGAAGCGCTCCCTGGGCAGCTTTTCCAGCACGGCAAAGATGTCTTCGGTGCCCGGATCGTTGTTGGGCGCGATGACCACGAAATTACGCCCGCTGGCTTCCAGCCGCGCGAACAGCGCCTGTGCCTGCGCGCCGATGGTGTCGGCTTCCGAGGTCACGGGGTGGAAGATCACGATGCCGTAATCGTCGAACGGGATCGCGTAGCGCTCCTTCACCTGCGCCAGCGTCACGCCCGAGGGGCGGGCGTGGGTGTCGAGTTCGGGCGAGCCGATGTTGTAGACGCTCTCGGGCGATTCGCCCAGTGCCAGCACGCGCTGCTTTGCGCCCTCGGAGCTCACGAAGTGCGCCGCGCACAGCTTGGTGTTGCAGTGGCGGATGCTCTCGTCGATGGTGCCCGAGACTTCGCCGCCCTCAATGTGCGCCGACGGGATGTACTTCATGGCGCAGACGATGGAGGCGGCCAGCGCCTCCACCCGGTCGCCGTGGATCACCACCAGATCGGGCCGGTGCTCGTGCACAAAATCAGAAAAACCCAGGATGGTCTTGGAGAGGATGAAATCCTGTGCGTCGCCTTCGCGCTGGTTCACGAATTCGAAGAACTCGGCCCCGGGGAAGCGCTTCACCTCCAGCCGCGTTTCGCCGTAGCGCCGCATCATGTGCATGCCGGTGATGAAGAAGCCCACAGCAAATCCGGCCTGCTGCGCGGCCAGGGCGAGGGGCTCCAGCTTGCCGAAGTCGGCCCGCGTGCCGGTGACGAAGAGCAGGCGCCGGCTGGTCATCACGAATTCGCTTGCGGCTTCACACCGTCCAGGTCGCTCCACAGCAGTTGCTGGTTGCGCTTCACGGCGCGGGTGAGCTTCGCGCCCACCAGACGGTCGAAGTGCTGCACCGAGATCTCGCCCGAGCCCGGGCGGCGCGCCCAGATGTCGCTGGGCGTGACCACGTGGCCGGCGGGCAGGTCGCGGTCGGCCACCATGGAGCCGCGTGCAAAGCGGTACACGTCTTCTTCGGGCGCGGTGCGCACCTTGGGGTTGTGCAGCGCGGTGTGGATCTCGCGCGAGCGGTCGATGAGGAACTTGAGCTCGGCCGGGTCCATGGAGCACGAGATGTCAGGGCCCTTGCGGTAGCGTGTGTCGGTGAAGTGGCGCTCCAGGATGCAGGCGCCCAGCGCCACGGCGGACAGCGCCATTTCGGGACCGATGCTGTGATCGGAGAAACCGATGACGGCGCGCGGGAAGGCGCTCTTCAGTTCGGTGATGCCTTGCAAGCTCACGATTTCGGGTGGCGAGGGGTAGAGGTTGGTGCACTCCAGCAGCGCGTAGTCCACACCCGAGTCGTCCAGTGCTTTCACCGACGGGCGCATGCCGTCGATGGTCTGCATGCCGGTGCTCATGATGATGGGCTTGCCGAAGC
>NZ_JAOASO010000122.1 GCF_030158645.1 Hydrogenophaga sp. | reverse complement strand
CCGGCGCCGGCGCCGGGAGCGGGACCTCGATCGCTGGCGGCACGTCGGGAGCCGCCTCGGCGACCACCGGGGGAGGGTCGGTCCGGGCTTCGCGCCTGGGTGCGGCGGGTCGGGTCGGCGGTGCTGCGCGTGGCGGTTTCAACGGTGCAGCGGCTGGCACCGCCACTGGCGCCGGCACGATCCAGCGCACGGTGCTCACCTGCGCCACCGGCAGGCGCGGCGCCACTGGCGTTGGCATGGCACGGTCGTCGTGGTCACTCGCCGGGATGGCCGTCGGTGTGGGCCGTGCGGAAGCCAGCGCGGCGGCCGCGTTCCACGACACCGGCCCCAGCAGCAAGGCCAGGTGCGCGCCTGCCACGGCGGTGGCCAGCGCGAGCAGGGTGGGCCAGCGCGGTGCCGCGGCGGGTGCGCGCTCGGGGTTCATGGGCGCAGCGCGGCTGGGCGGTGGCCAAGATCGGCGCTGAGCTGGCGGGCGCTCCTGAGCACGGCGGCGGCCGGGGCGCTGTTCCATTCGGTGTCCAGCGTGGCCACCGAGCCCAGCACCACCAGGCCCAGCGCCAGGCGGCCTTGCGCGTCGAACACCGGTGCACAGAAGCCACCGACACCGGGCAGGAGGCTGTGCACCACCCGGGCCAGACCGTGACGCCGGGTTTCTTCCAGCAGGGCCTGCACGTCCGCCAGGGTGTGCGGCACGTCCACCAGCGGCAGGCCGCTGCTCGGCAGTTTTTTCAGGCGGGCCAGCTCGTCGCGCACCATGGGGCCGATGCGCTGGGCGTCGCGCCCTTCACTGCCCATGAAGGCGGCAAAACAGCGGCCCGTGGCCGAGGTGAGCAGGGGCATCACGTCGCCCAGGCGCAGCGTGACCGGCACGGCTTGCGGTGCTTCGATCCAGTGCACCATCGTCGGTCCCTGGTTGCCCCACACCGCGATGGCCAGCGTGTGGCCGGTCTCGGCGATCAGCGAATCCAGTCGCTCGCGCGCCAGTTTCACCGCGTCGATGCGCGAGAGGCTGGCCAGACCCAGGCGCAACGCCGCGGGGCCGAGGTCGTAACGCGTGCTCACGGGGTCTTGCACCACCAGCCCCATGCGCTGGAAACTCACGAGGTAGCGGTGCGCCTTGGCGGCACTCATGCCGGCGGCGGCGGCGAGATCGCGCAGCATCAGTGCGCCCGGGGCTTCCGACAAGGCGTTCAGCAACTCGAAGCCGACCTCCACCGACTGGATGCCCGCGCGTTGCGGCCCG
This sequence comes from Hydrogenophaga sp., assembly GCF_030158645.1. Taxonomy (GTDB): domain Bacteria; phylum Pseudomonadota; class Gammaproteobacteria; order Burkholderiales; family Burkholderiaceae_C; genus Hydrogenophaga. Next base: position 276 of record NZ_JAOASO010000122.1, on the reverse strand, counting down.
TCCTCGTCCGTTTCGAGGGCGGAGGGCACAGGGGAGGCGTTGCGTTGGACTGAGGACATGGGGTGGCGTTGAACAGATTGGACGGCCGGTGGGCCATTGCGTTCCATGCAATGGGCTGTCTGGTCACCCACCGTTGCAGGTATCGCCTAGAATCTTGATTTTACGAATAGGTTAATCGATTTCACTAATCGTAACCATCGGCCTCGCACCAGCGCCACCATCAGGAGACTCTCATGAAACTCGCCACCTACAAAGACGGCTCACGCGACGGGCAGC
>NZ_JAOASO010000121.1 GCF_030158645.1 Hydrogenophaga sp. | reverse complement strand
CAGCGGTTATGTTGCGGCCCGAGATATGTGGCCATCGGCGGCGCCGTCAACGCGGTTACACGATTCTGCGGTAGTTGACACAACATAAATATCGGCACCTGCTGGCAGCCCTTCTTCACTTTTGAGGCCTGCCATGTTCGAGAAACTCTTCGCCGATGTCGGCACGATCGCACGTCATCGTGACGGCCCCCTGTTTGACGAGCGACACCGCTATTTGCTTCACTGCGCCTCAGTCGGCGCCACGCTGCACACACAACGCAATCGGGCCAGAGCCTTGCTCTGGCTCGCCATGTCTCTTCCGGCAGGCGTCCACCGCCAGGTCGACGCTGAACAGCTGCGCCGGCTGATAGCAGCGCACCGGCCGCCTGTTACTGACCAAACGGCAGCGGGCCTGCTCAACATTGGGCGACCATGGCTGAAGTTCATTGGCTGGTGGCATCAGCCCGAGCAGCCAATTGCATTCCCCGAGGCGCTCGATCGGTTCGTGGTGTGGATGCGGGACGAGCGAGGCCTGACGCCGTGCACAGTCGAGCAGTGGCGCTACCGTACGACCAACTTCCTAAGGTGGTGCAAGGAGACGGGTAGAGATCTCAAGTCGCTTGAGCCCAAAGACATTGACGCCTACTTCGTGACCTATGGCGCGCAGCGATGGTCACGAATCTCCGCTGGCCATATCGCGAGAATGCTGCGCGTGTTCTTCAAACATGCTGCTTCGACTGGCGCGTGCTCAAAGAGCTTGGCCGGCTCAATCCTGTGCCATCGGCGTTACCGCCTCGAGACGCTCCCTTACGCGCTGGGCTGGCATGACGTTCAGCGGTTGATCAACACCGCCACAGGTAGCACCGAGGATGACGTGCGGGATCGAGCCATCCTTCTGTTGCTTGCGATCTATGGGCTGCGACGCGGCGAAGTCGCCGCCCTGCGCCTCGAAGACATCGACCGCGAGCAAGGCCACATCCGGGTCTGGCGGCTCAAGCGCCACCAACCGCAAATCTATCCACTGGTGTCGTCGGTCGAGCAGGCCCTCATCTCGTACATCGAAACCGTCAGACCTTCGGTTGCCCATGCGCAAGTGTTCATCCGAACGCGGTCACCCCGTGTACCAATCACGCCGCCTGGCATCTACGACGTTGTCAACCGGCGCTTGCGTTCGCTGGGCGTGCAGGCGGCGCACCTCGGCCCCCACGCGTTGCGCCATGCCTGCGCATCGAAGATGCTCGCCGACGGACTGACGCTCAAGGAGATCGGCGATCACTTGGGTCACCGCAGCGCGGCCTCGACAAGCATCTACGCCAAGGTCGACCTGGCTGCTCTGCGCCAAGTCGGCGAATTCGACTTGGGGGGCCTGCAATGAAGACGAGCGAACTCATCAAAGACTATCTCGCCGCCAAGCGTGCCCATGGAACGCGGCTGCGTAGTGGTGAGCGTGCGCTGTACCAGTTCGCACGCGAGACCGATGATCAACCGCTGGCCGCGGTGACGCCCCAAGCAGTGGCGACATTCCTACGCGGCCGTGGTGAT
>NZ_JAOASO010000120.1 GCF_030158645.1 Hydrogenophaga sp. | reverse complement strand
CCGCCGCCTGCAGCACATCGCCTTCACCCAGCCCGACACGCGCGCCGCCCTCGGTGCCCAACGCACCCAGGTGCGCCACGGTGAAGCGCTGGGTGGCCAGATCGAACAGCAAGGCCGCCGAGAACACGGTCGAGAAGCGCGATTCGATGTTGTCGCAGACCACCTGGAAAATGCGGTCGAGATCCAGGCGTTCGTCGGTGGCACGCACGATGTGGTTGAGCAGCTCGGTGCGCGAGAGCTGCAGCTGCAGCCGGGCCTCGGCCCGGACGCGCTCGGTCACGTCCTGCACGGTGCCGCTGACCGAGACCACCGCACCGCTGCTGTCGCGCTTGGGCTCGTCGATGTTTTCCTCGAACCAGCGGAGGTCACCGTCGGGCAGGAAGCAGCGGTAGGTCCAGCTTCGGGACGTGCCACCGCGCAGGCAGTCGTTCATGGTCTGCAAGTACTCGGCGCGGTCGTCCGGATGGACGCGCTTGAGCGTCTCTTCGATGCCCGGCGCACCGTGGGCGGGGTCCAGCCCGGTCAGGGCGTACAGACTGGCGGACCAGACCGCCGAACGGTCCTGGGCCAGGCGCTCCCAGCTGCCCATGCGCGCCAGCGACTGCGATCGCGCCAGGCGCGCCTGAGAGGCCTGCACGGCGACCAGGGCCTGGGCGCGCTGGGCTTCCATGGCCACCTGCTCGGTGATGTCCATCGCCACCACCAGCTCGGCCTCGCGCCCGTTGTAGTTCAGGCGCTGCGTGGTGACATCCACCGCGACGGTGGTGCCGTTGCTGCGCTGGTGCAGCCGGGTGCCGACCCGCTCACGACCTTCGGGCGAAGGCTCACGCACGCGGTCGCGCAGGCGTTGTTTCTCGCTGTCGGGGCGCAGGTCGTCCAGGGTCAGCGCGAGAAACTGCTCGCGGCTGTATCCGTATTGCTCGATGGCCGCGTTGTTCACTTCGAGGAACGCGCGGGTGTCGCAATCGAGCACCCACATCGGGTGCGGGTTGCCCAGGAACAGCAGCTGAAAGCCACCCCGAAGGCGAGCCTCTTTCTGCTCGGCCAGCTTGCGCTGGGTGATGTCGCGCTCGATCGCCACCCAGTGGGTGTACGAGCCGGTCGCATCCGCAATCGGCACGATGTCCAGTTCCAGCCAGAACTCACTGCCGTCCTTGCGGTAGTTGATCACCTCTTCGCGCACCGGCTCCCACCGCCGGACGCTCTGCTGGATGCGGTCCAGCGCATCGCGCTGGGTTTTGGGGCCGTGCAACAGGCGCGGGGTTTGTCCCAAGGCCTCCGCAGCGCTGTAGCCGGTCAGGCGCTCGAACGCTTCGTTCACATACAGGATGCGCGGGCCCGGCGCTTCAAACGGCTCGGCTTCGGTGATCAGCACGATGTCGTTGACACGGGACACGCAGGTCTCCAGCAGCATCAGGCGCTCTTCGCGGACCTGCCGCTCGGCGGCGCGTTCCAGCTGGTCGAATGCCAGGGCCAGGCTGTCGCCGATGGCTGAGAGCAGGCGACTTTCCTCCTCCAGAAAGTACCCCGGCTCGTTGGCCATGAGCACCAGGGCCATGGGCACCTGCCGCTCGGGTGCAATGGGTACCACCGCCACCGCCCTGAACCCACGGCGCACCGCCGTGGAGGCCCAGGTGCCCATGTTCGGATCGTTGGCGATGTCGTTGGACACCACCAGCTGGCGGGTGCGAAGGGCTGTGGGCACGGGCGAAGGGTAGGTGTCCACGTCCACCGCCGCGCGGTTGAGCAGGTCGGTGTAGCCACCGTCGGTGCCCGCACTCACCACGGCGGTCAGGGTGCGCCGCTGCGGGTCCATGCCGGCCACCCAGGCCATGCGCAACTCGCCGTCGTCCACCGCGATCTGGCACACCCGCTGCAACAAGGTCTCCCGGGACGTGGCCGAGACGATCGCCGCGTTGATCTGGCCCTGCACCACGTACATGCGGCGCAGCCGGTGTTGCTCGGTGATGTCCTGCAGGGCACCCGCATAAACCACGGGCACGCCGGCCGCATCGCGCTCCACGAAACCAAAACCGTCGACCCAGCGCACGACGCCGTCGCTGCGCACGACGCGGTATTGCAGGCGCAGCGGTTTGCCCCCTTCGAACAGCATGTCGCGGTGGGCGTTGACCATCGCCCGGTCGTCCGGGTGGATCATGGCCTGGTAGGTCGCCACCGGGACCGGCCCCATGGCGGGGTCCAGTCCGAGCATCTCGTAGATCGTGTCGGAGGCGCTGTACAGCCGGGTCTTGAGGTCGAGCTGGTAGAAGCCCACGCGCGTGATCTGCTGCGCCTTGACCAGCTGGGCCTGGTTCTTCGAGAGCTCGATCAGCATGTTGTCCAGCCCTGCGTCGATCTCGGCGAACTCGCGGCCCGCCGTGGCGGGCAAGGGCGGCGACGGCTGACCCAGCGCCGTGGTTCGCATGCGACCGAGCAGGTGCGAGACCGGCTGCGCGATGCGACGAACCCCCAGGTACCAGGCCAGCACCAGACCGATCAGCGCGGCCAGCGCCATCACGGCGAGCTGCTGGCGCAGCTGCCGGGTGGCCAGGGCCACGACATCGCTCTGCCGGCCACCGACGATCACCTGCAAGCCCTCGCCCCCCAAGCCCTTCAAAGGCACGAATTCGTACAGCCATTGCACGCCCTGCGCATCGCGCAGATCCAGGCTGCCGGTGATGCCCGCCAGCACGGCCCTGCGCAGACCTTCCTGCTGGATCGGCTGCCCGATCGCGTCGACGCCCTGTTCGCTGGAGGCCAGCAAGATGCCTTCGGCGTTGGTGAAATCCACGTGCATGGCGCCGGGCAGCGACAAGGCCTGCAAGCGCTCAGCGGCGGGCACGAGGTCCACGGTGGTGAAGGCCACGCCCACCAGCGCATCGCTGTAGTTGTAGACGGGCATGCCGAAACCGAGCTGGCGTTTGCCCGAGACACGCCCCACGAGGTATTCGCCCAGGGAGAACTGCAGGCTGCTCACCGCCTTGCGGAAGTAGGCCCGATCGGCGACGTTGACCGGCTGTGGACCGGTCTGGGCCAGGCACTGGACATCGCCCTGGAGGTCGGCCACGCCGATGTTGCCGTAGCCCGGCGTGGCCGCCGAGACGTTGCGCAGGAACTCGTAGCAGAGGTCGCGCAGGTCGTTGCGGCGCACCGAAGGGCCGGCGGCCACGGTGGCCAGGATCTGGCGCACGCCCTCGATGAGCTGCTCCTGGTTGGCCGCAGCCAGCATGCCGACCGCCCTGAACTCCTGGCGCTCGCGCTGCACCGCCTCCTGGGTGGTCTGGTTGTGGCTGAGCACCAGCATGACCAGGCCGGGCAGGACCGCGATGAGCACCAGCAAGAGCAGCAGGCTGCGAATTCCCGTCTTTTGACGCAAGGCGTCGCTCCTGTTGGTTGAAGCAAAAATAAATCACCAAATGCCACTGGTCCCGATGCTCGCACAAACGCGGTAGGTGGTAGGGTATGTGGCACCATGCGCTCGTGAAAAAACGCTTCATGTGACCTGGTCACGTCAACGAACGGCCAACGGGCACCCCAACATGCCACACCGCAGCTCCACCCCCCACCGGCTTCGCCCACGACTGCTGGTGGTGGACGACGAAGCACCCCAGCAACGTGCCCTGTGCGAGATCCTGATGGATCAAGGCTACGACGTGGTGGGATGCACCGATCCGCTGGTGGCGCTGGACAAACTCGACGAATCCAGCTTTGAGCTGTTGCTCACCGACCTGCAGATGCCGGGCATCGACGGCATCGAACTCACCCGCCGTGCGCAGGCTGTGGCGCCCGACATGGTCATCGTGCTCATGACCGCGCACGGCAGCATCGGCAGCGTGGTCGACGCGATGAAGAACGGCGCCATCGACTATGTGCAGAAGCCCTTTCGCATCAGCGGCATCGTGCCGGCGGTGGAGCGCGCGCTGGAAGTGCAGCGCCTGCGGGTGAACAACCGACGGCTGGAAGCCGAGGTGTCGCAACAGGTCAAGGAGCTGCTGGCCGTCAACCAGGAGCTGGATGCCTTTGCCGCTCGGCTGGCGCACGACCTGCGCGGGCCGCTGGTCAACATGCGCAGCATCCTGGCCATGACCTTGGAGGATCTGGGCGAACAGCTCGATCCACCGCAGGCCGACATGGTGCGCCGAGGCGTGCAGTCGGGCGATCTGGCGCTGCGCATGGTGCGCGACCTGCTCGACTTCGCCCGCCTGGGCAACCAGCCGCTCACCATGGCGCCGCTGCCACTCGACGACGTGTTGAAGGCGGCGCTGGCCACGGTGCAGCCCCAGTGCCTCGGCCGTGCGATCGACTGGAGCATCGGCCCGATGCCCGAGATTAACGGGCATGCGGGCCTGCTGCAGCAGGCCTTTGCGAACCTGCTGGGCAATGCGATCAAGTACACCTCGGCACGCGAACAGGCGCACATCAGCGTGACCGCACAGGCCCTGCCCCACGGGGGGCACCACATCGTGTTCGCCGACAACGGCGCGGGCTTCGACCCCAAGCAGGCCGACCAGTTGTTCAAGCCCTTCCGGCGGCTGCACACGGCCGACGAGTTTGTCGGCGAGGGCATGGGGCTGGCCAACGTGCGGCGCATCGTCGAACGCCACGGCGGCACGGTGGTGGCGCGCGGGCGTCTGGGCGAGGGCGCCAGCTTCACGATCGCGCTTCCACCGCCGCCGGCGGGCTGAGCGGTCGGGGCGTCTTCAGCAGCCCGATCAGCGCCACAACGCAAAACACCGCACTGGTCCAGAAAGTGAACGCCGGGCCCCAACGGTCCCACACCAAGCCCGCCACCACGCTGGCCAGCAGCATGGCCACACCAGCGACCAAGTTGAAAAAACCGAACGCGGTACCGCGCAGATCGGCCGGCGCCACATCGGCCACCATGGTGGCGAGAAGGCCCTGTGTCATGCCCATGTGGATGCCCCACAGCGCCACGCCCACCAGCACCACCGCCCAGTGGCTGCTGCTGCCCAGCACCAAATTGGCGGCGATCAACACCACGAGCCCCCAGGCCAGAAGCAGGCGATGGCTCACCCGGTCTGACAGCCGTCCGAACGGGTAGGCCGACAAGGCATAGACCGCATTCATGGCGACCATGACCAACGGCACCAGCGCCAGCGCAACGCCGCTTCGCTCGGCATTGAGCACCAGAAACGCCTCGCTGAACCGGGCCAGCGTGAAGACGGCGCCCACCGCCACCACCCACCAGTAGGCCGGGCCCAGGCGCCGGAGGTTGTCGCGCCGGATCGGATTCTGTCTTGTCGCACCCGGCTCGCGCGGGGGCTCTTTCACGCCCACCACCAGCAGCAACACGGCCAGCACGCCGGGCACCACCGCCACCCAGAAAACCGCCCGGAAATCGTTGGCCCACAACAGCATGAGCACGACGGCCAGCAGCGGCCCGGCAAAGGCGCCCACGGTGTCCAGCGATTGCCGCAGTCCAAATGCCGCGCCTCGAATGCCGGGGGGCGCGAGATCGGCGACCAGGGCGTCACGCGGCGCGCCCCGGATGCCCTTGCCCACACGGTCCAGCAAACGGGCGGTGAGCACCACCCCCACCGACGGCCCCCATGCAAACAACGGCTTGGTCAAGGCCCCCAGACCGTAGCCCGCCACGGCCAGCCATTTGCGCCGACCCAGGTAGTCGCTGAGCACGCCGGAGAACACCTTGGTGATGAGTGCCACCGATTCGGCCAGGCCTTCCACCAGCCCCACCATGAACACGCTCGTGCCCAGCACGCCCACCATGAACAGCGGCAGCAGGCTGTGGATCATTTCGGAGGACACATCCATCAGCAGGCTGACGAATCCGAGCACCCAGATACCGGCAGGCAACTGACGCAATCCACCCGGGGGAGGCTCAGGCCTGGTTGAGGACATTCGATGGATCCGCCTTGGCGGTCGGGGCGACCGCCCCCCCATGGTGCCCGAAAGTGGATGATGGCGGCATGACTTTGCCGCTCACACCCCATCAGACCGCCGACGCCCTGCCCTACGCAGCGCTGGCCGACGAGATCGAAACCCTGCTGCGCGACCCCGGCGTGGTGGTGCCCGCGCGCACCGTGCAGGCACTGGCCGGCGGCGGCAGTCTGTTCGTGATGCCCGCGGCCGACGCGCGCGTGGCCATCACCAAACTCATCACCTTCATCCCCGACAACGCCGCACGCGGCCTGCCCGCCATCCAGGGCGACATCGTGGTGTTCGACGCCGTCACCGGCCAGCGCACCGCCCTGCTCGACGGCCCGACCGTCACCGCGCGGCGCACGGCGGCGGTCTCGCTGCTGGCCGCGCGCCTGCTCGCGCCGCGCACCGACGGGCCTCTGCTGATCGTGGGTGCGGGTGTGCAAGGCCGCTCGCACCTGGAGGCGTTTCACCACGGCCTGGGGGTGCGGGAGGTGTGGGTGGCTTCGCGCGGCGCGGCGAGTGCCGACGCGCTGGTGCAGCACGCGCGTGGCCTGGGCCTGCGCGCACAGCATGTGGTGGATGCCGACGCGGCCCTGGCCCATTGCCCGCTGGTGGTGAGCTGCACCTCGGCGCAAGCGGTGGCCCTGCGCGCACGGCCGCGAACCGACGCCTTCGTGGCCGCGGTGGGCGCGTTCACGCCGCGCATGGTGGAGTGGGCGCCCGAGGTCTGCCGCTGGCTGGCCGGGCAAGGCCTGCTGGTGGTGGACACGCGCGACGCCGACCACGAGGCGGGCGATCTGCTGCAGGCCGGCATCAACGTGCCCGGGCTGGCCACACTGGCCGACGTGGTGCGCGACCCGGCGGCGCACCGGCGCAGCGGGCCGGTGTTCTTCAAGAGCTGCGGCTGGGCCGGCTGGGACCTGGCGGCGGCGCGGCTGGCGCTGCGGCGGTGAGCGCTCAGCGGTAGGTGGCCAGGTGGATGCTGGTCTCGGTGCCCTGGATGCCCTTGATCAGCCGGATGCGCTCCAGCACCTGCGAGAGCTCACTCATGGAGCCGGCGCTGAGCTCGGCCAGCAGGTCCCACCGACCGTTGGTGTCGTGCAGCGCGGCCACGCCGGGCTCGCCCAGCAGGCTCGCGATCACCGCGCGCGTCTGGTTGCCGTCCACCAGCACCGCCATCCAGGCGCGGA
>NZ_JAOASO010000119.1 GCF_030158645.1 Hydrogenophaga sp. | reverse complement strand
GCATGCCCACGGCGGTGGCGATGTCGCGCGTGCTGGTGCCGGCAAAACCCTGCGCTCTGAACAATTTCGCGGCACCACTGACCAGCTCGCGCCGCCGGTTGCCGTCGTCGCGCTCATCGGCGGTCTTGCGCGGCCGCCCACGCGATCGGCGCGGCGCCTCGCCAGCCAGGGATTCGGGAATGTCCAGGTTCATGGACAAAGACCATAGCAGTGCCGCTGAATTTCAACAAGCAATTGCTTTGTGAAAATGTGAGCAGCTGTCTCCGGCTCGACATCGCGGCCCCGTGCATACCCTGAGACGGGTCGTGCACACCCCGGTTTCTGCGACCATGCCGCATGCACAAAACCTTCGACATCATCGTGTTCGGCGCCACCGGCTTCACCGGGCGGCTGGTGGCCGAGTACCTGCACACCACCTATGGCACCAACGGCGGGGTGGCGTGGGCCATGGCCGGGCGCAGCCGGGAGAAGTTGACCCAGGTGCGCGATTCGCTGGGCATCGGTACCGACCTGCCGCTGCTGGTGGCCGACGCCACCGACGCTCAAGCGCTGGCGCAACTGGTGGCGCAGGCCCGCGTGGTGATCACCACCGTGGGACCGTACCAGCAGCACGGCCAGGCACTGGTGGACGCCTGTGCGCACGCGGGCACCGACTACGTGGACCTGTGCGGCGAGCCGGGCTGGATGGCGCAGATGATCCCGCGGCTGCAGGGCCCGGCGGCGGCGAGTGGCGCGCGCATCGTGTTCTCGTGCGGCTTCGACTCCATCCCCTTCGACCTCGGTGTGGTCTACCTGCAGCAGGAAGCCTTGCAGCGGCTGGGCGTGCCGCTGGTGCGGGTGCACGGCCGGGTGAAGGTGATGAAGGGCGGATTCTCCGGGGGCACCGCAGCCAGCCTGATCGCCACGCTGGAGGCCGCCGGGCGCGACCCGGCGCTGGCGCGAACACTCGCCGACCCGTTTGCGCTCACGCCGGGCTTTCGTGGCCCTCACCAGCCCGACGACAGCGCCGCCGCGTTCGACGAACTCGCGCAGTCGTGGACTGGCCCGTTTGTGATGGCGCCCATCAACACCAAGAACGTGCACCGTACCCACGCGCTGCGCGGTCATCCCTGGGGTGCCGATTTTGTCTACAGCGAACGCATGCTCACCGGCACGGGTGATGGCGGCGAAAAACGCGCCAAGGCCCTGGCGCGCAACACGCGGGTGCAGAACGCGCTGCTCGGGTTTGGTCCCACACGCGCGCTCATCCGCCGCTTTGCCTTGCCGCAGCCCGGACAAGGTCCGACCCAGGAACAGCGCGAGAAGGGTCGCTACGAGGTGCTCTTCATCGGGCAGACCGCCGACGGCCGCACCCTGCGCGCCCGCGTCAAGGGTGACCGCGACCCGGGCTACGGCTCCACCTGCAAACTGATCGGGGAAGCCGCGCTGTGCCTGGCGCGTGAAATCGATCGGGACATGACCCCCGGTGGTGTGTGGACGCCGGGCGCGGCCATGGGCCTCACGCTCGTGCGCCGGCTGCAGGAGCGCGCGGGTTTGAGCTTCGAGATCGTCAACAACCCACCGACCCGCTGATCCATGCCCGAACAGCGCGTCTCCATCGGCCACGCCAGCGCGATCCCGAACGCCTGGGGTGCGCCGCGCACGGCGTCGCGCCGCTTCACCGTGGCCATTCGCGAACCGCGCGGCAGCGAGACCTTCGCCGTGGCCTGGGGCGAGCTCACGGCCGACCCGGCCCTGGACTGGGTGGTGGTGCTGGACGACGGCACGGCCTACCCGATCAAGAAGGACTTGTTCGAGCGGACCTACGAGGCGGCCGGACCCGGGCGCTACCGCAAGTTGGAGCGCAGCCGGCTGGTGCAGGTGCCGCCCGACACAGTCGCCCTGCTGGCCACGCTGGAAGGCCCGCTGGAAGTGCGCCACCCCGACTACGTGGCCGTGGGTTCGCAAGGCGAGGTGTACGCCAACGCCGCCGACTGGGTGCGCGAACACCTGGTCTTCGACCCCGAAGCAGGCGCCTGAGCGCCCCCCTTCAACCCTTTTCCTCTGCTTTCAAGGAACGCCCGTGAGTCAGCTCTTTTCTTCTTTCGAACTCGGCCCCCTGCACCTGAAAAACCGCATCGTGATCGCGCCCATGTGCCAGTACTCGGCGGACCACGGCAACGCCACCGACTGGCACCTGATCCACCTCGGCCACCTCGCGCTCTCGGGCGCGGGCCTGCTGATCCTGGAGGCCACGGCGGTCACGCCCGAGGGCCGCATTTCACCCACCGACCTGGGCTTGTGGAACGAGGCGAACGAACAGGCGCTGGGCGAGGTGCTGCGCCAGGTGCGCCAGCACTCGGCCATGCCGATGGCGATCCAGCTGTCGCACGCGGGCCGCAAGGCATCGAGCCGCACACCGTGGGAAGGCGGCCAGCTCATCGCGCCTGAAGACGGCGGCTGGGACACGCTGGCGCCCTCGGCCATTCCACACCTGGCGCACGAGCCACCGCCGCACGCACTCGACGCGTCGGGCCTGGACCGCATCAAGCAAGCGTTCGTCGACGCGGCCCTGCGCGCCCAGCGCATCGGCATCGACGCGATCGAACTGCACGCGGCCCACGGCTACCTGCTGCACCAGTTCCTCTCCCCCATTGCCAACCAGCGCACCGACGAATACGGCGGCTCGCTGGAGAACCGCATGCGTTTCCCGCTGGCGGTGTTCGACGCAGTGGCCGCCGTGCTGCCGGCCAACATGGCGCTGGGCATGCGCCTCTCCGGTACCGACTGGGTGGAGGGTGGCTGGGACGCCGAGCAGTGCGTGGTGTTCGGCCACGAGCTCCAGAAACGTGGCTGCCACTTCATGCATGTCTCCAGTGCGGGCATCTCGCCGCTGCAGCAGATTCCGCTCGGCCCCGACTACCAGGTGCCACTGGCCGAGCAGGTCAAGCGCGCGGTGGGCCTGCCGACCATCGCCGTGGGGCTGATCACCGAACCCGAGCAGGCCGAAGCCATCATCGCCAGCGGCCGCGCCGACCTCGTGGCCCTGGCCCGAGCGATGCTGTACGACCCGCGCTGGCCCTGGCACGCCGCCGCGAAGCTCGGCGCACAGGTGGACGCCCCACCGCAGTACTGGCGCAGCCAGCCGCGCGGCATGAGCCAGCTGTTCGGCGACGTGAAGATCGGTCAGCGCTGAACGCTCTCGGTGCCGGCGATGTGGTCCGCCACGCGCTGCGCCTGCGCCGCGATGGCGCGCAGCAGCCCGCCGGGCTGGCGAACATCAAACCCCACGAAATACACCCCGGCGAGTGCGCCCCGCCCCACCACGTCGACGGGCATGCCGCGCGCGTCCAGCGGCAGGGGCGTGGCAGGAAACAGTTCGTGGAGCGCCGCGTCGTAGCCCGTGGCCAGCAGCACCGTGTCGAACGGGTGTTCGGTGCCGTCGGTGAAACGCACGCCGCCGTGCAGCAGCGTCTGGATGCCGGGGTAGACCTGGATGTCACCGCTCTTGATGCGCGCCACCGTACCGACGTCGATCACCGGTGTCTTGCCGTCTTCGCGCAGCTGGCGCAGCGGTGACACGTCGGCCGTGTGCAGGCCGTAGCGGCCGAGGTCGCCCACGCTGAGGTTGCGCAGCAACGTGGCGGCTGCGTCACCCACAGCGGGTGGCAGCTTGCTGAGCAGGATGCTGGAGAGCTGGGTCGGACGGCCCAGCACGTCGCGGTAAACGATGTTGATCGGCGAGCGCACCGAGAGCGCGGCGCGCACCCCGTGCTCCACCAGGTCGAGTGCGATTTCGGCGCCGGTGTTGCCCATGCCCACCACGAGCACCCGCTGGTTGGCGAAGGGTTTGGCGTTGCGGTACTCACGGCTGTGCAGCACGCGCCCGCCGAAATGGTCCTGACCCGGCAAGGTGGGGGCGCGCGGACGGCGGTTGGCGCCGGTGGCGACGACCACCTGCCGCGAAGCGATGAGCCGGCCGCTCGCGGTGCGCGTGTTCCAGCCTGCGCCGGTCGTTGAGGGTGCGATGTCCAGCACGGTCTCGCCGAGTTCGGGTTCGATGCCGTGGCGATCGGCGTAGCGCGTGAGGTAGTCCACCACGCCCAGCCGGGACACGTAACGCGGCGCACCGTCGGGAAACGGCAAACCTGGCAACGCCGAGTGGGTGTTGACGGTGTGCAGGTGCAGGCGCTCGTAGTGCTGGCACCAGCTGGACGCCACCTCGCCCGCCTGATCGATCACCAGCGAGCGCTCGCCGTGTCGGGCCAGGCACGCGGCGGTGGCCAGGCCAGCGGGGCCGGCGCCGATGACGAGCGTGTCGACCTCGCTGCGCGTGGTGGGTGTGATGTCCATGAACACTCGTTGTTTTCGACGAGTGTGGGGGCCGCGCGGGGGCCGCGCCATGAGGGCTTGTACCCGGGCCAAAGGACCACAGATCAGCGCAGACTCTGCGCGCGTTCCAGCAGGAAAGTTCGCTCCCGCTCGTTGCCGGCCAGGGCGGCGGCGCGTTCGAACTCGGCCCGGGCCTCGGCGCCACGCCCGAGCCGGGCCAGCAGGTCGCCCCGCACGCTGGGCAACCAGTGGTAGCCGCGCAGGGCCTTGTGGTGCACCAGGGCATCCACGATCAACAGGCCGGCGGCCGGCCCCGCGTGCATGGCCACGGCCACCGCCCGGTTGAGTTCCACCACCGGCGACGGCGCCACGCGCGCCAGCTCGCCATAGAGCGCAGCGATGCGCGCCCAGTCGGTGTCTTGGGCCCGCACCGCACGCGCGTGGCAGGCGGCCATGCTGGCCTGCAGCTGGTACGGCCCCGCCGCGGGCGCCAGGGACTCGGCGCGCGCCAGGGCCGCCAGTCCCCGGCGGATGAGCAAGGGATCCCAGCGGCTGCGGTCCTGGTCGGCCAGCAACACCGGGCGGCCCTGGGCGTCGGTGCGGGCAGCGGCGCGCGATGCCTGGAGCTCCAGCAGTGCGAGCAGACCGTGCACCTCGGCCTGCTGCGGCGCAATGCCGGCCAGCATGCGCCCCAGGCGCAGGGCTTCGTCGCACAGGGCGGGCCGCATCCAGTCGCCGCCACTGGTGGCGGTGTAGCCCTCGTTGAACACGAGGTACACCACCTCCAGCACCGAGGCCAGGCGCTCGCCCAGCGCATCACCGCGCGGCACCTCGAACGGCACACCCGCTTCGCTGAGCGTTTTTTTGGCGCGCACGATGCGCTGCGCGATGGTGGTTTCGGGCACGAGGTAGGCGCGTGCGATCTCGTGCGTGGTGAGGCCACCCAGCAGCTTCAGCGTGAGCGCCACGCGGGCGTCGGTCGAGAGCACGGGGTGGCAGGCGGTGAACACCAGGCGCAGCAGGTCGTCACCGATGTCGTCCTGCCGCGCCTCGCCGAGCGCGTCCACAAAATCCGGCACGTGGTCGGCCCCCAAGGCTTCGCGGTCGGCGGCGATGTCCTCGTGCCGCGACTCGGCCATCTGGCGGTGGCGCAGGTGGTCCAGCGCGCGGCGCTTCGCGGTGGTCATGAGCCACGCGGCGGGGTTGTCGGGCACGCCTTGCGTGGGCCAGTGTTCGAGTGCGGCCACCAGCGCGTCGTGTGCCAACTCTTCGGCCACGCCCACGTCGCGCACCACGCGCGCCACGTGCGCGGTGATGCGCGCGGACTCCAGGCGCCAGGTGGTGGCGATGGCCTGGTGAACGCCGGAATGCATCAGGCCACGTCACATTTGCGCAGGCGCGGCGCTCTCATCCATCCAGAACACCTCCCACTGATGACCATCCAGGTCGGCAAAACCGTGCTGAAACATGAAGCCGTGGTCCATGGGTGTGTTGGGCGTGGTGGCGCCGGCGGCCACGGCCTTGGCCACCAGTTCGCCCACCTCGGCGCGGCTGTCGCACGAGAGCGCGATCAGCACCTCGGTGGTCTTCTTCGCGTCGGCAATCGGGAGCCGGGTGAAGCCCTGAAAAAAGGGTTCCACCAGCAGCATCGCGAAGATGTTCGGCGCGATCTCCAGGCAGGCGCCCTGCTCGTTGGTGAAGCGCGGGTTGAAGCTCAGGCCCAGGGCTTTGAAGAAGGCCTGCGAGCGGGCCATGTCCTGGATGGGCAGGTTGACGAAGATCTGGCGCAGCATGGTAGTTCTCCGGCTCAGTTTTTCAGGGTGGTGTCGAGCTTCTTGAAATCGTCCAGCGGCTGGCTGGGCGGGAAGTCGTCGAGTTCGTAAAGCTGGCGCAGCTCGATCACGGCGTCCTTGCCGCGGCCGGCCGGGTTGGGGAAACGGCGGCTCCAGGCCAGGGCTTCCTCGCGCGAGCGCACCTGGATCAGCGTGTAGCCGGCGATCAGCTGCTTGGCCTCGGCGAACGGACCGTCGACGATGTGCTGGCTGCCATCGGCTCCGTGGTGCACACGCCAGCCCTGGCGGCTGGGGTGCAGGCCCGAGCCGTCGAGCAACACGCCGGCCTGGGCCAGCTCTTCGTGGTAACGCACCATCTCGGCCATGAGCGCCTCGTCGGGCGCGGGTGTGGTCTCGGCTTCGAATTCGTCGCAGGACTTGACGATGATCATGAATCGCATGGGCTTCTCCGGGTGAAAGGGGTCGGTGGTGGGGTTTCAACCGGTACGACGAAGCAGCGGCGGCGTTTTCGACACGCTCATTCGTAACAAGGTGCCAGCGCCCGCACCTCCACCGTGGCCCACTCGGCCGCCGGGCAGGCGTGGGCAATGGCCACGGCTTCATCCAGGCTGTCGCAGTCGAGCAGAAAGAAGCCGCCCACCATTTCCTTGGCTTCGGCAAACGGGCCGTCCATCACCTTGGCCTGCCCGGCGGCGGTGGACACACGCACCGCACTGGCCTGGGATGCCAGCGACTCGGACGCCTTGAGCTTGCCCTGCGCCTGCAAGGCTTCGCCAAAACGTTGCATGCGGCCATACACCTCGCGGCCCTCGGCCTCGGTGCGCGTGGCGCGCTGGGTGGTGGGTTCGATGATCAGCAGCATGTAGGCCATGGTGGTTTCCCGTCGGTCGGCAGCAGGCTAAACATCCTACACAGCGCGGGGTTTCTTGGACACCTCGATTGGGGTCTTGGCGCACGGCGCTGCAACACCGCGCCGGCGCCGATACGATCCTTCCCATGACCGACACCACCCCCGC
>NZ_JAOASO010000118.1 GCF_030158645.1 Hydrogenophaga sp. | reverse complement strand
ACCCGGTGAGCCTCACGCTCGAGCGCATCGAGGCGATCTTCGGCTCCATGGGCTTCGAAGTGGCCGAAGGGCCCGAGATCGAGTCCGACTGGTTCAATTTCACCGCGCTCAACACGCCTGAGGACCACCCGGCGCGTTCCATGCACGACACCTTTTACGTGGAAGGCGGCAGCGAAAAAGCGCCCAACCTGTTGCGCACCCACACCAGCCCGATGCAGATCCGCCATGCGGTGCAGCACGTCAAGCGCCACCGGGCTGCGCTGGACGCAGGCCAGCCGATGCCCGAGATCCGCGTGATCGCGCCGGGCCGCACCTACCGCGTGGACAGCGACGCCACCCACTCGCCCATGTTCCACCAGTGCGAAGGCCTGTGGGTGGGCGAGAACGTGAGCTTCAAGGACCTGAAGTTCGTCTTCACCGATTTCTGCCGCACCTTTTTCGAGTCGAACGATCTGGTGCTGCGCTTTCGACCCAGTTTCTTTCCGTTCACCGAGCCCAGCGCCGAGATCGACATCCAGTTCCAGAGCGGGCCGCTGGCCGGCCGCTGGCTGGAAGTGGCCGGCTCTGGCCAGGTGCACCCGAACGTGGTGCGCAACATGGGCCTGGACCCCGAAAAGTACATCGGCTTTGCCTTCGGCATGGGCCCCGACCGGCTGACCATGCTGCGCTATGGCGTGAACGACCTGCGCCTGTTCTTTGACGGCGACGTCCGTTTCCTTGCCCAGTTCCGCTGATCCACCGCGCCGAGACATCGACATGCAATTCCCCGAATCCTGGCTTCGCGCCTTCTGCAACCCGCCCCTGACCAGCCAGCAACTGGCCGACACCCTGACCATGGCCGGTCTGGAAGTGGAAGAGCTGCAGCCCGTCGCACCACCGTTCTCCCAGATCGTCGTGGGTGAGATCAAGTCTGCCGAGCAACACCCCAATGCCGATCGCCTGCGCGTGTGCCAGGTGGATGTGGGGCAGGGCAGCCTGCTCAACATCGTCTGCGGTGCGCCCAATGCGCGGGTGGGCATCAAGGTGCCCTGTGCGCTGGTGGGCGCCGAACTGCCGCCCGGTGAAGACGGCAAGCCGTTCCTGATCAAGCTGGGTCAATTGCGCGGCGTGGAGAGCCAGGGCATGTTGTGCTCGGCGCGTGAGCTCAAGCTGAGTGAAGACCATGGCGGTTTGCTGGAGCTGCCGGCCGACGCGGTGGTGGGCCGCAACATCCGTGAGCAGCTGTTGCTCGACGACATGCTGTTCACCCTCAAGCTCACGCCCAACCTGGCCCATTGCCTGAGTGTTTACGGCATCGCACGCGAAGTGTCTGCGCTCACCGGCACGCCCTTGACCGAACCCACGTTTGCAGCCGCCGCCGTGTCCTTGCAAGACCGCTTGCCGGTGCAGGTCCAAGCGCCCGAGCTGTGCGGTCGTTTCACCGGGCGCGTCGTGCGCGGTGTCAACACCCGCGCCGCCACACCCGCCTGGATGGTGGAGCGCCTGGCGCGCTGCGGTCAGCGCAGCGTCTCGCCGCTGGTGGACATTTCCAACTATGTGATGTTCGAGCTGGGCCGCCCGTCGCACATCTTCGACCTCGACAAGATTCACGGCGGCCTGCAAGTGCGTTGGGGTCGAGAGGGCGAAACGCTCAAACTGCTGAACGGCAACACCGTCACGGTCGACTCTTCTGTGGGCGTGATCGGCGACGATCAGGCGGTGGAATCGCTGGCCGGCATCATGGGCGGCGACGCGACCGCCGTGTCCGACGACACACAGAACATCTACATCGAGGCCGCGTTCTGGTGGCCCAAAGCCATCGCCGGCCGGTCGCGCCGCTACAACTTTTCCACCGACGCCGGGCACCGTTTCGAGCGCGGCGTGGATCCGTCGACCACGGTCGAGCACATCGAACGCATCACGCAATTGGTGCTCGAGATCTGCGGCGGACAAGTCGGTCCGATGGATGACCATGTGGTCAACCTGCCGGTGGCCCAACCGGTGACGTTGCGCGTGGCGCGCGCAAACAAGGTGATCGGGATGCCGCTCACGCAGGCGCAGTGTGCCGGCGCTTTGCGCCGCCTCGGGTTGGCCCTGGAAGAGGGCGACGGCACGATCACCGTCACGCCGCCGGCCTACCGTTTCGATATCCAGATCGAGGAAGACCTGATCGAAGAAGTGGCGCGTGTGGTGGGCTACAACCAGTTGCCCGAGACACCACCGCTGGCACCGATCACGGCCAAGATCCGGGCGGAAGCGAAGCGCGGCCCGTTCGCCGTGCGCCGCCTGCTCGCCCAACTGGGCTACCAGGAAACCATCAACTTCAGTTTCGTCGAAGAGCGTTGGGAGCGCGAACTGGCCGGCAACGCCGACCCGATCCGCCTGCTCAACCCGATCGCCAGCCAGATGAGCGTGATGCGTTCGTCGTTGGTCGGCAGTCTGGTGGCTGTGCTCAAGTTCAACCTCGACCGCCGCGCCGATCGCGTGCGCCTGTTCGAGGTGGGCCGCGTGTTCCAGAAGGATGCGTCGGTGGTCGACAGCGACACCAGTGTGGCCGGCTTTCACCAGCCCATGCGCGTGGCCGGCCTGAGCTTTGGTGCGGTGGACACGTTGCAGTGGGGCACCAGTGAGCGTGCGGCCGATTTCTTTGATGCCAAGGGCGATGTGCAGGCCCTGCTGGCGCCTCTGAAGCCCGAGTTCCGCGCCGACGAGCATCCGGCCATGCACCCCGGCCGTTGCGCCAGCGTGTGGCTGCGGGACCGCTGTATTGGCCATGTGGGCGAGCTGCATCCTCGCTGGCGCCAGTCGTACGAGCTGGCGCAGGCGCCCGTGCTGTTCGAGCTGGAGCTCGACGCGGTGTTGGCACGCGATGTGCCGGTGTACCAGCCGGTGAGCCGGCATCAGGCGGTTGAGCGCGACCTGGCCATCGTGGTCAAGGAAAGCGTGAGCCATGCCGCCGTGGTCGATGCGATTCGGGCGCCTTCCAGTGCCTGGTTGCGCGACGTCGTGCTGTTCGACGTCTACCGCCCCAAGAAGCACTCCGATGCCGCCGCGCCTGGCACCTTGGCGCCCGACGAGAAAAGCCTCGCGGTGCGACTCGTGCTCAACCGCGACGACGCTACACTGACCGACGAAGACATTGAGGCCACCGTCAAGGCGGCGCTTGAGTCATTGCAAACGCGTGTGGCCGCCCGCCTGCGCGCCTGACCGAACGAGGATGGAGAAGCACCGCATGGAACTCGCTGTTGAAAGCCTGGAAACGCCAGCGCTGACCAAAGCCCAATTGGCCGAGATGCTGTTCGACCAGATTGGTCTGAACAAGCGGGAGTCGAAGGACATGATCGACGCCTTTTTCGACCTCGTCACCGACAGCCTGGTCGAAGGCACCGACGTGAAGATATCGGGCTTCGGAAACTTCCAGATCCGCACCAAGGCGCCCCGCCCCGGGCGCAATCCGCGCACCGGAGAACCCGTGGCCATCGAAGCGCGCCGCGTGGTCACCTTCCACGCCAGCCCCAAGCTTAAGGAACAGGTGCAGACCGCCGTCATTGGCGGTTGAACCCGTTTCCCGATGCTCTGGGGTGACAGGCCCTTCGGCCGGCGCCTCTCCCCGTAAAACCGGTGGGGTGCAGCCCGCCTGCGCCAGACGGTTGCCTCCCGCCTCCGAGCGGTCGTGCACCCGTGGTCTCGGGGGCGTTTGCAACAATTCACAGAGAATTCCACCCCGGCCTGCGCACGCCCATGCTTGTTAGAGTAAATTCAAGCTTCGGTCTGTACCGCCTTGATTTTCATGGAAAAAACGCTCCCACCCATCCCCGCGAAACGCTACTTCACCATCGGTGAGGTGGGCGAATTGTGTGGCGTCAAGCCGCACGTGCTGCGTTACTGGGAGCAGGAGTTCACGCAGCTTCGCCCCATGAAGCGGCGGGGGAACCGGCGCTATTACCAGCACCATGAGGTGCTCATGATCCGCCGCATTCGAGAGCTGTTGTACGACCAGGGCTTCACGATCAGCGGTGCCCGCAACAAGCTGCAGGAACTCGTTCAGGCCGAACGCGAAAAACGGCGCGGAGAGGACGACGAAGAGGCCATCGATGTGCTCGATCTGGATGCCGTGATTCACGACGAGGTGTCCGGCACGTCGAACGGACCGAACCACGACGTGATCCTCGGCACGGGGCTGATGGTTCACGATGTTCGCCGCGAGTTGCTCGAAATACGCGAGCTTCTTCGGCACACGGCCTGAAAGCGTGTCTTTGGCGGCTATAATTCGAGGCTTGTCGGCGTGTAGCGCAGCCTGGTAGCGCACTTGCATGGGGTGCAAGGGGTCGCGAGTTCGAATCCCGCCACGCCGACCATTGAAAACTGAAAGCCCGCAATCGAAAGGTTGCGGGCTTTTTCAGTTTTTGCGCGTTTGAATGCGTGTATCAGCGCGGTCTTGCAAAGCCGGACGCCACCCAGGCCTGCGCGCTCTCGACATTGAGCTTGAACGTCGGCGGGGCGGGCACGCGGGCCAGTTCTTCGTCAAACGCATTCACCGCACTGAGGGACGCGGTGGCGCCTTCTTCGTCGGGCACGATGACCAGCGCCACGCGCAGCCGTTGTCCATCGACCGTCAAGGTGACGTTCTTGTTGAGCTGTGCGTGCAATTGCTGTTCGGAACGGCGGATCACTTCCCTGGCGGTCTTCACCAGTGTGTTGAAGGCGGCGGTGTCCAGGGGCTTGGGGTTTTTCTTGTCGCGGCCCATGGTCCAGGGTCCCACCAGGGCGGGCTCGGTGGCGCCGTCGAGGTGCATGGCCACCGCCCAGCCATCGTCGTCTTCGTTCTTGATCACGCGGGCGGTCCATTGCCCGTCGCTCCACAAGCGGTCTTCATGAATGGGTTGGTGGGTGTCAAAGGTCATGGGGATGCAGGGGTGGCATTGAACGAAACGGCGTGGGGAGCCCATACTGTACGCAACGTCATCAACGCAGCGGAGGCCGATCTTGAACCTCAGAGCCGATTCTGGCGCACCTGCCTTCGACCCCGCTTTGGCGGCGATGTCCGAGCATCTGCCCGGGGCGCTGCTGCAGTATGTGCTGGCGCCTGGCGGTGAGCACCGCATTGGCTGGATGAGCCGGGGCTGCCGCGAACTCTGGGAGGTGGCACCGCAGGCCGCTGAACCGGACGCCGAGCTGCTGTGGTCGATGGTGGATGCGCAGGACCTGCTGGCCCTTCGGGCGTCGGTGATGGAGTCGTCCCGCTCGCTGAGGGATTGGGTGCACGAATGGCGCATCACCACGGCGTCCGGGCGGCGCAAGTGGTTGCACGGTGTGGGAAGGCCGCAGCGCGGGGCCGACGGTTCGGTGGTCTGGAGCATGGTGATGGTGGATGTGAGCGACGGCAAGCGCTCGGGTGATGCCACGCGGGACAGCGAGGCCAGGTTCCGGCAGTTGCTGGAGTACGTGCCGAATGTGTCGGTGCAGGGCTATGGACTGGACCTGACCACCCGCTACTGGAACCAGGCCTCGGAGCGTCTGTACGGCTACACGGCCACCGAGGCCATCGGAAAAAACTTGCTGGACCTGATCATTCCGCCCGAGATGCACGCCGGTGTGGTCGGCGCCGTGACCGAGATGATCGAAAGCGGTTTGCCGATTCCCGCTGCCGACCTGACCCTGCGACGCAAGGACGGCACCCCGGTGGCGGTGTATTCCAGCCATGTGTACCTGAACATTCCCGGCCGTGAGCCCGAGTTCTATTGCATCGACTTTGATCTGACCGAACGGCGCGAGTCCGAAGCGATCCGGGCGCTGCTGCAGTCGCAATTGCGCGAGTCGCAAAAGATGGAGGCCCTGGGCACGCTGGCGGGTGGGGTGGCGCACGATTTCAACAACATCGTGGCCGCGATCATCGGCAATGTGGAACTGGCGCTGGACGACGTGCCCGCCGACAGCCCGGCGCGCACGAGCTTGATGGAGATCCGCAAGGCGAGCCGGCGTGCGCGCGATCTGGTGCAGCAGATCCTTGCGTTCAGTCGACGTCAGGTGCTCGAGCGCCAGGTGCTCGATCTGGCCCCGGTGGTGGAGGAATCGGTGCGCTTGTTGCGCGCCACCTTGCCGGCCGGTGTCGACCTGAGCCTGCACATCGGCGAGGGTGTGCCCTGCGTGCTGGCCGACGCCACCCAGATGGAACAAGTCTTGCTGAACCTCTGCACCAACGCCTGGCAGGCGGTGCGCGGTGACGGGCAAGGACGGGTCGCGATCCGACTGGAGTGCCACCACGGCAGCCCTGCTGCGCGGGACGCAGCGCCACCCGTGGCCGCAGATGTCGCGCCGACCGCCTGGGCCCGACTGACCGTGCGCGACAACGGCCAGGGCATGAGCGACGAGACGCGAGCGCGCATGTTCGAGCCGTTCTTCACCACCAAGCCGCCCGGCAAGGGCACGGGGCTCGGCCTGGCGGTGGTGCACGGCATCCTGCGGGACCATGACGCGGTGCTGGAAGTCCAGAGTGCGCCGGGTGAAGGCGCTACCTTCTCGGTCTATTTGCCGGCGGTGGCGGGCACATCTTCGCCTTGCGCGGAACCGATGTCACGTCAGGTGCACCCCGTGCGCACTGCCGTTCCGCAGGGGCCCACATCCTGTACGTGGACGACGACGAAATGATCGCCTTCTTGATGGAGCGCCTGCTGCAGCGCGAGGGCTATCGGGTCACGGTGTTCACGCACGCGGCCCGGGCGCTGGCCGCGGTTCGAGACCACGCCGAGCCGTTCGACCTCGTCATCACCGACTACAACATGCCCGGCATGTCGGGGCTCGAATTTGCGCGCGCGGTGCGGGAACTGCACCCGGACTCGCCAGTGGCCATCACTTCCGGCTACATCTCCGAAGAACTGCGGGCGCAAGCTCCGGCGGCGGGCGTGAGCGAACTCATCTACAAGCCCAACACCGTGGAGGAGCTGTTTGCGGCGGTGGATCGGCTCGCGCGCGCCGTGCTGCGACCACCCTCCCGCTGAGGATCAGGGCACCAGCCACTCGGCGGCGTCAGGTGTCAGTCGCGCCCGGCGGTGACCGTCTCGCGCCAGTTCCAGCCAGTCGAGGTGCTCGACTTGCGCGGTCACCACGGCTAGGTGATGCGCCAGCGGGTTGTCCGCGTCCGGTTGGTGCAAGGGCGAACCCGGCGGGTGCGGGGTGAGGTAGTCGCTGGCTGCGGCCGACTGGCTGACGCGCGCCCATGCCGCGTCCACCAAAGTGCCCGCGGTGTGTACCCGCGTGCTGACCCGCACGCGCAACTGCCAGCTCAGGCGCTTGCTCCAGAACACGAAGGCGGCGGCGGGTACGGTCTGCAATTCGGCCACTTTCGGGCTGCGGCGGTCGGTGAAAAACACCAGTTGCTGCGTTTGGGCCTCTGCACTGCGCAACACCACGGTGCGCGCGTGTGGCAGGCCGTCAAGGCCCGTGGTGGCGAGCACCGGCGTGCGCCATTCGTGGTGGCGGTCCACGGTGGCGCGCTGCAGTTCGGTCCAGACGCGTTTGACCAGTTCTTGCCCCTCGGAGCCGGTGGTGTTTGTCACGTTGCGGGTTTTTCCAGGGGACAACTCAGCGGGCTTGCAGCCGCCGCGCATGTTTGGCGACGCGGCCTTCGACACGCCGTCGCCACAGCCTGAACGACCCCGCTTTCAAGGAGCGCTTCATGAGGCGCACCACAGCGGACTCGTCGAGGCCGAACTGGTAACGGATGGCCTCGAACGGAATCTCGTCGGCCCAAGCCATTTCGATGATGCGCGAATGGTCACCCGCGGACAGTTCGGCGTGATCGGAAGGGGCGGGTGGCACAGGCCGGGCCGCGCTCATGGCCGGTTTCGGACCGAAGTCGCGTCGGATGACTGGTCAGCGACTTTCTCCCGCGCCTGCCGTTGCTCGCGTTCGCGGATCGCTTTTTTCACGTCGTACAGCTGCCAGACACCAAAGCCGAGAATGACCAAGAAGATACCGAGTTCGAGCCAGATTCCCATGCCATGTGCCTCGCGAAGCGTGAACGTTGTAGACCCGGCCGATGGTGCCCGAAGGGCCATGCCGGTGCAATACAGTGCGGTATGTCCGACGAATACCAGATTGAAATTCCCGCCTCCTTCATGGCCCTGTATGTGTTGCCCGGCCGGCAAAAGCCGAGCCTGCCTCGCGACGAGCTGGCTGCGCGCTACGAGCTGTGTGAAGACATGGCCCAGCTGCTCACGGAGACCGCGCGCAACATGGAGTTCAGCCTGGGCCTGGCCGAGAGCGATGTGCTCACGCGCTGCCTGCAGGGCTTGTGCGTGGAACCCGCGGTGGTGAGCGATGCCGAGTCGGTGTGGGTGGTTCGCCGCCTGGCCGAGTTGCTGGGTTGGAGCGACGCAGGCCTGCGGGCTTAAAACCCGGTCTTCGGTGGCGCGGTGCGCAACCACAGCAGCGCCGCCAGCGCGCTGACGCCCAACCCACCCGAGAACCACAGCGCGCCCGAGCCCCAGCGCTCGATGCACAGGCCGAACAGCAGCGGCGCAAAGGCCTGGGCCACGCGCGAAGGCGCCATCATGATCCCTTGCCGCTGGCCATAGCCCACCGGGCCAAAGTACACCAGCGGCAGCGTGCCCTTGGCGATGGTGAGGATCCCGTTGCCCGCGCCGTGCAGCAGCGCAAATGCGGGTCCGGCGATCGGACCGAAGACCATCCAGCAAACCACCCCCACCGGGTGGGCCAGCGCCGCTGCGCGCGCCGAGAGCAGGGGATGGAGCCGCCGCAAGAAACCGAACTCCAGCATGCGCCCGGCCACCTGCGCCGGACCCACCAGCGCGCCGATGGCCACCGCCCCGGCCAGCGTGGCGCCGCTGGCCACCAGCAGCTGTGGAAGATGCGCCGCCATGGCGGTGCTGATGAACCAGGTGGCGGCGAACACGTAGGACAGCAGCCACGCGGTGTGCCTGGGTGGTGGTGACTGCGGCAGGGCGGCGGGAGCGTTGGGTTCCACCCTTTGGGACGGCAGAGGCCATGCCTGCGCGCGTGGAATGCTCGCGTTCAGCGGCAGCCCCACCAGGAGGTGCAGGCCGGCCCAGGCCAGGCAGGCGCCGCGCCAGCCGAACTCGGCTTCCAGCAGGGCGGTGAGCGGCCAGCCCACGGTGCTGGCAAAACCGGCAATGAGCGTGATGCCGGTGATCGCTGCGCGGGCTTGGGTGCCGTGCAGCCGCACCAAGGCGGCAAACGCGGCTTCGTAGAGCCCGCAGCCCATGGCCATGCCGATCAGCAGCCAGGCCAGCATGAGGCTGGTGCTGCCTTGCACCTGCGACAGGCAGGACAAACCCAGCGCAAACATCACGCTGGTACCCATGAGCACCGGGCGGCCGCCCCAGCGGTCGATGGCGCGCCCGGCGAACGGGCCCAGCGCTGCCGAGGCCAGCAGGGCCACCGTGAAGGCGATCCAGATTTGCGAGATGGGCAGGCCCAGGCCCTCGGCCATGGGCCGGGCGAGCAGGGCGGGGAGGTAGTAAGTGGAGCCCCAGGCCAGGGTCTGCGCCGTGCCCAGGCGCAGCACCAGCGGCCAGGTGCGGGGGTCGGTCATGCGAACACGGTGTGGGACCGGCCGGGCCGCAGGGTGTCAGGCGATGTCGAAGGCGTGGAAACCGAAACGTCCCTGGCGCCGGTCGGCGAAGTAGTGCTCCAGCGTTTCCTTGACGGTGCGAAACGCGATCTCGTCCCAGGGGATCTGGTCTTCGGTGAACAGCCGCGCCTCGATGGTTTCGTGCCCGGGGTCGAAGACGTCGCTGAGCAGGCGGGCGCGGTAGTAGATGTGCACCTGGCCCACGCGCGAGACGTTCATCAGCGTGAAGATCTCGCCCATTTCAAACTGAGCGCCCGCTTCCTCGGTGGTTTCGCGGGCAGCGCCCTCGGCCGTGGTTTCGTTCAGTTCCATGAAGCCGGCCGGCAGCGTCCACTTGCCAAAGCGTGGTTCGATGTTGCGTTTGCAGAGCAGCACGTATTGACCACTGTCGCCCCAGACCGGCACCGTACCCACCACATTGAGCGGGTTGTCGTAGTGCACCAGGTGGCAGGCCGGACAGACCGCGCGGGGCTTGGTGTCGCCGTCGTCGGGCAGGCGGATGTCGACGGCGGTGCCGCAATTGCGGCAGTGTTTGGCGGGTGGTCGGAGCATCGGATCAGTTTAGCTGGCCGGTGTGATGGCGAAAAAAAGCCGGGCACACGGCCCGGCTTTCCCGAACACGCGAACTCAGGCCTTCTTGCCGTGTTTGGCGATCAAGGCCTTGGCGGTCTCCAGCAGTTCCTTGCCGTTGAAGCCGCGCTTGTCCATGTCTTGCATCCACTCGATTTCCACCAAGCGGGCCTTGCGACGGAATTCCTGCGCTTCGGCTGCCGGAATGGTGTAGATCGAGTTGCCTTGCTTCACCGCCGTTTCGCGACCCGGGCCATCGCCCGCCTGCTGGGTCTTGCCCAGCCAGCCCGAGGTTTCCATGCCGGAGTTCTTGTCGATCACGGCCTTGAGGTCGGGCGGCAGGCTGGCGTATTTCGCCTTGTTCATGGCCATCACAAAGGTGGTGGTGTAGAGCGCGCCGCCGGCCGGGTCGAACTCGCTGTGGAACTTGGTCAGCTCCTGCACCGTGACCGAGGGCACGACTTCCCAGGGAATCACGCAGCCGTCGATGACGCCTTTGGAGAGTGCGTCGGGAATCTGCGGCAGCGGCATGCCCACCGGCGTGGCGCCCAGGTAGCCCAGCATCTTGGTGATCTGGCGGGTGGGGCCGCGCACCTTGGAGCCGCGCAGGTCTTCAGCGGTCTTGATCTGCTTGCTGCGCATGTGGAACATGCCCGGGCCGTGCACCTGCAGGGCGATGGGCTGCACGTCCTTGAACTCGTCCTTGGCCACGGTCTGCACGTATTCCCAGTAGGCCTTGGAGGTGGCCTCGGCGTTGTTCATCATGAACGGCAGTTCGAACACTTCAATGCGCGGGAAACGGCCCGGCGTGTTGCCCGGCAGGGTCCAGACGATGTCGACCACGCCGTCGCGTGCCTGGTCGAACAGCTGCACCGGCGAGCCGCCGAGCTGCATGGCGGGATAGCCTTCAAACTTGATGCGGCCACCCGAGTCCTTCTCGACCTTGTCCATCCAGGCCTTGTGCATGTTCAGCCACACGTTGGACTGCGGCGCCATGAAGGTGTGGAACTTGAGCGTGACGCTTTGTTGTGCCATGCCCACCAGGGCGGGGCCACCCAATGCCACGGCGGCGCCAGTCTGGAGCAAGGTTCTGCGTTGGATCATGAAAAGGTCTCCTGAGGTCGATGAAAAAGTGAATCAAGGATAGGTGCAGGCGTTGCCGACCGCGAGAGGTCAAACCCGCAAGGGCACCGGGTGTGCGACGTGGAACCCGGTGTTTCCTTCAGCCGATGGACACGCTGAGGGGCGTGAGACCTTCCACTGCGCCGACCAGCAGGTCGCCGCGCACCACGGCGTTCACGCCTTCGGGTGTGCCGGTGTAGATCAGGTCGCCGGGTTGCAGTTCCCAGGCGGCCGAGAGGTGTTCGATGGTCTCGGCCACGTTCCAGATCAGCTTGTTGACGTTGCTGCGCTGGCGATCGCTGCCGTTGACCTGCAGCCAGATCGGCGCGTTGTTCACATCGCCGGCGTCGGCCGCCAGCGTGATGGGGCCGATGGGCGCCGAGTGGTCGTAGGCCTTGCCGATGCACCAGGGGCGGCCTTGTTTTTTCATCTCGCCTTGCAGGTCGCGGCGGGTCATGTCCAGGCCCACGGCGTAACCGTAAATGTGTCGGGCCGCATCGGCGGCCTGGATGTTCTTGCCGCCGGTGCCGATGGCCACCACCAGCTCGATTTCGTGGTGCAGGTTGCTGGTGAGGCTGGGGTAGGGCGTGCTGGCGGTCTGGCCCGGTTCGGCCACCACGATGGTGTCGGCCGGCTTCAGAAAGAAGAACGGCGGCTCACGGCCAGTGAAGCCCATTTCTTTCGCGTGCTCTTCGTAGTTGCGGCCCACGCAGTAGATGCGGTGCACCGGAAAGCGATCGGGGCTGCCGACGACGGGTACGGAGACGGTGGCGGGTGGCGTGAAGGCGTAGTGCTCGGTCATGGCGTGCGGGAGGGGTTGGAGGAGGCTGATGGGATCAGTGTGCCATCAGTGTTGCGAAGCGGGCAGCCGCACCACCAGGCCGTCCAGCTCGGCGGTGAGCCGCACCTGGCAGCTCAGGCGGCTCTGCGGCTCGACCGGGCTGGAGGCGAAGTCGAGCATGTCGAGCTCGTCGGGCACGGGAGCGGGGAGCAGGGTGGACCAGGGGGCGTCGATCATCACGTGGCAAGTGGCGCAGGTGAGGCTGCCACCGCAGTCGGCTTCGACGCCCTTCACGTTGGCGTCCACAGCGGCCTTCATGAGGCTGTCGCCGGGGCGGGCCTGGATGTCTTGCTGTGTCTGGTCGGGGTGGATGAACCGGATGGAAATCATGTGAAAACTCGTGGGGTGGATCAGGTGCGGGCGAAGTACTCGCGGCGTTCAAAGTCGGTCTTGTCCTCGGCCTGCGCGTGGCGCTCGATCTCGCTGCGTTTGACACGGCAGAAGTGGTGCAGGACATCGTCGCCGAAACCGGCGCACAAGGCCGCGTCGGATTCGAGTGCCTGCAGGCCTTCGGTCAGCGTGGTGGGTATTTTCTCGCTGCCGCCCGCGTAGGGTGTCTCGCTGGCCAGTGGCGGCTGCAGCTGCTGGTGGAGGCCGTCGAGCCCGGCGTGGATCTGCGCGGCCATGTAGAGGTACGGATTGGCGGCGGGCTCGCCGATGCGGTTTTCGATGCGCGTCGCCTGGTCGCCCGCGCCGCCCACCACGCGCAGCATGGCGCCGCGGTTGTCCCGGCCCCAGAGCACGGCCTGCGGCGCCAGCGCGTTGGGGCGAAAGCGAGCGAAGCCGTTGATGGTGGGCGTGCACAGTGGCGTCATGCCGCGCGCATGCGCCAGCAGACCGGCGAGCCAGTGGCTGGCCACATCCGACAAGGTGTGCCGCGCATCGAGCGCGGTGGTGTCGGGCGCGGGGCTGTCGCGCAGACACGCATTGCGTCCGGTTTTCAGATCCACCAGCGACTGGTGCAGGTGCCAGCCGCTGGACATGATGTGCGGGAACGGCGGGCGGCACATGAAGGTGGCATGAAAACCCGCGCGGCGCAGCGCCTGGCGCACGCCATTGCGAAACAGCACCATCTGGTCGGCGGCGGTGAGCGCGTCGGTGGCGTCGAACACGGCTTCGACCTGGCTCGGGCCGAGTTCGATCTCAATCGATTGCAGCGGCAGGCCCAGCGCCTGCGCGGTGCGCTGCACGATGCGCAGCGGCTCGTCGCTCATGTCCACCATCGCTTCGGCCTGCAGGTTGTAGCCGGGGTGGATCATCTCCACTGTGGGCGGCAGGCCGGGCCAGGCGGCGAGCTCGGGGTCGAGCTGGGGCCGGGTGTCGGTGATGCGGTAGATGTGGAACTCGACCTCCAGCCCCGTCTTCAGGCCGTAGCCCGCGTCGGCCAGGCGGGCGAGTGCGTGCTGCAACACGCGGCGCGTGTCGAGCGGCACCGGGCTGCCATCGGCAAACCAGGGCTGGCAGCGCAGCCAGCCGGTGTGGGGCGCCCAGGGCAGCTCGGTGAAGCTTTCGGGGTCGGGCAGCAGCATGAGGTTGGCGGCGCCAGCAAAGCCGGGCAGGTCGTCGGCGCCACCGGGTTCGAACACCTTCCACGCGGTGCGGTCGGCCGTGTCCTTGAGCATGAGCGTGCCCACCATGCCCACGCCGTCGAGCAACGCGTGCATGGCTGCCGTGGCGGTGAGGGTCTTGCCGCGCAGCATGCCGTGGGTATCGCACCAGGCCATGCGCACGAGTTCGACGCCACTGGCCTCGATGCGTTTGACCAGGCGCACGCAGGCAGCTTCGCGGGCGGCGGTGTGGATGCCGCAGCGTTCGGCGAAGTGGGTCATTTCGCTGCCACGGTATCAGCAGCGTCGTGGTGCCACGGCGCACCCTCGCGCCGCTCCCGCACCGCGTCTTGCCACCAGGCTTGCCAGTCTTGGGCTGGTGCAATGCCGTCCACCGTGTCGGGGCCGCTGATCTGCTCAGCCAGCGCCGGGTCGGCGATGCCAGGTGCGGTGCCGCCTTGTTCCACCGTGTCGATGGCTTGCTGCAGCATGCGCCGGTTGGCCATGATCACTTTGTCTGTTGTGCCCAGGTGCTCACGCGTGCGGTCCTGGATGGCGCCCATGCTTTCGCAGGCCCACTGGTCGTGCACGTTGATGTCGTCCTCGCCCATGCCGAGGTAGGTGCGGCTCTGCTGCTCTTCGGCGTTGAAGCCCCAGTTGTTGTGGCGCCCGGTTTTTGGCTTGTAGTCGGGCAGGGTCACGGCGGCCAGGCGAGGCGCGCGCATGGCGTCCTTGTCCACCGGGCCGGTGAAGCTGGTGAAAAAGGCGAACCAATAATTGTGGGTGTCGTCCACCGGCACGTGCATCTGCGTGATCGTCATGGTCTCGGAGAGCGGGATCACGAAGGTCTGCGGGAACACCGCGTGGGTCACGCGCACATGGGTGAGTTCGTCGGTCATGGGGCGCAGCGCGGTGAGCTGCAGGCCGTGGGGGCGGGCTTCAAACGAAATCTGGGGTTGGCCGAACTCGCGCATCACGCGCGTCATGGGCCAGCGCTCGCCGCCCACGTCGCCGGCACTGGCGCCGCGAAACTGCTTGCCGTAGCTGTCGTCCAGCGACGCGTCGTTGAAGAAGCGGTGCAAATAGGAGGCGTGCGCCGGGTCGATGCCCACTTCAAACGCTTGCAGCCAGTTGCAGTTCCACAGGCCCTTGAACGCAAACGTGTGCGAGGCCGGGGCGTTGAAACAGTCCAGGGCGGGGAAGGGTGGCGGTGTCTGGTCTTCGGGGCCGAACCAGCCGAACAGCACACCGCTTTTTTCCACCAGCGGGTAGCTGCGCTGCCGGATGCGGGTGCACAAGGTGCTGCCGGCGGGTTCGCCCGGGGTTTCGATGCACTGGCCGGTGGTGTCGAACTTCCAGCCGTGAAAGGGGCAGCGCAGACCATCACCCTCGTTGCGGCCAAAAGCCAGGTCGGCGCCACGGTGGGGGCAGTCGCGGTCGAGCAGGCCGTAGCTGCCTTGGGCGTCGCGGAACAGCACGAAGTCTTGACCCAGCACGCGCACGGCCTTGACCGGGCGCACCGCCATGGACGGGTCCAGCGCGGGGTCGAACTCGTCGAGCAGCGCCACCGGCTGCCAGTAGCGGCGCAGCAATTCACCCCCGGGGGTGCGGGGCCCGACCTGGGTCAGGCGCTGGTTGAGTTCGGCTTTCATGGGGGCTCCGGTGGGCGGTGTTCAAACGGTATCCCGTTTATATTTTTCAGTGTACATTTTGCGCCATGAGCCTGCAAGACACCGTTTTGATGCAATTGCGCGACCTGATCCTGAGCGGCCAGTTCGAGCCCGGGCACCGCCTGGCCGAGCAGCAGCTGGCCGAGCGGCTGGGCGCCTCGCGCACACCGGTGCGCGCCGCGCTCGTGACGCTGGAGCAGGAAGGGCTGGTCGAAGCCAACGAGACCGGCAAGTACCTGGTGCGCCAGTTCACCGCGCAGGAAGTGACCGACGCCATTGCGGTGCGTGGGCACCTCGAAGGCATGGCCGCGCGGCTGGTGGCGGAGCACGGCGTGTCGCGCCAGTTGCAGGGCCAGCTGCAGGCCTGCCTGGACGAGGGCGACCGACTGCTGGCTGAGAGCCCGCTCTCCATCGAGAGTTACGCAGCCTATGCGGTGATGAACGACCGCTTCCACGCGCTGCTGCTCGAGGCCTGCGGCAACCGCGCCTTGCAACGCGCCGTGGCGCTCAACGACAAGCTGCCGTTCGCGCCGGCCTCGGCCATGCTGCCCATGCAGGGCACGGTGGCGCTGGACCGCGACTGGATGCTCTACGCGCACCGCCAGCACCACATGCTGTTCAGCGCGCTGCAGCGAGGCGAGGGCGCCCGCGCGCAGGCGCTGGCGGTGGAGCACACCGAGGTGGCGCAGATGAACATGCGCCTGGCGCTGGAGCGGCGCGCCGAGTCGGAGCGGGTGATGCCGGTCATGCGGCTCGTCGTCGGCTGAGGACTTGGCCGCGGTGTATCGTCCCGGGCATGCTGCCCAACGCTGACTCAGCTCTTTCCTCCGGACTCACGCTGCGGCGCGTGGCCATCGACACCTACCACGAGAACGTGGCCTACCTGCACCGCGACTGCGCCGTGGTGCGGGCCGAAGGCTTTCAGGCCTTGTCCAAGGTGGAGGTGCGGGCCAACGGCCGGCGCATCCTGGCCACGCTGAATGTGGTGGACGACAGCAGCATCGTGGGCTGCAACGAGATCGGAGTCTCCGAGGACGCCTTTGCCCGGCTCGACGTCGCTGGCGGGCACCCGGCTTCGGTGTCGCCGGCCGAGCCGCCCGAGTCCATCCCTGCGCTGTTTCGCAAGATCAATGGCGAGCGGCTGAGCCGCGAGGACTTCCACCGCATCGTTCGCGACATCGCCGAGCTGCGCTATTCCAAGATCGAACTGACCGCCTTTGTGGTGGCCTGCAACCGCAGCGAGCTCGACCGCGAGGAGGTTTACTTTTTGACCGAGGCCATGGTGGCCAGCGGGCGGCGGCTGGACTGGAACGAGCCGCTGGTGGTGGACAAGCACTGCATCGGCGGCATTCCGGGCAACCGCACCTCGATGCTGGTCGTGCCCATCGTGGCCGCCCATGGGCTGGTGTTTCCCAAGACCTCGTCGCGCGCCATCACCTCACCCGCCGGCACCGCCGACACCATGGAGGTGCTGGCGAATGTGGAACTGCCGTTCGAGCAGCTCACCGGCATCGTGCGCCAGCACCACGGCTGCCTGGCCTGGGGTGGCACGGCCCAGCTCTCCCCGGCGGACGACGTGCTGATCTCGGTGGAGCGCCCCCTGTCCATCGACTCGCCCGGCCAGATGGTGGCGTCCATCCTGTCCAAGAAAATCGCCGCCGGCGCCACGCACCTGGTGCTCGACATTCCCATCGGCCCCACGGCCAAGGTGCGCTCCATGCCCGAGGCGCAGCGCCTGCGCCGCCTGTTTGAATACGTGGCGCAGCGCATGCACCTGTCGCTGGACGTGGTGATCACCGACGGCCGCCAGCCGGTGGGCCGTGGCGTGGGCCCGGTGCTCGAAGCGCGCGACGTGATGCAGGTGCTGGAAAACGACCCGCGCGCGCCCGACGACCTGCGGCAAAAATCGCTGCGGCTGGCGGGCCGCCTGATCGAATGCAGCCCCGATGTGCGCGGTGGTGACGGCTTTCGCATCGCGCGCGACATCCTCGATTCCGGCCGTGCGCTGGCGCAGATGCGCGCCATCGTGCAGGCACAAGGCGACCGGGGGTTTGACCATCACCACCCGGCGCTGGGTGCCCTCACGCTGGCGGTGAAGGCACCAGCGGCCGGCGTGGTCATCGGCATCGACAACCTGCAGATCGCTCAGATCGCGCGCCTGGCCGGCGCGCCCAAGGTGCGGGGTGCGGGTGTGGACCTGTGCGTCAAACTCGGTGAGCCGGTGTCCGCCGGTGATGTGCTCTACCGGGTGCACGCCAGCTACCCGGCCGATCTCGAATTCGCCCGCCAGGCCAGTGTGCGCGCCAGTGGTTTCAGCCTAGGCACCGCCGCCCAGGTGCCCCAAGTTTTTGTGGAGTTCTGATGTCCCTCTCCAACAAACCCGATGCGGGTTGTGTGCTGTGTTTCGACGACGAAACCGCGCCGGCCAGCCAGGCCGCCAGCGCCCTCGGCATGGCCGTGGCGGTGGTGGCGCGCCACCGCTTCCCCGATGGCGAGATGCGCCTGCGCCTGCCCGCCGAGCTGCCTGAGCGCGTGGTGCTCTGGCGTGGCCTGCAGCAGCCCAACGAAAAACTGGTCGAGCTGCTGCTGACCGCGCAGACCGCGCGCCGGCTGGGCGCCAAACACGTCTCGCTGGTGGCCCCTTACATGGCCTACATGCGCCAGGACATCGAATTCAATCCGGGCGAGGCCATCAGCCAGCGCATCGTGGGTGGTTTTCTGGCCGGCTTGTTCGATGCCATCATCACCGTGGACCCGCACCTGCACCGCGTGGCCACGCTTCATGAAGCCATGCCGGTGAAGGACGCCATCGCATTGAGCGGCGCGCCGCTGCTGGCCGACCACATCGCCACCCAACGGCAAAACCCGCTGCTGATGGGGCCGGACGAAGAAGCGCTGCAATGGGTGGCGCTCGCTGCGAAGCGGCACGGCTGGGACCATGCGGTGTGCCGCAAGACGCGCCATGGCGATCGGGAGGTGGACATCGAACTGCCCGAGCTGCCGGTGGCCGGCCGCGCGGTGGTGCTCATGGACGACGTGGCCAGCTCGGGCCACACGCTGGCGCGAGCGGCGGTGAAGCTGCGCGCCGCGGGGGCGAGGTCGGTGGACGTGGCGGTCACGCACGCGCTGTTTGCGTCAGGCGCGGTGCAGCTGGTGCGCAGTTCGGGCGTGGGGGAAATCTGGAGCACCGACTGCATTTCGCACGCCTCCAACGCCGTGAGCGTTGTTCCAGCTGTGGTGGCCGCCTTGCAAGGCATTTGAACGTCGGCAGTCTCATTGAGGTTGCTCAACGCTGAGGCAGCAGGCTTGCCTAGACTGGTCGGGTGGGGGCGTGACCCCTGCTTGCTCCAAGGAGACCCTGATGCGTGCTTTGTTGCCTTGTGCACTTTCGCTGCTGGTGTCTGCGGCCCTCACAGCCTGCTATGTCGTCCCCGAGCGCCAGGCCGATGGGCAGGTGATCTACCAGCATTACCCTTTGCCGCCAGTGGGCACGGTGGCGCCTGCGCCTGCGCGTGTGGGTGTTGCGCCGGGCGGCGCAGCAGCACCCGCCAACCTGCCGGCGCGTCTCTATCCCATCAACGACATCGCGACCTCCACCGGCATCATCACCGGGTCCGTCACCAACATGATGACCGGCAAAGGCGTCTTCAACGTCTCTTACCTGGGTGAGGTGCTCACAGGAGAGGCCACCCGCGTCTCGAACGACGAGCGACGCGGCGTTGCCAGCGCTTTCAGCCCCAAAGGCCTGTACATGTCGTGCGAGTACCAGATGAACACACCCTTCCAGGGAGCGGGCACCTGCACCTTCTCCAACGGCGCTTCGTACCGAATTCACATCGGCGGGAACTGAGCATGCCGGGCTGCCATGCGCGGGCAAGTCGCGTGGCGGCACCAGTGAATGGCCGTGTTGCACGCGGGTTATGGACCAAGTCCGACCCGTGAAAAGGGGTATGGAGGAATACTGGGGTTTTCCCTCGGCTCCTTCAATGGAACGCACCTCCTACATGACCACGTCACTGTTTTCACCCCTCACCGCCGGCAGCATGTCGCTGGCCAACCGCATCGTCATGGCGCCGCTCACGCGCAACCGCGCGCCCAACGCCGTGCCCACGCCGCTCATGGCCACCTATTACCAGCAGCGCGCCACGGCCGGCCTGCTGATCACCGAAGCCACCGCCATCAGCCACCAGGGCCAGGGCTACGCGGACGTGCCCGGGCTCTACGCACCCGAGCAGATCGAAGGCTGGAAAGCCGTGACCGCCGCGGTGCACGCCGCGGGCGGCAAAATCGTCACGCAACTCTGGCACGTGGGCCGTGTGTCGCACGTGGACCTGCAACCCAATGGGGCAGCGCCCGTGGCGCCCTCGGCCATCGCCGCCAAGACCAAGACCGTGCTGCTCAAGGACGGCGCGCCCGTGTTCGTGGACACCTCGGTCCCCCGTGCGCTTGAGACCAGCGAGCTGCCCGGCATCGTGAACGACTACCGCAAGGCCGCTCTGGCTGCCATCGAAGCGGGCTTTGACGGCGTGGAGATTCACGCTGCCAACGGTTACTTGATCGACCAGTTCCTCAAGACCGGCAGCAACCTGCGCACCGACGCGCACGGCGGCAGCATCGAGAACCGTGCCCGTTTGCTGGTGGAGGTGGTGCAGGCCGTGACCGACGCCATCGGCGCGGGCCGCACCGGCGTGCGCCTGTCGCCCGTGACCCCGGCCAACGACGTGATCGATGCCGATCCGCAGCCGCTGTTCAGCCATGTGATGCAGGAACTCGCGAAGTTCGACCTCGCGTACGTCCACTTCATCGAGGGCGCCACCGGTGGCCCGCGCGAACTGGCCGACCGCCCGTTCGACTACGACGCGTTGCGAGACCGCTACCACGCAGCCGGCGGCAAGGCCGCCTGGATGGTCAACAACGGCTACGACCTGGCCTTGGCCCAGGGTGCCGTGAACAATGGCGCCGATCTGGTGGCCTTTGGCAAGACCTACATTGCGAATCCAGACCTCGTCGAGCGTCTGAAGCAAGGCGGTCCGTTCAATGAGCCGGACAGCAAGACCTTCTACGGCGGCGGCGCCCAAGGCTACACCGACTACCCCGCGCTGCAGGCCGCCTGAGGTCGCTCCACCTGCACCGCCGCCTCTGGGCGCTGCAGGTGGAGCAGGCCTCAACGCAGTGTTGCGTTGGCCTGCACCTGTTGTTTGAGCTGCTCGGCCAGCTGGGTGGCCGCTCGGCGCCCCGCCAGGCCGAAGTCGCTTTTGAATTCGGCAAATTCGGCGGTGCCGTTGCCCTGCGCTTTCACCGTCGCAACAGCCTTGCCCTCGGCGTCGCTGACTTCGCACGTCAGATCGATGCCGAACTTCGTGGGTGGCCAGGTGAACAACGACGGCGAATCGGTGTTGGTGGTGATGCTGGGCGAGAACACATAGCTCACACCGAAAGCGGCGATGGCCTCGCGGTCGCTCGCCGACTTGACCACGAACACATCGGCGTACACCGCGCGCAACGCGTCGCGAATGGACTTCTCCAGGTCGCGGTATGGAAAGTAGCTGACCTTGTCGCCACCACCGCCCGCCGTGATGACTTCCTTGCCCCGGTCCGCGTCGGTCATGACGTAGGCGACCTTTTTCGGATTGAGCCCGGTTTCGTTGCGCACGGGTGTTTCCAGCGGGCTGATGCCGATGGGGTGGGCGCAGGCAGCCAGCAGGGCGAGCAGTGCGGTGGCCACGGGAATGCGCCAGAAATTCTGAAGTGACATGGGTTGCTTTCGGCTCAAGGTTTGACAGCGGTGATGAAGGCGGGATCGGCGTAGATCGTCTGCAGCAGTGTGCGCACCAGTCGGGGGTACTCGCTCTGGCCTTTCGGCACCGCAACAGCAGCGGCAAAGCTCGACTCGAACTGCGTTTTCGCGCTGTAGATCTTGTCGTGCACCGTCTGCCCGCGCTTGACCACACTCAAGCGAACATTCATGAAGCCTTCGCCGGTGTTGATGCCAGACACATCGATGTCGTTCTTCAGCAGCGTGGCGTCGATTCGTGTCTCGGACTTGGGATCGAGCACCCGCAGCTCGGTGAGGTCGGAGCGGATAGCGTCTTCCAGGTACTGTGCAAAGGAGCCGTTGGACGACACGAAGGGTGCGCCCCGCAGAGTGATCTTGTTGACCGGTGCCTCCGGACTGCGGGGTTGGAATTCGCCCACGGCGACCTTGCCCAGCTGAGCGGCCTTGAGCCGGTCGATGCTCGGGTAGTCCGGGCTGTAGGTGGGGGCCACGAACGAGGCGCAGCCGGTCAGCGCGACCGCCGTGAAGGCCAGCAAGACCATGCGTAGTTTCATCTTGTCCCTTTTGTTTCTGATCGATGCACATGCGTCGAGAGGGACTATACCGACCCGCCTGTGCCTCGCCGGGATACCTCCCACCGTTTATCCTCAGCGTCATGAAGCTCTACAACTACTTCCGCTCCTCGGCCTCGTTTCGCGTGCGCATCGCGCTGGCCCTCAAAGGCCTCGATTACGAATACCACTCGGTCCACCTGGCCAAGGGTGAGCACAAGCTGCCGGCTTACGCCGACATCGCGGTGGAAGGCCTGGTGCCCTTGCTCGAACTCGATGACGGCACTCGGCTGACGCAGTCGATGGCCATCATCGAATACCTCGACGAACTGCACCCCACCCCCGCCTTGCTGCCGGCCGACGCGCTGGGCCGTGCGCGCGTGCGGGCGCTCTCCCAGATCATTGCGTGCGAGATCCACCCCATCAACAACCTGCGCGTGCTCAAGTACCTGAGCAAGGACCTCCAGGTGGACGAGGACACCAAGAACACCTGGTACCGCCACTGGGTGCGCAGCGGGCTGGAGTCGTTCGAGCGCCAGCTGGCCGCGCAGCCACCCGGCACCTATTGTTTCGGGGAAACACCGACCCTGGCCGATTGCTGCCTGGTGCCGCAGATCTTCAACGGCCAGCGTTTCAACGTCGACTTCTCGGGGCTGCCGCGCACCATGGCCGCATTCGAGGCCTGCATGAAGCATCCCGCGTTCCAGAAAGCGCAACCCTCGGCCTGCCCGGACGCCGAAACCTGATGCTGCTGACGGCCGACGGCATCCAACCCGATTGGCCTGCGCCGCCCGGCGTGCGGGCGCTGTTCACCACGCGCCTGGGTGGCGTGTCGGTGCCGCCGTTCGACAGCTTCAACCTGGGTGATCACGTCCGCGACGAGCCTCTGGCTGTCGCGGGCAACCGCGAACGGCTTGCAGCCCTCACAGCGCCCGCGCGACCGGTGTTCTTGCAGCAGGTGCATGGCACACACGTCGTGCCGCTGACCCCCGACACGCCCGATGGCACCACCGCCGATGCCTGCGTGGCGCACGGCCCCGGCGTCGTGGCCACGATCATGGTGGCCGATTGTTTGCCGGTGCTGTTCACGCACGCGTCAGGCACCTGGGTGGCCGCGGCGCACGCGGGCTGGCGGGGTCTGGTTCAAGGCGTGCTGGAGGCCACCGTCGGGACTTTGCGCGAGTCGGCCGGCGAGGGCGATATCGTGGTCTGGCTGGGCCCCTGCATCGGGCCGGGCGCGTTTGAAGTGGGGGCGGAAGTGTGCGAGACGTTCGTGGCGGCCGACCCCGAAGCGGGCGCCCATTTCTGGCCCCTGGGCAAAGGCAAGTTTCTGGCCGATCTGCAGGCCCTGGCTCGCCTGAGGCTTCAGGCGATGGGCATCACCCATGTGCACGGCAACGATGGGTCACCGCCCTGGTGCACCGTGACACAGACCTCACGTTTCTTTTCGCACCGGCGCGACGCCGCCTTGCTCGGCAGCACCGGACGCATGGCCGCCTGCGTCTGGATCGAGTGAAACACCGGATGCCGGTTCTGCATTGGCGGCCAGTCGCGCCATCTGGGCCTGATGTTCGGCCGCTTCGCGGGCCTTGATTTCCTTGCGCCGTGCAGGGGTCCTCATCACGTAAACCACGAGGACGACGGGCAGCAAACCGTAAAGAAAAAAGGTCACAATGGCCCCGAGGATGGATCCGGTGGAGTTGCTCGCCTCCGCCACCGACATCATCAGAACCACATACATCCAACCGATCACGACCAGGTACACAGCATTCCTTGCAGACCGGGGAAACCATGTCAGTCTGCTGGAAGCCGCCACGCAGATACTGGGGAAAACCCGGAAATTTTTCCCCACCGTGGGGATGATAAGCCGCACACAAAAGCACAGGAGACCAGCATGACATCGGGCAAAACCCCACCCACCGACTGGCTGGAGACCGCCAACCAGTTCCAGCAAAACCTTGTTCAGCAATGGACGCAGGTGGCCCAAGCTTTTCCCGGGGCTGCGGCGGGTGTCCAGCCCGGCGCAACCGACCCCTTTGCGGCATTCAAGGCGTTCATGCCGCAAGCGGGTGGAGCCAACCCGTTCGGGATGGCCATGCCGACAGGTGGGGCGGTCTTCCCCGGCATGCCAGCGATGCCTGCCATGCCCGGCATGGTCGACATGTTCAAGAACGCCTCGGGTCAGCAGGTGAGTTTCGATCCCGCAAAACTGCTGGAGATCCAGAACCAGTACCTCAAGGACGTGACCGGCCTGTGGAACCAGGGCCCGGCGGTCAAGCCCGAGGGCGATCGGCGCTTTGCGTCCGATGCCTGGGCCAACAACCCGATGGCGGCGTTCTCCGCCGCAGCCTACCTGCTCAACGCGCGCACCCTCATGGCCCTGGCCGACGCGGTGCAGGGCGATGCCAAAACCCGCACCCGCGTGCGCTTCGCGGTGCAGCAGTGGATCGACGCCAGTGCGCCGAGCAACTTCCTGGCCTTCAACGCCGAAGCGCAGAAAAAAGCCATCGACACCCAGGGCGAGAGCATCGCCAAGGGCATGGCCAACCTGCTGCACGACATGAAGCAGGGCCATGTCTCCATGACCGACGAGAGCGTGTTCGAGGTGGGCAAGAACGTGGCCACCACCGAAGGCGCGGTGGTGTTCGAGAACGAGCTGTTCCAGCTGATCGAATACAAGCCGCTCACGGCCAAGGTGTACGAGCGCCCGTTCCTGCTGGTGCCGCCCTGCATCAACAAGTTCTACATCCTCGATCTGCAGCCCGAGAACTCGCTGATCCGCTACTGCGTGGAGCAGGGTCACCGCACCTTTGTGGTGAGCTGGCGCAACCCCGACGAGTCGCTGGCGCAGGCCACCTGGGACCAGTACATCGAAGACGCGGTGATCAAGGCCATCGAGGTCACGCAAGACATCACCGGTGCCGAGACCATCAATGCGCTGGGCTTCTGCGTGGGCGGCACCATGCTGGGCACGGCGCTGGCCGTGCTGGCTGCGCGCGGTGAAGAGCCGGTGAACTGCGCGACCTTTCTCACCACGCTGCTCGACTTCACCGACACCGGCATCCTCGACGTGTTCATCGACGAGAACTTCGTCAAGTACCGCGAGGCGCAGTTTGCCCAAGGCGGCCTCATGCCGGGGCGAGATCTCGCCACCACCTTCAGCTTCCTGCGCCCGAACGACCTGGTGTGGAACTACGTGGTGGGCAACTACCTCAAGGGCGAGACGCCGCCGCCGTTTGACCTGCTGTACTGGAACTCCGACAGCACCAACCTGCCCGGCCCGTACTACACGCGCTACCTGCGCCAGATGTACCTGGAGAACAACCTCATCAAGCCCGGCAAGATGACGGTGTGCGGCGAGAAGATCGACTTCCGCCAGGTGAAGCTGCCGGTCTACCTCTACGGCTCGCGCGAAGACCACATCGTGCCCATCGGCGGCGCCTACGCGAGCACCCAGGTGTTCCCCGGCAAGAAGCGTTTCGTCATGGGGGCCTCGGGCCACATCGCCGGCGTGATCAACCCGGCCAGCAAGAAGAAGCGCAGCCACTGGATCGGCTCGTCCACCAAATTCCCGAAAGACGTGAACGAGTGGATCGCCAGCGCGGATGAACAAGCCGGCAGCTGGTGGACCGACTGGGCCGCCTGGCTCAAGCCGCAGGCAGGCAAACAGGTCGCGGCGCCCAAGACCTACGGCAAGGGCAAGAGCTACGCGGTCATCGAGCCCGCGCCGGGTCGCTACGTCAAAGCCAAGGCTTGACCCCGAATTTTTTCAGCACAACAAGGAGCAAACCCATGGAAGACATCGTCATCGTTTCAGCCGCCCGCACCGCCGTCGGCAAGTTTGGCGGCTCGCTCGCCAAAGTCCCCGCCACCGAGCTCGGCAGCATCGTCATCAAGGCCATGCTGGAGCGCAGTGGCCTGCCCGCCGACGTGATCGGTGAAGTGATCATGGGCCAGGTGCTGGCCGCAGGCGTGGGCCAGAACCCGGCCCGCCAGGCCATGATGAAGGCCGGTGTGGCCAAGGAAACCCCGGCGCTGACCATCAACGCCGTGTGTGGCTCCGGCCTCAAGGCCGTGATGCTGGCCGCGCAGGCCGTGGCCTGGGGCGACAGCGAGATCGTGATCGCCGGTGGCCAGGAAAACATGAGCGCCAGCCCGCACGTGCTCAACGGCAGCCGCGATGGCCAGCGCATGGGCGACTGGAAAATGATCGACACCATGATCGTTGACGGCCTGTGGGACGTGTACAACCAGTACCACATGGGCATCACCGCCGAAAACGTGGCCAAGGCCCACGCCATCACGCGCGACATGCAGGATGCCTTGGCCCTGGGCAGCCAGCAAAAGGCCAGCGCCGCACAAGATGCCGGCAAGTTCAAGGACGAGATCGTCGGCGTGAGCATTCCGCAGCGCAAGGGTGATCCGGTCGTGTTCGACACCGACGAATTCATCAACAAGAAAACCAACGCCGAAGCGCTGGCGGGCTTGCGTCCGGCTTTCGACAAGGCGGGTTCCGTGACCGCCGGCAACGCCTCGGGCCTGAACGATGGCGCCGCTGCCGTGATGGTGATGACCGCGAAGAAAGCCGCTGCACTGGGCCTGACGCCGCTCGCGCGCATCGCCGCCTTCGGCACCAGCGGCCTGGACCCCGCCACCATGGGCATGGGCCCGGTGCCCGCCACGCAGAAGGCACTCATGCGCGCCGGCTGGAAGGCGTCGGACGTGGACCTGTTCGAGCTCAACGAAGCCTTCGCCGCCCAGGCCTGCGCCGTCAACAAGGCGCTGGACATCGACCCGGCCCGTGTGAACGTCAACGGTGGTGCGATCGCGATCGGTCACCCCATCGGCGCGTCCGGTTGCCGCATCCTGGTGACGCTGCTGCACGAAATGGTGCGACGCGACGCGAAAAAGGGCGTTGCTGCGCTGTGTATCGGTGGCGGCATGGGGGTTTCCCTCGCGGTCGAACGCTGATTTGCCTGTAGATTCAAACGCAGAGAGCAGGGCGGCTCGCGCCCTGCAACCCAACACACACAAACCAGAGGAGAACCCCCAATGAGTCAAAAAGTAGCGTACGTCACCGGTGGCATGGGTGGCATCGGAACGGCCATCTGCCAGCGCCTGCACAAAGAAGGCTTCAAGGTCATCGCCGGCTGCGGTCCCACGCGCGATTTCAAGAAGTGGATCGACGAGCAAGCGGCCCTGGGCTTCACGTTCTACGCATCGGTCGGCAATGTGGGCGACTGGGCATCCACGGTCGAAGCCTTCACCAAGACCAAGGCCGAGCACGGCACCATCGACGTGCTGGTGAACAACGCCGGCATCACGCGCGACCGCATGTTCCTGAAGATGTCCCGCGAAGACTGGGACGCCGTGATCGAGACCAACCTCAACTCCATGTTCAACGTGACCAAGCAGGTCGTGGCCGACATGGTGGAAAAAGGCTGGGGCCGCATCATCAACATTTCGTCGGTCAACGGCGAAAAGGGCCAGGCCGGCCAGACCAACTACTCGGCC
This sequence comes from Hydrogenophaga sp., assembly GCF_030158645.1. Lineage (GTDB taxonomy): Bacteria > Pseudomonadota > Gammaproteobacteria > Burkholderiales > Burkholderiaceae_C > Hydrogenophaga. Next base: position 7,496 of record NZ_JAOASO010000118.1, on the reverse strand, counting down.
GCCAAGGCCGGCATGCACGGCTTCTCGATGGCGCTGGCGCAGGAACTGGCCAACAAGGGCGTCACGGTCAACACCGTGAGCCCGGGCTACATCGGCACCGACATGGTCAAGGCCATCCGCCCCGACGTGCTGGAAAAGATCGTGGCCACCGTGCCCGTGAAGCGCCTGGGTGAACCCGGCGAGATCGCCTCCATCATTGCGTGGCTCGCCAGCGAAGACGGCGGCTACGCCACCGGCGCCGACTTCTCGGTCAACGGCGGCCTGCACATGGGCTGAACCGGCCCCATGCCGACGACCAACCCCGCTGCGGCGGGGTTTTTTGTGGGCGTTTTCGGGTGGTGTTCCAGTGAACGCCCCAGCCCGACTGCAGATACATTGCCAGCATGTACAAGTCTTTGCCCATCGAATCCCTCGCGCTCAACCAGCCGGTGCCCGTGAACATCTGGGACCCCAAGGGCGTGCTGTTGCTGCGCAAGGGCGAGTCCATCACCTCCGAACACCACCGGGGTCACCTGATGCTGCACACGCCCATGGTGCTGGCGGCCGATTGGCAGGCCTGGGGCTACAGCTACACCGCCGCACTGGACCGCATGGTGCGCGGCAACGAATCGCTCAGCCGCATCGCCGCACTTGACGCCATGGTGCCGGTGCAGGAAAAAAAGGACGCGCGCGACGAACTGTTTCCCACCGAGGCCTGGCCGGACATCCACGCCGCCTTGTCCACGCTGCTGCACCAGGGCGCTGAAGCCAGCCAGTTCGGGGAGCGCCTGCAACGCCTGGCGGCGCAGACCCAACAGATGTGGCTGGAACACCCAGACGTCAGCTTCATGGTGCTGGTGCAACTGCTGTTCGACACCCACGTGCCGTACAGCACCACGCACGCCTTGCTCGCGGCCGGGCTGTGCGCCCTGGTGGCGCCGTCGGCCGGCTTGTCCGAGGCCGATCAACAACCGCTGCAGCGCGCGGCCCTGACGATGAACATCGCCATGACACGCGCCCACGACGAGATGGCGCGCCAGGGCAGCGCTTTGTCGGAGTCGCAACGCAAGACCGTGCGCGAGCACCCACAGCGCAGCGCCGAGGTGCTGCGCCGCCTGGGTGTGGTCGATGCCCAATGGCTGCAACTGGTGGAAGACCACCACGAGCGCCCAGACGGCCAGGGCTACCCCGCCGGCAAACCGGTCCACAACACCGCGCACCACCTGCTGCAAATAGCCGATGTGTACGTGGCCTGCATCAGCCCGCGAAAAAGCCGGGGCGCGCTGCTCTCGCAGCAGGTCGCGCGCGAGCTCTACCTGGGGGTCGATCAGCAGCCCGACCCCCTGGGTGCCTTGTTCGTCAAGAACATCGGCTTCTACCCGCCAGGCAGCTATGTGCGGCTGGCCAGTGGCGAACTGGCGGTGGTGGCGCGCCGAGGCGCCAAGGCCAACGCGCCAACGGTGTTCGCCATCGTGGGCCGGCAAGGCCTGCCGCTGGGCGAGCCCACCCTGCGCGACACGGCGGATCCTGCGTTCGAAGTCAAGGCGAGTCTGGTCCCCGGCGATGTGAAGGTGACCGTCAGCGTGGCCAGGCTGCTGGGGCGCCATTGAGAACCCGGGCGTCGCGGTACAGTCGCCCGTCATGTCCCCGAGTCCTGTGAGCGATGCTGCCCCGATGATTGAAGACCGCCCCGACCACCCACAAACCAGCCCATGGCGCCTCTCGGTCGCGCCCATGATGGACTGGACCGACCGGCATTGCCGCTACCTGCACCGCCTGCTGACCCGGCACACCTTGCTCTACACCGAGATGGTGACCACCGGCGCGCTGGCACACGGCAGCGTGCAGCGGCACCTGCGGTTCAACGCCGAAGAACATCCGGTGGCCCTGCAGCTGGGTGGCAGCGACGCGGCCGAGCTGGCCATGGCCGCGAAGCTGGGCGAAGACTGGGGCTACGACGAAATCAACCTCAACTGCGGTTGTCCGAGCGACCGTGTGCAACGCGGTGCGTTTGGCGCCTGCCTCATGGCCGAGCCCAAGACCGTGGCCGACGGCGTGAAGGCCATGCTGGACGCGGTGTCGATTCCGGTGACGGTGAAGCACCGCATCGGCATCGACCGCGTGGAGAGCTACGACTTTGTGCGCGACTTTGTGGGCACCGTGAGCGAAGCGGGTTGCCGTGTGTTCATGGTGCACGCGCGCAATGCCTGGCTGGACGGCCTTTCGCCGAAGGAAAACCGCGAAGTGCCGCCGCTGCGTTACGAGCTGGCGTACCGACTCAAGCGTGACTTTCCCGAGCTCACCATCGGCATCAACGGCGGCATCACCACCAACGCGCAGATTGCCGAGCACCTGCAGCAGGTCGACGGCGTGATGGTGGGGCGCGAGGCGTACCACAACCCCTGGCTGCTCACCTCGTGGGACGAGACCTTTTTCGGCGCAGCGCCGAGCACCCTCACGCGCGAAGCGGTGGAAGAGCAGATGGTGGTCTACATGGAGCGGGCTTTTGCCGAAGACGGCTGCCCCTGGTACGCGATCGCGCGCCACATGCTGGGCCTGCGCCACGGACTGCGCGGCGCACGGCGCTGGCGCCAGATCTGGAGCGACCACCGCCTGAAACCCTTGCCACCGCGCGAGGTCTGGGCCATGGCACAGGAAAGCATCGCCGCCGAACATCCGCACGCGCCCCTCCCAGTGGCGTGACGCTCATTCCATCCACCAAGGCCCTCATGTCTGTTTTGCCCCCGGCGCTGGACGCCGAACGTTTCGCGATCGACACGCCGGCCGGCCGCGTGAGCGCCTACCGGGCCTGGCCCTCGTCGGGCGCGGCCAACCTGCCACCGGTGCTGCTGGTGCACAGCGTCAACGCCTCGGGCTCGGCGGCCGAAGTGAAGCCGATGTTCGAACACTGCCGGCGGCGCCGCGCGGTGTACGCGCTGGACCTGCCGGGCTTCGGTTTCTCCGAACGCAGCGACCGGGTCTACACCCCACGTCTCATGACCGACGCGATCCATGCGCTGCTCGCGCACATGCGCCAGGCGCACGGGGTGGACGCGATCGACGTGCTGGGTGTCTCGTTGGCCAGCGAGTTCGTGGTGCGCGCACAGCAGGAGGCGCCCCACACGGTGCGGCGCATGGCCCTGGTGAGCCCCACCGGCTTCAGTGGTCCGAAGCGGCGCTACGGGCCACCGGGCAGCACCCTGTTTCAGGCGTGGCTGCACAAGATGCTGTCGTGGCCGTTCTGGACCGAAGGCATCTACCGCAATCTCACCCGACCCAGCGTGATCCGCTACTTTCTGGAGCGCACCTGGGGCTCCAAGCGCATCGACGAAGCGCTCTGGCGTTATGACGTGATCACCACGCGGCAGTCCGGTGCGCGCTTTGCCCCGCTGCACTTCGTGTCGGCGGGCATGTTCAGCCGCGACATCAACACCTTGCACGAGGCCGTCACCTGCCCGGTGTGGGTGAGCATGGCCACGCGCGGTGATTTCACCGACTACCAGGGCAGGGTGACGGTGGAGCAGCGGCCCAACTGGCAGTTCCACGCCATTGAAGGCGGTGCCTTGCCGTACTTCGAAGACCTCGCCGCGTTCACCGACAAGCTCGACCCGTTCTGGGGATAGGCGCGCCAAGGCCATTCATGGCCCTGTCAAATTCGGTCGCCAAGCTCTCGCCAGCCAGCCCACTTCGGGTTGGGCTGCGGGGTCCTCCATGGCGATTTCCAATCGGCGCAGTTTCATCATTCGCGTGGCGTCGGCGTCAGCCGCGGTGGCCGCGGGCGGCTTGTTGTCGGCCTGCGGAGGCGGGGACGACAACACCTCCGTTGCACCCGCGCCGGTGCCCGCTCGCTTTGATTTCGGCGTGGCCAGCGGCGACCCCCTGGCCGACCGGGTGGTGCTGTGGACGCACGCCGCCCCGGCCAACGGCCAGTCGGCGGTGAACCTGATCTGGGAAGTGGCGCGGGACGCCGGCTTCACCCAGGTGGTCTCCAGCGGCCAGGTGCAGGCCACCGCAGCCGCGGGCTTCACCGCCAAGGTGGACGCCACCGGCCTGGCCGCCGGGCAAAGCTACTTTTACCGCTTCCGCGAGGGCAGCAACAACTCGCCCGTGGGCCGCACCCGCACCCTGCCGGCCTCAGGCGTGGGCAGCGTGAAGATGGCGGTGTTCAGCTGCGCCAACTACCCTGCGGGCTTCTTCCATGCCTACAGCGAGGCGGTGAACCAGGGCGCCGAATACGCCGTGCACCTGGGCGACTACATCTACGAATACCCAGCCAACGGCTACGCCTCGCAAGACGCCGTGGCGCTGGGCCGCGTGAGCACACCGGCCAACGAGTGCTTCACGCTGGCCGACTACCGCGCCCGCTACGCCCAGTACCGCAGCGACCCCGACCTCAAACGCCTGCACGCCAGCCTGCCGCTGATCGCGGTGTGGGACGACCACGAGATTGCGAACGACGCCTACGTGACCGGTGCCGAGAACCACACCGAAGGCGCGGAGGGCGCCTTCACCGACCGCGTGGCCGCGGCCCTGAAGGTCTGGCATGAGTGGATGCCGGTCCGCACGCCCGACATGACCGACCTGCGCAAGATCTACCGCAGCTTCGACTGCGGCAACCTGCTCTCGCTGCACATGCTGGAGACGCGGCTGCTAGGTCGCGACAAGGGCGTGGAGCTGCCTGATCTGGTGAACCCCGCCACGCAGGCGGCGGCGCTCGCCAGCCTGTCGTCCACCTCGCGCCAGATGATGGGCGCCACCCAGCAAACCTGGTTGCAGCAGCAGATGGCCGCGTCCAGCGCCACCTGGCAGGTGCTGGGCCAGCAGGTGCTGATGGCGCGCATGGCGTTCCCGGTGTCCATCCTGCAGGCGCTTGACCCGTCGAACACCGACCCCGTCGCGCAGGCCAACGGGCTGGCCGCCATCACCGATTACCTCACAGCCAAAAACACGCCGGCGGGCCTGCGCACGCTCACCCAGGTGGCCCTGCTCGACCCGGCCATCAACCCGCAGCTGGGCTACAACCTGGACGCGTGGGACGGTTACCCGGTGGCGCGCGAGGTGCTGCTCGGCACGGCCGCGACCTTGGGCAAACGGCTCGTGACCCTGGCCGGCGACACGCACAATGCCTGGCACAGTGATCTCACCTTGATGGGCGGCGCCAAGGTGGGCGAAGAGTTCGCCACGCCGGGCGTGAGTTCGCCGGGTCTGGAGGAGTACCTCTCCGCCATTCCACCGGCGCAGGCCGCCGGCATCTTCACCGGCGTGATCGACACGCTCAACTACGCCGACACTTCGCGCCGGGGTTGGAACAGTTTCCGATTAAATTGCTCATAGCTGCGCGTTTATATACACTATGAGCATGTCTCGTAAGCTTGTGCCCATCCAAGAAGCAGCCGATGCCCTGGGCGTCTCTGCCCAGACTCTGCGGCGTTGGGAGCGTGAGGGGCGGCTCATTGCGGATGAGCGCACCGCTGGCGGGCGCCGGCGATACGACCTCGCGCGCCTCAAGCCCGAGCAATTTCATGCTGACCGAGAGTCGCTGCGCAAGACCGTGGCCTACGCCCGAGTCTCAAGCCACGACCAGAAGGCAGATCTGGAGCGTCAGAAGCAGGTCCTTGAGATCTACTGCGCACGGCAAGGATGGACGTTCGAAGTCATTGCAGACCTTGGCTCTGGAATGAATTACAACAAGAAAGGCCTCAAGCGTTTGCTCGACGCCATCATCGATGGCGATGTTGGGCGACTGGTCATCACGCACAAAGACCGGCTTCTGCGCTTGGGCGCAGAGCTGGTCTTTGCAATCTGCCAGGCCAAGAACGTCGAGGTGGTCATCCTCAATCAGGGTGAGGACACGACGTTCGAGGAAGATCTTGCCAAGGACGTTTTGGAGATCATCACGGTCTTCAGCGCGCGGCTATACGGCAGTCGCAGCCGCAAGAACCAGAAGTTGCTCGATGGCGTGAAGCAGGCTGTGGAGGCTTCGGAAAAATGATCATCGCCCACAAGATTGCGCTGGCGCCCAACAACGAGCAGGCGACCTACCTTGGTCGCGCTGCAGGCGTTGCTCGCTTTGCCTACAACTGGGCGCTGGCCGAGTGGAAGCGGCAGTACGAAGCATGGAAGGCAGACAACAGCCTGCCAAAGCCATCGCAGGCGGCGCTGCGCCGTCAGCTCAACAGCTTGAAGCGTGAGCAGTTCCCTTGGATGCTGGAGGTCACGAAGAACGCCCCTCAGATGGCCATCATCCAGCTTGGCAAAGCGTTCCAGAACTTCTTCGCTGGCCGCGCACGCTATCCGCAGTTTCGCAAGAAAGGCGTGCATGACCGCTTCACTCTGACCAATGACCAGTTCGATGTTGAAGACTCACGCATACGCATCCCCAACCTGGGCTGGGTGCGCATGCGTGAGTCGTTGAGGTTCAACGGCAAGATCATGTCGGCCACGGTCTCCCGTGTGGCCGACAGATGGTTCGTGTCCGTCACAGTCGAAACCCAGAACGATCCGCGTCTGCCCAAAGCCGAAAACCAAGGTGCTGTGGGCGTGGATCTGGGCGTCGCTGCGCTGGCCACACTGTCAACGGGAGAGACGATCGCAGGTCCCAAAGCCCACAAGGCCTTGCTGGGCCGTCTGCAAAGGCTCTCACGTAGCCTGTCGCGCAAGAAGAAGGGATCGTGCAACCGCAAGAAAGCAAAAGCCAAGTTGGCCAGGCTGCACGCCAGGATCGCTTCGATCCGGGGCGACGCTCTGCACGAGCTCACGACAGATCTCACGAGCCGATTCCACACAATCGGCATCGAGGATCTGAATGTGCGTGGCATGGTGCGCAACCGCCGGCTTGCACGTGCTGTGGCCGACATGGGGTTCTTCGAATTTCGGCGTCAGCTGCAGTACAAAGCTGAGATGCGAGGCAGCCTGGTGTTCGTGGCAGACCGCTGGTTTGCGAGCAGCAAGATCTGCTCATGCTGTGGTCACAAGCTCGAAGCGTTGGCGCTGTCACAGCGCTACTGGACATGCCCGACTTGCGAATCTATCCATGATCGCGATGTGAACGCAGCGATCAATCTGAAGAACATGGCCGCGAGTTCCGCGGTGTCAGCCTGTGGAGAGGAAGGCTCTGGCCAGCGCCGCAAGACGCGGGCGAAACCAGCCTCTGTGAAGCAGGAAGTCAGCTTCGATCATGTTTGCGCATGATCGAGCAAGTCTGACGGAACGGCTTTCTGCTCATGACGTTCACGCCCACCGCCGCCACCGGCGACTGGTACTTTGTGAACACGGTGAAGTCCAGCAGCTACACCGTGGTGCTGGGCCACACCGCGGTGTTCAACGCCTGATTCGGCGCACTCAGACCGCGGCTTCCAGGCCGCTTTGAAAATGCTCACGCATGCGCTGCACCGCCAGCGCGGCGTTGCGCTGCGCCAGGGCGGCCACGATGGCGCGGTGTTCGGCCAGCGACTCGTCGATGCGCCCGGTCTTGAGCAGCGAGTTGTGGCGGTTGAGCTTCATGACCTTGCGCAGGT
>NZ_JAOASO010000117.1 GCF_030158645.1 Hydrogenophaga sp. | reverse complement strand
CTAGGAGTCTGCGCGGCAGAAGCGTGACGAGTTTGCGAAGGCTTGGTAGATTGCGGTCATGGCCACAAGTTACCTACCCTACGAACCGCAACAGCAACGGCTGTTGCCCGACGCCCTTCAAGACTGGCTGCCCGAGGGCCACCTGGCGTACTTCATCAGCGACAGCGTCGACAGTCTTGATTTGAGCGCCTTTCACGTTCGGTATGCCAAGGGCGGGCCGCGCAACCAGCCCTTCCACCCGGCCATGATGGTCAAGGTTCTTATTTACGGCTACGCCACGGGCACCTTCAGCTCGCGCAAGCTGGCGGCCAAGCTGCACGATGACGTGGCCTTGCGCGTGCTGGCTGCAGAGAACTATCCGGCGCACCGCACGCTTTCGGACTTTCGGGCACTGCACCTGCAAGAGCTGGGGGACTTGTTCGTGCAGGTGGTGCGCCTGGCGCGCGAGTGCGGCCTGGTCAAGCTGGGCACTGTGGCGGTGGACGGCACCAAGCTCAAAGCCAACGCGAGCCGTCACAAGGCCATGAGCTACGAGCGCATGCTCAAGGCCGAGGCCGAACTCAAGGCGCAGATCGACGGGCTGCTCAACCGGGCCCGGGCGGCCGATGACCTGGAGAAGAACGAGCCTGAAATCGACATTCCCAGCGAGATCAAGCGCAGAGCCGACCGGTTGAGCGCGATCACGGCGGCCAAGCTGCGCCTGGAGCAGCGCCAGCAAGAGGCCGATGCCGCACGGGGGCGCAACAAGGACGATCAGCGCAAACCCCGCGACAAGGACGGAAAACCCAAGGGCGGGCGCTACAAGCGCGACTTCGGCGTACCCAAGGACAACGCCCAGGAGAGCTTCACCGACACGGACAGCCGGATCATGAAGCGCGCCGGTGGTGGCTACGACTACAGCTACAACGCGCACACGGCGGTGGACGAGGCCGCGCAGATCGTGGTGGCGGCCGAACTGAGCAACACCGCTGCCGACAGCGACCGCTTGCCGGTGCTGTTGGCGGCGGTGAAGGCCAACCTGGGCGAGGACGCGGAGCAGGTGCTGGCCGATGCGGGGTTTCGCTCGGAGGCGGTGTTCGAGCAGCTCAAGGACAGCCCGAGCGAGCTGATCGTGGCGCTGGGGCGCGAGGGCAAGCAGGCGGTGAGTATCGACACCGAACAGTACCCGCACACCGCGGCCATGGATGCCAAGCTGAGGACGCCCCAAGGACGGGCCGCTTACCGCAAGAGGAAGTGGATCGTGGAGGCACCCAACGGGTGGATCAAGAGCGTTCTGGGCTTCAGGCAGTTCAGCCTGCGGGGATTGGAGAAGGTCAAGGCCGAGTTCAAGCTCGTGTGTCTGGCGCTCAACCTGAGGAGGATGTGCAGTTTGCGAGCAACTTGAGGGCAATCCAGGGCGCCAAGAGGCCGTGAATTCCCCTCTTCAGACGCTCCAGCAGGCGCATCCTGCTCCGCTTTGGCCCATCAACCGTCAAATCAACTGCGCCGGCAACTCCTCACGCATCAAGTCGTCCGACAAAACGCTCTGCCGCGCAGACTCCTAGC
>NZ_JAOASO010000116.1 GCF_030158645.1 Hydrogenophaga sp. | reverse complement strand
CGCTGCCGCAGACCTACCGCTACGTGCTGCTGCCGATGGCGTTTCGCATCGTCATTCCGCCGCTCACCAGCGAGTCGATGAACATCGTGAAGAACTCGTCGGTGGCGTTCGCGATCAGCATCGCCGAGTTGACGATGTTTGCGCGGCAGGCCGGCGAGGAAACGTCGCGCAACATCGAGATCTATCTGGCGGTGACGGGCCTGTATTTCCTGTCGGCCTTCATCATCAGCCGGATTGCCTTGTTCATTGAGCGGCGCGTGCAGGTGCCGGGCATGATCGGCAGCGCGCGATGAACCTCGACTTTGGTTTTCTCGACTGGGGTGTCGTCTCCAGCTTCATCCTCAAGGGCCTGATCTTCTCGGTGCAGCTGACCGTGATCGCGATGATCGGTGGCATCGCACTCGGCACGGTGCTGGCGCTGATGCGGCTGTCGGGCAAGCCCTGGCTGGTGCTGCCGGCATCGGCCTATGTCACCGTGCTGCGCTCGATCCCGCTGGTGATGGTGATCCTGTGGTTCTTTCTGCTGATCCCGTTGCTGATCGGCCGACCGATGGGGGCCGAGCTCAGCGCCATCATCACCTTCACCGTGTTCGAGGCGGCCTACTACTCGGAGATCATGCGTGCCGGCATCCAGTCGGTGCCCAAGGGGCAGGTGCATGCCGGCTATGCGGTGGGCATGAGCTATGCGCAGACGATGCAGCTGGTGGTGCTGCCGCAGGCGTTCCGCAACATGCTGCCGGTGCTGATGACGCAGACCATCATCCTGTTCCAGGACACCTCGCTGGTCTACGCGATCGGCGCCTACGACCTGCTCAAGGGCTTCGAGATCGCCGGCAAGAACTTCAACCGCCCGGTCGAGACCTACCTGGTCGCTGCCGTCGTCTACTTCGTGATCTGCTTCAGCCTGTCGATGCTCGTGCGCCGGCTGCAGAAGAAGATCGCCATCATCCGTTGAGGAGCCGCGCGTGATCGACATCAAGAACGTCAGCAAGTGGTACGGCAGCTTCCAGGTGCTGACCGACTGTTCCACCTCGATCCAGAAGGGTGAAGTGGTGGTGGTCTGCGGCCCCTCAGGCTCGGGCAAGAGCACGCTGATCAAGACGGTCAATGCGCTGGAGCCCTTCCAGAAGGGCGACATCATCGTTGATGGCATCAGCATCGCCGATCCGAAGACCAACCTGCCGAAGCTGCGCGCCCGGGTGGGCATGGTGTTCCAGCATTTCGAGCTGTTCCCGCACCTCACCGTGACCGAAAACCTGACGCTCGCGCAGATCCGCGTGCTCAAGCGCAGCCCCGACGATGCCAAGGCGCGCGGTCTGAAGATGCTCGACCGCGTCGGGTTGATGGTGCACAAGGACAAGTTCCCCGGCCAGCTCTCCGGCGGTCAGCAACAGCGGGTGGCGATTGCCCGCGCCTTAAGCATGGACCCGATCGTGATGCTCTTCGATGAACCCACCTCGGCGCTCGACCCCGAGATGGTGGGCGAGGTGCTCGACGTGATGGTGCAGCTGGCCCAGGAAGGCATGACGATGATGTGCGTCACCCACGAAA
>NZ_JAOASO010000115.1 GCF_030158645.1 Hydrogenophaga sp. | reverse complement strand
TGGCTCCCCGACCTGGACTCGAACCAGGGACCTGCGGATTAACAGTCCGTCGCTCTACCGACTGAGCTATCAGGGAACAGCCTCGAATTATAGCGTTGATTTTTTCGTTTTTTGGCTTGAGGCCGGACTTGCGAAAAATATCTCGCGTTCAGTCCAGCGCTGCAGGAGCAACACCGAGCACGCGGTGCAGTTGCGTGCTGGTGGTCGTGTACTGGAGCATCACCTTCTTGTCGGGGAACACAATGGGCGCCGCGCCAAAGGCCGCGAGTGTGGCTTCGTGAAAGCCCGACAGGATGAGCTTCTTCTTGCCGGGGTAGGTGTTGATGTCGCCCACCGCAAAGATGCCGGGCACGCTGGTGGAAAACTTTTCGGTGTCCACCACCAGTTGTTTGCGTTCGATATCCAGGCCCCATTGGGCGATGGGGCCGAGCTTGGGGGACAAGCCCAGGAAGACCAGCAACACATCGAGCGGCACCGAATGCGTCTGCGCCTGCGGATCGGTGACCTGCAAGGCAGTGAGGCGGTCACCCTCGGATTCAAAGCCTGTGGGTTGGCCAACCATGAAGCGCAGTTCGTTGCGCTCGCACAGGTCGCGCATGCGCGCGACGTTTGCGGGAGCGGCCTGAAAGGCATCGCGCCGGTGGATCAGGGTCACGCTCGCGGCCTTGTTCGGCCCTTGCGTGGACAGGGTGGCCGCCCATTCCAAAGCCGTGTCGCCACCGCCCACCATGACGATGTTGCGGCCGGCCCAGGCGTCGGGTGAACTCACGCGGTAGAAGAGTTGCTTCTCGTCGAACGCTTCAATGCCGTCGAGCTTGAGCGCACGAGGTTGGAATGCACCCACGCCGGCGGCGATGAACAGCGTCTTGCTCAGGAAGCGTGTGCCTCGGGAGGTGGACACAAAGAAGCGACCGTCGCCCTGTTGTTCAACGGCGTTCACCTCTTGTCCGAGATGGAAAGTGGCACCAAAAGGCTCGATCTGTTTGAGCAGGTTGTTGACCAGTTCCTGGCCGGTGCACACCGGGATGGCCGGTATGTCGTAGATCGGCTTGTCGGGGTACAGCTCGGCGGGCTGGCCACCGGGGAAGGGCAGTGCGTCGATCACATGGCACTTGATTTCCAGCAGGCCCAGTTCGAACACCTGGAACAGGCCCACCGGACCAGCGCCGATGACCACCGCATCGGCTTCAATGGGACCGTCGTTGACCATGCCGCTCAGCGCAGCAGCTCGGGGAGTTTGCCGGTGCGGTCTTTCCAGTCGTCGGCGTCCGGCAGCGGCGCCTTGCGCTTGGTGATGCTCTTCCAACCCGGCAACTGGGCCAGGTCGGCATTGAGCTGGGTCATGTGCAGCTGGTCTTTGGGCAGGTCTTCTTCGGCGTAGATGGCGCTCACCGGGCATTCAGGAATGCACACCGCGCAGTCGATGCACTCATCGGGATCGATGGTGAGGAAGTTCGGGCCTTCGCGGAAGCAGTCCACAGGGCAGACGTCGACACAGTCGGTGTATTTGCAGCGGATGCAGGCTTCGGTGACAACGTGGGTCATGGTGGTCTTG
>NZ_JAOASO010000114.1 GCF_030158645.1 Hydrogenophaga sp. | reverse complement strand
GGGGGAGTCCGAACCCGAACCCGTTTGTGGCCGTGTGGCCGGGCTGAGCAGCGCAGGGGCGCGGGGATCAGAGGTCCGCATGTCCGAAGGCCGCGCAGCGGACAAGTTTGCGGACATCCCCCGCGACACGAGCAGCGCAAGGAAGCCCGCAGGGCCCCGGACTTCGGCTCGCTTTTCTTTTGGCTACTTTTCTTTGGCGAAGCAAAGAAAAGTAGCTCGGCCGCCGGGCCGAGACCCGGCCTGCCACGAAAGAAAAAACACCACTTCAAAAGACAAAGAGATCAGAAGTGAATCCCCCGCATCATCTGCTGCATGGCCACCGCCTCCGCCGACAACTGCTGCTTCGCCCCCTTCTCCCCCTTGGCCGCCGACGAATCCGGGAACATGCGGAAGCTCGTGTTCATCACGATCTGCGCCACCCGCGGCACCATGGCGTGCATCACCTGGCCGGTGATGCCCAGGCGGGTGGCGATGCGCACCGGCTTGAAGATGCAGGCCTGCGCGATCATGTCGGCCGCTTCTTCGGGTGAAAGCGTCGGCACGTTCTTGTAGATCTGGGTCGGCGCGATCATGGGCGTGCGCACCAGCGGCATGTTGATGGTGGTGAAGCTGATGCCCTGGTCGGCGAACTCGCTGGAGGCACAGCGCGTCCAGGCGTCCAGCGCGGCCTTGCTCGCCACGTAGGCGCTGAACCGGGGCGCGTTGGTCAGCACGCCGATGGAGCTGATGTTGACCACATGGCCCTTGCGTTTGGCCACCATGCCGGGCAGCAGGCCCATGGTCACGCGCAGGCAGCCGAAGTAGTTGAGCTGCATGGTGCGCTCGAAGTCGTGGAAACGGTCGTAGCTGCCTTCGATGGCGCGGCGGATCGAGCGGCCGGCGTTGTTGATCAGGAAGTCCACGCCGCCGTGGTTGGCCACCAGCAGCTGCACGAAGCGGTCGGCGTCCGCCATGTCGGCGATGTCGGCCGGGTAGGCGACGAACTCGTAGCCCTTGTCTTTCGCCTCCTTGCAGGCTTCGTCGAGCTTGTCCTGATCGCGCCCGCAGATGATCGTGATGGCGCCCGCCTCGGCGAACTTGTGGGCTGCTGCGAGACCAATGCCCGAGCTGCCGCCGGTGACCAGCACCACCTTGCCCGCCACCGTGCCTTTGAGGCTGCGGTCGATGTGCAGGTCGGGGTCGAGGTGGCGTTCCCAGTAGTCCCACAGGCGCCACGCGTAGTCCTTGAAGTTGGGGCACGCAATGCCGCTGCCTTTGAGCGCGGCCAGCGTGTCGCGGCAGTCAAAGCGCGTGGGGTAGTTGACGAAGGTCATCATCTCCTCGGGCAAGCCGAGGTCTTGCATGATGGCCTTGTAGACGCGGCGCACGGGCGCCAGCGCCATCAGGCCCTTCTTCACGCTCTTGGGAATGAAGCCCATCAGCGCGGCGTTGATGAACAGGTTCATCTTCGGCGCGTGGGCCGCCTTGCTCAGGATGTCGAGCACGTCGCCCACGCGGTAGCCCATGGGGTCCACCAGGTGGAAACAGGCGCCGCTGCTGCGTTTGAGGTGGCTGATGTGGTCGAGTGCATCGACCACAAAGTCCACCGGCACGATGTTGATGCGCCCGCCCTCCAGGCCCACGCTGGGCATCCACGGGGGGAGGATCTGGCGCAGGCGCTGGATGAGTTTGAAGAAGTAGTACGGCCCGTCGATCTTGTCCATCTCGCCGGTCTGGCTGTCACCCACCACGGCGGCCGGGCGGTACACGCTCCACGGCACCTTGCATTCCTGGCGCACGATCTTCTCGCTCTCGTGCTTGGTCATGAAGTAAGGGTGGTCCAGGCCCTCGGCCTCGTCGAACATGTCTTCTCGGAACACGCCTTCATAGAGCCCTGCGGCGGCGATCGACGACACATGGTGGAAGTGGCCCGCACCGATGGCCTTGGCGAACTCCACCGTGTTGCGCGTGCCGTCCACGTTCACCGCGATCTGACTCTCGGCGTCGGCTTCGAGGTCGTACACCGCAGCCAGGTGGTAGAAATGATCGATCTGCCCTTTGAGCGCTTTGGTCTCATCGGCCGAGACGCCCAGCTTCTTCGACGTGAGGTCGCCAAACACCGGCACCGCCCGCGCCGCGCCCACACCCCAGTACTCGCGCAACCCAGCCACCTTGCCTTCGCTTTCCTTGCGGATGAGGAAGTGCACCACCGAGCCCTTGCGCTGCAGCAGCTTGGCCACCAGACGCTTGCCGATGAAACCGGTGGCACCGGTGACGAAGTAATGCATGAAGGTCTCCTGGAAACAGATGGGGTGTGAGCAATGCAAAGCGCCTGCCATTCTGGTCCACGAAGCAGCGCGCCCCATTCCGCAAAAACCCGCGTACGCCGCGCCGGCATTAGTCTTGCGCCCCTACACAGGGCGTGGGGCCTGCCCGTACAGTGGTTGCACTCGGGCCCCGGCCTGTCCATCCATCTCAACCCGCAGGAGCACACCATGGTCAAGAAGATCCAGAAAAACGGCAGCGACAAAAAGGCTTCGGCCCAGGCGTTCAACTCCCCACTCTCCGGCGCCATCAAGGACTCGGCCCAGCAGATCTGGCTGGCCGGTCTCGGCGCTTTCGCCAAGGCGCAGGAAGAGGGCGGCAAGGCCTTCGAGTCGCTGGTCAAGGAAGGCCTGTCGATCCAGCGCAAGACCCAGGCCGTGGCCGAAGAGCGCATTTCCGAAGCCACCAACAAGGTCAGCAGCATGGCCACCGACATTTCCTCCAAGGCCTCGGGCCAGTGGGACAAGCTCGAGTCGATCTTCGAAGAGCGCGTGGCCAAGGCCCTCAACAAGCTGGGCGTGCCCTCGGCGCGCGATGTGGACGCGCTGATCCAGCGCATCGACGCGCTCAACCAGCACGTGCAGCAACTCGCCGGCAAGGCCCCCGCCAAGACCGCAGCCCGCAAGGCCGCACCTGCGAAGAAGGCGGCTGCCAAGCCTGCAGCCAAGAAGGTGGCGGCCAAGCCCGCCGCCCGCAAGACAACCCGCAAGGCCGCTGCGGCGTAAGCGCTGTGAAGCCTGAGGGCCGCAACGAAAACAGGGGCGTTCGCGCCCCTTTTTTGCGTCTGCACGCCATGCTGCAACGCAGCACTTTCCGTGGCCTCAGCGGTCTACACTCAAACGCATGACGACACCGCACGACGCCCACCCCGAGCCTTCTCCCAGGCCGGCGAAAAGTCGTTCGGGCAAGGCCGCTGTGCCTCGCATTGCCCTGGCGCTCGCCGGTGGCGGACCGCTGGGCGCCATCTACGAAATTGGCGCGCTCTGTGCACTGGCCGACAGCCTGGAGGGCCTCGATCTCAACCGCTGCGACCATTACGTCGGCGTGTCTGCGGGGGGCTTCATCGTGGCGGGTCTGGCCAACGGGATGACACCTCGGCAGCTCTGTGAAGCGTTCATCGAGGACCGCCGCGGCACCGACAACTTTGACCCAGCCTGGCTGCTCAAGCCCGCATGGAATGAGTTCGGCGGCCGACTGCAGCGACTGCCCGGGCTGCTGGGCAGCGCGCTGTGGGCCTGGGGGATGAAGGGCAAGGACTTCACCAACGCGTTCGAGCGGCTCGGCGCAGCCCTGCCCACCGGTGTGCTGGACAACGAAGGGATCCACCACCAGATCGAGCGGATGTTCAGCCAGCCCGGGCGCACCAACGATTTCCGCCGCTTGCGCGCGCGCCTCACGCTGGTGGCCACGCAACTCGACACCGGCGAGGCCGCGCCGTTTGGCAAGGCCGGGTGGGACCATGTTCCAATTTCGCGCGCGATCCAGGCCAGCGCCGCCTTGCCCGGCCTGTTTCCGCCGGTGGAGATCGACGGTCAGCACTACGTGGACGGTGCACTCAAGAAGACCTTGCACGCCACCGTGGCGCTCGATGAAGGCGTGGGCCTGCTGCTGTGCCTGAACCCCCTGGTGCCCTTTCGCGCGCATGCCGTGGGCGAGCAGACCGACCACATTCCTTCGTTGGTCGAGGGTGGTTTCCCCGCGGTGATGAGCCAGACCTTCCGCTCCATGATCCATTCGCGGTTGGAGCTGGGCATGAAGAACTACGAGCGCCTTTACCCGGGCAGCGACATCGTGCTGATCGAGCCCGACCAGCGCGACGCCAAGCTGTTCACCGCCAACACCTTCAGCTACCGCCAGCGCCGCGAACTGGCCGAACACGCGTATCAGCAGACGCGCAAGATGCTGCGAGAGCGACAGGCCGAGCTGGCGCCCAAGCTGGCGCGCCATGGCGTGACGCTGAACACAGCGTCGCTGAACAATGCTGACCTGCACCTGGTGAAAGAACCGTCCGTGCCCGCCCAGACCGCGGTGGGGCGGCAACTGCACGCCACCCTGGACGACCTGCAGCGCCGGCTCGGCGAACCGGCCCTGGGCCGCTGAGCGCCATGGCCAAGAAAGCGCCGCGCCGCACCGCCGAGCGCATCCTCGAGGTCACGCTCGAGCTCTTCAACCGCTTCGGCGAGCCCAATGTCTCGACCACGCTGATCTCGGCCGAACTCGGCATCAGCCCGGGCAACCTGTATTACCACTACCCGGCCAAGGACGAGCTGATCAACTCGCTGTTCGAGCGGTACGAAAAAGCGCTGGGTGAGTTGTTGGGCGCCAGCGAAAGCGTGCGCAACGTCGAGGACGCCTGGTTCTTCCTGCACTCGCTGTTCGAGATCATCTGGGAGTACCGGTTTCTCTACCGCGATCTCAACGACCTTCTCTCGAAGAACCGCATGCTGGAGACCCATTTTCAGGACGTGCTGAAGAACAAGACGCGCGCCATCCGCCAACTGCTCGCGGCCCTCAGCCGCCACAGCGCGGTGACGATGGACGCGCGCGAAATGGAGCCCACCGCCGACAGCATGGTGGTAGTGCTCACCTACTGGCTCAGTTTTGAGTACGTGCGCGATCCGCGACACGCACTGGAGCCCGACAACGCGCAGCAGGCCCTGATGCGTGGCGCTTACCATGTGCTCAACCTGCTGGCGCCCTACCTGGAGAGCTCGCAGCGGCAGCACCTGATCCATCTCACGGCGGCCTACAGCCCCAGCGCCTGACGCAAGAGGAGACAACGATGGACAACTGGACCCCTTTCCCCTGGACCCAGAACCCCCGGTTTGATGCAGCCCACCTGCGGCGCCATTGGGATCGCCTGCACCTGAGTGACGCCGAACCCTGGCCCGAGCGCGCCGATGTGCTGGCGGCCTGGGTGCTGTTCCACAACGGCGAGTTCCAGCGTGCCACCGCCGAAGGCCTGGCGCTGGGCGATGCCGGCATGAACGTGGCCAACAAGGCCACCTGCATCTACGCCAACTACCTGGAGCCGCGCGAACACGCCCGCCAGCAACTGCTGCTGGAGGCGGCGACCCGCGCCGAAGCACTGCAGAAGCGGGAACCGAACAACGCAGGTGCGTGGTACTGGCACGCCTACTCGCTGGCCCGCTACAGCCAGTGCATCAGCGTGGCCAAGGCGCTCACGCAAGGCCTGGGCGCAAAGATCCGCCAGGCGCTGGAGACCACCATCGCCCTGGCGCCCCGCCACGCCGACGCACACCTGGCATTGGCGGGTTACCACGCGGAAGTGATCGACAAGGTGGGCGCGCTGGTGGGTGGCATGACGCACGGCGCCAACAGGGACGCCGGGCTGGCGCTCTACCAGAAGGCCCTGGCGCTCAACCCCGACTCCGCCATCACGCTGTCCGAATACGCCAACGGCCTGATCATGCTGGATGGGCACAAGCGCATGGACGAAGCGCGCCACCTTCAGGACCGCGCCGCTGCGGTGCAGCCGCTGGATGCGATGGAGCAGCTGTACGTGGCTTCGGTGCGCCTGGTGCTGGAAGGGTAGGACTCCTTCGCATCACCGCCGCGCCATAATCGCGCCCCATGGAAACCAAGTGGCTCGAAGATTTCGTCAGCCTGGCTGAAACGCGCAGCTTCAGCCGCTCCGCGCAATTGCGCCACGTCACCCAGCCGGCCTTTTCGCGGCGCATCCAGTCGCTGGAGGCCTGGGCGGGCACCGACCTGGTGGATCGGTCGTCTTACCCCACCCGTCTCACGCCCGCTGGCCAGACCTTGTACGACCAGTCGCTGGAAATGCTGCAGTCCCTGCAAAGCACCCGCGCGATGCTGCGGGCCCACACAGCGGCAGCGCAAGATGTGATCGAATTTGCCGTGCCGCACACGCTGGCTTTCACGTTTTTCCCATCGTGGCTGTCGGGTCTGCGCGAAACCTGTGGTCCGATCAAGAGTCGCCTGATTGCGCTGAACGTGCACGATGCCGTGCTGCGGCTGGTGGAAGGCAGTTGCGACCTGCTCATTGCCTACCACCACGAATCCCAGCCGATCCAGCTCGATGCCAACCGCTACGAAATGCTGCCGCTGGGCCGCGAGTTGCTGGCGCCCTATGTGAAACCCACCGCTGCGGGCGCTCCCAGCCATGCCCTGCCGGGACTGGTTCACCAGCCACAGCCGTACCTGGCCTATGCGCCCGGCGCTTATCTGGGACGCGCGGTGGACCAGATGCTCAAACAAAGCAGCGTTCCGGTGCACCTGGACCGCATCTATGAGACCGACATGGCCGAAGGGCTCAAGGCCATGGCGCTGGAAGGCCACGGCATCGCCTTTCTGCCGGCCAGTGCGGTGCGCAACGAAGTGGCTGCGCGCAAGCTGGTCTCTGCCGGCGGCGGACTGGAGACGGCGCTGGACATCCGCATCTACCGCGAGCGGCCCGCTGCGCGCAAGGCCAAGGGCCCGGTGGAGAAATTCTGGAGCGACCTTCAACAACGGCTGGGAGCCTCCTGAACGTTTTCGCTTGAAGTCCTATCGTCAACCGGCGAGCCCGACCATTGGGGTAAATTCGGACATGAACGGTTTGCATGACCGGCGCTGCAAACGGCATTGGCTTTCACCAACGGCGCTGGCTACATTGGCGGGCTGACCTGAATCCAGACCTTTACCCAGTGGGGTTTCCCGGGTGGTACGGAGGTTGCATGCAACGCATGATTCGTGGTCCCCGTTGTTGATCGTGACCACATCCCGACGACAAACGTTCACCTTTCGTTTTTTTCACAAGCAAGGAGATAGATATGAAGAAACACCTGCTCGCATGGGCCGTGACCGCACTGGCCGCCAGCAGCGCCCTGGCTCAAACCGGCGACACGCTGGCCAAGATCAAGGCGTCCGGCAGTGTGTCCCTGGGCGTGCGTGAGTCGTCCGGCCTGGGCTACACCCTGGGCAACGGCAAGTACGTCGGCTTCCACA
>NZ_JAOASO010000113.1 GCF_030158645.1 Hydrogenophaga sp. | reverse complement strand
TCGGCAGCGACGCGGTGCTGATCGAAAAATACGTGCAACGCCCGCGCCACATCGAGATCCAGGTGTTTGGTGACACGCACGGCAACTGCGTGTACCTGTTCGAGCGCGACTGCTCGGTGCAGCGCCGCCACCAGAAGGTGCTGGAAGAAGCGCCCGCGCCGGGCATGACGCCCGAGTTCCGCCAGCAGATGGGCGCCGCCGCCGTGGCGGCGGCCAAGGCCGTGAACTACGTGGGCGCCGGCACGGTGGAGTTCATCGTCGAACAACCCCCCGAAGGCGGCATGCGCTTCTTCTTCATGGAGATGAACACACGGCTGCAGGTGGAGCACCCGGTGACCGAAGCCATCACCGGGCTGGACCTGGTGGAGTGGCAACTGCGCGTGGCCAGCGGCGAGCCGCTGCCGCTGAAGCAGGACGAGCTGCGCATCCACGGTCACGCGATCGAGGCGCGCATCTGCGCCGAAACGCCGGACAACAACTTCCTGCCCGCCACCGGCACGCTGGCGGTGTACCGCAAGCCGGCCTGCAGCGCGTTCGAGCGCGGCGTGGTGCGGGTGGACGACGGTGTGCGCGAGGGCGACACCATCAGCCCGTTCTACGACTCCATGGTCGCCAAGCTGATCGTGCATGGCGCCACGCGTGAAGAAGCGCTGGCCCGCATGGACGCCGCGCTGGCCGAGACGCGCATCGTGGGCCTGTCCACCAACGTGCAGTTCCTGCGCCACGTGGTCAACAGCCCGTCGTTTGCGCAGGCGGATCTGGACACGGCGCTGATCCCGCGCGAAGCGGCGGTGCTGTTCCACCAGGACAAGGTGGGACTGGCGCTGGCGGTGGCCTCGGCCGTGGCACAGACGCTGGTGGCCGAGCGCGCGAGTGAAGCCGCCGACCCCTTCTCGCGCCGCGACGGCTGGCGCCCGCACGGCCTGACCGTGCGCCGTTTCGACTTTGAGTACATGGGCGAGCCGCTGCTCGCGCACCTGACCTACCTGCACGACGGCGCCTTGCAACTGGCGTTTGACGAGGTCAGCGGGGTGCTGCGGTTCGAGACCCTGTCGACCGACGGCGGCGCCCGCATGGACCTGCAGTTCCAGGGCCAGCGGCAGACCGTGCAGACCTGGCAGCAGGGCGAGATCGTGCACATCTTCTGCGCCCTGGGCGCCACGCAAATCACCGAGATCGACGCGCTGGCCCACGCCGGCGTGGCCGCGGCCGATGGCGGGCGGCTCACCGCACCCATGCCGGGCAAGGTGCTGTCGTTCGCGGTAAAGGCCGGCGATGTGATCAAGAAAGGCCAGGCGCTGGCCGTGATGGAAGCGATGAAGATGGAGCACACCATCGCCGCGCCGGCCGACGGCACCGTGGCCGAGCTGCTGTACGCGCCCGGCGACCAGGTGAGCGAAGGCGCCGAGCTGCTCAAGATCACCGCCGCTTGACGAAGTGATGGGGGTGACAGCGCGCGCAGGCCGCTTCTTTTAAGCTCGCTGCATGAACATCACCATTTGCGTTGCCCAAACCAAAGCCGCCCCCTGGGAAGAGGGCTTTCGCGCCCTGCTGCCCGGCGCCCAAGTCAGCACCTGGAAAGCCGGCGATCCGCAGGCCGACTACGCCATCGTGTGGTCGCCACCGCAGGCCTTTCTGGACGAACAACCCGGCCTCAAGGCCATGTTCAACATCGGCGCCGGTGTGGACGCGATCATGAAGCTGCGCCTGCCGCCGCAGACCCTCGTGGTGCGGCTCGACGACGCCGGCATGTCGGTGCAGATGGCCGAGTACGTGTGCCACGCCGTCATCCGCCACTTTCGCGAGTTCGACGGGTACGAGGCCGACATCGCCGCCGGGCAGTGGTCGTACCGCAAACCCCGCAGCCGAGCCGACTGGCCCGTGGGTGTGATGGGCATGGGGGTCCTGGGCGAGCGGGTGGCGCGGGCGCTCGGGCAGTTTGAATTTCCGGTGCACGGCTGGAGCCGCACCCCCAAAGCCATTGAAGGCGTGGTGTGCCACGCGGGCGCGGACCGTTTCGACACCTTCCTTTCCTCGTGCAAGGTGCTGGTCAACCTGCTGCCGCTCACGCCCGACACGCAGGACATTCTCAACCGCAAGACGCTCTCGCGCCTGCAACCCGGCGGTTATGTGATCAACGTGGCGCGGGGCGCGCACCTGGTGGACAACGATCTGATCGAGTTGCTCGACAGCGGGCACCTGAGCGGCGCCACGCTGGACGTGTTCCGCACCGAGCCGCTGCCCGCCGACCACCCCTTCTGGCACCACCCCAAGGTCACCGTGACACCGCACACCTCGGCGCGCACCCTGCGCGACGAAAGCATCGCGCAGATCGCGAGCAAGATCATGGCGCTCTCGCGCGGCGAGCCGATCGCGGGCGTGGTGCACCGGGATCGCGGCTACTGAATCGAGAACCTCATGAGCATCCCCTCCCGCGTTCGCCTCATCGACGTCGGCCCGCGCGACGGCCTGCAGAACGAAAAGCAGCCGGTGCCCGCGGCGATCAAGATCGAGCTGGTGCACCGCCTGCAGGCCGCCGGCTTGAAAGAGATCGAGGTCACGAGCTACGTGAGCCCCAAGTGGGTGCCGCAGATGGCGGACAACCACGAGGTCATGGTCGGCCTGTCGCGCCAGAGCGGCGTGCGCTACTCGGTCCTCACGCCCAACCTCAAGGGCTTCGAGGCCGCCGTGCGCGACCAGCCCGACGAGATCGTGGTGTTCGGCGCGGCCAGCGAGGCCTTCAGCCAGAAGAACATCAACTGCAGCATTGCCGAGAGCATCGAGCGCTTCGCGCCCGTGGTGGAGGCCGCGCGCGCGGCCGGCATCGCGGTGCGCGGCGCCATGAGCTGCACCGTGGGTTGCCCGTACGAAGGCGAGATCGCGCCCGAGCGGGTGGCGTATCTGGCCGGGCTCATGAGGGGCATTGGCGTGCAGCGCGTGGACGTGGCCGACACCATCGGCGTGGGCACGCCGCGCAAGGTGCAGGCCGCGCTGGAGGCCACCTTGCAGCACTACGGCATCGACGATGTCTCGGGCCACTTTCACGACACCTACGGCCAGGCCTTGTCGAACACGCTCGCCGCGCTGGAGCTGGGCGTGTGGAACTTCCAGTCGTCCGTGGCGGGCCTGGGCGGCTGCCCCTACGCCAAGGGCGCCACCGGCAACGTGGCGACCGAAGACGTGGTGTACCTGCTGCACGGCATGGGCATCGAGACCGGCATCGACCTGGACGCGCTGGTCGATGCGGGCGCGTACATCAGCGAACAACTCGGCCGACCCAGTGGCTCGCGCGTGGCGCGTGCCCTGCTGGCCAAACGGGTGGGCTGAAGGGCTGACGAACATGGAACTGCAAGTCTGGCTGGCGTATTTCCTGGCCTCCTGGGCCATTGCCCTGTCGCCGGGGTCGGGTGCGGTGCTGTCAATGACGCACGGCCTGGCCTACGGTGTGAAGAAAACCAGCGCCACCATCGCCGGCCTGCAGCTGGGGCTGGCGGTGATCCTGCTGGTGGCGGGTGTGGGTGTGGGCGCGCTGCTGCTGGCCTCGGCCACCGCCTTCACGGTGGTGAAGTTCGCCGGGGCGGGTTACCTGATCTGGCTGGGCTTCAAGCAGTGGCGCTCGCCGGTGAGCGCCACGGCGACCACGGGCGATGCCGCGCCCGTTCAGGTCAGTGTGCCGACAGCGCGTGAGCGCTTCGTCACCGGCTTCTTCACCAACGTGACCAACCCCAAGGGCATCGTGTTCATGGTGGCGGTGCTGCCGCAGTTCATCGACCCGCAGCGCCCGCTGTGGTTGCAGCTGCTGGTGTTGTTGGTGACCACCATCGCCGTCGATCTCGTGGTCATGCACGGTTACGCGTTTCTGGCCTCGCGCGCCCAGCGCTGGCTGGCCACCGCACGGGCGCGCCGCGCGCAGAACCGGGTGTTTGGCGGCGTGCTCATGGCCATGGGCGCGAGTCTGCTGCTGGTCAAGCGCGCGGCCTGAATCTCCCGTCAGCTCAGGTGGCCGACGGGACGTGCAGCACCGCACAAGGTGTCAGCGTGTCGATCCAGTCCTCGGTGTTCATGGGGGAGAACGGCAACACGCTGGTGCCCGGTGCACGCTCGCGTCCGCCCCTGCGCAGCCAGAGGTGCACCGACACATCGAACTCGTAGCCGCTGAGGCTCTTGCCTGTGACGTACAGCCCCAGGGCCTGGTCGGGCTGCAAGACCCGTGGAATCCCGTCCACCGTGATGCACCGGTTCCAGGGGAGCCACCTGCGGTGGTACCGCTCGGCAACCCACGGCCAGTCGCTGCGTTTCAAACGGCACTGGATCACACCACCGTGCCGTTTGCCCTCCACCATGGGCTCGTTGTACAAGGCCTGGTGCAGTTGCTGATCGAAGCGTTGACGCTCACACCACCGTGCCGTTTGCCCTCCACCATGGGCTCGTTGTACAAGGCCTGGTGCAGTTGCTGATCGAAGCGTTGACGCAGTTGCGCATCGAACACCACCGTTCGCAGGTCGAGCCGCAACTGGTCGACCGCCGACGACGCGCTGTGCAGCAGCGCGCGGGCCTTCTGGTCATCGGATCGGTCCTCTTTCTTGAGCTGCTGCAGTGGTGCCAGCAGATCCAGGCAGCGTTGCGCCGCCGGGGGGGCCGCGCCCAGCGCCTTGGCCCGGAACAGCATGTCTTCGATGTCACCGATGAAGAACCCGGCGGTGGTGCTCAACGCGTTTTGCACCGCCAGATCGATGTCGGGCGCGCTCAGGTCCTTGTCGACCATCACCGCGTCTCTGGGCATTTTGGTTTTGACGCGGGCTTCCTGCCGTGCCGCCTTTTCCTTCAAGACAAACCGGGCGCGCTCCAGCGGCGCCGGGGCTTTCTCGAGGATCGGACCCTCGATCCACCGCAACAGTCGGCTCACCGACCATGCATGGACCGGATCAAGGTCGCCGGGACCGGTGGGGGCCGCATTCTGGAGCGCCACCGGCTAGCTCTCCCGCTGTTTTTGAAGCCGCAGGCGCTCTGGCGTCATGCGCAAGAGTTGCTGCCAGAAGGCCTGCCCGGCGGCGGCGACCGCCGCGCTGTTCTGCTCGTTCACCTGGCGACCCAGGTTGACGCCCAGGCGGGTGGCATCCAGGGTGCTGGCCAGCACCTGTCGGCTGCGAGCGAGTTCGGCGGTCCGACCCAGCGCCACCTGGTTGGCCACGGCGGCGGCGATGTCCGGCTCCATCGAACCGTTGAGCCCCGCTGCCTGGCAGTCTTGCAGCACCTTGACCAGGATGTCGCCTTCGGAGACCACCAGCAGGCCGGCGCCGTGCAGCGCGGCCACCGCTTTGCTCACGGCGGGCAGGAGCTTGTACCTGGCGGCGTTTTCCACCAGTTCGATGAACCCGTCCCGTTCGGCCCAGGGGCGCGAGAACAGCGTGTTGAACAGCAGGCGGTCTTCATCCGAGCGGGACGTCACGCCCAGCGAGGCGGCCACCACCTCAAGGTGGCTCGCATGGGGGTAGCAGCAGGTATCCCAAGGAGAGACCGTGCTGAACACCATCTGCAGACGGGCCGCCTGGCTGCCCACCACCTCGCGCAGAAACGCGTCGGGCGTCAAAGGCGCCATCAGCTGGATGTAGCCCATGCCGGTCACCATGGCCGGCGGCAGCGTCATCGAGGGGAAATAGGCGTTCAGCGTGGCGGCGATGCGGTCCTCGCGCTCCTTGCGCCGCGCCGGTGCAAGCCGAAGGTGCGCCAGGCCCAGGAAAAGATCGGACACCAGGTCCTTGCGGTCGAGGGGCAGACCCCTGCAGATGCTGCTCAGGTGGGTGATCTCGGCGGGTGTGATGTCGGGCGCCTCGCTTTTCAGTTGCCTCATGGCGGTGCCCCGCAAGGCGGCTTGAGGGGAGCTCAAAATGGGCGGATCCAGATCGATGCGAAGGTAGAAATGGACAGTCCATGGCGTCTCGGTATCGTCGGGATCGAATTGGAGTTGACCGTACATGGAGGGACCTCGAAGGGTGGGGTTTCAGGTGTCGCGGCGCAGCCCAGGTGGGTGAAGCCAGTGTGTGCAATCGAGCGGGCGCCGACCATCCCCGCACAAGCCCATCTCAGCAGGCGTGGCCGCGTGCCGATACCATCGGGGCCCATGAGTGACGTGTCTCCTTCCACCACCCCGGCCGTTCAACGCGTGACCGATCACCTGCGGTCTTTGAACCACCCGCACCCGCCCCGCATGCTCGAAGACGCCGCGCGCACCGCGCAACAGGCCGCCGATGCGCTGGGTGTGGCGCTGGGCCAGATCGCCAAGAGCATCGTGTTCCGCCGCAAGAGCGACGGCGTGGCGGTGCTGGTCGTCACCTCGGGTGACCTGCGCGTGGACGAGAAGAAGGTGCAGGCGCTCGTGTGTGCCGAGGGCGGCAAGCTCGGCCGGGCCGACGCCGATTTCGTGAAGAGCAGCACCGGTTTTTCCATCGGCGGCGTCTCGCCGCTGGCGCACGCCACGCCGGTCGTCACGCTCATCGACGCGCAGCTGTTCCGCTTTGACACCGTGTGGGCCGCTGCCGGCCATCCGCACGCCGTCTTCCCCCTCACGCCCCAACAACTCCAGACCCTGACCGGTGCGCCCGTGCACGACGTCACCGTGGTCTGACAACCGTGCCCACCATGTCCCTGCCCACCCGCCCTCCCGTCACCCTCCAGGCCGCCCGCGCCAAGGCCGGCCTCGCCCCCGGCGTGCCCTCGCCCTGCATCTCGGTCTGCGAGATGGACGAAGCCCGGTTTGCCTGCAAGGGCTGCTTTCGCACGATTCCCGAAATTTCGCAGTGGAGCCGCATGGCCGACGCCGAGAAGCTGGCGGTGTGGCAGCTCATCGAAGCCCGGCAGGTGCCGGTGGTGGCGCCATGACGGGCACGGGTGCCGACCTGCGCGAGATCGACTTTCACTACGACCCCATCTCGCCCTACGCGCACCTGGCCTTCGAGCGCCTGCCCGAAGCGCTCATGGGCCACAGCGTGGTGGTGCGCTACAGGCCGGTGCTGTTCGCCGCGCTGCTCAAGGCTCATGGCCAGCTCGGCCCGGCCGAGATTCCCGCCAAGCGCGACTGGACCTACCGCCAGGTGAGCTGGCTCGCGCACCGGCACGGCGTGCGGCTCGATCTGCCCGCCGCCCACCCCTTCAACCCCTTGCCCCTGCTGCGCCTGGGCCTGGCCTGTGCCACCGATGACGCGCCGGGTGACACCAACCGGTACGTGACCGAACAGCTGTTTCACCACGTGTGGCACGGTGGGCTGGACGCCGCCGATCCCGCCCGCCTGGCCGAGCTGCAGGCCCGCCTGCAGGACCACATGGCGCAGCGCGGCAAACCCTGGAGCCCGCCCGACGGCGAGGCGGTGAAGCAGCGCCTGCGCGCCAACACCGACGAGGCGCTGGCGCTGGGCCTGTTCGGTGTGCCGGCGATGGTGGTGGACGGCCGCGTGTTCTGGGGGCTGGACGCGCTGCCCATGCTGCGCGCCTGCCTCGACGGCGACGCCTGGTTCAACACCCAGTGGGCCGCTGCGGCAGACCGCCCCGTGGGCGTGCACCGCCCGAACTGATTCGTCAGGACAGCGTTGTCGCCCAGCCGGTCCAGGCCTTGGGCGGCGGCGGGGCGTAGTCGCCGTGCTGGCTGGTTCGCAAGCCCAGCGCGCACAGGGCTTCGGCCATCTTCACCGCCACGCTCACACCGTCGATCACCGGCACACCCAGGCGCGCGCTCAAGGTGGCGCACAGCGGTGCCATGCCCGCGCAGCCCAGCACGATGGCGCCGCTGCGGTCGCGCGCCAGCGCCTCGCGCGCCGCCGCCTCGATGCGCGCCACCAGCGCTTCGCCCGCGTGCTCCAGCTCCAGCACCGGGATGTCGGTGCCGTGCACGCCGCGACAACGGCGCTCCAGCCCATAACGGTGCAGCAGGTGCTCGGCGGTGATGCAGGTGCGCGTCATGGTGGTCACCACCGAAAAACCGGTGCACAGGAACGAGGCGGCGTGGAAGGCGGCCTCTGCGATGCCGATCACCGGCGCGTCGGTGGCTTCGCGCGCCGCGTCCAGCCCCGGGTCGCCAAAGCAGGCGATCACCACCGCGTCGGGCCGCGGGTCCGCCAGGCGCACCTGCTCGGCCACGCCGGCCGCCGCAATGGTTTCCTCGAAGTGGCTTTCGATGGACGCGGGGCCAAAGCTGGGCTGCACCGCGTGGATGCGCGTGCCGGGGGCGGCCACCGCCCGCGCGGCATCGGCGATGGCCTGCGTCATGGCGGAGGAGGTGTTCGGATTGATCAGGAGCAGGTTCATGTGGTGTGGCTTTTGGGGCCCCATTGCGGTGAATATTGCATACAAAAAACTGAAAACAGCGCCACATCCTGGGGCGAAACCGGTTGTGTCTGCGCCAAGCTGGTGCAAGAATAAATCACGAAAAGTCCCAAATCCAGCTGTTTTTCCCATGAAAACAGGGTGTCAGGCGGGAGGTTTCGTTTTCGTCGAATCGGTGGTGGCACGCAGGTTGCATACAAAAATCTTGCCAGGCCATTTTTCGGCGGCGCACCTGCCTGGGGCAGGCCGCGCACCGTGATGAGCGTGCCCACCCAAGGTCTTGCCCTTTGTTCCACCCGAAACCGCTGGAGTCACGATGAACCGGAAATCCACCCCGCCCCGCTTTGCAGTCCGACCCTTGGGCCTCGCTCTGGCCGTCGGCCTGATCGCCGCCCTGGCCTCGCCCGCCGCCATGGCGCAAGAAAAGGTCTTGCGCATCGCCATGACCGCGGCCGACATTCCGCGCACGCTCGGCCAGCCCGACCAGGGCTTTGAGGGCAACCGCTTCACCGGCATCCCGATGTACGACGCGCTCACGCACTGGGACCTGTCCAAGAGCGACGCGGCCAGCGTGTTGATCCCCGGCCTGGCGACTTCGTGGGCGGCCGGTGCGACCGACAAGACCAAGTGGATTTTCAAGCTGCGCCCCGGCGTGAAATTCCACGACGGCTCCGACCTCACCGCCGATTCGGTGGTGTGGAACGTGCAGAAGGTGCTCGACAAGGACGCCGTGCATTTCGACGCCAGCCAGGTTGGTGTGACCGCCTCGCGCATGCCCACGCTGCGCAGCGCCCGCAAGATCGACAACCTCACGGTGGAGCTGACCACCAGCGAGCCCGATGCGTTTTTGCCGCTGAACCTGACCAACCTGTTCATGGCCTCGCCGGCCCACTGGCAGAAGAAGTTTGAAGCCGCGGCCGGCGCCACGCCCGCTGAAAAATCCAAGAACGCCTGGATCGCATTTGCCGCCGATGCGTCCGGAAGCGGCCCGTTCAAGATGGCCCGCTTCCTGCCGCGTGAGCGCCTGGAACTCGTGGCGAACAAGGCCTACTGGGACCCCAAGCGCACACCCAAGATCGACCGCGTGGTGATGATGCCCATGCCCGAAGCGAATGCGCGCACCGCGGCGCTGCTCTCCGGCCAGGTCGACTGGATCGAGGCCCCTGCGCCCGACGCCATGCCGCAGATCACGCAGCGCGGCTACAAGATTTACTTCAACCAGCAGCCGCACGTCTGGCCCTGGCAGCTGAGCTTTGCCGAGGGTTCCCCCTGGCTCGACAAGCGTGTGCGCCATGCCGCCAACCTGTGCGTGGACCGCCTGGGCCTGATGAAGCTGCTCGGGGGCATGATGGCCGTTCCCAAGGGCACCGTGCCGCCGGGCCATCCGTGGTGGGGCAACCCCAAGTTCGACATCCGCTACGACGTGCCCGCGGCACTCAAGCTGATGGCCGAAGCCGGCCACAGTCCTGCCAAGCCCCTCAAGGTGAAGGTGCAGATCAGCGCCAGCGGCTCGGGCCAGATGCAGCCACTGCCGATGAACGAGTTCGTGCAGCAGAGCCTCAAGCAGTGCGGCTTCGACGTGCAGTTCGACGTCATCGAATGGAACACGCTGTTCACCAACTGGCGCAAGGGTGCCAAAGACCCGTCGGCCAACGGCAGCAACGCCACCAACGTGTCCTTCGCGGCGATGGACCCCTTCTTCGCGATGGTGCGCTTCACCAGCACCAAGACCTTCCCGCCGGTGTCCAACAACTGGGGCTACTTCGGCAACGCCGAGATCGACAAGCTGATCGCCGATGCGCGCACCAGCTTTGACGACAAGGCCCGCGACGCCGCCCTGGCCAAACTGCACGCCCGCATCGTCGAAGAGGCGCCGTTTGTGTGGATCGCGCACGACGTGGGTCCGCGCGCCATGAGCGCCAAGGTCAAGGGCGTGGTGCAGCCGCGCAGCTGGTTCATCGACATCGCCCCGATGTCGGTGGACTGAACCCCGCCGCCTCGCGGCCCGCCCGGGCTGCGAGGCTTGCACCGATGTTGACCGGAGGTTCGAGCGATGCTGACGTTTCTCTTTCGGCGTGTGGTCTACACGCTGCCCATCATGCTGGGCGTGGCGCTGGTGTGTTTTGCGCTGGTGCACCTCTCACCGGGCGACCCGCTGGTCTCCATCCTGCCGCCCGACGCTTCGGTGGAGCTGCAGCAGCAGTTGATCGAGCTCTACGGCTTCAACCGCTCCTACCCCGAACAGTTTGTCAGCTGGGTGTGGCGTGCGCTGCAGGGTGACCTGGGCACCTCCATCGCGTCGGGTCGCTCCGTCACCGAAGAGGTGATGCGCGCGGTGGTCAACACCTTGCGCCTGGCCGTGCTGGCCACGCTGATCGGATTTGTCTTCGGTTGCCTGTTCGGCTTTGTGGCGGGCTACTTCCAGAACTCCTGGCTCGACAAGGCCGCTTCGCTCACCTCGGTGCTGGGCGTGAGCGTGCCGCACTACTGGCTGGGCATGGTGCTGGTGATTGTTTTCTCCAGCATCCTGATGTGGCTGCCGCCGGGGGGCGCCGGTCCGGGCGGCTCCAGCGAATGGATCTGGGACTGGGAGCACGTCAAACACATGATCCTGCCCGCCGTGACCATGAGCGTGATTCCCATGGGCATCATCGCGCGCACCGTGCGCGCGCTGGTGGCCGACATCCTGGCGCAGGAATTCATCGTCGGGCTGCGCGCCAAGGGCCTCACCGACCTGGGCGTGTTCACCCACGTGGTGAAGAACGCTGCGCCCACCGCGCTGGCCGTGATGGGCCTGCAGCTGGGCTACCTGCTGGGTGGCTCCATCCTGATCGAGACCGTCTTCTCGTGGCCCGGCACCGGCTTCCTGCTGAACTCCGCCATCTTCCAGCGCGACCTGCCGCTGCTGCAGGGAACCATCCTCGTGCTGGCCATGTTCTTCGTGGTGCTCAACCTGGTGGTGGATGTGATCCAGACCCTGCTCGACCCCCGCATTGCGCGCTGAACCGAAGGACACAACCATGCTTCAAGTTGCAGTGGATCCGGGCAAGGTGCCCGCTCTCGTGTTCGAACGGTCGCCGGGCTACTGGCAGACCGTGGGCCGGCGCTTCCTGCGCGACCGCGTGGCCATCGGCGCGGCGGTGGTGGTGCTCATCCTGCTCGTCCTGGCGGTGTTCGGGCCCTGGCTGGTGCCGGCCGATCCCTACGCCTCGTCGATGATGAAGCGCCTCGAACCCATCGGCTTTGAAGGTCACCCGCTGGGCACCGACGAGCTCGGGCGCGACATGCTGTCGCGCCTCATGGTGGGCGCGCGGCTTTCGCTGTTCATGGGCATCACGCCGGTGATCCTGGCGTTTGTGGTGGGCTCGCTGATCGGCATCACCGCGGGCTACGCCGGCGGCACGCTCAACACCGTGATGATGCGCACCATCGACGTGTTCTACGCCTTCCCGTCGGTGCTGCTGGCCATCGCGCTCTCGGGCGCACTCGGCGCGGGCATCACCAACTCGCTGATCTCCCTGACCATCGTGTTCATACCGCCGATCGCGCGGGTGGCCGAAAGCGTGACCACGCAGATCCGCGGGCGCGACTTTGTGGACGCGGCGCGCGCCTCGGGCGCCAACGCCTTCACCATCGTGCGCGTGCACGTGCTGGGCAACGTGCTCGGGCCGATCTTCGTGTACGCCACCAGCCTGATCGCGGTGGCCATGATCCTGGCCTCGGGCCTGAGTTTCCTGGGCCTGGGCGTGAAACCGCCCGAGCCCGAGTGGGGCCTGATGCTCAACACCCTGCGCACCGCCATCTACGTGCAACCGTGGATCGCCGCCTTGCCCGGCGTGATGATCTTCATCACCTCGATCGCCTTCAACCTCCTGGCCGACGGTTTGCGCTCGGCCATGGAAATCAAGCAGTGAGGTCGCCATGCCCCTGAGCTCCCCCGACATCGGCGGTCCGGCCCAACCCCTCATGGGGGTGCGCGGCCTGGTCAAACATTTCCCGCTCAAGAAAGACGTGTTCGGCCGTGGCGGCGGCGTGGTGCGCGCGGTCGACGGCATCGACTTCGACGTCTTCAAGGGCGAAACCCTGGGCGTGGTGGGCGAGTCGGGCTGCGGCAAATCGACCACCGCACGCCTGCTCATGCAGCTCATCAAGCCCGACCGTGGCGAGATCGTGTTCGACGGTCAAACCGTGGGCGGCTCGGCCCTCAGCCTCAAGCAGTTCCACCGCCAGACGCAGATGGTGTTCCAGGACAGCTACGCCTCGCTCAACCCGCGCCTGACCATGGAGGACTCGATCGCCTTTGCGCCGCAGGTGCACGGGCTGCCGCGCCAGGCGGCGGTGGAGCGTGCGCGCGACCTGCTGGCGCGCGTGGGCCTGGAGCCACGCCGCTTCGCCGAACGGTATCCGCACGAACTCTCGGGCGGCCAGCGCCAGCGCGTGAACATCGCGCGTGCGCTCGCCCTGCAGTCGCGCCTGATCATCCTGGACGAAGCCGTCTCGGCGCTGGACAAGTCGGTCGAGGCGCAGGTGCTCAACCTGCTGCTCGACCTCAAGGACGAGTTTGGCCTGACCTACATCTTCATCAGCCACGACCTCAACGTGGTGCGCTACATGAGCGACCGCGTGATGGTGATGTACCTCGGCCAGGTGGCCGAGATCGGCGAGAGCGAAACCCTGTTCGACCACCCGGCCCACCCGTACACGCGCGCGCTGCTCTCGTCCATCCCGTCCATGGACCCGGACCACCGCACCGAGACGCCGCCGCTGGCCGGCGACCCGCCCAACCCGATCAACCCGCCGCCGGGTTGCCGTTTCCACACCCGCTGCGCGCACGCCCAGGCCCTGTGCAGCGAACGGGTGCCCACGCTGAGTCCCATCGAGCAGGGTCAGGTCGCGTCGTGCTGGATGCACGTGGCCGACAGCGGCCACACCGAAGCGCCTGTGTTGATGAAGGAAGCGGCATGACCAACGACAACACGGAAAAACCCTTCGTCGACGTGCGCAACCTGCGCGTCACCTTCACCGGCGGCAAGAAGCCGGTGGAAGCCGTCAATGGTGTGGACCTGCAGGTCAAGCGCGGCGAGGTGGTCGCGCTCATCGGCGAATCCGGCTCGGGCAAGAGCGTCACGCTGCGCAGCCTGCTGCGCCTGCACCCGCCCGGACGCAGCCGCATCGAAGGTGAGATGCGCGTGGGCGATCAGGACGTGCTCGCGCTCGGCACCCAGGCCCTGGCCGACTACCGGGGCAAGGTCGCGTCCATGATCTTCCAGGAGCCGCTGCTCGCGCTCGATCCGGTGTACTCTGTGGGCGCGCAGATCACCGAGGCGATCCGTCGCCATGAAAACGTCAGCGCGGCCCAGGCGCAACAGCGTGCGCTGGAGCTGTTTGAACGTGTGCGCATTCCCAGCCCCGAGCGACGGCTGCAGGCCTACCCGCATGAAATGTCGGGCGGCATGCGCCAGCGCGCCATGATCGCGCTGGCCCTGGCCTGCCGGCCGCAGCTGCTGCTGGCCGACGAGCCCACCACCGCGCTGGACGCCACGGTGCAGATCCAGATCCTGCTGCTGCTGCGCGAGTTGCAGCGCGAACTCGGCCTGTCGGTGATCTTCGTCACCCACGACATCGGCGCCGCGGTGGAGGTGGCCGACCGCATCGCGGTGATGTACGCCGGGCGCATCGTGGAAGAGGGCGCTGCGGCCACCTTGCTGCGGGCGCCGCGCCACCCCTACACGCTGGCCCTGCTCAAGAGCCGCGCCAGCGGTGCGTTGCCCAAGGGCACGCGGCTGGAGACCATTGCCGGCTCACCCCCCGACCTCACCGCCTTGCCCACCGGCTGCGCGTTTGCCGACCGATGCCGTCTGGTGCAGGATGCATGCAAGACCACGCGCCCCGAGATCAGCTGGCTCGCTGCCGGCCACAGCGTGCGCTGCCTGCGCGTCGCCGAGACAGCCGCCTGACTTCACACCAACAACAAGATCCCATGACCCCACACGCCGACGTTCTGCACGACCCCGCCCGCGCCTTCATGCCTTACCCCGCCGTGCCGGTGCCGCGCGCAGCCACCGGCCCGCTCGCCGGCCTGGGGTTCGGCGTCAAGGACCTGTTCCACATCCACGGCTACCCCACCAGCGGTGGGCAGCCCCTGCTGCTGGCGCTGCTCGGCGTTCAGAGCCGCACGGCGCCCACCGTGCAGACCCTGCTGGACGCCGGTGCGCGCTTCGTGGGCAAGACCATCACCGACGAGCTGGCCTTTTCCATGAACGGGCAGAACGCCCATTTCGGCTCGCCCATCAACGGGGCCGCGCCCGACCGCATCGCCGGCGGATCGTCGTGCGGCTCGGCGGCGGCGGTGTCGCACGGTCTGTGCGACTTTGCGCTGGGCACCGACACCGGCGGCTCGGTGCGCGCCCCGGCCAGCCACTGCGGCCTCGTGGGCCTGCGGCCCAGCCACGGCCGCGTGAGCCTGCAGGACGCGCTCGACCTCGCGCCCAGCCTGGACACCTGCGGCTGGTTCACCCGCGACGTGCCCACCTTCGCCCGCGTGGCCAACGTGCTGCTCGGCGACGATGCACACCCGCTGCCGAACAACGTGCGCCTGCTCGCCCCAGCCGACCTGTGGGCGCTGGCCACGCCCGAAGCCCGCAAGGCGCTGGCGCCTGCGCGCAGCCAGATCGAGGCCGTGCTCGGCAAGGCCGGCAAGGCGCAGGTGGTGCTGGAGAGCCTGGACGCGATGTACTGGCACTTCCGCCACATCCAGGGCCACGAGTCGTGGCAGGTCGATGGCGATTTCATCCGCCGCTTTGCGCCGCCCTTGGGCCCGGGGGTGGCGCAGCGTTTTGAGTGGAGTTCCCAAGTGACCGACGCGCAGGCCGCCGAGGGCCGTGCCTTCCGCGAGCGTTTCACCGACCACCTGACGCAATTGCTGGGCGACGACGGCGTGCTGGTCATGCCCACCATGCCCGACATCGCGCCCCGCGTGACCGACCCCGACAGCGCGCTGGAGGATTACCGCAACCGCGCCATCCGCCTGCTGTGCGTCGCCGGTTTGTCGGGCTTTCCGCAGCTCAGCCTGCCGCTGGCGCGCCGCGCCGGTGCCCCGCTGGGCATCTCGCTGCTGGGTCCGCGCGGCAGCGACCGCAGCCTGGTTCGCCTGGCCGAGCGCATGGCCCAGGCCTAGTCCAGGCGCAGGCGCACCGGGGTGTCCAGTTGAACCACGTCGCAATCCACCGCTCGGCCCGCCCTTTCGATGACGAGAAAGTCGCCGTCGTCCAGCGCCAGCAAGGGGTGGTGCCAGGTGCCGGGATGCAGGGTGATGCCTTGATCCCCCGCCACCCGGAAGGCGGCCAGCGTGGCGAGGTCGGGGCCGTCGCGGCCCAGGGCCACCAGCACCACACAGCGCGCGCCCGCCAGCGGCACGAAAGTTTGCGAACCGAGCCGGTGGCGCTCCAGCAGGTGCCAAGGGCCTTCGGGCGCCTGGGCCCGAGCGCGAAACACCGCCAGCACCGGCTCCCCGCCTTCGGCGTGCAGGGTCAGCGAGCCGGTCAGGTCCAGCCGCTGGCTGGTGCCGGCGTTGATCGCACGCGTGTCCGAGGCGCCGAGGTTCAGCACGTGGCCGTAGGCCTGGAATGCGTCGGTGTGCAAGGGCTGCACGGGAACGTCACGGGTCATGAGAATCCTTCGGTGGTGGCCGCCGCAAGGGGCTGTTCCAATGTTGACACATGAACCCCGAACAGCTCCTCACAGCTCCGCCCACCGAGCCCGACGGCACCGCCACCGACCGGGTGTTTGATGCCATCTACCGCGCCGTGCTGGAGCACCGGCTCGCGCCCGGCGAGTGGTTGCGCGAAGCCGAGATGGCCACCGAATTCAAGGTCTCGCGCACGGTGGTGCGCCAGGCCCTGCAGCGCCTGGCACAAGACCAGGTGATCGAGCTGCGCCACAACCGCGGTGCGCGGGTGCCGCTGCCCAGCCTGGAAGACGCGGTGCACGTGTTCGAAGCACGGCGCATCGTCGAATGTGAAGTGGCGCGCCGCCTGGGTGGGCGGCTCACACCTGAACAGCTGGCCGAGTTGCGCGCGGTGGCGCAGGCCGAACAGGCCGCCGACCAGCGCGGCGACCGGGCCGAGGCCATCCGCCTGTCGGGCGAGTTTCACCACGCGCTCACGCGCATGCACGGCAACCCGGTGTTCGGCCGCCTGCTCAACGGCCTGCTGCCCACCACCTCGCTGCTGATGGCGCGCTTCAAGGTGGACGGTGGCCAGGTCTGCGTGGCGCACCGCCATGTGGACCTGATCGACGCGCTGCTGCGCGGCAGCGCCCCCGCCGCCGCCGAAATGCGCAAACACCTCGCGGAGCTCGAACGCTCGCTGGTCGACACCCCGGTGCGCGGCCGGCGCTTGCGCGATGCCTTCGCCGCCTACCGAGACACCCCCCAGCCCGAACCCGAACTGCCATGAACACCCTCGTACCATCCCCCGCCACCACCCGCCTGCGCATCGACGGCGATCGCCTGTGGGCCTCGCTCATGGAACTGGCGCAGATCGGTGCCACGCCCAAGGGCGGCGTGTGCCGCATCGCACTCACCGACCTCGACCGCCAGGGCCGCGACCTGGTGACGCGCTGGGCGCGCGAGGCCGGCATGAGCGTCACGGTCGACAAGATCGGCAACGTGTTCATGCGCCGGCCCGGGCGCAACCCGGCCCTGCCCCCGGTCATGACCGGCAGCCACATCGACACCCAGCCCACCGGCGGCAAGTTCGACGGCAACTACGGTGTGCTCGCCGGCATCGAGGTGGTGCGCACGCTCAACGACCACGGCATCGAAACCGAGGCGCCGATCGAGGTCGCGTTCTGGACCAACGAGGAGGGATCGCGCTTCGTGCCGGTGATGATGGGCTCGGGCGTGTTCGCCAAGGCCTTCACGCTGGAGCACGCCTACGCCGCGCGCGACACCGACGGCAAGACCGTGCGCGAGGAGCTGGAGCGCATCGGCTACATCGGCGAGCAGGAACCCGGCGACCACCCCATCGGCGCGTATTTCGAGGCCCACATCGAACAAGGCCCGGTGCTCGAAGACGCCGACGTCACCATCGGCGTGGTGCAGGGCGTGCTCGGCATCCGCTGGTTCGACTGCACCGTGACCGGCATGGAGGCGCACGCCGGCCCCACGCCCATGGCGCTGCGGCGCGACGCCCTGCAGGTGGCCACGCTGCTCATGCAGGAGGTGGTGGCCTCGGCGCTGCGCCACGGCCCGCACGGGCGCGGCACGGTGGGCATGGTGCAGGTGCACCCCAACAGCCGCAACGTGATCCCGGGCCGGGTGAAGTTCTCGATCGACCTGCGCAACAGCACCGATGCGCTGGTGGACCAGCAGGTGGCGGAAGTGCACGCCCTGGCCACGCGCCTGAGCAGCGAGACCGGCATGACCATTGCCATCGAACAGGTGTCGAGCTACGCGGCGCAGCCGTTCGACGCGGGCTGTGTGCAGGCCGTGCAGCGCGCGGCGGAACAGCTCGGCCTGAGCCACATGCCGGTGGTCTCGGGCGCGGGCCACGACGCCATTTACGCCGGGCAGCTCGCGCCGGCCGGCATGATCTTCATTCCGTGCAAGGACGGCATCAGCCACAACGAGATCGAGGACGCGAAGCCCGCGCACATCACCGCCGGCTGCAACGTGCTGCTGCACGCCATGCTGGAACGCGCCGGCGTGGTGGCGCCCTGAATCAGTCCGGGAAGGCTTCGCCCAGCGCCATGACCTGTCCGGTGTTCGCCGCCTCGTAGCCTTGCAGCGCGGCCACGCGCGAGCGGAACGCCGGTGAGCGCAGCACGGTGAGCACCGGGCGCAGTTCCGCGCGGTCCAGGGCGTCGGGGGGCAGGGCGAAAAAGTAGCGCTCTTTCAGCAGCGGAATGAAGTGCAACCCGAAGCGGTGCGCGGCGGTCTGCACGCCCAGCCCCACGTCGGCCATGCCGCTGGCCACATAGGCCGCCACACCCGCGTGGGTCAGTTCGGTGTTGTCAAAGCCGGTCACCGCGCGCGCCTCGATGCCGTGGCGCTGCAGCAGCAGGTCGGTGAGCACGCGCGTGCCCGAGCCCTCGGGCCGGTTGACGAAGCGCAGGTCGCGCCGCGTGAGGTCGGCCAGGCCCTCAAGGCCCTTGGGGTTGCCCGGTGCACAAAACAGGCCTTGCGTGCGCACCGCCAGGTGCACCAGCAGGTGCTGGTCGCGTTTGAGCCAGTGCAGGTAGCGCTGGGCCGCTGCCGCCTCGAACTCGCCCAGCGGCACATGAAAGCCCGCCAGCTCGCAGTCGCCCTGCGCGAGCGCGGCCACCGCTTCGAGGCTGTTGCGGTAGCGCAGCTCCACCGGGATCTCGCGCGCAGCCAGCTGCTCGCGCAGCGCGGCCACGGCAAAGCCGTGGCTGGCGTGCAGGCGCGGCACGGCGCGCTGGCGGCGCTGCACGCGCCCGAGTTCGCCTTCGAGCTCCGAGGCCAGCGATTCCAGCAGCGGCTGCAGCCGCGCACCGATGCGCGCGTCGGCCCAGATGAGCTTGTCGCCCAGCTCGGTCAGCGCCGAGCCGCGCCCCCGTCCGCGCACCAGCAGGGGCTGGCCGAACAGCGCTTCGGCCTGCTGCAGCAGACCCCAGGCGTGGCGGTACGAGAGGTCCAGTTCGCGGCCCGCCTGCGAGATGCTGCCCGAGGCCTCCACCGCCGCGAGCAGTGCCAGCAAGGTGTTGGCGTCCAGCGCGGGGCCGCCGTCCTGGCTGAGGTGCCATCGGGGTTGCAGGGTGATGCGCAGCATGGCGGAAGGGCCTGGGTTTATGCAATGGAGAACATATTAAAACCCGGCGGCGGTGCTAGGCTGCGGCGATGACCACCGTGATCCCCATTCGCCCTTTGGAAACCGTGCGCCGCGGCGCACCGCGCCACACCCCCAAGGGTCGCCAGACCTCACCGCCGGCGCGCGAGCGCGTGGCCCTTTTGTGCGCCGGGCTGGCGCCGCGCGCCGACCTGCTGATCGAACACCTGCACCGCCTGCAGGACGGCGAGGGCGCCTTGCGCCACGGTCACCTGGCGGCGCTGGCCGAACACCTCAAGCTCAGCCAGGTCGAGGTGTTCGAGGTCGCGAGCTTCTACCACCACTTCGAGATCGTGGCCGACGACGCGGCCGTGCCCGCCACCGTGGTGCGCGTGTGCGACAGCCTCTCGTGCACCATGGCCGGCAGCGCCACCTTGATGAGCGATCTGAAAGCCGCCCTGGCGCACGACAGCTCGGTGCGCGTGCAGCCTGCGCCCTGCATCGGCCAGTGCCACCGCGCGCCGGCCGCGTGTGTGGGCCAGCGCCAGTTGCCACACGCAACCGTTGCCGCGGTGCAGGAGGTGCTGGCCAGCGGCGACACCGGCCCGCGCGAGTTGCCGGTGCCCGAGGCGTCCGAACTCAAGCAACTGCAGCGCCTGCTGTCGGGCGAACTCAGCGCCGATGCGGTGCTGGCCGAACTCAAGGCCTCCAACCTGCGCGGCCTGGGCGGCGCGGGTTTTCCGGCCTGGCGCAAGTGGGAGACGGTGCGCGCGCAACCCGGCCCACGCCACATGGTGGTCAACATCGACGAAGGCGAGGTCGGTACCTTCAAGGACGGCCACGTGCTCACCAGTGCGCAAGCCGGGGCACCGCAGGTGCTGGAGGGTCTGCTGATCGCCGCGCTGGTGGTGGGCATCGATCATGTGTGGTTGTACCTGCGCGACGAGTACCACGACGCCCGCATGCTGTTGCAGCGCGAGCTCGACACGCTGCCGGTTCGCCTGCAAGCACTCACAGCGCAGTACCCGGACTACACGCCGCCCGTCATCGAACTGCGGCGCGGTGCGGGCGCCTACATCTGTGGCGAAGAGTCGGCGCTCATCGAATCGGTGGAAGGCAAGCGCGGTCTGCCGCGTCTGAAGCCGCCCATCGTGGCGCTGCACGGCGTGTTCGGCCGGCCCACGCTGGCGCACAACCCCGAGACGCTGTGGTGGTTGCCCGAGATCCTGGCGCACGGCGGCGCGTGGCTCACCACGCACGGGCGCGCCGGGCGCAACGGCCTGCGGCGCTTCTCGGTGTCGGGCCGCGTGAAGCAACCCGGCGTGTATCTGGCGCCCGCCGGCATCACGCTGCGCGAGCTCATCGACGAGCACGCCGGTGGCATGGCCGAGGGCCACACGTTGTACGCGTACCTGCCGGGTGGTGCGTCCGGCGGCATCCTGCCCGCCGCGCTGGCCGACGTGCCGCTGGACTTCGACACACTCGCCGAGCACGGCGCCTTCATCGGTTCCATGGCGGTGGTGGTGCTGGGTCAGCACGACCGGGCGCGCGACGCGGCGCTCAACCTCATGCGTTTCTTCGAACACGAATCGTGTGGCCAGTGCACGCCGTGCCGCGCCGGTACCACCAAGGCGGTGGAGCTGATCCAGGCACCGGTGTGGGACGCACCGCTGCTGGCCGAGCTTTCGCAGGTGATGCGCGACGCCAGCATCTGCGGCCTGGGCCAGGCCGCGCCCAACCCGGTGGACAGCGTGCTGCGGTTCTTTCCTCACGAGGTGGGCGCATGAAGACCCACGACCTGCCGCAGAACGCGGCCCCGATCGCGTTCACGCTCAACGGCCGCGCGGTGGAAGCCGCACCGGGCGAGACCTTGCTCCAAGCGGCACAGCGCGCTGGTATCGAGGTGCCGCACCTGTGCCACAAAGACGGCCTGCGCAGCCCCGGCAACTGCCGCGCCTGTGTGGTGGAGATCGCGGGCGAGCGTGTGCTCGCGCCCTCGTGCTGCCGTTCCCCCACGCCAGGCATGGTGGTCACCACCGACAGCCCGCGCGCGGCCGCCGCGCAGAAGACGGTGCTGGAGTTGCTGCTGTCGGATGCGCCGGACACGGCCGCGCTCAAGCACGACAGCGAACTGGCGTATTGGGCGCAGGTTGCGGGTGCAAAGGCTGGACGTTTCCCCTTCCGTGCCGCTGCGCTGCAAGACCTGAGTCATCCGGCGATGACCGTCAACCTCGACGCCTGCATCCAGTGCACGCGCTGCATCCGCGCCTGCCGCGAGACGCAGGGCAACGACGTGCTGGGCCTGGCGTTTCGGGGCGGCCATGCGCAGATCGTGTTCGACCAGAACGATCCCCTAGGTGCGAGCACCTGCGTGGCCTGCGGCGAATGTGTGCAGGCCTGCCCCACGGGGGCGATCGCGCCGGCCAACGGCGCGTACGCACACGCTTCGCAGAAGCAGGTCGATTCGGTGTGTCCGTTCTGCGGCGTGGGCTGCCAGCTCACTTACCACGTGAGCGACGAGAAGATCGAACACGTCGAAGGCATCGCCGGGCCCGCCAACGAAGGTCGGCTGTGCGTCAAGGGCCGTTTCGGTTTCGACTACGCGCACAGCCCCGAGCGGCTCACGCGCCCGCTGATCCGCCGCGCCGATGCACCGAAAGATCCTCAATCGGTGATGCGGCGTGACTGGCGCGAACTCTTCCGCGAAGCGAGCTGGGACGAAGCGCTGGACGTGGCTGCGAACGGCTTCAAACAGGTGATGGCCAGCACCTCCGCGCGTGGCCGCCAGGGCCCGGTGGCCGGCTTCGGTTCGGCCAAGGGCACGAACGAAGAGGCCTACCTGTTCCAGAAGCTGATCCGCACCGCCTTCGACACGCACAACGTGGACCACTGCACGCGCCTGTGTCACGCGTCCAGCGTGGCCGCGCTCATGGAAGGCCTGGGCTCGGCCGTGGTCACCAACCCGCTGCGCGACGTGGCGCACGCCGACTTCGTGCTGCTGATCGGTGCCAACCCGGCGCAGAACCACCCGGTGGGCGCCACCTGGATCAAGAACGCGGTGAAGCAAGGCATGAAGCTCGTGCTGGCCGACCCGCGCCGCACCGAGCTCGCGCGCCACAGCTGGAAACACCTGGGCTTCCAGGCGGGCACCGACGTGGCCCTGCTCAACGCGCTGCTGCACACCATCGTGTTCGAAGGCCTCACCGACCCGGCCTACATCGAAGCGCACACGCTGGACTTCGCCCTGCTCAAGGCCCATCTGGTGGACTTTTCGCCCGAGGCCATGGCCCCGGTCTGCGGCATCGACGCGGCCACACTGCGCGAGGTGGCGCGGGCCTATGCCACCGCGAAAAACGCCATGATCCTCTGGGGCATGGGCATCAGCCAGCACACCCACGGCACCGACAACGCGCGCTGCCTGATCGCGCTCTCGCTCATCACCGGGCAGATCGGCCGCCCCGGCACCGGGCTGCACCCGCTGCGCGGGCAGAACAACGTGCAGGGCGCGAGCGACGCGGGGCTGATCCCGATGGTGCTGCCCGACTACCAGAAGGTGAGCGACCCGCACGCCCGTGAGAAGGCCGAGCGCCTGTGGAACCTGCCTCCCGGCACGCTGGGCAGCGAGGCCGGCCTGACCGTGGTCGAGATCATCGACGCCGCGCACCGCCGCGAGATCCGCGCCATGCTGATCCAGGGCGAGAACCCGGCCATGAGCGACCCCGACGCCACCCACGCGCGCGAAGCGCTCGCGGGGCTGGACCACCTGGTGGTGCAGGACATCTTCCTGACCGAGACCGCGAGCCTGGCCGACGTGGTGTTGCCCGCCACCGCCTGGCCCGAAAAGACCGGCAGCGTCACCAACACCGACCGCTGCGTGCAACTCGGCCGCAAGGCCGTGCGCGCACCCGGTGAGGCCATGGCCGACGCCTGGATCACCGAACAGCTGGCGCGCCGCCTGGGGCTGGCTTGGGACTACGGCATTGCCGCCGACGGCACCGCCTCCGAAGACGCACACGGTGGCATCGGCGCGGTGTTCGAGGAAATGCGCGCCATGATGCCCAGCATCGCCGGCCTCTCGTGGGCGCGTCTGCAGCGCGAGGGCGCGGTGACCTACCCGGTCACCAGCGAGAGCGACCCGGGCCACCCGGTGGTGTTCACCGATGGCTTTCCCACCGCCAGCGGACGCGCCACCCTGGTGGGTGCGAACGTCACGCCCCCGGCCGAGGTGCCCGACGCCAGCTTCCCCATGGTGCTCATCACCGGGCGCCAGCTGGAGCACTGGCACACCGGCAGCATGACGCGGCGCAGCGGCGTGCTCGATGCGATTGAGCCCGGCCCGGTGGTGAGCCTGCACACCACCACCGCGCAGCGGCTGGGTCTGCCAGCCGGTGCGCTGGCGCAGGTGCGCTCGCGGCGTGGCGCGGTGGCGCTGCCGGTGCGGCTGGACGACGCCATGCCGCTGGACACCGCCTTCATTCCGTTTGCCTACGCGGAAGCCGCGGCCAACCTGCTCACCAACCCGGCCCTGGACCCGGTGGGCAAGATCGCCGAACTGAAGTACTGTGCGGTGGACGTGCGGCCCGCCATGCCCGAGAAAGAACCGGCCCTGGTTTGATCTGACGCAAGCCTCCGGGGTCGGGGCGCTCCTACGATGAAGCGGTGCCGCACAGTGCGGCCCGGTTCATCCACCTTTGCCAAGGAGAGCGACCATGTTCAAGAAAATCCTGCTGCCCACCGACGGTTCCG
Organism: Hydrogenophaga sp.; assembly: GCF_030158645.1. Taxonomy (GTDB): domain Bacteria; phylum Pseudomonadota; class Gammaproteobacteria; order Burkholderiales; family Burkholderiaceae_C; genus Hydrogenophaga. The sequence continues at coordinate 11,943 of NZ_JAOASO010000113.1, read as the reverse complement.
ACCTCAGCGTGTTCGCCACCCGCGCGGCCGTGGGCCTGGCCAAGAGCCAGGGCGCGCAAGTTGTCGGCGTGTACGTGATCGACCCGTTTCCCTACATCGGCATCGGCGATGCCTCGGCCATCGGCCTGCAGGCCTACCTGACCGAAGCCAAGGCCGCGGCCGGTGTGGCGCTGGACGCGGCTCGCATGGCCTGTGCGGCCGACGGTGTGCCGTTTGCCGGCGACACCATCGAGCGCAATGTGGTCTACGAGGGGATCATCGAAACGGCCGAGGCCGAAGGCTGCGACCTGATCGTGATGGGCTCACACGGCCGCCAGGGCGTGAAGGCCCTCATCCTGGGCAGCGTGGCGCAGAAGGTGCTGACCCACGCCAAGGTGCCCGTGCTGATCGTGAAGTCCTGACCTCAGCGCATGAACTTGCCGCTGGCGTTCACGATCGAGAGGTCCGAAAAATCCAGACCCGTGTGGTCGGTGGCGCTGTAGCTGATCTGCAGACCGCCGATGTCGTGGTTGCGCATGCCCTCCAGCGCATCGCGCAAGCCCGCCGGTGTCGGGTTGGGGCCGGCGCGGCGCAGGCCTTCGGTGACCACCTTGGCGGCGGCAAAGCCTTCCATCATCGCGGGCGAAACACCTTCCAGACCTTTGGCCCTGGCCAGGTCCTGCGCTTCCTTGATCAGCGGATACGCCACCGAGCGTTCGTTGGGGAAGACCTGCGTGACGATCACGCCGCGCGCATGTTCGCCCAGCAGCTTGATGAAACCCTCGGACGCGTTGTTCGAGAGCGTGACCAGCTGGGCCCGAGAGCCGGCTTCACGGATCGCCTTCATGCCGTTGGCGGCGTTGCCGGCCGACCCGATCACCATCACCGCCTGGGCATTGCTTTTCACCACGCGGGCCGCCAGATCGGTGAAGTCGGGTTTGTCGCGGGGGAATTTCTCCTGCAACACCGGTGTTTGCTTCACGGTGGCGAAGCCCTTGAGCGCGCCGGCGGCCGAGTCGGCGCCGAAGGAGTCGTCGGTCTCCAGCAGCGCGATGCGGGTCATGCCGATGCTGGCCAGGTGTTCGATGGCCTTGGCGGCTTCGCGCTGGTAGGTGGCGCGCACGTTGAACACCCAGGGGTTCACCGGCTCGTGCAGCACCATGGCGCCGGTGCTCGGGCCCACCAGCGGCACCTTGAACTCGGCCAGCATGGGCAGCAGGGCTTGTGAATGCGGCGTGCCGCGGTTCAGGAACAGGGCCAGCACCTTTTGTTCGGTGATGAACTGGCGCGACACCTCCACCGTGACCTTGGGGTCGAACTTGTCGTCCACCGAAACCAGTTCGATCTTCTGGCCGTTGATGCCGCCGCGCGCGTTCACCGCGTCGAAGTACAGCTTGGCGCCATCGATGTTTTCCTTCACACCGGCTGCCACCGAGCCGGTGATGCCGGACGGGTTGCCGATGCGCAGTTGGGCCCAGGCGGGTGCAGAGAAGGCCATGAGGCCCGCCAGGCCGAGGGTGGTGAGGCGCAGGGGCCAGAGGGTGGATGGTTGTTGCATGGTTCTTGTCTCGAAAAGAGGACTCAGTCTAGGCAGCCGGGTCGGGCGGGAAATTGTGGTTATGACGTACACGCCAGGGGGTATGTCGTGGTGCTCCGTAGAATCTTCGCGTCCCCCTCTGGAGCCTCTGCATGTCCGATGCCTTTTTGCCCGCCGAGTTGCCTGCGGGCGCGATTCAACCCGCGTCCGACGATGAGGGGCGCGACCGACCGACGGAAGGCGGCACCGGCCTGATCCGCATCCGCGGCGCACGCCAGCACAACCTCAAAAACATCGACCTGGACATCCGCACCGGCGAGCTCACGGTGGTCACCGGGCCCAGCGGATCGGGCAAATCCAGTCTCGTCTTCGACACCTTGTTCGCCGAAGGCCAGCGCCGCTACGTGGAGACCTTCAGCGCCTACGCGCGCCAGTTCCTCGACCGCATGGACAAACCCGCGGTGGACCGGGTGGAAGGTGTGCCACCGGCGATCGCGATCGACCAGACCAACCCGGTGCGCAGCTCACGCTCCACGGTCGGCACCATGACCGAGCTCAACGACCACCTCAAACTTTTGTTTGCGCGCGGCGCCGAGCTGTTCGACCGCGATACCGCCGCGCTGGTGCGGCACGATTCGCCGGAGTCGATTTACCTTGAATTGAAACAACGCGCGGGGGAGCGTGGGGACCCGAGGTTGGTGGTCACCTTCCCGGTGGAACTGCCGGCCAGCACCACCCCCGAAGAAATCGAGCAGTGGCTCTCGGCAAGCGGGTACACGCGCGTGCAAGCCGAGCGTGTGGTCCAGCGCGCCGCGCCCGCCGTGGATGAGAAAGCCAAGACCAAAGGCAAGGCCAAGGCCGCACCCATGGAGGCCATCAAGGTGCTTGATGTGGTGGCCGACCGCTTCCGCATCGGCACCACCGAACCCGCGCGCGTGATGGAGGCCATCGAGGTCGGCTTGAAGCGCGGCGGCGGCAAGCTCATGGTGTATGCCCTGAAATTGGAATCTGACCCCCAATTGGGTGCCCAGGTGGGTGGGGCGGCCGAGCCGGACATCTGGCGATTCAGCACGGGGCTGCATTGCCCCGAGAGCGACATTCGCTACAGCGAACCGACGCCGTCGATGTTTTCGTTCAACTCGGCGGTGGGGGCGTGCGAGGCCTGCCGGGGGTTCGGGCGGGTGATCGGGGTGGACTACGGGCTGGTGATTCCGAACGACAAGCTCACCTTGCGTGCAGGGGCAATCAAGGTGTTCCAGACACCGGCCTGGAAAGAGGCGCAGGACGACATGATGCGGCACGCTGAAGCCGCCGGTATTCCGCGCGACACGCCTTGGGCCAAGCTCACCGACGAGCAGAAGCATTGGGTCAAGGCCGGTTCGCCGCAATGGAACGGCAAGTGGAACCAGCACTGGTACGGCGTGGACCGCTTCTTCGAGTACCTGGAGAGCAAGGCCTACAAGATGCACATCCGCGTGCTCTTGTCCAAATACCGCAGCTACACCGAGTGCCCGAGTTGCGGTGGCGCGCGCCTGAAGCTTGAGAGCCTGCTGTGGCGCCTGGGCACGAAGGCCCAGGCCGACGCGGTGCTGAAGCCGGCGAAGCGTTATTTGCCGTTGGGGGTGAAGTGGAGCCGCGCGCAAGTGGAGGCCTTGCCCGGCCTGTGCCTGCACGATCTGATGTTGCTGCCTCTGGACAAACTGCGCACGTTCTTCGCCTCTCTGGCTCCCTCCGTGGCGCAAGTCCCCGGCATCGCCCATGGCGGGAAGGAGCCGAGCACGGGCCAGGCGCAGGCCCTCAAACTCCTCCTCGACGAAATCAACACCCGCATCCGCTACCTCTGCGAGGTCGGCATCGGCTACCTCACGCTGGACCGCCAGAGCCGCACGCTCAGCGGCGGCGAGGTGCAGCGCATCAACCTCACCACGGCGCTGGGCACCTCGCTGGTGAACACGCTGTTTGTGCTCGACGAGCCCAGCATCGGCCTGCACCCGCGCGACATGGCGCGCATCAACGACGCGATGCTGCGCCTGCGCGACGCGGGCAACACGCTGGTGGTGGTCGAGCACGACCCGGCCGTGATGCTGGCGGCCGACCGCCTGATCGACATGGGCCCCGGCCCCGGCGAGCGCGGCGGCCAGATCGTGTTCGACGGCACGCCCGAGGCGATCCGCAGCGCAGACACGCTCACAGGTGCGTACCTGGGCGCGCGCAAGACCATCGGCATGGGCTTCAAGCGCGCGGTGACCGACAGCACGCCGCGCCTCATTCTCGAAGGCGCTCGCGAGCACAACCTGAAGGACGTTTCGGTCGAGTTCCCGCTGCAGCGGCTGGTGGTCGTCACCGGTGTCTCCGGCTCGGGCAAGTCCAGCCTCATACAAGACGTGTTGGCGCCCGCGCTGCTGCGCCATTTCGGCAAGTCCACCGACACGCCGGGCGCGTTTGAGCGGCTGCTGGGCGCCGAGCAACTCGGCGAGGTGGTGTTCGTCGACCAGTCGCCCATCGGCAAGACCGCGCGATCCAACCCGGTGAGTTACGTGGGCGCGTGGGACGCGATCCGCGCGCTGTTCGCCGACGCACCGCTCTCGCGCCAGCGCAGCTACACGCCCGCCAAGTTCAGCTTCAACAGCGGCGACGGGCGTTGCCCCACCTGCGGCGGCTCGGGCTTCGAGCACGTGGAGATGCAGTTCCTGAGCGACGTGTATTTGCGCTGCCCGGACTGCGACGGCAAACGCTACCGGCCCGAGATCCTGGAGGTGCGCATCGAACGCGGCGAGCGTTCGCTCAACGTGGCCGACGTGCTCGACCTCACGGTGAGCGAAGCCGCCGAGCTCTTCAAGGCCGACCGCGAAGTCATCCGCGTACTGCAACCCATCGTGGATGTGGGTCTGGAGTACGTGAAGCTCGGCCAGCCCGTGCCCACGTTGTCGGGCGGCGAGGCGCAGCGCCTCAAGCTCGCGGGCTTTCTGGCCGAGGCCGCCAAGAGCGCCAGCGCCAGCCGCCAGCCGCTCTCCCGCAAGGGCACGCTGTTCCTGTTCGACGAGCCCACCACCGGCCTGCATTTCGACGACATCGCCAAGCTCATGCGCAGCTTGCGCAAGCTGCTCGACGCCGGCCACTCGCTGGTGGTGATCGAGCACAACCTGGACGTGATCCGCTCGGCCGACTGGCTGATCGACCTCGGCCCCGAGGGCGGCGACGCCGGTGGCCTGGTGGTGGCCGAAGGCCCGCCCGAGCAGGTGCGCGAGCACGCCAGCAGCCACACGGCCAAGGCGCTGCGCGAGTACGCGCTGTCCATGGGCGAGGTGCACGCGGTGCGCGAAGGCCGAGCGGCCGACTACCTGGGCCAGTCCAGCGGTCTGGCCGCCGCCGCGCGCCGCAGCGACCAGCACGGCAACGCCATCCGCATCGTCAACGCCAAGGAACACAACCTCAAGAACCTGAGCGTGAACATCCCGCGCGGCCAGTTCAACGTGATCTCGGGCGTGAGCGGTTCGGGCAAGTCCACGCTGGCCTTCGACATCCTGTTCAACGAAGGCCAGCGCCGCTACCTGGAGAGCCTGAACGCCTACGCGCGCAGCATCGTGCAGCCGGCAGGCCGCCCCGAGGTGGACGCGGTCTACGGCATCCCGCCCACGGTGGCGATCGAGCAGCGGCTCTCGCGCGGCGGGCGCAAGAGCACGGTGGGCACCACCACCGAGGTCTGGCATTTCCTGCGCCTGCTCTACGTGAAGCTGGGCACACAGCACTGCGTGCACGACGGCGCGGCCGTGATGCCGCAGAGCGCCGACAGCATCGCCGCCGCCATCCTCAAACGCTACGCGGGTCAACACATCGGCCTGCTCGCGCCGCTGGTGGTCAACCGCAAGGGCGTCTACACCGAGCTGGCCGACTGGGCGCGCCCGCGCGGCCACACCCACCTGCGGGTGGACGGCGAGTTTCTGCCCACCACCGGCTTCCCGCGCATCGACCGCTTCAAGGAACACACCATCGAGCTGCCGGTGGCCGACTTCGTGGTGAGCGCCGACAACGAGGCCCAGCTGCGCAGCCAGCTGACCAAGGCGCTGGAGATCGGCAAGGGCGTGGTGCACGTGCTGCACCCGCTCGACGGTCTGGCCCGGGCTTTGGAAGAAGGTGCTTCGACGCGTGAACTCGGTCAGCTGGAGGTGTTCTCCACCACCCGCGCCTGCCCGGTCTGCGCCACCAGCTACCCCGAGCTCGACCCGCGCCTGTTCTCGTACAACAGCAAACACGGCTGGTGCCCCGACTGCGTGGGCACCGGCCTCAAGCTCTCGCGCGACCAGCGCAGCGTGCTCGACGATTCGGTGCGCGACGACAAGGAACGCGGCCGTGAACAGAGCTTTGCCGAACCCGAGGTGGACGACCTGGTCGACGAGGTCTGCCCGACTTGCGAAGGCACGCGTCTGAACGCCCAGGCTCGCGCGGTGAAGTTCAGCGGCGTGGGCATCACCGATGTGGCGCGGCTGTCGGTGCGCGAGGTTCGTTTGTGGGTGCAAGGTCTCATGAAGGACGCTGTGATGTCCAAGCGAGAAACCGGCATCGCCCGCGACCTGTTGCCCGAGATCGAGAGCCGACTGGCCTTCCTGGAAGAGGTGGGATTGAACTACCTCACGCTGGACCGGGGCGCGCCCACGCTCAGCGGCGGCGAGGCGCAGCGCATCCGCCTGGCCGCGCAGCTCGGCAGCAACCTGCAGGGCGTGTGCTACGTGCTCGACGAGCCCACCATCGGCCTGCACGCGCGCGACAACGCGATACTGCTCAACGCGCTGCACAAGCTCGGCGACATGGGCAACACGCTGGTGGTGGTGGAGCACGACGAAGACACCATCCGCCGCGCCGACCACATCATCGACATCGGCCCGAGTGCGGGCAAACGCGGCGGGCGCGTGGTGGCGCAGGGTTCGGTGGACGATTTGTCGGCGAATCCCGAATCTGTGACCGGCCGGTATCTGTTGCATGCGATGAAGCATCCGTTGCAGGCCAGACGGCCCGTGTTGCCCCTCACCCCAGCCCTCTCGCCAGAGGGGCGAGGGAGCGCAAAACCCCCTCTCCCGCTTGCGGGAGAGGGCGGGGGTGAGGGTCCCCCGTGGCTCCACGTCCACCGCGCACAACTCCACAACCTCAACCAGCTCGACGCGGCGGTCCCCCTGCAGCGCCTGGTGGTCATCACCGGCGTGTCCGGCTCCGGCAAGTCCACGCTGGCGCGCGACGTGTTGCTGACCAACGTCGCCGCGGCCGTCGCCCAGCGCAGCACCAAGGCCGGCCGCGACGCCATGGACAAGGGTCAGTACCCCGCGTGGTCGGGCTGCGCCAGCGTGAGCGGATACGAGACCGTGGACCGCGTGCTCGAAGTCGACCAGACGCCCATCGGCAAAACACCGCGCAGCTGCCCGGCCACCTACATCGGTTTCTGGGACACGGTGCGCAAGCTGTTCGCCGACACGCTGGAAGCGAAGGCGCGCGGCTACGGCCCGGGCCGCTTCAGCTTCAACACCGGCGAAGGCCGCTGCCCGGGCTGCGAAGGCCAGGGCATGCGCACCATCGAGATGAGCTTTTTGCCCGACGTGAAGGTGCCCTGCGAGGTCTGCCACGGCGCGCGCTTCAACCCCGAAACCCTGGCCGTGACCTGGAAGGGCAAGAGCATCGGCGACGTGCTGCAGATGGAGGTGGACGAAGCGGTCGACTTCTTCGCCAGCATGCCCAGCATCGGCCACCCGCTGCAGTTGCTCAAGGACGTGGGCTTGGGTTACCTCACGCTGGGCCAGCCCAGCCCCACGCTCAGTGGCGGCGAGGCGCAGCGCATCAAGCTGGTGACCGAGCTCAGCAAGGTGCGCGACGACATCACGCGCCGCGGCCAGAAGCCGCCACACACGCTCTACGTGCTCGACGAACCCACGGTGGGCCTGCACATGGCCGACGTGGAAAAACTCATCCGTGTGCTGCACCGCCTGGTGGACGGCGGCCACAGCGTGGTGGTGATCGAGCACGACCTGGACGTGATGGCCGAAGCCGACTGGATCATCGACCTCGGCCCCGAAGGTGGTGGCGGTGGTGGTTTGATCGTGGCCGCAGCCCCGCCCGACGAGGTGGTGCGGCTGGACACCCACACCGGGCGGGTGCTGGGGCCGGTGCTGGCGCGCTGATCAGGGCCGCCCGGCGCCGGGCACGCTCACCTCGGTGGTCCACACCGAGGCTTCGCGCGCCTGTTGGCGCGCGTATTCGTTGAAGTCGGGCGCCACGCAAATGAACAACGTGCGCCCGGCCGGACCACCGAGCGTGCAGGCGAAGGCGCCAAGGGCGCCGGTGGAGATGCTGTCCAGGATCTCGCCACCGGGCGCCATGCGCACCACCCGGTTGCCGATGGCGTCGGCAAACCAGACGGCCCCCTCGGCGTCCAGGGTGGCGCCATCGGGCGCTGCCTGGAGGCTGCCCAGCACCGTGCCGATGTCGGTCAGCGTCGGCACCGGGCCAAAAACCGCCCAGTCACGGCGCGGCCCCAGGGTCCCGTCGGCCTGCAGGTCGAATGCCGAGATGCGGTTGCCCATGGTCTCGACAACGATGAGCGTTTTTCCATCGGGCGTGATCATGCTGCCGTTGGGGAAATGAAGATCGTTCGCCACGGCGCGCACCGAACCGTCGGGATCCACCCGGGCCAGCGTGGCCGCCTGCGGCTTACCGCCACCCATGAGATCAAAACCGAAGTTGCCCACGAAGGCGCGGCCCTGGGCATCGACCACCATGTCGTTGGCGTGGCCGTCCGCCACGGACGACAGGTCGGCGTGGGTGACGAGCCGGCCGTCGGCTTCCTGACGCAGGATCTTCCGATCGCGCATGGACACCACCAGCAAGCGCCCATCGGGCAACCAGCCCATGCCCGACGGCTGTTCGGGCACATCGGCGACCTTCTCTGCACGGCCTTGCAGGTCGACGCGCAGGACCTGGTGCGTGTAGAAATCCGACAGCCAGATGTGGTCGTTGTGCCAGCGGGGACTCTCCAGAAAGGTGTACCCCGAAACGAGAACCGAGAAACGCGGATCGATGGCCATGCTGTCTCCTGTGTGTGGTTGAACGGCGACCATAGACCCGCACGGCGTGGCCGTGCAAGCCGCACCCGCCACACGCGTGACACCTGCGTTACGCTCGTGCCGTGCTCCACCAGGTCATCCACATCCACCCGTCCGCCCCGGCGCAGCCCGCGCTGGGCGCCCCTTGCAACGGCTGCGGGGTGTGCTGTCTGGCCGAACCCTGCCCGCTGGGCCAGGTGATCTCGCGCAAGCGCCGCGGGGCGTGTGATGCGCTGCGCTGGGACGAGGTGCAAGCGGTCTACCGCTGCGGCGCCATCACCGACGCGGCGGGCGTGCTGGGCCCGCGCTGGCGCTGGGCGGCGCCGGTGCTGCAGACGCTGGCGGGCCGCTGGATCGCGGCGGGCGTGGGCTGTGATGCCAGCCTGACGAGCGAACGGGGCTGATCAGCGAGCGAACAGCACGATCACGCCGATGACCAGTGCGGCGATGACGAACATGAACACGCGCGTGCGCACGCGCAGCAGCTCCACGGCCGCCACCAGCCGCGCGTTCTGCTCGGCCAGTTCGGCCACGGTCTGCGCCATCTGGCTTTGTGTTTGCGCCTGCTGGTCGATCAGCTGGCGCGCTTCGATCAGGCGGTTGCGCAGTTCGCCCAGGCTGGGCGGTGTGTCCGACACCAGATCCATGGGCGTGGCCGCGATGGGGGCGCTCTCGGGCGCCTTCTGCCGGTCCATCAGCTTGCGGGCGGCGTTGAGCACCTTGGGCGCGTGTTCGATCACGTCGCCCCAGGGGATCACTTTGAGGGCGAGCAGCCAGGGGATGGCCATGGGGAGGGTCCTTTCGCAGGGCGGGAAACACAGGGCGCACCCGTGGGAGCAGCTTAACCCGGAGGGGTTCCCGCAGATGGGGGCCTTGCCGCGCGTCTCAACAGCCACCAGCCCAGGCCGGCGACCGACACCAGCAGCACCGGGAAGCCCACCGTGGGCGCCCACTGCAGGGCCGCGGCGCCCAGCGCCGGGGCGAGAACGCCACCCAGCGTGTACGAGAGCACCAGCACCGCGGTGCTGTTGACCAGCGTGATGCCTTCTTCGCGCGAGCCGATGTCGATCATGGCGAGCGTGTAGAGGCTGCCACCCGCGCCGCCCCAGAGAAACGCCACCGGTGCGGCGAGCCAGGGCGTGCCGGCCACGAAGGGAATGACCAGCGTGGCCAGCAGCGTCACCAGGGCGCACAGCCGCATGATCTTCAGGCGGGTGTCGCGCGCGTTGCCCCAGCGCTGCGTGGGGTGGTGGGCCAGGCGGTCGGCCAGCAGGCCGGCGGGCAGCATCATGATGGCGCTGCCCAGGCCGCTGGCCGAGACCAGCAGGGCGGCGGCCGTGGCGCCCAGGCCGAGCGCCAGGCCGTACAGCGGCAGGATGGAGGTGAGGCCGCTCTCGAAGAAGCCGCCCACAAAACCCACCGCCATGATCAGCGGGTGCACGCACAGCGCATGCCACACGCCCGAGAGTCCGACCTTGGCGTTGTGCGCATCGGCGGCGGCCGGCAGGCGCGGAATGAGCAGGCTCCAGCCGAGACCGAGCACGGTGAGCCCGAGCGCCAGCCACAGCGCCGCATCGCTCTGCGCGCCGAACCACACCAGCACCAGCGGGCCGAGCACAAAGGTGGTGCCGACCATGGTTTCGAAAATGCCGACGTTGCGCCCGCGCTGGTGTGCGGGGGAGAACTCGGCCACGATGGCTTCGGCGAGCACCCAGCGCAGGCCGGCGGCCATGCCTTCGATCAGGATGCAGACGAACCACAACACCAGCGAGTCGCTGAACAGGAAGCCGGTGATGGCGATCACCGGCACGAAGGCCGCCAGCCAGAGCGAGGGCCGCCGCCCCAGGCGCTGCGTGATGGCCGAGGCGAAGGGTGTCATGGCGAACACGCCGAGCCAGCCGGTGGCCACGAACACGCCGGCCAGCGCGGTGGACACGCCGTCGCCCTTGAGCCGGAGCAGCAGCAGCGGCATGAGCATGAAATAGCCCACCAGCTGGAAAAAGGTGGAGCCGAAGATGGCCACCAGACCGAGCCGGGCCTGCGCGGGCACGAGCGCAGGCGGCGCGGCGCCGGTGAGGGCCTGGCTTTGCTGGGGTGGCAGCGGGTGTTCGGTCATGTTGATCTGACGGACAGCACCGCGTCCGCCACCTCGGCAAAGCCCGCGCCGCGCGCGCCTTGCGCCACAAAGCGCGGGTGGTGGCTGAGTGCAGACCAGAAGCGTGACACGTTGGCCACGCCCACGCTGTGCCGGAAATGGCCAAACATGCGCGCGTCGTTGGTGGAGTCGCCCACGTAGACCCAGCGATCGAGTTCGGCGTCGAGGTCGCGCTCCAGGCGCGTTCGAACGATCCAGCGCGCGCCGGCCAGCTTGTCGTGTTCGCCGATCCAGCCGTTGATGTGGATCGAGCTCACGGTGGCGTTCAGGCCGTCGCGGCGCATCAGCGCCACCACCTGTGCGATCTCCCTTTCATCCAGGTGCGCGAACTCGCTGTGGTCGATGGCGATGTCGGTCTCGCGTCCGGGGCTGTCGGTGGCCAGGCGGGCTTGGGGCAGCGCGCGCAACACACGCTGCGCCGTGGCCTGCAGGCGGGCGAAGTTGGTGGCCCGGGTGGTCGCGTCCTGCAGATGGTCCCGGCAGAGCTGGCCGTCGTCGCCGCGCCACAGCGCCACGGCCCCGTTCTCCGCCACGATCGCGTCCACCGGCCAGGCCAGGGCAAAGGCCTCGCTCCAGCCGGCCGGCCGGCCGGTGATGGCGAGCACCGGCAGACCGGCGGCGCGCAGGCGGCGCAGGGCGTCCAGCGCGTCGGGCGTGATCGCGCCGTCGGTCGTCAGCGTGTCGTCGATGTCGGTCAGCACGCCGTGGATGCGGCTGCGCTCCGAGGCGGGCCACATGGCGAGCGGGGAGGGCGTGGGCAGGGTCGGCATGGGGCGCGCAGTGTCGCACAGGCGTGAGGTAAGTCCGGGTCTTCGACCCCACAAACACCCACCCGCAGGCGCGCTGGGCTAAAATCCCGCATCCGAGGAGCGTTGCAGCGTCCCCATCTTGCGGGGCGTGAGGCTCGGACCATCCATGCAACGACGCTCATCCACATCCCGTGCGATGAGCTTTTTTTCGCCCGCCGATGTGGTTCATCCATCCTTACCGGAGCGAACCATGAATGCACGTCTGAACAACCCCACCTTCACCGATTGCGCGATCGCCGACATTGGCCTGGCCGAATGGGGCCGCAAAGAGGTCAAGATCGCCGAGACCGAAATGCCCGGCCTGATGGCCATCCGCGAAGAGTTTGCCCAAGCGCAGCCGCTCAAGGGCGCGCGCATCACCGGCAGCATCCACATGAC
>NZ_JAOASO010000112.1 GCF_030158645.1 Hydrogenophaga sp. | reverse complement strand
TCGGGCAGCAGGTGGTGGAACTGGTAGACGAAGCCGAGGTGCCGGTTGCGCCACACGCCTTGCGCCTGCGCGTTCATGCCCATCAGGTCGCGGCCCATCAGCGTCACCTGCCCCTGCGTCGGCGCTTCGAGCCCGCCCATCAGATGCAGCAGCGTGCTCTTGCCCGATCCCGAGGCACCGACGATCGCCACCGTCTCGCCGGCCGCAATGTCGAGATCGACGCCCTGCAGCACAGGCACATCGAGATCGCCTTCGTGGAAGCGCTTGTGCAGCCCGACCGCGCGGATCACCGTGTTGGCCGCTGGTTCAAAAGACGCGACCGACTCACTCATAGCGCAGCGCCTCGGCCGGCTGCACGCGGCTCGCGCGCCAGCTCGGGTAGATCGTGGCCACGAAAGCCAGTGCCAGCGAAATCAGCACGATGGGCACGATGTCGCCACTTTGCGGATCGCTGGGCATGTGGCTGATCAGGTAGACGCTGCTGGGCAGGAAGCTGGTGTGCAGCGCGCGCTCGATCGCCGGCACGATGACATCGATGTTGTACGCCACGCTCAGGCCCAGCGCCATGCCGGCCAGCGTGCCCATCACGCCCGAGGCCGCGCCCTGCACCATGAAGATGCCCATGATCGAGCGCGGGCTCGCGCCCAGCGTGCGCAGGATCGCGATGTCGGCCTGCTTGTCGGTGACCGTCATCACCAGCGTGGACACCAGGTTGAAGGCGGCCACCGCGACGATCAGCGTCAGGATGATGAACATCAGCCGCTTCTCGATCTGCACCGCCTGGAACCAGTTGCGGTTGGTGCGCGTCCAGTCATTCACTCGCACCGTGGAGCCGAGGCGCACCTGGAGCTCATCACCCACCTCGCGCGCCTGTTGCGCATCCTTCAGGCGCAGCTGAACCCCGGTCGGGCCCGCAACGCGGAACAGCCGCGCGGCGTCGTCTACGTGCATCAACGCGAGGCCGCTGTCGTATTCGAAGTGGCCCGCATTGAAGGTGCCCACCAGCGTCAGCTGTTTGAGCCGCGGCACCACACCGGCCGGCGTGACCTGCCCGCCGGGCGCGACGATGGTCACCTTGTCGCCCACCTCCACACCCAGACTGCGGGCCAGCTCGCCCCCGAGCACGATGCACCAGCAGCCGGGCACCAACGGGGCCAGCGTGGTGTCACGCAGCTGCGCCGCAAGATCGGTGACGGTGGCTTCCTCTGCGGGCGAGATGCCCCGCACGATGGCACCACGCATGTCATCACCACGCGCGATCAGCGCCTGCGCGGCAATGAACGGCGATGCGCCGATCACCTGGGGGTTCAAGCGAGCCTGTGCCGCGGTGGCCTGCCATTCCGACAAAGCCTCACCGCGCGACTGGTAGATCTCGACATGCGAGACCACCGAGAGCATCCGGTCACGCACCTCTTTCTGGAAGCCGTTCATCACCGACAGCACGATGATCAGCGCCGCCACGCCAAGCGCGATGCCCAGCATCGACACGCCCGAAATAAAGGAGATAAAGCCGTTGCGCCGACCGCTGCGCCCCGCGCGGGTGTAGCGCCAGCCAATCTGGAGTTCGTAGGGGATTTGCATTGCGGGCGCATGCTACA
>NZ_JAOASO010000111.1 GCF_030158645.1 Hydrogenophaga sp. | reverse complement strand
GCAGGTTCAGCGCCACCAGCAGGCCGAAGAACAGCGGGTCGACCCCGAAGTTGTCGAGCAGCGGAATGAAGATGGGCATGAAGATCACGATGATCTCGGTCCACTCCAGCGGCCAGCCCAGGATGAAGATCAGCACCTGCGACAGGATCAGGAACTCCGTCTTGGACAGGTTCATGCTCAGCACCCAGGTCTCGACGAGCTCCTGTCCGCCCAGCAGCGCGAACGCCGCCGAGAAGATGGCCGAGCCCACGAACAGCCAGCACACCATGGCGCTGGTCTTGGCCGTGAGGAACACGCTTTCCTTGACCACGCCGAAGGTGAGTTGCCGGTAAGCCGCCGCCAGCAGGAAGCCGCCAAACGCACCGACCGCCGCCGCCTCGGTGGGCGTGGCCAGACCGAACACGATCGAGCCCAGCACCGACAGGATCAGCACCAGCAGCGGGAAGAAGCTGGAGAGCAGCATCTTGAAGACTTCCAGCCGGGTGAAGCTCAGGATGGCGTAGAAGATCACCAGCGCCACGAAGCCCACGGCCAGACCGATCCAGAAGCTCATGGAAGCGGGCTTGGTGGTGGCTGCGGGTTCGCCTTCTGCCGCTGCGGCGGCGGCGGCGGGTGCCGCACCGGCCGGTTCGGCCACGGCATCGGGTGCCGCACCCGCCGCGGTGGTTTCCTTCTCGGCACCGGGTGGTTCAGCCACCGCGTCTGCCTCTGCACCAGGGGGCTCGGCCACGGCGTCGCCCGAAGGGGGTTCGGCCAGGCCGCCCTCTTCGGCTTCGGGTTCGGCCAGACCACCTTCGTTGGGGTTCTCGTCCACCGTGGAGCCTGCGCCCATGGGCTGCAGCTCTTCGTAGGTTTCCACCGGCACCACGGTGGTGGCGCTCTGGTAGCTGGCGAAGGCCACGGCAGCGAACAGGATGGCCGGCAGCAAGGCGATGCCCAGCTGACCCAGCAGGTACTTGGTGGACACGTCCTGGTTGCGTTTGCCGTTCAGTGCCTTGATCAGATTGGGCACAGCCGACCGTTCGCCGACGGCGCCAATGGCGGTCAGCGGCGCCGGCAACGGCACAAAGCGTTGCGCTGCGGTCAGCGGGGGTGCCCAGGCCGGCTTGATCTTGGCCATGATGATCACGTACAGGATGTACAGACCGGCCAGCATGATGCCGGGGAAGAAGGCACCGGCGTACAGCTGCACCACCGACACGCCGGCGGTGGCGCCGTAAACGATCAGCAGCACCGACGGCGGGATCAAGATGCCCAGGCAGCCGCCGGCGGTGATGACACCGGCGGACAGGCGCACGTCGTAGCCGGCGCGCAGCATCTGCGGCAGGGCCAGCAGGCCCATCAGCGTGACGACCGCGCCCACGATGCCGGTGGCGGTGGCGAACACCGCACAGGTCACCAGCGTGGCCACGCCCAGCGAACCGGGCACGCGGGCCAGGGCCAGGTGCAGGCTGCGGAACAGCTTGTCGATCAGGTTGGCGCGTTCCACGAGGTAACCCATGAACACGAACAGCGGGATCGAGATCAGCACGTCGTTGCCCATCACCGAGAACGCGCGCTGCACCATCAGGTCCAGCGTCTGTTTCATGGCACCCGCTGCGGACTGGTCACCCGAGTGGTAGGCGAAGAACGCGAACATCATGCCCATGCCCATCAGGGTGAAGGCGGTGGGGAAGCCCAGCATGATGGCGACCACCACCAGCGAGAGCATGAGCAGGCCGTAATGGCCGTTGGTCATGGTCTCGACGCTGAGCACCATGGTCAGTGCGGCCGAGCCGATGAGGGCCATCAGCGTGAAGCCGAACCAGAGTTCTTTGCGGATCTTCATGGCTTGGCTCCTTGCTTCACCACGATGGAGTCCAGCGCGTCAATGTCAGCGTCTTTCACGTGCACCATTTCTTTGAGTTTTTCGACATCGACCTCTTCAACGTCTTGTGCGCGCTGGGGCCATTCGCCGGTTTGCAGGCACATGATGCAGCGGATGATTTCAACGATGCCTTGCAGCAGCAGGAAGGCGCCGGCAATGGGCACCACGAATTTGAACGGGTAGACCGGCAGCGGGTCGGCGTTGAAGGTCTGCTCGCGGATGGCGAGCGACTCGTTGGCGAAGAACCAGCCGGCGTAGGTCAGTGCCACGATGCCGGGCAGGAAGAACAGGATGTAGAGAGCGAGGTCCCAGCCGGCTTGCGTGCGCGGGCTGAAAAAGCCGTAGAGCACGTCACCGCGAACGTGGCCGCTTTTGGCCAGCGTGTAGGCCCCGGCGCTCATGAACAGCACGCCGTACAACATGATCTGGGCGTCGAGCACCCAGGCGTGGGGGTTGTTGAGCACGTACCGGGAAAACACTTCCCAGGTGATCAACAGAGTGAGCCCGATGACGGTCCAGGCGCAGGCCTTGCCGAACCAGGTCGACAGGCTGTCAACGGCCAGTAATAGTTTTTGCATGTGAATTTCCAGAAACAGAAAAGGGCGCCCGCAGGCGCCCCGAGTTCAGAGAAGCCCGATCAGGACTTCTTGGCGCCTTTGCCGAAGTAGTGGTTGTACGCCATCTTGAAATCGACCATGTAGTCGTTTTGCCATTGGCCGGCACGCTGGGCAAAGGCCTTCTGCGATTCCAGCACCTTGCGGAACAGCGCGTTGTCGGTGCCCTTCTTGGCGATGGTCTTGTCCCAGGCCTCGAGCTGTGCGCGCAGGATCGCGTCGGGGGTCTTGTAGAACTTCACGCCTTGCTTCTTCAGCTCGATGTAGTCCTGCGAGTTGCGCTGGATGGCTTTCCAGCTCATGTCGGCGCTGGCTGCTTGCGCGGCGTAGTCGACGATGGACTTCAGCTCGGCCGGCAGGGCGTTGAGCTTGGTCTTGTTGAACAGGATCTCGAACTGCTCGCCGGACTGGTGGAAGCTCTGCAGCATGCAGTTCTTCACCACGTCGGGGAAGCCCAGCAGGCGGTCGGAGCTGGCGTTGTTGAACTCGGCCGCGTCGATCAGGCCGCGGTCCAGCGCCGGCACGATCTCGCCACCGGGCAGCGGGTTGACGGCGGTGCCCATTTCAGTGAACACGTCCACCGCCAGGCCCACGGTGCGGAACTTCAGCCCCTTCATGTCGGCGACCTTGGCCACCGGCTTCTTGAACCAGCCCAGTGGCTGCGTGGGCATGGGGCCATACAGGTAAGAGGTCACGTCCAGGTTCAGGCTGGCGTAGATCTCTTCCAGCAGGGCCTTGCCGCCGCCGTAGTTGTGCCAGGCCAGAACCATGTTGGGGTCCATGCCGAATGCGGGGCCGGAACCCCACAGGGCCAGCGCCGAGTTCTTGCCGTAGTGGTAAGCCACCACACCGTGGCCGCCGTCCAGCGTGCCTTTGGCCACCGCTTCGAGCAGCTGGAAAGCCGGGACCACCGAGCCCGATGGCAGCACTTCGATCTTCAGCTTGCCGCCGGCCATGTCGTTGACCTTCTTGGCGAAGTCCTGGGCGTATTCGTGGAAGATGTCCTTCGAAGGCCAGGTGCTCTGGAAGCGCAGCGACGTGGTCTGAGCAGTGGCGATCATCGGCACCGACATGGCGCCTGCCGCGACTGCCGCGCCTTTGAGCATGCCGCGGCGTGAGGTCACGGTTTTTTTGTCTGACATGGGTTTTTCTCCAGTCTGGGTTGAGGGTCACGCATCATGCGGCCCAGACACGGATCCCCTCGACAGGGTTTTCACCGACCATCATGGGTTCGGCTTACTTCGCTGCTTTCAGCACGAGAAAACCAGATACGAAAAGTTGATCAACATCTGGTCTATCTGATATTGAATTTCGGCATTTCCGGATCGAGCGCCACTTTGTCAGCGGGCCGTCAGTCCGGTGCAAGTTTGGCGTCAGGGAGTGCAAAGGCTGATGTCCGTCAATCCAGCGTGGCTCGCCGGTGGCATGCTACGCAACATGAAACCGATCCAGCTCTTCGACGCCGCGTCCAGCACCTTCACGTACGTGCTGTTCGACCAGACCACCCGCGACGCCCTGATCATCGATCCGGTCGATGAACAGATCGAGCGCGACCTCGCCGTGTTGCGCGAGTACGGCCTGACACTGGTCTGGACGGTGGAGACCCACGCGCACGCAGACCACATCACCAGTGCCGGCAAGCTGGCCGAACTGGCGGGCGCCAAAACGGCGGCCCCCGTGGGCTGCGACATCGGCACAGCGGGCGTGCAACTGGCGCATGGCGACACCCTCAGTTTCGGCGGCGAGGTGCTGCGCGCCCTGCACACGCCGGGCCACACCGCCGGCAGCATGAGCCTGGTCTGGCGCCACCATGTGTTCACCGGCGACACGCTGCTCATTGGTGGCTGTGGCCGCACCGACTTCCAGTCCGGCAGCGCCAAAGACCTGTACCACAGCATCACCCAGGTGCTGTTCGATCTACCGGACGACACCACCGTCTGGCCGGGGCACGATTACCACGGCCGCCACCACTCCACCATCGGCGTGGAGAAGAAGCACAACGAGCGCGTGGCCGGCAAAAGCGAGGCCGAGTTCATCGCCCAGATGGAGTCGCTCAACCTGCCCAGGCCGCGGCGCATCGACGAAGCCGTGCCGGCCAACCGGATGTCGGGCCAGCGCCACGATGCGGGCGGTGCCTTGCTCATGGAGCCTCGGCCTGCGGCCGGTCCGCACCAGGGGAGTTACGCCGGCGACGTGACACCGCAGCTGGCCTGGCAGTGGGTGCAGGCGGGGGAAGCGGTGTTGGTGGATGTGCGCACCGATGCCGAGCGCGAATGGGTGGGCTTTGTGCCCGGCGCGGTGCCGGTGGCCTGGAAACAATGGCCGGGCATGGCCCTGAACCCCGGTTTCGATGCCCAGCTGCGCGAGGCGGCGGACGGCAAAAAGGTGGTGCTGTTGTGCCGCAGCGGTGTGCGTTCCATCGCTGCGGCCAAGCGCGCCACCGAACTCGGTCTGGAGGCCTACAACATCCTGGAAGGCTTCGAGGGCGATCCCGATGCGCATGCGCACCGCGGGCAACAAGGCGGCTGGCGTCGGCTGGGATTGCCCTGGCGCCAGAACTGAAGGCGGCGCTCTCGGCCGACCGCTGGTCGCTCGGCCTGCACGAAATTTGAGAAGAAAGCCTCACAACCCCTGTCAGGGCTGACAGGGTTCGTGCGGTTCGTCACAGTTTTGTTTTTTCAATGGGGTTTTCCATTCCATAAGGATTGCTCCATGACGCCGTTGGCCTGCACCCGCGAGAAAACCCCCTCGAACCCGCCCATCTCTGCCCACCTCGCCGGGCGCATCCAGCGGGAATTCACCACCCGATGGGACACCCTCTGGAGTGGACGCTCGCTGCTTCACGGGCGGGAAGCGGGTCCCGGCGCCGTTCGCCTCAACGGCAACGACTACCTGAGCCTCACCGGCCATCCGGACATCGTTCAGGCCCAGACGCTGGCCATCAAGACCGATGCCGAGTTCGTCATCCAGTCGGGCGTGTTCCTGCTGGACGAACACCCCGCGCGCAAGCTCGAACTCAAGCTCGCGCAGATGCTGGGTCAGGAGGACGGCTTGATCTGCCAGTCGGGCTACGCGGCCAACCTGGGGTTGCTGCAGTCGATCGCGGACGAGAAGACGGTGATTTACATGGACACGCTGGCCCACACCTCGCTGTGGGAAGGCGCACGCCGCGCAGGTGCCACGACGCACCCCTTCCGCCACAACGACGCGGAACACCTGGACCGGCTGGTGCAGCGTCACGGCGCGGGCCTGATCGTGGTGGATTCGGTGTACAGCACCACCGGTGCCGTGGCCCCGCTGGAGCAGGTGGTCGAGGTGGCCGAGCGCCGGGGCTGCATGACGCTGGTGGACGAATCGCATTCGCTCGGCACCCACGGACCGCAAGGCGCGGGCCTGTGCGCCGAGCTCGGGCTGAGCAACCGCGTGCACTTCATCACCGCCAGCCTGGCCAAGGCCTTTGCGGGTCGGGCGGGCTTTCTGAGCGTGCCGGCTGCCATGCGCAACTACGTGCTCAGCACCAGCTACCCCAACATGTTCAGCTCGTGCCTGCTGCCGCACGAAATCGCCGCGCTCGACGCCACGCTGGACGTGATCCGGCGCAGCGACACCGAGCGTGAGCGGCTGCGTGCCCACACCCTGCGATTGCGCGGCGCACTCAGCGACCTGGGCTATCCGATCCACCAGGGCACCGAGCAGATCATTGCGCTGGAGGCTGGCACCGAGCCCGCCACCATGGTGTTGCGCGACCTGCTGGAGGAGCGCGATGTGTTCGGTGCCGTGTTCTGCGCGCCGGCCACCAGCCGCAACCGCACCATGGTGCGGCTCACGCTGCACGCCGCGCTCACCGAGGCCGAGCTCGACCACGTGGCCGCCGTGGCGCGCGAGGTGGCGCCGCTGGTCCAACCTTGGGACTGGCCCATCGCGCGGCGCGCCCGCGCCGCCTGCGCTCAGTTGTCCTGAACGCTGCGGTGGCCTTCGGCGTCCAGAAAACGCCGGTAGCCATAGATGGGTTGGGGCAGGTCGGCGGGGGAGAGCGAGAACACCGCCGCTGTGACCAGCTTGTCGTCACCCAGGGCGAACGCCGGCGCGGTGCGCACCGGTCCGCTCAGGTTGAGCTGCTGGTGCAGTTCGACCGCGGCCAGCTGGTGGCCCGCCTGCACCGCGCGCACCATGTCGAAGCCCAGTCCGACCGAGCCGGTCAGCTCGGCCAGGTCCTGCAAGCTGCTGGTGGGCTCCAGTTGAAGCCAGTGCGCATCGCCGGCGCCGTCCAGTCCGATCAGGCCAAAGGGTTCGCCCAACACCGCGTATTCGACCCAGTACTGGCTGGTGAAGTCCTGCAAGGCCCGCGCAATCGATGGAATCTGGAGCAGCGATTGCTGCGAGGGCTGCAGCGCGCCGCGCCACAGCGTGTTCAGCCGTGGATGGGGCGCGTGCATCAGCTTGCGCAAAACCCCCATGAGGTGGCGTGTGATGTCGGTCGTCTGCTTGGGCACGAACTGGTCGATCAGTCCGTTGTTGAAGGCCTGGATCGCGATCTGCTCGTCGGCCTGGCCGGTGAGCAGCACGCGCGAGCCCGGCCAGTCGAGCAAGGTGTTGAGCACCTTCAGACCGTCGGTGCCCGGCATGGCGTAGTCGACCACACAGGTCTTCACCAGTTGGTAACGCGCCGGGTTCACCGCCCAGTAGCGCAGCACCTGTGGCAGCAGCGGCTGCCCCTGGCGCCAGCGCTCCAGCATCTGCAATTGCAGCATCGCGTCGGCCTCCCACCGGGCCGGTTCCTGCTGCATGCGCTGCGCAAAGCCCGATGGACGCGAGAACAACTCCACCTGCCAATGCGTCGGGATGACCATGCCGAGCATGTCGAGGTAGTCGGTGTCGTCGTCGAGGAACAGGATGCTGCCCGGACGGTGAAAAAGAGGGATCGTCAGTGCCATCAGGTCGTCAGCGGGGAGAAGGTCAGGTCAAAGGATGTGGGTGGTGGACCGGGAGGTCGATCATGAAAACAGCACCCAGGCCGGGTTCCGAATGCACGCTGAGACTGCCCTGCGCCGACTCCACCACGTTCTTGCAGAACGTCAGCCCCAGGCCGTTGCCGGCGCCCGCCAGCGTGGAGAAGAACGGTTCGAAGATTCTCGTCTGCTGTTCGTGGGCGATGCCGATTCCGTCGTCAGATACTGCAATCCGGCCTTTGCCGTGGTGCACGCCCACGTCCAGCCGCAAGTCGCCCGGGCTGGGCGCGTTGCTCGCCGAGGCCAGTGCATGCAGTGCGTTTTTCATCAGATTGGTGAGCACCTGGGAGAACAGCTGGCGGGAAGCCACAAAGTGGAAGTCCTGCTGGATGTGCACCTGAACACAGTCCCGCTCCCGTGACGAACGGTAGGGGTAGTGCAGCACGACGTCCTGCACCAGCTCGGCGGCGCGGATGGAAGAGGTGTCCCTGGGCAGCCTCATCAGCTGGGCGTTCGAGATCTGGGTATCGATCTGCCGGTTCATGCTGCGCACCAGGTTTTGCAAGCGGGTGGCCAGCTCGTCGAAGCGCTTCTGCTTGGCCTCCGGCAAGTCGTGCTGCGAGAGGTTGCGCAGCACATCGCCCATCAGGTTGACGGTGGCCAGTGGTGTGCGCAGCTCATGCGCCATCACGCCCATGGTGCTCAGCGTGTTGATCAGGCGCGTGCGGCGCAGGTTGGCGCTCGACGCGCCCAGCATCACGGCAGCGCCCCAGGCGAAGGCCAGCACCACCAGGTTGTCGGCTTGCATGGCGCCGTCCGTGAGCGGCACGCCCAGCAGGTGTGTCAGTCCCAGGCTCAGCCCCACGCCCATCAACACGCCCAAGGTGGCCAGGCGCCAGTCGGTGAGGTGGTAGTAGATGACCAGCATGCAGGACACGCTGGCCAGCCACACGTCGTTGCCGCCGTTGAGCCAGTACATCCAGGAGAAAAACATCGGCAACTGCAGCCAGCTCGACAGGGAAAAGATCCAGATGGTGGTGTGCGACGTGAGGTCGCGGTTGAGCGCACCCACCAGCAGCGGGATGCCCAGGCATGCCATGGCCAGGCGCGTGGGCAGGTTCTCGTAGGGCTGCGGCAGCAGCTCGATCCAGATCCATCCGAAGGCAAGGTGACCGATGAAAGTGAACGCGCCCAGGTACTGAAGCCGGGCGCGGGAAGGGTGCAAAATGGGTTCCAGGGGCGCATGGACGATTTCATCCAGCAGCCACCTCCACAGCCGCGATCTGGCGCTGTGCAACCTCAACCGGTCCAGAGGCAATATGTACTCCTTCGATCGCCGGGCGCCCGTGCTCGGCGCCGGCTGCCCGAACATGCATGGCATTGTCCGTGCAACAGGCTGTTTCAAACCATGACCCTACCTGTCAACTTTGACAGCGTCAGCCTGGACAGCATTCTGGCCGACTGGGTCTGCGCCTTGCACGACCAGGGCGTGGAGGCCGTCATGGTGCTGGGCCCCGTGCCCACCGGCGGTCGGGACGAGCGCGAGGTGTTGGCCGTTCACCCGCCCAGGATGCTCTCGGCCGCGCAGGCCCTCGCCGACAGCCGCGA
The DNA here is from genome assembly GCF_030158645.1 of Hydrogenophaga sp. Lineage (GTDB taxonomy): Bacteria > Pseudomonadota > Gammaproteobacteria > Burkholderiales > Burkholderiaceae_C > Hydrogenophaga. Next base: position 26,921 of record NZ_JAOASO010000111.1, on the reverse strand, counting down.
TTTTGGCGCCAGCTGGCGCGAGAGCGATGCCCCGCTGGTGGCGTGGCAAGACATCTCCAAATCGGTTTTTGAACAATCCAGCCGCTGGCGCCGCCTCTGGCTGGCGCACGGCTACCAGACGCTGGTGCGCGTGGCGTTCAGCCTGCCGGCCGGGCGTGCGTTCGAGTGTTTCATGTTCAGCCCCCGCACCTTTGCCGACCGATCCGAGGCCGCAACGCTGGCCTGGTCGGCTTTCAACATCTGGCCCATGCTGCGCCGGGCCATCGCCGAGGCCCGGGTGAACCTGAGCCCGCGCGAGCTGGAGAGCCTCAACATGGCCTTCGAAGGGCTCACTGCCCGCGAAACCGCGGTTCGCATGGATTGCTCCGAGCGCACGGTCAATTACCACCTGGCCAACGCCATGGCCAAGCTCAGGACCGACAACAAGCTGGCCGCCGTGCAGCGCGCTTGCTGGATCGGCCTGATTTAGGGCCGTGGTCCCCACGCTGCCGCAGATGCTGCACTGCGCAAACTCCGCTGGGGTTGCATGGTCATAATCCCCGCATGACTTTTCTGGCCCTGGACGTTGGCAACACCCGCCTGAAGTGGGCTTTGTACGAAGAACCGCGCTCCGGTTCGCGCCTGATCGCCCAAGGCGCCCAATTCCTCGAAAACATCGAAACCCTGGCCGAAGGTGACTGGGCCGATCTCCCGGCGCCGCGCTGGGTGCTGGGGTGCGTGGTGGCGGGCGATGCGGTCAGGCGCCGGGTGGCCGAGCAGCTGGAGTTGTGGGACGTGACGCCGCAATGGGTGGTCTCCAGCACGGCCGAAGCGGGCCTGACCAACGGCTACGACCATCCTGCGCGTCTGGGTTCGGACCGCTGGGTGGCGATGATCGGTGCGCGCCAGCGCCTGGTCTCGCGCGGCCTGACGCGGCCTTGTGTGGTCGTCATGGTGGGCACCGCCGTGACGGTGGAGGCCATCGACGCCGAAGGGCGTTTTCTGGGCGGCATCATCCTGCCCGGCCACGGCATCATGCTGCGCGCACTGGAATCGGGCACCGCGGGCCTGCACGTGCCCACCGGCGAGGTGCGCGACTTCCCCACCAACACCAGCGATGCGCTCACCAGCGGCGGTACCTTCGCCATCGCCGGGGCGGTGCAGCGCATGGTGGACAACCTGCGCCGCCACTGCGGCGACGAGCCGGTGTGCTTCATGACCGGTGGCGCCGGCTGGAAGATGGCGCCCAGCATGGCGCTGCAGGTGGAACTGGTGGAAGGCCTGATTTTTGACGGGCTGCTGGAAATGGCATCGCGCCGCCTGTCCCTGGTTTAAGCCTTCGCTTCGCCCCAGGGCAGCATGAGTGTCAAGGTGAGCAGGCGCCGGAACTCCGGCTCGAACTCGTCAATGATGCGCTGCGGCTCCGGGCACAAGGTGGTGTCGGCGATCACGCCGAACTGCACACCGCCGCCGTAGCTCAGGATCGACACACCCAGGCCCACCGTGCCGGTTTGCGGCACCCAGAACATGGTCTGCTCCAGCGTGGCGCCACACACCTTCAGTTTGGTGGCTGGGCCGGGTACGTTGGTCATGACCGCCGTGGTCTTGCGCCCGAACAGGCTGAGCAAGGCGTCTTGCGCGGGTTTCACCAGCAGGCCCGCCACCGAGAGCAGGCCGAAGGTCAGCAGCGGCTGCAGGCTGCCCTTGAGGTTGTTCATGCGCGAGCGCACGGTGAACACCCGCTCCACCGGGTTGGTGCAGCCGATGGGCAGCACCAGCGGCACCAGGCCAAAGCGGTTGCCGAGTTTCCAGGCGTCTTCCATCGGGCGCAGGTTGATCGGCACCATGGCGCGGATCTCTTTGCCCTGCGTGTCGTCGCCCTGGCTGTGCAGGTAGGCGCCGATGGCCCCGGCCACGCAGCCGAGCAGCACGTCGTTCACGGAGCAGTTCAATGCTTTGCCAATCGCCTTCACCTCGTCGAGCGGGATCGGCTCGCACCAGGCCACGCGTTTGGTGTTGCCGGGCTGACCCTTGAGCCGGGTGGGCGAATCGTCGGGCATCAGCGCGAGCGCGGCCAGATCGCTGGCCAGTTGGCCGCCCATGCGCGCGAGATCGACCGCCTGGCCGAGCGAGTCGCTCAGGCTTTGCTGGGGTGAGGCCAGGAGGGCAAACGACTTGGCAGCGCCGCCGCCCGCAGCCTCCAGGGCCTTGGCGGTGAGGTCGCCGAAGGGCCGGATGAGGGTGTCGACCACCCAGTCTTCGGCGCCGTCCAGGCCGGGTTTGGTGGTCTTGCGGCCCTTGCGCTGCGGGGGCAAGCCGCCGCCGTCCACCAGGCTCATCATCACGCTGATGAGCGCGATGCCGTCGGCGATGCAGTGGTGAATGCGGGCCACCAGGGCCGAACCGCCGTCGTATTGTTCGATCAGCTCGAAGCGCCACAGCGGGTGCAGGCGGTCCAGCGGCTGCATGGCGAGTTCGGCCACGCGGGCCTGCAGGGCGTCCTGCTCGCTCTGCGTGCCGGTTCTCGAGAGCCGGTGCGCGACCACGTGGCGGTCGAGGCGGAAGTCGGTGTCGTCGATCCAGTGGGCGCCGGTGGCGTCTTCGCGCGCCGCCTGCACAAAACGGCGGTATGGCAGCATTCGCTCCCGCACACGTTCGCTCAGGGCCTCGATGGTGATGCCGGGCTTCAGAATCCACACGCCCACGATCATCATGAGGTTGCAGGGCGAGTCCATGCGCAGCCAGGCGGTGTCGACCTTGCTCATGCGCTCGCCCTCCAGCCCGAGGGTGGTGGACAGGGCCTGCTTCACCGCCGGCAGCACGCTGGCCACGGCGCCGTTGGGGACGGCTTTGCGGGGGGCGCTCGGGCGACCGGCACGCGCGGGAGGGGTGCCGCTGCGGGCGGCAACGCGTTGAACCATGGATGCTCCTCGGGTGGCTGTGCGGGTCTTGAGTTGTGGGCCTATTGTGCAGAGGCGGTCAACCGTAAGATAGCGGGAGAGCCCTTAGCCCGGCGCGTGTTGCCAAGGCGGTTCATTTCAACAACAGGAGCATTCATGGCCGATCTCAAAGCCCTTTTCGACGCCGCCGTGGCGAATTCCAAGAACCTCAGCGAGCGCCCCGACAACGCCACGCTGCTGAAGATCTATGCCCTGTACAAGCAAGCCACCGAGGGCGATGTCGAGGGCAAGAAGCCCGGCTTCGGCGACATGGTGGGGCGCGCCAAATGGGACGCGTGGAACGGCTTCAAAGGCACCGACAAGGAGGGGGCGATGCAGCAGTACATCGACCTCATCCAGAGCCTGAGCTGAAGCGCCCGCTCCAGGAAGGCCGGTTGTTCAACCGGCCTTTTTCTTTTTGGCGGCGGGCTTCTTGGCTGCCAGCAGCTCGTCGAGGTTCTTGACGATCTCGCTTTCGATGCGGTCCTTGAACGCACCCAGCAAAAAGCCCAGGCGCGCATCGAGTTCAAACTTCTCCGCCGACACCTTGAGCGTGCCGGTCACACCCGAGCGGCTGAATTGCACTTCGTCGCAGTCGTCACCTTCTTCATAGGTGCAGCTCATGTCGAAGTCGTTCTCGGCCTGTTCGGCCCAGCGCCAGGCGAGCTTGCGGGCGCCGCCCATGCCGAGTTGGTGATCGCGTTCGATGTGGATGTCGGCCATGGGTGTCTCGTGTGTGGTGGTCAGGGGCGGAGGGCGTCGCTGGCGGCCAGGGCGGTGGGCGCGAGCTCGCGCAGGGCGGCGTGGCGTTCGTCTTTCGGGCGGCTGGCCAAAGCGCGAACCGCATCATAAAACCGCGCGAAGTCGCGGCCCTCGCGCTCGAACAAGGCCTCGAACGCAGGCACCCACTCGTCGTAGGCGGCCTGCGCGGCAAAGCTGGCGTTGTTGGCGCGGGTCACGAAGGGGTCGTAGCCGGCGTAGCCGTTCCAGCCGGCTTTCAGCGCTGCGTAGCGCTGGCGGAAGTCGTTCATCACGGTCAACTTTTGCTGCAGTTTGGTGCCGTCCGCCAGAGCGGCATCGTCATAGATGGCCTTCAGGCGCTCGCGGGTGGCGCGCGTGAGGGCGCGGAACGCGCGGCGGCGGCTGTCGAAGGTGGCGTAGTCGGCGCGGGCCTGATCGCTGGCGCGGGCGAGCCACCGCGCACCGCCCAGCCGCTCGACCGTGGTGGCAAATGATTCGTTGAACGCGGTGTCGTTCTGCACGTAGACCACCTGGTGCGCGAGCTCGTGAAAGACGATGCGCGCGAGTTCACCCTCGGGGTAGGCGATGAAGGTGTTGAGCAGCGGGTCGCCACCCGCCCAGTTCATCCAGCCCAGCGTGGAGTAGGCCTGGACCGGGTAGACCGCGACTTCCAGTGTGGGGTCGAGGCTGTCGGCAAAGGCGCGCGCATCGGCTTCCGAGAAATAGCCGCGGTAGCCCACGCAGCCCGCCACCGGAAAGCACCAGGTCTCCAGGGTGAGCGAGAGTGCGGGCGCCGCCACCACGTTGTAGACCGCAGCGCGGCGCTGCAGGTCGGCGTAGCGGTGGTAGCTGGCGTTGTCCGGCAGGGCGAGTTCGCTGACCGCAAACGCGCGGATGCGGCGGGCGTTTTCCAGCCGCTGTTTGAGCGTGGGTGGGGCGGTGTCGTCGGCCAGCCAGTCGTCCACCGGCCGTGCGGCCTGCATCAGTTTCAGGTGCCCGGTGACCGACTGCCAGTAATAGCCCACGCCGGTGGTGTTGCTGGCGCAGCCAGCGCCCAGCAGGGCCACGATTGCGAGCGCCAGCAGCTTCGTCATGCGCGTCCTCAGTGCACGCCCGCAACCTCGACCAGGCAGTCGTAGAACACCGGGCCGCGGCCCATGTCGGTGAGCTGCTGGCTGGTGACTTCGTTCACGTTGGTGCCCGAGGGCCCGAGCTTGCGCCACCAGATCCCCAGGCCATTGACCACACCGGGCCGTGCGCGCGTGGACACCTTGGCCTTGCAGCGGTATTCGCCGCGGTCGTTGAACACGCGCACCATCTGGCCGCTTTCGATGCCACGCAGCGCCGCGTCGTCGGCATGGATTTCGAGCAGGGGCTCACCTTCGATGTCGCGCAGGCTCTGCACGTTGACGAAGCTGGAGTTGAGGAAGTTGCGCGCCGGCGGGGAGATCATGGCCAGCGGGTAGGCGGCCGATGAGCCTTGCAGTTCGTGGTTCGGCAGGTGGTCGGGCAGGCCGTCCAGCCCTTGCGCGGCCAGGCGCGCACTGAAAAATTCGCATCGGCCCGAAGGTGTGGGGAAACCGCCGTGGGCGAAAGGCGCTTCGGCGATGGGCAGGGTGGCAAAGCCCTGATCCAGCAGGGTCTGGAAATCCACCGCGGTGCCGAACGCCGTGCGGCACAAGGTCTCGTCGTCGTCGGCAAAACACGGGTCGTCAAAACCCAGGCGGGCGGCCAGCGCGCGAAAGATGTCGGTGTTGGTGCGGGACTCGCCCACCGGTGCGATGGCCGGGCGGTTGAGCAGCACGTCGGTGTGGCCATAGCTGGTGTGGATGTCCCAGTGTTCCAGCTGCGTGGTGGCAGGCAGGATGACGTCGGCGTGGTCGGCGGTGTCGGTCTGGAAATGTTCGAGCACCACGGTGAACAGGTCTTCGCGCAGGAAGCCTTGCACCACCTTGCCCGATTCGGGCGCCACCGCCACCGGGTTGCTGTTGTAGACGATGAGCGCTTCGATCTTCGGGCCGAAGGCCACCGAGCCCGGGTTCAACAGGTCGTTGCCGATGGTGCTCATGTTGATGGTGCGCGGCGTGCGCCCGGCCAGCAGTTCGGGCTTGTGCAGCTCGCCGCGGTTCACCGGAAACTGCGCCGAGCTGGACAGCAGCAGGCCGCCTGCCGGCTCGCGCCACGCGCCCACCAGCGCGGGCAGGCAGGCCACCGCACGCACCGCGTTGCCGCCGCCGCGCACGCGCTGCATGCCGTAGTTCAGGCGGATGGCGGCGGGCTTCGTGGTGCCGTAGGCGCGCGCCAGGTCGGTGATCTGCTGCACCGGAATCCCGCACACCTCGGCCGCGCGTTCGGGTGGCCACTGCAGCGCGCGCTCGCGCAAGCCTTCCCAGCCCAGCGTGTGCTGCGCGATGTAGTCGTGGTCCAGCCAGTCGTGGGTGATGAGCTGGTGCATCAGCGCCAGCGCCAGTGCCGCGTCGGTGCCCGGGCGCAGGGCGATGTGTTCGTGGCACTTCTCGGCCGTTTCGGAGCGACGCGGGTCGATGCACACCAGGCGCGCGCCGTTGCGTTTGGCCTGCTGTGCCAGGCGCCAGAAGTGCAGGTTGCTGCCGATGGAGTTGCTGCCCCAGATGACGATGAGTTTCGAATCGGCAAAGTGCTCCACCTTCATGCCGACCTTGCCGCCCAGGGTCTGGATCAGCGCTTCGCCGCCGGCCGACGCGCAGATGGTGCGGTCCAGGAACGAGGCGCCCAGGCGGTGGAAAAAACGCGCCGCCATGCCCTCGCCCTGGACCTGGCCCATGGTGCCGGCGTAGCTGTAGGGCACCACCGCTTGCGGGTCGCGCGCGGCAATGTCTTTCAATCGTTCGGCCACCAGGTCCAGCGCCTCGTCCCAGCCCACGCGCCTGAACTGACCGCTGCCTTTGGGGCCGGTGCGCACCAGGGGGTGCAGCAGACGGTCGGGGTGGTAGGTGCGCTCGGTGTAGCGCGACACCTTGGTGCACAGCGCACCGTCGGTGTGTGGGTGCTCGGGGTTGCCCTGCACGCGCAGCGCCACACCGTTCTCCACCGTGGTGACGAGGGAGCAGGTGTCGGGGCAATCGTGGGGGCAGGCGCCGCGGATCGTTTGCACGGTCGTGTTCATCGGAAGGAGGTGGCCTAAGGTCGTGAGAGGAGCGAATTGGCAGGACGCTTGCTTTACCCTGTGGGGTTCTCAAATCAGCATATCAGGAGTGTTCGCATGCAGCGTCGTGAAGCCTTGTCCCGTGTGTGCAAGTTGGTTGGCTCCGGCGCGTTGGCGTCGTGGGGGGCTTCGGCCAGCGCGCAGAGCGCGGCCTTGACCGACACCCGCATTGTGCTGGGTCAGTCGGCGCCGTTCACCGGCGCGGCGGTTCAACTGGGCCTCCAGTTTCACCTGGGCGCGCAGGCGTATTTCGACGCGGTCAACGCCAAGGGTGGGGTCAATGGCCGCACGATCGAGATCAAGCGGATGGACGATGGCTACGAGCCCGAGCGCTGCGCAGCCAACACGCGCCAGCTGATTGCCGACGACGTGTTCGCACTGTTTGGCTACATCGGCACACCCACCAGCCTGGCCGCCTTGCCGCTGGCCTCCACCGCCAAGGTGCCGTTCTTCGCGCCGTTCACCGGCGCGCAGGCCCTGCGCGATCCTTTCAACCGCTATGCCATCCATGTTCGCGCCTCGTACTTTGACGAAACGGCCGCCATCGTGCGCCAGGTGACGTCCACCGGCATCAAGAAGATCGGCGTGTTTTACCAGGACGACGCCTATGGCAAGACCGGGCTGGAGGGCGTGACCCGGGCCATGACCGCGCTGAACCTGGAGCCCGCGGCGTTGGGCACGGTGGAGCGCAACACGGTCGAAGTGGCACAGGCGGTGAAGGACATCATGGCCCGCAAGCCCGAGGCCATCGTGCAGATCGGTGCTTACAAGGCAGTGGCCACGTTTGTTCGCCAGGCACGCCGCGCGGGTTTTGGCGGCAACTTCTACAACGTCTCTTTCGTGGGCACGCAGGCCCTCATCGATGAACTCGGTGCGGAGGCCCGTGGCGTGTCCGTGAGCCAGGTCATGCCCTTCCCCTACACGCCCGCCACGCCGTTGTCGGGTGAGTACCTGGCCGCCATCAAGGACAAGCGCGGTGTCGAGCCCAACTACTCGGGCATGGAGGGGTTTGTGGCGGCCAAGGTGTTCACCGAGGCAGTGAGGCGCGCCGGCAAGGCGCTCACGCGTGAGGGGTTCATCAACGCCGTGCAGGGCATGCAGAACGTGAACCTGGGCGGTTTTCCGGTGGACTTCGGGCCGGCCAAACACACCGGTTCGCGCTTTGTCGAACTGACGCTGCTGACCGAAGACGGACGCATCCGCCGCTGAGTTCCGCACCGGCGCTTGCGTTGCACCGTTGCATCACATCGGTGCTGGGTGGCGCCTGGGTTCGCGCGGGTGACCCGGCGTTGAAAAAGAGTCCCTTTGTATGTTTTTCGACCGACTGGACCGGCAGAACTATCCAGTTTGGATTAACCGGACGGCGGAGGGCCTGGCTGCGCAGCGGGCCGCAGGAATGCCCTCAGAGCGTTAGGCCCGATTGCCATCGCGAAGCGTTGCACGTTAGCCTGTTCCGCGTAGGTCGATGAACGTCTCATCGCTCCGGAGGTCTTTGATGCCATTGCATGTCCGCCACCTGATCGCGCTGGTCCTGTCTGCCAGTCTGTCACCGACCTGGGCCCAGGCCCCCGCCCCGGCAAACGCAGCGCCGGATCCCAAGCTGATCCGGCTGGGTCTGATCCTGCCGCTCACCGGCGGATCGTCCGACATGGGCAACAGTGCGCGCGTGGGCGCGCAGGTGGCGGTGGAAGAGATCAACGCGGTGGGCGGTTACCTCGGGCGCAAGCTCGAGCTGGTGATCCGCGACGACCAGGCCAACAACGACATGGGCCTCAAGCACGCGGAAGAACTGGTGCTCACCGAAAAGGTGGCCGCCACCGTGGGCTTCTGCAACACCGGCGTGGCGATGAAAGCGCTTGACGTGTTCCAGAACAACCAGCATGTCCTGATCGTGCCGTGTGCCACCGGCACCGCCATCACCGCCAAGTACCCGGCGGCCGAGAGCTACATCTTCCGCACTTCGGCGCGCGACCAGCTGCAGTCCCAGTTTCTGGTGGCCGACATCGTCAAGCGCAACCTGAAGAAAGTGGCGCTGCTGGTGGACACCACCGGCTATGGCGACGGTGGCCTGAAGGACCTGGAAGCCGCGTTGCAGGCCGTGGGACTCAAGCCCCACATCGTCGTGCGCTTCAAGGTGGGTGTGAAAAGCCTGGCCGATGAGATGAAGCAACTCAAGGACTCCGGTGCCGATGCGCTGATCGGCTGGACCGTGGGGCCCGAGCAGGGCGTGATCTCGGCCAGCCGTGCCGCGGCGGGCTGGAACGTGCCGCAGTACGGTCCCTGGGGTCTCTCACACGCGTCGGCCTTCGAGGCATCCAAAGGCGCGGTCGAGGGCACCTATGTTGTGCAGACCGTCTTGCCCAACACGTTCATGGAGCGCAACAGCACCTTCCTGCGCGGCTACGCCAAGATTTCCAAGGAGCGCCCCATCGGCTCGATGATGTCGGCCGCACAGACCTACGACTCGGTGCACCTGTTGCTGCGTGCCATGTTCCTCACCAAGGGCAACATCACGGGCAAGAGCCTCAAACAGTCACTGGAAAACCTGCAGCAGCCCTACCGCGGTGTGGTCACGACCTACGACCGACCGTTCAGCAACACCGACCACGACGCCATCTCGGCCAACATGCTGTGGCTGGGCACCTGGCAGGGTGGTGAGCGTGCCTACGTTTACAAGGACGACGCAGCGCGAGCCAGCGTGATCCGCCGCAAGGAGTGACGGCCGACAGGGCGCGCCCGAGTAGCCCGCCTGACCGAGTGGATGTCGCCAGCGGGGCATCGGGAGGGGTCTGTCTTGCGTACGATCTGTGGCTCTTTTCAAGCCACCACAAGGGCGAGCCCGGTACCCCATGAAACTCATCGACTCCATCCTCACGCAGGCCGCAGGCATTGCCGCCGTGCGACGCGACATCCACGCCCACCCCGAGCTGTGCTTTCAGGAGGTGCGCACCGCTGATGTGGTGGCGGCCAAGCTCACCGAGTGGGGCATCCCCGTGCACCGCGGCATGGGCACCACCGGCGTGGTGGGCATCGTGCATGGTCGCGACGGTGGGGCCTGTGGCCGTGCCATCGGCCTGCGCGCCGACATCGACGCCCTGCCCATGCAGGAGCACAACACCTTTGCCCACGCCAGCCAGCACGCCGGCAAGATGCACGCCTGCGGCCACGACGGCCACACCGCCATGCTGCTGGCCGCCGCGCAGCACTTTGCCAAGCACCGCAATTTCGACGGCACGGTCTACCTGATCTTCCAGCCGGCCGAAGAGGGCGGTGGCGGCGCACGCGAAATGATCAAGGACGGCCTGTTCGAGCAGTTCCCGGTGGAGTCGGTGTTCGGCATGCACAACTGGCCCGGCATGGCGGTGGGTACCTTTGCGGCGAGCGCAGGACCGGTGATGGCGTCCAGCAACGAATTCCACATCACGATCCGGGGCAAGGGCGCTCACGCCGCGCTCCCGCACAACGGCATCGATCCTGTTCCGGTGGCCTGCCAGATGGTTATGGCCTTCCAGACCATCATCACGCGCAACAAGAAGCCGGTGGACGCCGGCGTGATCTCGGTCACCATGATCCACACCGGCGAGGCCACCAACGTCGTGCCCGACAGCTGCGTGATTCAGGGCACGGTGCGCACGTTCACGTTCGAGGTGCTCGACATGATCGAGCGCCGCATGCGGGAGGTGGCCGAACACACCAGCGCGGCCTTCGGCGCCACGGTCGAGTTCAAGTTCAAGCGCAATTACCCACCCACCATCAACCACGCCGCCGAGACCGCGTTTGCGCGCGAAGTCATGGCGGACATTGTGGGCGCCGATCGCGTGCTCGACCAGGAGCCCACCATGGGCGCTGAAGACTTTGCGTACATGCTGCAGGCCCGCCCGGGCTGCTACGCCTTCATCGCCAACGGCGACGGCGCGCACCGCGAGATGGGCCACGGCGGCGGTCCCTGCATGCTGCACAACCCGAGCTACGACTTCAACGACGACCTGATTCCGCTGGGTGCCACCTACTGGGTGCAACTGGCCGAGAAATGGCTCAGCCGCCCGCGCCCCGGGGCGGGGCGTTGATGGCTCCATCCGACGCGTTTTCGACGTCGTACGCCCGGGCCCGGGTGAAGTTTCTGGAAGCGGCCGCCACTGCCGGCATGGCCATCAGCAGCCACAACCACCCGCTGACGGGCCGCGATGGTGAGGTGCTGGCGATGGACGTGGCGCTGGACGGTGACCCCGCCGCCGAGCGCCTGCTCATCGTCAGCAGCGCCTGCCACGGTGTGGAGGGGTACTGCGGCTCGGGTGTGCAGGTCTTTGCTGTGCAGGATGCGCAGTGGCGCGAACACGCGCGCGCAGCCGGTGTGGCCGTGCTCTACATCCACGCGCTCAACCCGCACGGTTTTTCTTGGGTGCGCCGGGTCACCCACGAGAACGTCGACCTCAACCGCAACTTCCAGGACTTCGGCCAGCCGCTGCCGATCAACGAGGCCTACGCCGAGCTTCACGAGCTGCTGTTGCCCGCGCAATGGCCGCCCGGCCCGGACAACGCCGCGGCCATCGGGGGCTGTATCGAGCGCCGTGGCCTGACCCGCTTTCAAGCGGCGGTGTCGCAAGGCCAACACGCCTTTGCCGACGGCCTGTTTTTTGGCGGCGTGGAACCGACCTGGAGCAACCGCACGTTGCGCGAGGTGCTGCGCCGCCACGGCCGGCAGGCGCGCCATCTGGCGTGGATCGACCTGCACACCGGTCTGGGAGAAACAGGCCTGGGCGAGCGCATCTTCGCCAGCCGCGACGACGCGGTGGGTTTGGAGCGCGCCCGCGACTGGTGGGGCGGCGATGGTCAGACGCCGGTCACATCGATCCACGACGGCTCATCCTCCTCGTCGATGCTGACGGGCTTGATGTGGAACGTCGCTCACGAGGAGTGCCCGCAGGCGCAGTACACCGGCATTGCGATGGAGTACGGCACGGTGCCGATTGAAGAGGTGATCGGCGCGCTGCGGGGGGATCACTGGCTGCACCTGCATCCGGAAGCACCCGAGCCTCTGCGTGCAGCGATCAAGGCGCGCTTGTTGGCCGCGTTTTACGTGGACACGGCGCAGTGGAAGGCCACCGTGGTGGTCCAGGCCCGGCAGGCTTTGTTTCAGGCTGTGACCGGGCTTTCTTCTTCGTGATGGGTTGGCTGACCCGGCTCGCCACGAAAGAAGAAGCCCACCAGGCGAAGCCTACAATTTCGGCACCCATTCCAGCAGAAGAAGCCATGACCACCCCTCCCGACCTCACCAGCATCCCCCCCCGTGACAAAGCCGAGATCCTGGCCCAGGCGCTGCCCTACATCCGCAAGTACCACGGCAAGACCATGGTCATCAAGTACGGTGGCAACGCCATGACCGACCCGGCCCTGCAGCAGGACTTTGCGGAAGATGTGGTGCTGCTCAAGCTGGTCGGCATCAACCCGGTGGTGGTGCACGGCGGCGGGCCGCAGATCGAGACACTGCTCAAGCGCCTGGGCAAGCAGGGGCAATTCATCCAGGGCATGCGCGTCACCGACGCGGAAACCATGGAGGTGGTGGAGTGGGTGCTCGGTGGCGAGGTGCAGCAGGACATCGTGGGCCTCATCAACCAGGCCGGTGGCAAGGCCGTGGGCCTGACCGGGCGCGACGGCGCCATGATCCGCGCGCAGAAGCTGCGCATGACCGACCAGAAGGACCCGAGCCTGGAGCACGACGTGGGTCAGGTGGGCAACATCGTGAGCATCGATCCCAGCGTGGTGAAGGCCTTGCAGGACGACCAGTTCATTCCCGTGGTCAGCCCGATCGGCTTCGGTGAACAGAACGAGAGCTACAACATCAACGCCGACGTGGTGGCCGCCAAGCTGGCCACCGTGTTGCAGGCCGAGAAACTGCTCATGCTCACCAACATCCGCGGCGTGCTCGACAAGGACGGCCAGCTGCTCACCGAACTCACGCCACGGCAGATCGACGCCCTGGTGGAAGACGGCACGATTTCCGGCGGCATGATCCCCAAGATTGCCGGCGCGCTGGACGCGGCCAAGAGCGGCGTGAACGCGGTGCACATCATCGACGGGCGTGTGCCCCACGCGCTCCTGCTCGAGGTGCTGGGCAACGAGCCCTTCGGAACCATGATCAGGAGCCATTGACCGCCTGAACAAGCGCTCGGGCCGTGGGCGGGATGCGATCGCCCACTGACATCGGGTACCCCGCCCCCGTTGGGTTTTTTGTGCGATGGTGATGTGCGAAAATCCGCCCCAGGACGACCAGCCAGGGCCCGCCACGGGCCACCGGCACCCATCAGCACCCACCGATCGGACCGCCTGCCCATGACCTCCCCTGTTCCCGAGTCTCCGTCACCGGAAGAAGCCGCAGCGGCTGAAGCGGCCCACGTGATCGAAGCCGCAGCGCACGCCGATGGTGGCACCCGCAAACGCCCCAAACCCGGCGAGCGGCGCGTGCAGATCCTGGAAGCCCTGGCAACGATGCTCGAGCAACCGGGCGCTGAACGCATCACCACCGCAGGCCTCGCCGCGCGGCTTGACGTGAGTGAAGCAGCGCTCTACCGCCACTTCGCCAGCAAGGCCCAGATGTTCGAAGGCCTGATCGAGTTCATCGAACAATCGGTCTTCGGGCTGATCAACCAGTTGGGCGAGCGTGAGCCCGACGCCAATGCGCGCTGCCGGAAGCTCGTCACCCTGCTGCTGCAGTTCGGTGAGAAGAACCCCGGCATGACCCGCGTGATGGTGGGTGATGCGCTGGTGTTCGAGAACGAGCGCTTGCAGCAGCGCATGAACCTGTTCTTCGACAAGATCGAATCGGCCTTGCGCCAGAACCTGCGCGAAGCGGCGGTGGTGGCTGGCGTGGCCACGCCCACGGTGGATGCACAGGCAGACGCATCCGTCGTCACCGCCTTTTGCGTCGGGCGTTTGCAGCGCTTCGCGCGCAGTGGCTTCAAGCGTTCGCCCGGCGAAAATCTGGAGCACAGCCTGGGGCTGCTCCTGCCGGTGGCGCGCCTCTGACCGAGTTCGTGGTCCCGCGTGCGCCCTGGGTGCCGGTGCACCTGGCGCAGCACCTGCCGATCTGGTTGCACCCCTCAGGCGCTGCTTTTCTTCCAGATCTCGCTGCTTTGCTGGTGGCCGACGTGCACCTCGGCAAAGCCGCCAGCTTTCGTCGACTCGGTGTGCCGGTGCCTTCCGGTTCGACCGCGACCACGCTCGAAACGCTGGACGATGCGCTGGCCTCGCTGGGCGACACACCGGTGCAGCACCTCGTGTTTCTCGGGGACCTGTTGCACGCAGCGCGCGGACGCAGTCCGGAGCTGAGCGGGGTGGTCGGACAGGCCTTGACCGCATGGCGGGGCCGGTGTCCGGGGCTGCGCATGCACCTGGTGCGCGGCAATCATGACCGCGCCGCGGGAGATCCCCCGCCCGAGTGGGGCATTGAACTCCAGACAGAACCGTGGGTGATGGGACCCTGGGCCCTGTGCCATGAACCCGACATGGCGGCAGGCGCCTACACCCTGGCCGGTCACTGGCATCCCTGCATCGGTTTGAGCGGCGGCGCCCGCGAGCGCCTGCGCCTGCCGTGTTTCTGGTTCGGCGACCCGGCGCACCATGCGGTCGGCGTGTTGCCCGCCTTCGGCGACTTCACCGGCATGCACCCGATCGAACGGCGCCCGGGTGACCGGGTGTGGGCGGTGGCGGACCGGGCCGTGCGTGAAGTGCCCCACGCGGGGCGGCGGATTTTAGGGCCGCGGGCCTAAACAAAGCCCCCACAAACACCGCACGAGGTGCGCACGGGCCTGGTTTTGCGGTAAAAATAGAACGACCGTTCGATTATTGGAATACCCCACCCCGGCACCGCATGAGCACCACCCCCACCGCCCGCCGCCCGCGCGCCGAGACCCCAGCGCACAAGCCGCTGCAAAAAGGCCAGCAAACCAAAGCCGCCATCGTCGATGCCGCGTTGGGTCTGGCCACGCAGATCGGTCTGGAAGGCCTGTCGATCGGGGCGCTGGCGGAGGTCATGCAGATGAGCAAGTCGGGTGTGTTCGCCCACTTCGGCTCACGCGAAGAACTGCAGATTTCGGTGGTGCGCGAGTACCACGCGCGTTTTGAGGAAGAGGTGTTCTACCCCGCCATCAACGCACCGCGCGGCCTGCCGCGCCTGCGCATGCTGTTCGACAACTGGATGAAGCGCACCTCGGTCGAAATCGATTCGGGCTGCATCTACATCAGCGGTGCGGTCGAGTTCGACGACCGGCCCGGCCCGGTGCGCGATGCGCTCGCCAGCTCGGTCAACACCTGGCTTTCCGCCATGCGCCGTGCGGTGGACATCGCCATTGAAGAGGGCCATCTCTCGCCCGGCACCGACGCCGCGCAGATGGCCTTCGAGATCCACGCGCTGATCCTCGCGCTGCATTACGAGGCCCGCTTCCTGCGCAGCCCCGATTCGGCCAGCCGCGCGGTGCGCGCGTTCGAGAACATCGTCACCCGCTTCGGCAACACGCAGGCGCCTGCGTCCCGCAAGACAAGCACCAGAACCCCAGCCGCTGCCAGCAAGCAGGGTTGATTTCCGTTTCGTTTTTTCGCAAACCCAGCACAGGAGTTTCCCCATGCCCGTTTACAACCCGCCCCTGCGAGACATGCAGTTTGTGATGCACGAAGTGCTCAAGGTCACCGACGACCTGAAGGCCATCCCGGCCCACGCCGAGATCGACGCCGACACCATCAACGCGGTGCTCGAAGAGGGCGGCAAGTTCGCCTCGCAGGTGATCTTCCCGCTGAACATCAGCGGCGATACCGAGGGCTGCAAGCTCGACCAGAAGACGCACGAAGTCACCACGCCCAAGGGCTTCAAGGAGGCCTACAAGACCTATGTGGACGGCGGCTGGGCGGCGCTCTCGTGCGACCCGGCATTCGGCGGCCAGGGCCTGCCGCTGGTGGTGAACCAGTGCATGTACGAAATGATGAACTCGGCCAACCAGGCCTGGACCATGTACCCCGGCCTCACGCACGGCGCCTACGCCTCGCTGCACACCTTCGGCACCGACGAGCAGAAGGCCACCTACCTGCACAAGATGACCAGCGGTGAATGGACCGGCACCATGTGCCTGACCGAGCCGCACTGCGGCACCGATCTGGGCCTCATGCGCACCAAGGCCGAGCCGCAGCCCGACGGCACCTACAAGCTCACCGGCAACAAGATCTTCATCAGCGCCGGTGAACACGACATGGCCGAGAACATCATCCACCTGGTGCTGGCCCGCCTGCCCGACGCGCCTCCCGGCATCAAGGGCGTGAGCCTGTTCATCGTGCCCAAGTTCAACGTGAACAAGGACGGCACCCTGGGTGAGCGCAACGGCATCTACTGCGGCGGCCTGGAGCACAAGATGGGCATCCACGGCAACGCCACGGCGCAGATCGTGATGGACGGCGCGGTGGGCACCCTGGTGGGCCAGCCCAACAAGGGCATGCAGGGCATGTTCGTGATGATGAACGCCGCCCGCCTGGGCGTGGGCAACCAGAGTCTGGGCTTGACGGAAGTGGCGTACCAGAACGCACTGGCGTACGCGAAAGACCGCATCCAGATGCGCAGCCTGACCGGCCCCAAGGCCAAGGACAAGCCGGCAGACCCGATCATCGTGCACCCCGATGTGCGCCGCATGCTGCTGACCGCCAAGGCCTACGCCGAAGGCGGCCGCGCGCTGGCCATCTTTTGCTCGGTGCTGCTGGAGAAGGTGCACAACCACCCCGACGAGAAGGTGCGCAAGGACAGCGACGACATGCTCTCGCTGCTCACGCCCATCACCAAGGCCTTCCTGACCGACAACGGCTTCAATGCGGCCACGCAGTGCCAGCAGGTTTTCGGTGGCCACGGCTACATCAAGGAGTGGGGCATGGAGCAGTTCGTGCGCGATGCCCGCATCAACATGATCTACGAAGGCACCAACACCATCCAGAGCCTGGACCTGCTGGGCCGCAAGGTGCTGGGCAACAACGGCGCCACGCTCAAGAAGTTCGGCAAGCTGGTGGGCGCGCTGGTGATGGAAGAGGGCGTCAACGAAAAGATGGCCGAATTCATCAACCCGCTGGCGGTGCTGGGTGAGCAGATCACCAAGTTCACCACCGAGATCGGCTTCAAGGGCCTGCAGAACGCCGACGAAGTGGGCGCGGCAGCGGTGGATTACTTGCGCGTGGCCGGGCACCTGGTGTTCGGCTACTTCTGGGCCCGCATGGCGCAGGTGGCGCTGCGCGAGATCGCTGCCGGCAACACCGATCCGTTCTACGTGGCCAAGCTGCAGACCGCGCGTTTCTACTTCGCCAAGCTGTTCCCCGAGACCGCAACGCTGATGCGCACCGCGCGCTCGGGTTCGAAGGTGTTGATGGACACCGACGCGGCGCTGGCGTGACCCTCCCTTGAACGACCACCACCAGGAGACTTCGATGATCAGGACAACCCTTGTTGCTTCGCTGCTTGTGTTCACCGGCCATGCGTTTGCGCAGATGTCGCCCGTCGGTCTGTGGAAGACCATCGACGACGACACGAAGAAGGAAAAGTCCCTGGTGCGGATCAAGGAGAGCAACGGCGTCTTCAGCGGCACCATCGAGAAGCTGCTGGACCCCGACAGCAAACAAGACGCGGTGTGCGACAAGTGCACCGACGATCGCAAGGACAAGCCCGTGCTGGGCATGACCATCCTGCGCAACCTCAAGGCCAGCGACGGCGATGCCTCCGTGTTCGAGGGCGGCACCATCGTCGACCCGAACAACGGCAAGGTCTACCGCACGCGCCTCAAGCCGGTGGACGACGGCAAGAAGCTGGAGATGCGCGGCTACATCGGCCCGTTCTATCGCACACAGGTGTGGCTCCGGGTGGAGTGAGCGCATCTCGTCCAGTCAACATGGAAAAACAATGAACCGATTTCAAGTGAAAAAAGTCGCCGTGCTCGGCGCGGGCGTGATGGGCGCGCAGATCGCTGCGCACCTGGTCAACGTCAAGGTGCCGGTGGTGCTGTTCGACCTGCCTGCGAAGGAAGGTCCGAAGAACGGCATCGTCACCCGCGCCATCGAGAACCTCAAGAAGCTCAAGCCTTCGCCGCTGGGCGTGGCATCCGATGCCGACCTGATCGGTCAGGCCAACTACGAAGAGCACATGGAGCAGTTGAAGGACTGCGACCTGATCATCGAGGCCATCGCCGAGCGCATGGACTGGAAGCTCGACCTGTACACGAAGATCGCGCCCTTCATCGCGCCGCACGCCATCGTGGCGTCCAACACCTCGGGCCTGTCGATCACCAAGCTCGGCGAAGTGCTGCCCGAAGCGATCAAGCCGCGCTTCTGCGGCATCCATTTCTTCAACCCGCCGCGTTACATGACGCTGGTGGAGTTGATCGCCACACCCACCACCGAGCCGCAGATCCTCAACGACCTGGAGACCTTCGTCACCAGCGGTCTGGGCAAGGGCGTCGTGCGCGCCAAGGACACGCCCAACTTCATCGCCAACCGCATCGGCATCGCCGGCATGCTGGCCACGATGAAAGAGGTGGAGAACTTCGGCCTCACCTTTGATGTGGTGGACGACCTCACCGGCAAGCGCCTGGGCCGCGCCAGCAGCGGCACCTTCCGCACCGCCGACGTGGTGGGTCTGGACACCATGGCCCACGTGGTCAAGACACTGCAGGACAACCTGAGCATCGACACCGACCCGTTCTACGGCAGCTTCGGTACGCCGCCCGTGCTGGCCAAGCTGCTTGAACTGAAGAACCTGGGCCAGAAGACCAAGGCCGGTTTCTTCAAGAAGGTCGGTCGCGACATCATGCGCTTCGATCTGGACAGTGAAGACTACGTGCCCGCGGGGGAGAAGGCCGACGAGGTCTACGGCCGCATGCTCAAACGCCCCGCGGCCGAGCGCCTGAAGCTGCTGCGCAACGCCGAAGGCCCACAAGGTCGGTTTCTTTGGGCGATTCTGCGAAACAGCTTCCACTACGCGGCCGTGCACCTGGCCACCATCGCCGACACCGCGCGCGACGTGGACCAGGCCATGCGCTGGGGCTTCGGCATGAAGCAAGGCCCGTTCGAGCTTTGGCAAGAAGCCGGGTGGCTTGAAGTCGCAAAAATGATCCAGGAGGACATCGACGCGGGCAAGGCGCTGAGCAAGGCGCCGCTGCCCGCGTGGGTGTTCAAGGGCCCGGTGGCCGAGGCCGGTGGTGTGCACACGGCTCAAAGTTCGTGGAACCCGACCACAGGCACGTTTGATGCGCGCCGTGAGCTGCCGGTTTACGGTCGCCAGCACTTCCCCGAGCTGCTGCTCGGCGAAGCGGGTGCGAAGTTCGAGACCGCCGGCACCACGATCGAAGAGAACGATTCGATCCGCGTCTGGACCCTGGACGGGCAGGTGCTGATCGCCAGCATCAAGACCAAGATGCACGCCATCAGCCCCGAGGTTTGCGAGGGCCTGATGGCTGCCGTGGATCTGGCCGAGAAGGACTACCAGGGCCTGGTGATCTGGTCGGGCGACGAGCCCTTCAGCGCCGGTGCGGATTTGCAGGCCATGCTGCCGGCCTTCATGGCCGTGGGCGTGAGCGCCATCGAAGACGCCGAAGGCTTCATGCAGCAGACCATGCTGCGCCTGCGTTACGCCAACGTGCCGGTGGTCAGTGCCGTGCGCGGCCTGGCGCTGGGCGGTGGTTGTGAGCTGGCCGTGTACAGCGCGCGCCGCGTGGTGCACATGGAAAGCTACATCGGTCTGGTGGAAGTCGGTGTGGGTCTCGTGCCCGGCGCCGGTGGCCTCACCTACATCGCCCGCCGCGCGGCGGAAAACGCTGAAACGTCCACCGGCAAAGACCTGCTGCCCTTCCTCACCGAAGGCTTCACCGCCGCGGCCATGGCCAAGGTCGGCACCAGCGCACTGGAGTCGCGCAAGCTCGGCTTTGTGCTGCATTCCGACGTGATCGTGCCGCACAAGGACGAACTGCTGTTCGTGGCCATCAACGAAGCGAAGAGTCTCTTCAACGGTGGCTACCGCGCGCCGCACAAGCGCCTGTTCCCGGTGGCCGGCCGCGACGGCAAGGCCACCATTTTGGGCAGCCTGGTCAACATGCGCGACGGTGGCTTCATCAGCCAGCACGACTTCCACATTGCATCGCTGATCGCCAACGTGGTGACCGGTGGCGACGTGGAACCGGGCACGCTGGTGAGCGAGGACTACCTCATGACGCTGGAGCGCCGGGCCTTCTGCTCGCTGATCGTGCATCCCAAGACACAGGAGCGGATTCTGGGGATGTTGAACACCGGGAAGCCGGTTCGCAACTGAAGCCATGAAAACCGCCGAGGTCGAAGTTTCTTACCCCCTCTCCCGCTTGCGGGAGAGGGTTGGGGTGAGGGCGGACGCCAAGGCAAAAGCGCGAGAGTTGCGCGGTCAGATGACAGAGGCTGAGAGCCTGCTCTGGCTGCAGTTGAAGGGCCGCCGCTTTCAGGGCTTCAAATTCCGTCGCCAGCGCCCACTCGGCCCCTACATCCTTGACTTCGTTTGCCTTGAAGCTGGGTTGGTCATCGAAATCGATGGTGGTCAGCACAGCGCACAACAGACCTACGACCAAGCACGGACTGCCTTGATTGAAACGCAAGGACTCACTGTCATCCGCTTCTGGAACCACGAGGTCATGAACGAAACCCCTGCTGTGCTGGAGAAGATCTGGCAGACGTTGCAGGCCCTCACCCCAACCCTCTCCCGCCAGCGGGAGAGGGGGCAAGACACTTAGGAACCACCATGAGCAAACAGATTCAAGACGCCTACATCGTCGCCGCCACCCGCACCCCCATCGGCCGTTCGCACAAGGGCTCGTTCAAGCACCTGCGTCCCGACGACCTGCTGGCACTCGCCCTGCGCTCGGCCCTCAGCCAGGTGCCCTCGCTGGACCCCAAGGCGATTGAAGACATCATCTGCGGCTGCGCGATTCCCGAAGCGCAGCAGGGCCTGAACGTGGCACGCATCGGCGCCATCCTGGCCGGCCTGCCGCACAGCGTGGGCGGCATCACCGTCAACCGTTTCTGCGCCTCGGGCCTCTCGGCCCTTCAGATGGCGGCCGACCGCATCCGTGTGGGCGAGGCCGACGTGATGATCGCCGCCGGCACCGAGAGCATGAGCATGGTGCCCATGATGGGCAACTCGCCCAGCCTCTCGCCCACCATCTTCACCAACACCGACGACGTGGAGAGCTACGGCATCGCCTACGGCATGGGTCTCACGGCCGAGAAGGTGGCGCAGCAGTGGAAGGTGTCGCGCGACGCGCAGGACGCGTTTGCGGTGCAGTCGCACCAGCGCGCCGTGCTGGCCATGAAGAACGGCGAGTTCACCGACGAGATCACGCCGGTGGAAGTCACCGAGCGCAGCGTGGACCTGGAAAGCGCTGAAGTCACGACCCGCACGCGCACCGTGAGCCTGGACGAAGGCGCGCGTCCCGACACCTCGCTCGAAGGCCTGGCCAAGCTGCGCACGGTGTTCGCCGCGCGCGGTTCGGTCACCGCCGGCAACAGCTCTCAGACCAGCGACGGTGCGGGCGCGCTCATCCTCGTGAGCGAAGCCGCCCTGAAGCGATACAACCTCACGCCGTTGGCGCGTTTCGTCAGCTACGCCTCGCGCGGCGTGCCGCCGCACATCATGGGCGTGGGCCCGATCGAAGCCATTCCGGCCGCGCTGAAATACGCCGGCCTGAAGCAGGACGACATCGACTGGTTCGAGCTCAACGAAGCCTTTGCCGCACAGTCGCTCGCCGTCATGAACACGCTGGGCCTGGACCCGAGCAAGGTCAACCCCATGGGCGGCGCCATCGCGCTGGGCCACCCGCTGGGCGCCACCGGCGCCATCCGCGCGGCCACCGTGGTGCACGCGCTCAAGCGGCACAACAAGCGCTACGGCATGGTCACGATGTGCGTGGGCATGGGTCAAGGCGCCGCCGGCATCATCGAGCGCGTCTGATGGACGCACACGCCTTCGACGCAGCGATTGCCCTGCAGCCGCTGGGCGGGGATCGCTTCTCCGGCGCTACCTCACCGGGCTACGCCAACATGGTCGGCCCGTTCGGCGGCGTCACAGCGGCCACCGCGCTGGGCGCGGTGTTGCAGCACCCGGCCCTGCTGGGTGAGCCGGTGGCGCTCACGGTGAACTACGCCGCGGCGCTGGCCGACACCCCGTTCGAGGTGGTGGCCCGCGCCGCCCGCACCAACCGGTCCACCCAGCACTGGGTGGTGGAGATCGTGCAGGCGGGTGAGACCGTGGTGACCGCCACGGCGGTCACCGCCGCGCGGCGCGAGACCTGGAGCGTGGACGAACTGGCCGCGCCCGACATGCCCTCGCCCGACGCGGTGGGCAAGCCCAACATGGCGGCGTTGGTGGAGTGGGTGAAACGGTACGACATCCGCATCACCGAGGGCGCCATTCCTACCGCGTGGGACGGCGGCGGTGACGCCAGCCGCACCACGCTGTGGATGCGCGACGAGCCCGCCCGACCACTCGACTTTTGCAGCCTGGCCGCCATGGCCGACGTGTTCTACCCCCGCGTGTGGCTGCGCCGCGCCACGCGGGTGCCGGCCGGCACCGTGTCCATGACGGTGTATTTCCATGCGGGTGGTGCGCAGCTCGCCGCGGTGGGCACTGGCTGGCTCAAGGGACAGGCGAGCGCGCAAGCGTTTCGCAACGGCTTCTTCGACCAGACCGCGCAGGTCTGGAGCGAAGCGGGCCAGTTGCTGGCCACCACGCACCAGGTTGTCTACTTCAAGGAATGAAGCGCCTTCAGGGCCTGCCGAGGAACAGGTACAGCCCCGTGTAGCCGCGCGGCGCACTCACGATGCTCAGGTACAGCGGGCCGATGCCGGTGTCCGCACCCACGAACAGACTGCCCGCGCCGCGCAGTTGCCGCAGCGTGATGTCGCTGCGCTCGGTCCAGGCGTTGCCGGCTTCCAGCGAGCCGCCGACAAACAAGGCGCGCGCCACCCCCACCGAAGACGCCAGGCGCTGGTAGTAGGTGAGCCGGCCGAACAGCAGGTAGTTGCCCGCCACCTGCGCCGTGCGGTAGCCCGAGAGGTTCTGGAAACCGCCGAGCGAATATTCGTCGATGGCGGCCAGCGGGATCTGGTTGGTGTAGGCCAGACGTCCGCCCAGGTTGAAGGTGTGCGCCCCCCAGGACTTCACGGCGGTGAAGGTGCTGTCCAGTCGGGTGAAGTCCGTGGTGGCGCCACCATCCACGCTGCGGCGACCCCAGCTCAGTTCGGCCTGTCCCCGGTAACCACGGGACGGAAAATTCGCGAAATCCAGCTGATCGGCCACGATGGCCGCGCGCAGGCCGCGCTCGGTCCAGCGCACGGTGCTCACCCCGGCGGGAATCGCCGCCGACAGCAGCTCCGGCTTGGCGCGCCGCGCGCTGGCCACCACGCCCAGCCGCGCCTCACCGACGGTGCCGCGCAGGCCAATCGGCCAGCCCACGTCCGCACCCACCTTCACGCCCTGGCGCTGCACCAGTGCGAGCGCGTCGCCCTGGTCGTTGAACAGCTCGACCTTGTTGATGTTGCCGTCCACATACGCCGCAACGAAGCGTTCGCTGTTCATCCCCAGTGGCTGGTAGATCTCGGAATACAGGCCCACCGTTTCACCCAGCTGCACGCGGTTGCGCCACTCGGCCCCGCTCTCGGTGAGCCAGTGGCGGTTGTGGCTGATGCGCAGGTTGAACGCGCCTTCGCCCTGGAAGTCGGTGCGCAGATCGATGCCCACCCGCAGGTAGTTCGGCCCCCAGTTGTTCTCGCGCAGGTTGATCGTCAGGTCTTCCGTGCCGTTGTCTTCGCGCCGGGTCAGCGTGTAGTCGATGCGCTCGTAGTCGCCCGCGGCCGAGAGCTTCTGCAGATCGGCCTCGATCTTGGGCACGTCCACCCGCTGGCCAGGTTCGGCCTCCAGCGCCCGGGACAGCCGTTCGGCGCGCTCCTCGCTCACGCCCTCGAAGCGGATCGCACCGATGCGACCGACCCGGTCGGCGTTGGCCAGCGCCTGCGCGCTGCGAGACTTCACCCAGCCCGCGTAACGTGCCTCGTCCACCGCAAACAGCGCCAGCGCCTCGCGCACGGTGCCGGCGTAGTCGTTGCCGATCTTCACCAACGCTTCGGCCTGGTTGAAGTCGCTCGACGTGAGCTTGCCCAGTGGCGGTGCCAGCAGCAGGTCTTTGGGGGTGAGCGTGGCGATGCTGGCCTGCACGTTCTGCTCGGTCAGGATGTTGACCATCTGCGTGGTCACGCCCAGCACCGTGCCCAGCGTGTCGCGGCCGGCCAGCGGCGTGCCGATGTTCACCGCGATGATCACCTCGGCCCCCATGGCGCGCGCCACGTCCACCGGCAGGTTGTTCACCAGCCCGCCGTCGCCCAGGATGCGGTCGTTGATGGCCAGCGGCGAGAACACGCCGGGCACCGACATGCTCGCGCGCAGGGCCGCGGCCAGGTCGCCCCGGTCCATCACCACCGCCAGGCCGGTTTCCATGTCCGTGGCCACGGCACGGAACGGCGTGGGCAGCTGGTCGAACGATTCCAGGTGCCGGGTGGACAGGGTGTAACGGCGCAGCAGCACCTCCAGCGACCGGCTGGACACCGCACCCGTGGGCAGGCGGAACTCGCCGTTGCGAAACCCCAGCTGCAGCACCGGCGAGAGCTCGAAGTCTTCTTCCTTGCGACGTTGCGACAGCAACTGGCGCGGCTCGCTTCGGTTGAAAAGGCCACCCCAGTCCACCGCCAGGATCTCGCGCTCCAGGTCGTCGGCCTTCATGCCGCTGGCATACAGCCCGCCGATGATCGCGCCCATCGAGGTGCCCACGATCATGTCCACCGGCACCTGTGCGGCCTCCAGCGCCTTGAGCACGCCCACGTGCGCAAAACCGCGCGCCCCCCCGCCCGAGAGCACCAGGGCCACGCGGGGGCGTTCGCTGGCGGTCGTGCCTTGGGCCGCCAGCGGCATCGGTGCGAACCAGGTCGCCGCGGTGGCGAAGACGAGGGCAAAGAAACGGCAGCGCATGAAACACCTGTGAGCAGAGGCGGCGCCCAGGCGCCGGGAAGCGGCCAAGTGTAGGCGGGCAGCCGCTGAAAACCGGTGCCGGTGCACGCTGTCACGCGGCCGTCAGGCTTCGGGAGCGGGCTCCAGAAAAGCACGCCCGTTCGTGGTAATTTGCGGCTTCCCTTTTGCCCACCGAGAGACACCCCATGAGCGACATCCTCGTCCACACCGAAGCCGGCGTCTGCACCCTCACGTTCAACCGCCCCGACAAGAAGAACTCCATCACCGCCGCCATGTACAGCGCCATGGCCGACGCGTTGCAGGCCGCGCAGGACGACGCCCAAGTGCGCTGCGTCGTGTTCCAGGGCAACGAAGCCATCTTCTCCGCCGGCAACGACATCGCCGATTTCCTGAACAACCCGCCCGCCACCACCGACTCGCCCGTGTTCCGCTTCCTGCGCGGTCTTGCGCAGTTTCCCAAGCCGCTGATCGCCGCGGTGTGCGGCCCGGCCGTGGGCATCGGCACCACGCTGCTGTTCCACTGCGACCTGGTCTACGCCGGCGACAACGCCGCCTTCTCCATGCCCTTCGTCAACCTCGGCCTGTGCCCCGAGGCCGCGAGCAGCCTGCTGGTGCCGCAGATGCTGGGCTACCACCGCGCCGCCGAAGCCTTGTTGCTGGGCGAACCCTTCATGGCCGAGGCTGCACTGGAAGTGGGCCTGGTCAACCGCGTGCTGCCGCCACTGGAAGTGGCCGGCTACGCCCAGACCGTGGCCCGCAAGATGGCCGCCAAACCCATCAGCTCGCTCATCGAGACCAAGCGCCTGATGAAACAGGGCCAGCTCAAGCAGGTCATGTCCGTGATGGCCGAAGAAGGCGTGAGCTTCGGCCGCATGCTCGGCGAGCCGGCGGCCAAGGAGGCCTTCGGTGCGTTCATGGAACGCCGCAAGCCGGATTTTTCGAAGGTGTGAAATGCAACAGGGCGGTCAAGCCGCCCTGTTGCATGGAGTCAGTCGCCGCGCTGCGGCGACGTCCATCTCAGACGTTGCGCCGACGAGCCACCGCCATGCCGGCCAGGGCCAGGGCCAGCAAGGCGATGCTGCCAGGCTCTGGCACATCGAACACCTCGGCAGCGGTGCCCTGCACGCCGACCGTGAAACCATTCCAGTACTCGTTGCTCAGGCTGCGCCAGCTGACCGTGTCGAACGTGCCAGTGAAGCGCAGTGTGCCGTGCGGCTCGCCGGTGCCGAGCAGCCGGTACTCCATCACACCGCCGCCTATGTCGACGACCTGCTTGAACGAGGTGCCGCAGCCCCAGTACCCGCAGGCATTGCCGTTGGAGGCATCGCCAAAACTCAGGATGTCGAAGTCCCGATCGAAGGCATAGCCGTTGCCGTTCAGGCTGACAAAAGCGAACACCGGATTGGCAATGGCCTGGGAGAAACTGAGCGACTGTGTTCCCGCGAACTGCAGCGCAATGATGTCCGAGCCGGTGGGGCGGTTGTCGACCAGTGCGCTGGTGAATGGCGAGGTGGAGGCATCACCGCCTGTGTAGTAGTCGTTGCCACCGCTGGCTTGATAGAAGCCGACACCGTTGGGGTTGGTGTAGGTGACGGTGACCGAGCTGGTGGTCGTGGTGATGGTGCCTTTGGCTTGGAAGCCGGGGGAGGTGGGGTCGAGGTCGCCACCGGTCCAGTCGGTCCAGAAAATCGGGGCCGCCACAGCGAAAGCCTGGGTGGATGCAAGACCCAGTGCCAGCACACTGCGGATCAAGGTGTTTTTCCAAAGCGTCTTCATGGTTGTTTGTCCGTGTTGTCAGGCCCCGATCGGGCGGTGTATCCATCTGTAAGCAAGGATTGCGCCACTGGGTGCCACGCCCGGGGGCGCCGTTGATCAGCGTCCGGTTGACCATCTGTTTGTCAGTTTTTTCGACACCGGCGCATCCGTTGCCGCTGCGCTTGTTCAAGGCCGGGGCTGGTGTAAGGTTGGTCGCCATGACCGACCCCACCGAACAAGCCAAGACCCATTTCTTCGACGGCAACGCGCT